>JAZSGW010000021.1:0-33076 GCA_045532935.1 Acutalibacteraceae bacterium
TGCTTGTTCTTGATATGGCACAATGGAAAATTGACGATGATAAGGACTATTTTCCAAAAGAAGAAGTGCTTCGTCTTGATAACCTCATAAGAGAACGTCTTGGCATAATAAAAAGAGGCGGACGTGTTGTTCAGCCGTGGGCACTCGGAAAGCTCCCGAAAGACCACAAAGCAACACTTAAGTTTACATTCACAAGTGAAATTGATTATGAGGGTGCAGTTCTCGCTCTTGAAGATGCAGACATTGCTGAAATAGTTTTCAACGGCAGACAGATCACCGAAAGAGAAGAAGGCTTCTATGTAGATATTTCAATCGGCAGAATGAAGCTTGGTAACATTGTAAAGGGCAAAAATGTACTTGAGATAACTCTTCCCTTCGGTGAAACTGCAAACATTGAAAATGTGTTTGTTCTCGGCGATTTCGGTGTCAGGGTAATTGGTTCTAATGCTGTTATAACCGCACTTCCCGAAAAGCTCGCTTTCGGCTCGCTCTTAAATCAGGGACTTCCTTTCTACTCAGGAGCTGTTACATATAAGATGAAAGCAAAATCTGAAAACGATAAGTTGACAGTTACCGCAAGTGACTATATGGGTGCACTTATTGAGGTAAATGTTGACGGTGAAATCAAGGGTAATATTATTTATCCTCCCTACACTCTTGAAATAAAGGATGTTCTCAGCGGTGAACATGAAGTCGGTCTTAAGCTTTATACTCACCGTTATAACTCATTCGGACCGCTTCATCTTGTGAATCTGAATGAAAAATGGCATGGCCCGGGTGTATGGAGAACCGAGGGTATAAACTGGAGTTATGAATATGTCCTCAGGACAACAGGTATTCTCAAGACACCGTGTATAAAATAATCTTACTTGCATTATTGGGGAGGTATAAGATGAACGAGAAATATGAGAAGTTTCTGGAACTGATTTTTTATCAGATATATCCCAAGTCTTTTATGGATGCGAATAACGACGGTATCGGTGATTTCAATGGAATTATTCAGAAAATCCCATATCTTGCCGAACTGGGCGTAAATGGTGTATGGCTTTCGCCTTGTTACAAGAGTCCAGGAGTAGACAGTGGATATGATATTTCCGATTATACTGATGTAGGTGAAGAGTTCGGCACACTTGATGATTTCAAAAGAATGCTCGATTGTTTCCATTCTTATGGAATAAAGGTAATTGTAGATCTCGTTGTAAACCATTGTTCAACGGAACATATGTGGTTTAAAGAGGCTAAAAAGTCGAGAGATAATCCGTATCATGACTATTTTTATTGGTTCGATGAAAAGCCTAATGATTGGGAAGCGTGTTTCGGCGGTTCCGTGTGGCAGTGGGAGGAATCCGTAAAGCAATACTATCTGCATTCCTTTGCAGTTGAACAAGCTGATCTGAATTGGGAAAATCCAAAGGTCAGAGAAGAAGCAAAAAAAGTTGTTGATTTTTGGGTTGATATTGGTGTGGATGGTTTCCGCTGTGATGTGCTTGATATGATTTCAAAGGATTTCGATGCGGGTATGAATGGAAACGGACCGAGATTACACGAATTTATTAATGATATATTCGGTCGTGAAAAGACAAAGCATTTATATACAATCGGAGAATGCTGGGGTGCAAAAGAAGACTCGATAAAAGATCTGACCGCCGCTGAAAGAGGTGAGCTGACTACCGCATTTGTATCCGGCAATATTGTCGGTAGCAACAGAAGATTTTATTTGCCTGAGAAGTGGGATTATGATATCATACACCGCTATTTTTCAGAAAATCAGATAATGTACGAAAAGAATGACCTGATATTTGCTCCATTCTTTGAAAATCACGACCAATGCCGTTGTGTTTCTAAATTTGCAGATGATAAGAAATTGCGATTTGAGAGTGCAACATTCTTTGCCACGATGCTTTACACTCTGAAGGGTACGCCCTTCATTTTACAGGGTCAGGAGTTCGGTACGCCTGATGCTTATTATGATTCTATAGATTATTTTGATGATGCAGAAACAATTGGCTTCTATAACGAAATGAAGAATGAGATAAGCGAAGAAGAACTGATAGAACTCATCAATAAAGACAGCAGAGATAACGGCCGTCATCCGATGGCTTGGAATGGTGAAATAAATGGCGGCTTTAATAACGGAGCAAAGCCGTGGTTGCCTGTTCACTCTCGTGTGGATGAAATTAATCTGGAGCGTGACAGAAAAAACGATAAATCAATATTTGAATACTATAAAAAACTTATTGCTTTACGCAAATCTTCCAAAGCGTTGATATATGGTGTTTTTGATGATATGACGAAAGATCGTAAAGATTGCTTTATTTATACTCGTACATACGGTGATGAGAAAATCGCAATTATCTGCAATTATGATAAATCAAGTGTGATTGATGTACCGACAAATTACGAAAAAATAACCGGTAATTACGATGAGGAAACCAATGGTGTTTTTCGTCCCTTTGAAGCTGTTATTTATAGGGTTCGTAATGAGAGTGCGTTGCTGTCAGCTGAAGAGTGATTGTAGAGAAAGTTTGTGTTTCACCCCGAAACTTTACAAAACTTTACAACAGGTAGATACACCTGAATACAATTGAGTACGCCTTTGTACTGAAACAGGCATAAAAACGGCATGAAACACACCTAATTATTACCCATTAAATTAGGTAACAACACCAGTATTTACAAGGGTTCTTACGACAAACTTGACCTTTAAAAGTCAGTAAACAAAAGAAATTTTCAGGCTTTACAAATATCAGGAAATGACTTATTGTATATCACCCATCGGTTTGTTTTTTTGACCGATGGGTGAGTTCTTTTATCATCTGTTGGGTGAACGAGCAGGTGGTTTTTTATGTGTTATGTATAATCTATTTAAGTAATATTTGATTGCTAGGATTTTGTGCATTATTCCAAAAAAAATAATACACAAATGTAGTATTGAAAGTTTGTGAATAATAACAAGTCTATAAAGCTTGATAATTATTGAATTATAATTCTAAAAGGTATATAATTGTTACGAAAATTTTAAACGGAGGGCATTTATTATGAACAAAAAAATTACAAAAATCCTTGGTGTAATTCTTTGTCTTACAATGCTTATTACTTCTGTTCCTCTTAATGGCTTTGTTGCTCTTGCAGCAGAACTTGAGGAAATTGAGCAAGAAGTTGAAATTGTTGAGCAAGATTATACTGTAGGAAACACAGATGAAGAACTCAGACTTCCCGATGTTCAAAATGAGGTGGAACCGTATGAGGAGATTGTATACGGTGATCCTGTTGAAGTGAACGAATATTCTAAGGTGTATAAGGTGGATGAGAATACATTTACATCAGTTTATACAGCTGTGCCTAATTTTTACTATGACGAAAAAGGTAAGGCAACAGAATATGATAACTCACTTACCTATGAAAAAAATCTTGTAGGTACTGATGAGTTTACAAACGTATCTAGTGATATTGATGTATCGTTTTCAACTGATATGCTTAAAAAAGGTATGACCTTCGAAAAGGATGGTATAGAAATCAGCCTTATCCCTGTCGAAGGTGATTACTCAAAGTATGTTATTGTTGATAATGCTGTAAGGTATAATGATGTGTTTGACGGTATTGATGTTCAGTATGCTGTTCATGAGCTTGGTGTAAAAGAAGACATTATTCTTACTAAAGCGGTTGACAGAAATACATTTTCATATGAACTTAAAGCTAACGGAAATAAAGTTGAAATAATCGAGAATGTAATTTATGTTTATGACGATGATGAAGTTGCATTTACTATTTCTGCTCCGGTGATGACTGATGCCGCAGGTGCTATCAGTGAGAATGTTACTTTAGTATATGAAAATGGTGTTATTACCGTAACTGCTGATAGCAATTGGCTTGCTGCACCGGAAAGAGCTTTTCCTGTGTATATTGATCCTAATGTAACAATCGATTCGGGAACAATACAGATTCGTTCTTGCGTTGAGGATGGAAATAGAGTTTATGTGGCTGATCCGCCTTATGCTAGAGCCTATGTTGGCTTTATTGCAAATGAAAATTACGGCTTTGAATTGAGGCGTTCAAATACTCTTGTATATATTGATCCGAGTGCATTTGATCAAATACCTCAAGGAACAAAAATTATTTCCGCTGAGTTTAATATTTTTCAGTATACATCAATTTCTTCTTCTACTAATTTTAATTGCTATTATATTACTGATCCGTGGAGTCTTTCGGATTTTTCAACTCCTAATGTGTCGAAGGGTTACGAAAGAGCCTGCAAACTTAATAGAAGTTATCTTTCCGAGGTTTCTTCGAGTGTCGGGTGGAAAAACTTCGATATCAGGGAAGCTGTCAATCATTGGGTAAATGTAGAATCAGGTGAGCGTTATGGCCTCATTTTAGCTACTCCAAATAATAGTGAAAGCGAAAAGGGCGGAGCTTTTGTAACAAATACAACAACATCAAATACCCCCGGACCTCAGAATTATTATAAGAATAAGCCTTATATTTCTATAACTTGGGAAGTTCCTAACCCCGTTGATTTAAACTATCCCTTAAATAATACAACAATCAATTTAAGAACTATCGGTACTTCAAACCGTGATGGTAAGCTTGCAATTCTCGGTGTGTTTGCTGATGGTGTTGCAAAACCTTATTCTAAGGTTGACTATACGTTCAGTGATACAACCATTGAAAATCAGACCGGTTATGCTTATGCGGATATTTCTTATAAATATCCGGACAGCACAGCTTGGAATGATGCATTTGCTTCACAAGGAAGAGCTACAAAATACAAAGACATTCTTTCTAACTGGCAGACAGCTGTACCGTTTACAAATTTTGAATTCAATAAAGTATATAACTGGGCAGCAAAAGCTACTCTTGATGGTACAACCGGTAATGTTGCAAAGAGCGTTGATTTCCTTGTATATAAGATAACAAGATTTGATACACTTTCATCAATAGCAAACTATTATGGCGTTTCTGTTGATCAGCTCGCAAAGGATAACCATGTCCAGGATATGCTTCTAGTTGAAAACAATACAATCATTGTCATCAATCCCACCAGAAATGCAAACATTCCTTACAATCCAGGTGAGCTTACTGATGATGAAAAAGCAAAGATAGACTCATTGCTTATGGGTAGGGCAAAACACTGTGAATTCGGCTTTGAGCCCGTTAACCTTAACACCGGTAACTTCTATATGAATCAGACTGATATTTCTATTGATGATATCGGTGGCGAGTTTGCAATCGGACGCACATATAACTCGAAGGGGGCCGATGTCAACAGCGTATTCGGCAGAGGCTGGCAGTTCGATTATTCTGAACAGCTTTCAAAGCTTGCAGACGGAACAATAGTTTACCGTCGTGGTGATGGCAGCAGTGTCTACTTCACAAAGAATGCAGACGGTTCATATTCATGTGATCCCGGTTACTATCTTGACATCACTCCTATTGTTGTTGAGACTAAACTCGGTGATTTCGGCGGTGAAGAACTTGAAGAGTATTATGTTTATGAGTATGAAATCAGAAATAGCGAAGACGAAGTAAGGAGATTCTCATCAAGAGGTCTGCTTCAGTACATCATTGATGACAGAGGCTTCAAGACATCACTTGCTTATGATGATAATTCAAACCTTAAGTCAATTACTTCACCTTCGGGCAATGTCTATGGCATCACATCTGACCCTTCAGGTCTTATTAAAGCTATTTCTGTTCCTGGTGGACAGACAATCAAATATGCATATAATTCTGCAGGCGACCTTGTTTCATATACAAACGAGCTTGGTTATGTAACTACATATAACTACAATGCTGATCACCTTATGACTTCATGGGCTGATGCAGAAGGCAATGTTATCGTTACAAACACCTATGATGCAGACGGTAGAGTTACAAAGCAGGTAGACTCCGAAGGTGGTACAACTCTCTTTGAGTATGGCAAGAACTACACAAAGACCACCGATGCCAACGGTAACGCTACAACATACAACTATGATGATAACTACAGAACAACATCAATTGTTTATGCTGATGGCAGTGCGGAGTATAAGTATTATGATGCTGCAAATAACCTCTCAAAGACAGTTGACAGAAGCGGCAAGGCAACTGAATACAAATACAATGCAGACGGTTTTGTAACAGAGGTTAAGCGTTTTGACGGTGCAACTCAGAAAATGCAGTATGATGCTGACAATAATGTTATCAAAACAACAGATTTTGACGGCAAATCAATTTCTTATACTTATGATTCAAAGGGCAACCTTTTAACTCAGACAAACAAAGACGGCTCTGTAAAAGCATATGAATATGATTCAAACTGCAGAGTAACAAAGTTCACAGATGAGCTCGGTAATGTTTCAACATATAAGTACGACGGTATCTGGGTATCAGAAATCAAGGATGCAAACGGTAACACAACAAAGTATTACTATAATGCAAGAGGCGATGTTGTTACTACAATTGATGCTCTCGGCAATACAACAAGACAGTTCTACGATGCTGCAGGCAGAAATACAGGTTATCAGACTGCAGACGGTGCAACTGTAAGCTATACATACGACAAAGCAGGTTGTATGACAACTCTCAAGAATGCTAATGGTTATGTATATACCTATGAGTATGACGGTATGGGCAACATCACAAAGCTTATTGATCCTCTAAGCAATGAAGTTGTTTATACATACGACGGTCTTTACAATACTCTTTCAACTGCGTACAGTGCAGAAAACGTTACATACAGTGAATATGACTGTTTCTCACAGGTAGTAACAGTTACTGACGAAGAAGGTAACAAGAAGACCTTTAAATATGACAATGCAGGTAATGTAATCGAAACAGCTGATGCTGAAGGCAACATTACTAAGTATACTTATGACCTCAGATTCAATAAGATTGCAACTGAAACTGATGCTCTCGGCAATGTAACAACCTATGAATACGATGTTGTAGGCAATCTCATTAAAAAGACAGATGCAAAGGGTAATGTTACAAGCTATGCTTACGATTCAAAGGGCAATGTAACAGAAATCAAGTACAGTAGCGGTCTTGTTGTAGCTTATACCTATGACGCAGTCGGTAACCTTCTTACCACGACAAGTAATGCAGGCGAAAACACTGTTTACACTTATGATAAGGTGTACAACCTTACATCTGTAACATATTCGAACGGTGCAGTTCTTGCTTATACCTACGATGCAATGGGCAGAAAGCTTACTGAAAAGGATAGCTCAGGTGCAGTTACAACTTATACCTATGATGCTCTTGGAAGACAGACATCAATTACCGATGCTATCGGACGCAAGACAGAATACACATATGACCTTAACGGCAACCTTCTTACTGAAAAGACATCAAATGGCGGTACAACTACTTATGTTTACGATGCTCTTGACAGACAGTGTAAGGTAACCGATACCCTCGGAAACTCAACAATAGTTGAGTTTGACAGCGTAGGTAATATGCTTTCAACAACAAGTGCTCTCGGTGCAAAGACTGCTTATGAATACAGTCGTACAGGTCTTGTGACAAAGCAGACAGACGCTATGGGCGGCGTGTTCACCTTTACATATGACATGAACGGCAATGTTATCAAGGCTAAGGATGCTGCAGGCTATGAAGCAACTATCACATATGATGCTCTCGGTCGTACTGTTGCAACAAAGGATGCACTCGGTCTTGAAACAACCTTCAAGTATGATGCACTCGGCAACCTCTCCGAGGATGCAAACAACAATGGCGTTAAGAATACATATGAATATGATTCAGTAGGTAACCTTGTAAAGAGCACCGATTCTCTCGGACAGGTTATGACCTATACTTATGACCTTAACGGCAACCTTACATCTGTTAAGTCATACGACGGAACAACAACTTCCTATACTTATGACAAGCTTAACAACGTCACTTCAACAACAGATGCTGAAGGTAAGGTTACTACCTATAATTATGATATTATCGGTAACCTCACATCTCAGAAGGATGCACAGAACAGAACATACAAGTATTCATACGACAAGGCCGGCAGAACAACTCAGGTTGTTGACCCTCTCGGCCAGGTAACCAAGTATGAATACAATGAGTTTGACTTTGTTACAAAGCAGACCAATCCTGACAAGACAACAATTACAAATAAGTATGACATCGGTGGTAATCTTACTTCATCAACCGATGCAAACGGACATACCACAAGCTATTCATATGATAAGATTTACCGTCTTATTTCAGTAGCTTATGCGGATGGCTCAACAAACAAGTATAAGTACGATAATAACGATAATCTTGTTAAGTTCACAGATGCTAACGGCAATGCAACAGAGTACACTTATAATGCTCTCGGCTACACAGAAAGCATTCTTGAAGCAAACGGTGCAAAGACAACTTACAAGAACGATGCTAACGGTAACATTCTTTCTGAAACAGATGCTCTTGGTGCAGTAACAAACTATGTTTACGATAAGGAAAGCAGACTTGTTTCAAAGACTCTTGCAAACACAGCAACATACACATATGCATACGATGCTCTTGGAAGAATCACTGCTGAAACTCTTCCTGAAGGTCTTTCAGTAGCTTATGCATATGACTCAAAGGGCGACCTTGTTTCAGAAATTGACCAGTCGGGCAGAAAGACATCATACACCTATGATGTAATGCACAGAATCACAAGCACAACTGATGCAGCAGGCAATGTTACAAAGTTTGCTTATGATGAAGCAGGTAACCTCAAGACTCTCACAACTGCAAAGGGCTATGTAACTGAATACAAATACGATGCTCTTGACAGAATCACAGAGCTTCTCAATCCCGTAGGTAAGACAGAGCAGTACACCTATGACCCTGTAGGTAACCTTACATCTGTTGTTGAAACAGGTGGCAGAGTTACAAAATACGGCTACGACAAGGTTGGTAATGTAACATCCGTTACAAACGCTGCAGGCTTTACAAAGACTATGGCATACGACGCTCTTGACAGACTTGTTTCAGAATCTGACTTCAAGGGACAGGTTACAAGATACGGTTATGACAAGAACAGCAACCTTACATCAGTTGTTGACCGCAGAGGTAACAAGACTGCTTACACATTTGACAATGTAAACAACCTTACTTCAGAGGTTGATGCTGAGGGCAGAAAGAAAGCCTATGCTTACGACGCACTCGGCAGACTTACATCAGTTACCGAAGATAATAAGTATCAGTCAACATATGTTTATGATGCTGTTGGCAATCTCCTTGCAGCGGGCGGTTATGTTTATGACTACGACCTTAACGGTAACCTTACAAGCTCAATGAATGCCCTCGGTAACATTACATCATACATCTATAACGAAAACGGTATGCTTGAAACTGTCCGTAATGCAGACGGCACAACCGTAAATTACGACTATGACAAGATTGACCAGCTCGTTTCAAAGAAGTATGACGAGGAAACAGTTGCCCTTTACGGATACGATGCAGACGGCAACCGTGTTTCAATGGAAGATGTTGCAGGTACAAGCAACTATCAGTATGACAAGCTCGGCAGAGTAACTGCAATCACACTTTCAGACGGTAAGTCAAAGATTACCTACGAATACGATGTTTACGGTAACCTTACAAAGCTCGGATATCCCGACGGAACTGCTGTCAAGTACAAGTATGATAACCTTAATCAGCTTGTTGCAATTACAAACAGAGACGGCGAGAATACAGCATACAAATACGATGCCAACGGCAACGTTAAGGAAGTTCACCGTCCCAACAATACTTATACCTTAATTGAATACAACGAAAATGACCAGATAGTGAGCCTTATCAATTACGGTATGGTCAAGTTTGCATGGTTCTACAAGAAGACCGTTGAATTCTCAAGCTATAAGTATGGCTACGATAAGTCAGGCAATATCACAAGTGAAACTGTCAAGACTTTCTCTTCAACAGGTGGAAATGACTTCTTTACTTGGCTTATTGCTCAGATTAAGAAGGAATCTGCAACCAAGACCTACAAGTACGACGGCAGAAATCAGCTTGTAGAAGTTAACGAAAGCAAGTCTTCACTGTTTACATTTGGCTCAAAGGGCACAGGTAAGACTACTTATGAATACGATGCAAGCGGTAACCGCACAAAGGAAGTTGTAAACGGCGAAACCACAACCTACACCTACAACAAGGCAGGCCAGCTTACATCAAAGGTAGGCCCTGATGGCACAACAACCTACACCTATGATGTCAACGGTAATCTTGTTGATGAAAAGGGTGC
The DNA here is from genome assembly GCA_045532935.1 of Acutalibacteraceae bacterium. Lineage (GTDB taxonomy): Bacteria > Bacillota > Clostridia > Oscillospirales > Acutalibacteraceae > UBA6857. Next base: position 10,214 of record JAZSGW010000021.1, read on the forward strand.
AAAGGAAACAAAGTCCTATTCATACGATACCGAAAACAGATTGACAGCAATCAAGGAAAACGGCTCACTTCTTATGGCTGCTCTTTATGACGGTGACGGAGAAAGACTCTTTGTTATTTCCGACCATGACGGATGTAGTGTTGCATGCTGTAACGACAAGAGCTGTGAAAACCTTTCAAAGAGTGAAGGTATCATTGATGTTGATGAAGAACTCATCAAGAATACAATGCTCATTCCCAATGGAGTAAGCAGCAAGAACTTCGGTGACTACGACCTTACAGGTTACATCAATAATGTTAACACCGAATATACTCAGGTGCTTATGGAATATGCTGCTAACGGTAAGCTTACAACAGCTTACGAATACGGTGTCTTCCGTGAAAGTGCAAAGATCAACGGAGAGCAGTTCTACTACGAATATGACGGTAAGGGCTCTGTAGTTGATATCACTAACACCAAGGGCAAGAAGGCTACAACCTATGCTTATGATGCTTACGGTAATGTAACTGTCAGCGGAAACAGTGTTGAAAACCCCTATCAGTACAATGCTGAATATGTTGACAACGCAACAGGACTTCAGTATCTTCGTGCAAGATATTACCGTGCAGAAACAGGCTCATTTATTACTGCTGATACATATGCAGGCGACCTTCAGAATCCTCTCAGCCAGAACAGATATACCTATACTCATAATAATCCTATTATGGGTAAGGACCCGAGTGGACATTTTGGCTTTTTTGCTGCTGTTGGTATTGGTGCTCTTGTCGGAGGTATAGCAAATGCAGCAAAAACAGCAATTAATGGTGGAAGTCTAAAGGATGTAGGAAAATCATTTCTTACTGGTGCTGCCGCCGGGGCAGTTATAACAGCTGGTGTGATACTTGCACCTGTAGCAACAGTTGCTGCGTTAACTGCGTTAAATGTAGGACAAGCAGTTGGAACTATATATACTCATAAGCAGAAAGCTAAAACAATAAATTCAGCAAAGGAATTTTGCGAAAGTCAAGCTGAAGGAGTGGTTTCTGGTAAGAGTAAAAGTTATAAACCCTATAGTTATTATGATAAGTATACAGATAAGACTTATACATTTAGAACAGAGGCTGAGTACAATAGATATATTGTGTTATGTGAAGGCAAAGAAGCATTAAATAAGCAAACTCAGTCAGCTATTGTGCATATTGCTTTACAGGAAACTTCGCTGTTTGTACCATGGGTTTCAGTAGTTGATACTGCTATGTATGCAGCTGAAGGTGATTATGGTAATGCTGCTGCTGGTGTTATTAATATTACAGGTTCTAAAATTATCAATGAAGGATATCGTAATACAACTGAACAACAAAGAGCAAAGCATGTTCCAAAAGATTCTGAGCGTGGTGAATGGGTAGGCAAAGGAGGTAGAGGCAATTCCAAATATGTGCCAAAAGATCCTAAGATGAAAGCAGAACTTGAAAAATATGGGGTTGATGGTATAGAGTATAAGAATTATGAGGTCGATTTCGATCCTGTAGCTATAGATGAAGTTAGAATTAACAATATGTCTACAGATCGTACGGGAAAAAATGGAAATTATGATCAAGCAATTCAAAAGTTATCAAAAAAATGGGGTGTTTCTGAGGCAGAAGTTCAATCTTTTATAATTGAAAACAAATTGACTTTGCATGAACTTAATGATATGAAAACAATGCAATTAATAGAAACCAAGTTCAATAGTTTCTTTGGGCATGCTGGCGGAGTTAGCGAAATGCGTAATGCTCCTACTGAAGGTTTTAAGCCTCTTAATGGTGTTGAACTTGTGCAGTCATCTCATTTAAACTCTCAGCCGGTTCAACAAGAATTGAAGATTCAAGATGCTCTTAGTGTAGCAGATGAAATTAACGCAAGAAATGGACGTTGATCTACTATGTTGTTATCATTAAAATGCTTTTGTAAAGATAAGTTTTCTTTTCAAGATACGATTGATTTGTTTGGAAAACAATACAGAATATGTGTATATTATTATCAATATTCAAAAAAAATCACAGAAAAACAAATCAAAACATATCAGAACTTTTTAAATCAAAAAGATACAGTTTGTGCAGATATTGAAAATTCAATTTTTGATTACTATAATAAATTTATTTATGACAATGTAAATGAATATGATTATATTGATTTGAATTTTGTTGTGAATGACATCTGTGAACTTAAAAATCATGTAAAACCACTGTCAATTGAGATTTATGATTACAGTGATGATTATACTATGAGTATAGTTTTTGATTTGAATTGGGATGTTGAAAGAGGAATAGGTGTTTTTTTGAAAAACAATAAAGTTGATATTGTAGGATCTCAAAGCGAAGTAATTAAATAAAGGAGAATGAACTTATGAAAAAACTTATTTCACTCACACTCGCACTTATAATGTGCTTATCAGTTTTCTCAGTGGCAGCTTTTGCCACTGAAGAAAACACCCGCAACATCGCTTCAATCGAGCTTCACAAGGTGAAGTATTACGAAGCAGTTTACAACGAAGCAGAAATCTCTTCAGCCGCACTTTATGTAAACTTCCTTGTTTACTATACCGATGGCACAACCGCCCTTTATGACAGTGATGAAGGCTGGGATAATTCAGAAATCACATCTGAAGTATCCTGGTACATAAAGCCTGAAGTTGATGAAAACTACGGCGGTCAGCAGAGCCTTTATGTAACAATCGACGGCGTTGACTACTGGGCAGGTTATGTTGATGTTCAGATTGATCCTGTCAAAGCAGCTCTCCGTAATATCATTACATGGGACTGGATGACCTGTGAACAGAAGGTTCAGGGCTTTAATCTTATTGCAAAGCTTCTTAAGCTTGTATTCAAATTCCTCATCGAATTTGTTGAGGATAATGAAATGTATAATGCTATGTTTGACATTGCAGACGCATTTGAAGACTTCACCGGTGATGTTCACGAAAACATGACAGGCGAGGACCTCAATGATAAATATCCTGTTCTTGAGGAAACAGCACCTGAAGCGGATGCTGCATAAGCTAAATAAGTGTAACAGCCGGGCTAAATGCCCGGCTGTGTGATTCTTTAGTTTTTGTTCAGTAAACGAGCAGGTGTTTTTTTTATCAAAGATTTATAATAGGTAAAAATAATAGTGCATATAGTGTTGATATTATCACGGTTGACCGATATAGCAAATAGTATGGATTAAGTAATTACACATGAGCGAATTTCCGATAAAATGTGAAAATACACAAAATTACCGAAAGTGAATATTGACCAATAAAAAGGTTTATGCTATAATAATACCGACAAAGTGTGTAAATACACAAAATTTCCGAAAGAGGTGGTATTGTGATCGAGCGTAAAAAGTATCTTGAAAGCTTAATCAGTAAAAAAGAAAATGGACTGGTTAAGGTTATTACCGGTATAAGAAGATGCGGTAAGTCTTATCTGCTTTTTGATATTTATAAAAATTATCTTAAATCAATTGGAGTTGATGATGATTGCATTATTTGTCTTGCTCTTGATGATGATGAGAACATCAGATATCGCAATCCGCTTGAGCTCGGTAAGTATATACGAAGTCTTGTGAAAGATGAAAGCAAAACCTACTATGTTTTCCTTGATGAAATACAGAAGGTTGTTACTATCCAGAATCCATATATTGAGGGAGTCGAGGATAAAATCGGTTTTGTTGATGTTGTACTTGGCTTGATAAAGCACGATAACATTGATGTGTATGTAACCGGAAGTAATTCAAAAATGCTGTCATCGGATATTCTTACTGAATTTCGAGGCAGGGGAGATGAAATCAGAGTAAACCCTCTATCGTTTGCTGAGTTTTATAATGCTTTTGACGGTGATAAGCATGATGCCTGGAAAGAGTATTATACCTATGGCGGTTTGCCGTTAGTTATGAAAAAGAAGGACCACGAAGAGAAATCAAAATATCTGAAGTCTTTGTTTGATAAGATTTATATCAGCGATATTATTGAACGAAATAAAATTTTACATGACAAGAGTGTTCTTGATGATGTATTGAATATAGTTTCTTCTTCGGTCGGTTCGCTTACCAATGCAAGTAAAATAGCGAAGACCTTCAAGAGCGAAAGGCAGCTTAAAATTGATGAGGATACAGTCAGCAGATATCTTGATTTCTTTATTGATGCGTTTATTCTTTACAAATCAGACCGCTATGATGTTAAAGGCAGAAAATATATAGGTTCTCCTTTGAAGTATTATTACAGTGATGTTGGTCTCAGAAATGCGAGACTTAATTTCCGTCAGCAAGAAGAAAATCACATTATGGAAAATATTATTTACAATGAACTTTGCAACCGTGGATTCAATGTGGACGTCGGAGTTGTTGAACATTGCTACAAGGATGAAAATAATAAAAGAAAGAGAGCTCAACTTGAAATAGACTTTGTTGCAAATAAAGGAAGCAAAAAATACTATATACAATCAGCACTGACTGTTGCAGACGAAGCTAAACGTCAGCAAGAAATCAAGTCGCTCAACCGAGTAGGAGACTCCTTTAAAAAGATTGTTGTAGTTAAAGATAATATCATTCCGTGGCACGATGAAACCGGCATTCTTTATGTAGGAATAGAAGAGTTTTTGCTTGACGAGTCAGCAATGGATATCTAAGACAGCGGATAGATACAGTCTGCACTTCCAAAAACCTTTACATCCCCAACCCTTACCCCGGAACTTTACAAAACTTTACAACAGGTAGATACACTTGGATACAATAGAGTACAGTCGGGTACTGGAATAGGCGTAAAAACAGCATAAAATACACTAAATTACCACTCATCGAATTAGGTAACAATCCCATGGTTGGTATGACTGCCCTCTGTGCAGTTGCTATTGAAGAGGCTTCAAAGTAATTAATTTTAAAACACTAAAGCTGCAGGCTCAAACCTGCAGCTTCTCTCATTCCAACCCCTTAAACAACTCACACTCAATATCATAAATACTCTCAATCAGTATCACGGTCCCATCCGTCAGTACAATCTTCCTTTTAAATTCATCAATCCTTTTAACCGTTCCGGTGGTGTCTAGATAAGCACCGCCGTCTTTTTTACTGTCAGGCTCAAAATGAGTTATCGTAACAGTTGGATTTTCCGATAAGTGGTCGGAAATAATCTGTATTTTTTCATTAAAAATCGACTTCGTGCCCTCGTCAAGCTCAATCTGTCTGTCGGTCAGTCTCGCAGTTTCGATAATTGCTGCGTTGTGTCCCGTCAGAGCAGCAAAAGGGCTGAACTGTGCAGCACGGTCGTGAAGTGACATTCTGTTCCTTGTTGCAGACTGATGATGGGGAAGGTCAAATATATCCTTATATTTGCTGCTGCAATCGTTATCCATACTGCACACTCCTTTCTTAAGTTCGACGGCTGTCACCTTATGCCTTGTGACCTCCGATTTGCTCGTTGCGGTCCTTGGCGGTTGCACCTTCCTGAAGGTTCAGGCCTTTGAGAATGGCGTTTTTGCCGAATTTGTTTTTAATGCCGATGACAGCTTCCTGAATTCTGCGTTCCTTTTCAAGCTCTGCGGATTCGGTTTCCTTTTCCTGTGCCGATATTTGTGTAATCTTGGTCATAATAAAAACCTTTGTATTTTTTGTTATTATATACATTTATTATGTGAGTTATCAATATTTGGCGGATTTTTAGATTGATAAATATAGAATTACATGGTATAATTATTCATATGTCAAAGATAAGGAGGCAATAAATGAATATTTTACATATGAAGTATGCAGTGGAAGTGGCAAAGGTTGGTTCACTCAACAAGGCCGCTGAAACCCTTCTTATTGCTCAACCTAATATAAGTCGCTCCATAAAAGAGCTTGAAGCTGATTTGGGAATTACAATTTTTGACCGAAGCACTAAAGGTATGTTTCTGACTCCTGAAGGTGAAAACTTTATCGGTTATGCCAAAAATATATTGAGGCAGATTGAGCAGGTAGAGGACATTTACAAAAACGGTGCTGCTAAAAAACAGAAGTTTTCCATTTCTGTACCGAGGGCTTGTTACATATCTGAAGCCTTTGCTCAGTTTTCAAAGTCTCTTTCCTTTGACCCTGCTGAAATATTTTATAAAGAAACCAATTCACAAAGAACAATAAACAATATTCTTAACCACGATTATAAATTGGGTATAATCCGTTATGCTGAAAATTATGACAAGTATTTCAAAACAATGCTCGAAGAAAAGGGCCTTTCTTATGAAATGGTTACAGAGTTTTCATATAGTCTTATAATGAGCGCTGATTGTCCTCTTGCCGAGCTTGATGAAATTACATTTGATGATTTGACAGACTATATAGAAATTGCTCACGCTGACCCCTATGTTCCGTCGCTTCCTTTATCAAAGGTTGTTAAGGAGGAGCTGCCCGATAATATCGGACGTCGTATATTTATATTTGAAAGAGCAAGCCAGTTTGATCTTCTTTCTGAAAATCCCGATACATTTATGTGGGTATCACCTGCACCACAAAAGGTGCTTGATAGGTATAATCTTGTTCAGAGAAAATGTGTTGACAACAAAAAGGTTTATAAGGACGTATTGATATACAAAAACGGATATAAGCTTACTAAATTGGATAAACAGTTCATTACTGAGCTTTGTGAATCAAAACGAAAACATCTGAATAAATCAAATTCTTAAACTGTCCTTCGGGGCAGTTTTCTTTTTATCGATAAGTGTTATATCGATAAATATATTACCGATATAACAATCTTATAATTCCCAAAAAGTGAAGCTTTTGATAGAATATGCGAGGCTTGAGATAAAGGGGGTAGTAATAATGGAAAAACCGATAGTTTCAAAAGCAACTTTAGGGAGACTTCCTGAATATCTTAATTATCTTAAAAGCATTACTGCAGAACATATTTCAGCAACAGCCGTTGCAAATGCTCTTTCTTTGGGAGAGGTGCTTGTGAGAAAGGATCTTGCCGCAGTAAGCGGTACTGGTAAACCTAAGATAGGCTATGTTGTCAAGGAGCTTATTAAGGACATAGCGGCCTGTCTCGGCAGTGACAAAACAACACCTGCCGTACTGGTAGGAGCCGGAAAGCTCGGCAGAGCACTTCTTGAATACGACGGATTTCAGGAGTACGGGGTGAAAATTGTTGCAGGCTTTGACTGTAATAACCAGACACTTTACTTCGGAAGAAATAAATTGCCGGTGTATTCTATGGACGGATTTAAAGAGTTTTGCGAAAAGAACGGCGTCAGAATAGGAATAATCACAGTAGGCTCGGGCTCTGCTCAGCAGGTTTGCGACGAAATGATAAAATCCGGCATAAAGGCCATATGGAATTTTGCTCCCTGCAAATTGAATGTGCCTGATGAAATATGCTTAAGGCAGGAAAACCTGGCTTTATCGTTGGCATATCTTAACAGCCAATTGTGTAATTCATTTCAAGAAGAAATAAAATAAAAGGCTTATCGTAAAGGAGAGGAGCAAATGAAACTTGACAGAGTGATTGCAGTAAGAAACAACAAAACAATTTACCGTGACGGAGATGTCTGTGTTAAGGTGTTCAATGACGATTATTCAAAAGCAGATGTACTCAATGAAGCACTCAATCAGGCAAGAATCGAAGAAACCGGCCTTAACATTCCCAAGGTCCGTGAGGTTACAATGGTAGACGGCAAATGGGCAATCGTATCCGATTATATCAAGGGTAAAACACTTCAGCAGCTTATGGATGAGGACAGCGAAAACAAAGATAAGTATATTGAAATGCTTGTAGACCTTCAGCTTGAAGTTCATTCAAAGGTAAGTCCTCTTTTAGGAAAGCTCAAGGATAAGATGAACAGAAAAATCTGTCAGTCAGACCTTGATGCAACAGCCCGTTATGACCTTCATACAAGACTTGAGGCAATGCCAAAGCACAACAAGGTCTGCCACGGAGACTTCAACCCTTCAAATGTTATTATTACCGATGAGGGCAAGGCATATATTCTTGACTGGGCGCATGCAACTCAGGGCAATGCTTCTGCCGATGCTGCAAGAACATATCTTCTTTTCTGGCTTCACGGTGACATTGACGGAGCAAAGAAATATCTTGATCTTTTCTGTCAGAAAAGTGACACAGCCAAACAGTATGTTCAGAAGTGGATGCCCATCGTTGCCGCTTCTCAGTCCGTAAAGGGTAACGAAAAGGAAAGAGAATTCCTTCTTTCATGGGTTAATGTTGTTGATTACGAATAATTAAAGGAGAGATAAAAATGAAAATTACAGTTTGCATCGGTTCTTCATGTCACATCAAGGGCTCGCGTCAGGTAGTTGAGGAGCTTCAGTATCTCATTAAAGAAAACAACCTCGGAGATAAGGTTGAGCTTGGCGGCACCTTCTGTATGGGTAAATGTCAGCAGGGTGTTTGTGTTACGGTTGATGATGCCTTCCATTCAGTAACACCCGAAACAGTTAAGGAATTCTTCGAAAAAGAAGTTTTAAAGAAGGTATAAAGCGATGATAATTCAGGTGTGTGTCGGCAGCTCCTGCCATTTAAAGGGCTCACCCGAAATTGTGGAGCTGTTTCAGAAAGCCGTAGCTGATTATCATCTTGAAGACGAAATAACACTTGCCGGTAGCTTTTGCATCGGCAAGTGCAACCGTATCGGCGTTACGGTACAGGTTGACGATGATATTCACACGGGAATAACCAAGGAAAATTTCAAGGAATTTTTCAAGGAAAATGTATCAGATGTTATAAATAAAGAAAGGGGTTGACATTAATGTCCAACTGTCTTACTTTAAAAAAATCAAACTGTAAAAACTGCTATAAATGTATTCGCCATTGCCCGGTTAAAGCCATCCGCTTTTCGGGCAATCAGGCACATATTATAGACGATGAGTGCATTCTTTGCGGACAGTGCTTCGTTGTCTGTCCTCAGAATGCAAAGCAGATAGTTGACGAAACCGAAAAGGTAAAGGTGTTTATCCAGAGCGGTGACCCGGTTATAGTTTCTCTTGCACCGTCCTTTATTGCCAACTATGACGGCGCAGGCATAAACGCAATGAGAAAAGCACTTAAGAAAATGGGCTTTTACGATGTTGAGGAAACGGCAATAGGTGCAACCATTGTCAAGAATGAATATGAAAGAATACTCAGCGAAGAGGACAGAGATATAGTTATTTCCTCCTGCTGTCATTCGGTAAATCTGCTTATTCAGAAGCATTTTCCCTCTTGTCTTGAGTATCTTGCCGATGTTATGTCACCGATGCAGGCTCACTGTATTGACATAAAAAAGAGAGTGCCCGGTGCAAAGACCGTTTTTGTGGGACCTTGTGTAGCAAAAAAAGATGAAGCAGAGCACTATAAGGGTATTGTTGATGCAGTTCTGACTTTTGAAGAGCTTACACAATGGATGAAGGAAGAAAAAATTGAAATAGAGGCAGAGCTTGATTGCAACGAATACAGCAGAGCGAGATTTTTCCCCACAACCGGCGGCGTTCTTAAAACAATGAACGAAAACAGTGAATACACTTATGTTTCAATAGACGGTGTAGAAAACTGTATGGCTGTCTTAAGAGATATAGAAAAAGGCAAAATACACAAATGCTTTATCGAGATGTCCTCCTGCACCGGAAGCTGTGTTGCAGGCCCCGTTATTGAAAAGTACCATCACGATTCAAGCATAAAGGACTATCTTGAGGTTGCTTCTTATGCAGGTAAAAAGGATTTTGATGTCCTCCAGCCGAAGCCGTCAGAGCTTAAGAAGTTCATTTCTTTCATCGAGCGTAAGCTTCCTATGCCATCGGAAATTGAAATCGCAAGTGCTCTTCGTCAGATGGGTAAGTTCAAGCCCTCCGACGAGCTTAATTGTGGCTCCTGCGGTTATAATACCTGCCGTGAAAAAGCCATTGCGATTTGTCAGGGAAAGGCAGAAATTTCAATGTGCTTACCCTTCCTTAAGGATAAGGCTGAAAGCTTTTCCGACACAATAGTAAAGAATACCCCCAACGGTCTTATTGTACTTAACGAAAACCTTGAGGTTCAGCAGATAAACGAGGCAGCAAGAAAAATTATGAATATACGTTCTGCTTCTGATGTGCTTGGCGATCAGGTAATACGAATTCTTGATCCTTCCGTATTTATGAATGTTATTACAAGCGGTAAAAATGTAAAGGATCAGAGGGTGTATCTTGCCGAATATAAGCGTTATGTTGAACAGACCATCGTTTACGATAAAGAGTCACATCTTCTTGTAGGCATTATGCGAGATGTAACCGATGAGGAATATGAACGAGAAAGAAAAGAGAATATAAGCCGAAAGACTATTGAGGTAGCTGATAAGGTAGTAGATAAGCAGATGAGAATCGTTCAGGAAATAGCCTCACTGTTGGGTGAAACTGCCGCCGAAACCAAAATTGCACTTGCCAAGCTGAAGGAGTCGATAACTGATGAATGATTTATGTGCAGATATCGGATATAAAAGTATAAATCATTTCGGTGAAGAGCTTTGCGGAGACCATGTGGATGTTGTTGAGGAAAGTGAAAACTCTACCGTTATTGTTCTGGCTGACGGTCTTGGAAGCGGTGTTAAGGCGAGTATTCTTTCTACCCTTACCTCGAAAATCATATCAACAATGATGGCAGAGGGGCTTCCTATTGAAGAATGTGTTTCCACTATAGCGGCAACACTTCCTGTTTGTTCAGTGAGAGGGGTGGCATATTCCACCTTTACAATTATTCATATTAAAAATAATGAAACAGCCGAAATTATTCAGTATGATAATCCACATGTTATAGTTATCCGTGATGAAAAAAACTATGATTATCCGAAAACTGAAATGAATATTGACGGTAAAAAGATTTTCAAATCAGTTATAAATCTTCAGGAAAATGATATTTTCATTGCAATGAGCGACGGTTGTCCTCATGCAGGCATCGGTATGATGTATAATTTCGGCTGGAAGAGAGAAGACATCATTGACTTTTTTGAAACTCTTGCTCCTGCAGGGTATACTGCAAAAACGCTTTCCACAATGCTTGTTGATGAATGTAACAAGCTCTACGGCGGAAAGCCCGGTGATGATGCTACGGCTTGTGTTGTAAGAATAAGAAAAAGGGAGCCTATGAATATGCTTTTCGGGCCTCCGTCAAACCGTGATGATGCGAACCGTATGATGTCTCTTTTCTTCTCAAAAGAGGGTAAGCATATTATCTGTGGCGGTACAACATCATCAATAGCAGCCAAGTATCTCGGCAAAGAGTTGAGAGCAACGCTAAGCTTCGAACAAAGTGATGTTCCTCCGATTGCAGAAATTGAAGGTGTGGATCTTGTTACGGAAGGTGTTATTACCGTCAACAAGGTGCTTGAATATGCCAAGGATTATCTCGGTGATAATGAGTATTACGAGCATTGGAGCTTCAGACGTGACGGAGCCTCGCTTATCAGCAGACTGCTTTTTGAGGAAGCTACGGATATAAATTTCTATGTAGGCAGAGCGATAAATCCTGCTCATCAGAATCCGGACCTTCCTATTAACTTCAGCATAAAAATGAATCTTGTTCAGGAGCTTTCGGAGTGTCTGAAAAAGATGGGTAAAAGAATTAAAGTAAGCTATTTCTAAGGAGCTTAAAATGAGAAAGTTTGATACAAAAGTTCAATATTTAAAATATAAGGTGCTTCGTGAGGTTGCTTCTCAGGCGTGGAATGATACACTTTTAGAGAATCTTCTGGATATACCGAAAATAATTGTTCCGGGAAAAACCTCCACAATGCGTTGCTGCGTTTATAAAGAGAGAGCCATACTTGCTGAAAGAGTAAAAATGGCAATGGGCGGTGAAACACAGAACAATAATGTTATTCAGGTTATAGATATAGCTTGCGACGAATGTCCTGCCGCTGGCTATGAGGTTACCGATTCCTGCCGTGGCTGTCTTGCTCACAGGTGTGAGGACGTATGCAAAAGAGGTGCAATTTCCTTTGATCATAACCATGTGGCACACATAGATAAATCAAAGTGTGTCGAGTGCGGTGCTTGTGCAAAGGTTTGTCCCTTTGCTGCTATTGTAAACCGCAAAAGACCTTGTCAGATTTCCTGTAAGGTGAAAGCCATTTCCATAAATGAGGATAACGCAGCTTCCATTGATAATGAAAAATGTATTCAGTGCGGAGCTTGTGTTTATCAGTGTCCCTTCGGTGCAATTACGGACAAGTCATTTATACTGAATGTAGTTGACCTTATTAAAAAGAGTGAAAACAACAGTAAATACAAGGTTTACGCTATGGTTGCTCCTTCAATTTCAAGTCAGTTTACTTATGCTAAATTAGGTCAGGTAATAACCGGACTGAAAGAGCTCGGCTTTTTCACCGTTGTTGAAGCAGCTTTGGGTGCTGATATGGTAGCTCACGCCGAGTCAAAAGAGCTTTCGGAAAAGGGCTTTCTCACCAGTTCCTGTTGTCCTGCCTTTGTGCAGTATGTTAAATCAGCCTTTCCTAAATTGTTACCCTTAGTCTCACATAATCTTTCACCGATGGCAACTCTTGCCAAATATATAAAAGAAACAGATAAAACTGCAAAGATTGTATTCATAGGCCCCTGTACTGCAAAAAAGGCAGAAGCACAGCTTGAAACAGTAAAGCCTTATGTAGATGCTGTTCTGACCTTTGAGGAGCTGCAGGCACTTTATGACAGCCGTAACATTGACATAACAACACTTGAAGAGGACGTTCTTGATAATGCCTCTTATTTCGGCAGAATCTTTGCACGTTCAGGCGGTCTTACCGATGCTGTGAAGCAGGGACTTATTGAGCAAAAGATAGACTTTGACCTTAAGCCCATAGCCTGCGACGGTATTGAGGAATGTAGAATTGCACTGCTTAAGAAGAATAAAAATATACTTGATGCCAACTTTATTGAGGGTATGGCTTGCACGGGCGGCTGTATCGGCGGTGCAGGCTGTCTGACTCACGGCGAAAAGAATAAATCGGAGGTTGACAAATACGGCAGAGAAGCCCTTGAAAAGACAATAAGCGATGCAATCTCTGTTTTATGATCTGACCTATTTCTCCTCTTAATCCATACACTAAAAGCAAACAGTTCTCTTTTGGGTAATACCGAGAGAGAACCGTTTGCTTTATAAATAAATAGCGATATTTAACGGCATTTTATGTTTCGTATTTGCGGGCTTTACAAAATATACACAGTCCACGAAACTTTACAAAACTTTATGGGCGGGTAGATACACCTGGATACAGTAGAGTACAGTCAGGTGTCGGAACAGGCGTAAAAACATCATAAAATGCACCGGATTACTGTTCATTTATAAAGCGGAAACAGGATTAAAAGGTTGAAACACTTTTTTGTATGTGTTAATATTATTTCGTGAACACGTAATAAAAAGTATTATTAAACATAACGGAGAAGGAAAATGATTTTAATTAACGCAAAGGATTTCGGGATAATTCCGGGTATGGAGATAACCGAAAAGCTTACTGAAATGCTTGCATATTCCGCAACTGTTAATGGCAGCAAAACAATCACCTTTGATAAAGGCATATATCACATTGACAGCGTAAAGTGCATAAAGAAGCTGCTTTATATAACCAATACTGCCGGCGACGAAGAATACCAAGATAATGAAACGCCTCATTTGAATAACATTGCGTTCTATCTTGACGGGGTTTCTGATCTGACTTTAGACGGTAATGATTCTGTTTTTGTAATTGACGGAAAAGCTACAAATGTGGCTCTTGTTGATTCGGAAAATGTTGCGGTCAGGAATCTGGAAATCCGTCACGCAAATCCTGATATGCACGAGCTTAAGGTTGTGAAAAAATCTTAGCTTTTTGTTGACTATGAGGTTGACAGAGACAGCCTTTATGGATTCAGAAAAGGCAGGATGTACTTTTACGGTAAGGACTACTGTGTGCCTGTTGATAAAGGCGCAAAGTCTGCTTATTGGATAGGTCTTATCAGAAAAGAAACACCCGATAAGGTTAAGCGTGTAAGGCATCCGTTAGCTGATATGCTTAAGATAAAGGATATGGGCGGCAGAAGAATAAGGGTATACTATCCCGATACACATAGATTTAAAATCGGTGATTGCTTTTATATCTATGATGTGCGACGTCAGTATGCAGGCATATTTGTGGACAGATCTAAGAATATTACTTTTGAAAATATAAAGCAGAGGTTCAATTATTCACTTGCACTTGTTGCGCAGGACAGTGAAAACATCACTGTTGATTCAGTCGATTTTTCACCGGGGGAGAGCAGCGCAAGAAAGCTTGCGTCGGTGGCGGACTTTATACAGCTTTGTATGTGCCGCGGTAAAGTAAGTGTAAAAAACTCTTATTTCGACGGGGCAGGGGACGACTGTCTCAATGTTCACGGAATACATTTTAAAATTACAGAAAAAATCGTAGACAACGCACATCTTGTATCTGCCGCCACTGCTTCAAGCCCTGAAGTTTACAGGTACGACTGTGCCGATTGCGATACAATGAGTGAGTATCTCACCTTTACCTACGGCGATGTTGAAAATGATGTAGCTCTCGGCAGACCTGTCAACATCAGTGCCAAACAGTCTGCAACGGCAATCAAGCTTGCCTGGTCACCTGTCGCAGGTGCAACCGGTTACAGAATTTATCTGAAGATTGCCGATGGTTGGAAGACACTCGGTGATGTTGCAGGTACAACGGCCACACTTAATAACCTTAAACCGGGTACGGTATATCAGTATGCTGTAAGGGCAGGTGCCAAAGTTGGCGGTGCTGTTTATTTGGCAGACTCCTATACACAGATTAAAACCGCTACCAAGACCTATATTCCCAAAATTGTTGCAATCAAGCAGACCGATTCAGCAGTTCAGTTTTCATGGGGACGTGTTGCGGGCGCAACCGGCTACAGAGTGTACGGAAGAACGCTGAACTCCAAGTCATGGAAAAATCTCGGTAATACTATCGGCAACGTGGCTACCATCAAAAAGCTTGCTGCGGGCACAAAATTTGCATTTGCAGTAAGACCGTTTACCATAGTGGACGACAACGTAATATGGAGCGACTATAAAGAATATGTTATAGCTACAGCTCCCGGTAAAGTTTCATTTGCAGTAGGCTCTCCGGCATCGCGCAAGATTCAGCTCAAGTGGTACCCTGCAAACGGCGCTGAAGGCTATGAGATTTATTACAAGTCAAGCAATAGCAACGGCTACAAGCTTTATAAGAAAGTGTCAGCTTCAACCAATGAGCTCACAATTCTCAATGCAAAAAGCGGACAAAAGTTTGAATTCGCGGTGCGTGCATATCTTACCACCCCCACAGTCGGAGTGGTCCGCGGCGGATATTACGTGAAGAGTGTAACAGTTAAATAATACTATAAAGCTTCCGCCTGTTTCGGTGGAAGCTTTTACTTTGATCCTTCATAAAGACTTGAAACATATATCTGAATGTGATATTATATTATAAATATCTTTCAGAAAGCAGTAATGTCTGAAGGGTGCAAATTTGGGTAAAAATGTTTTTTAAAGGAGAGAAGCTATGTCAGACAATTTTAAAAAGAGTATAGTTGTTGCGGCGGCGGTCGTAGTTGCGATTGCTTCTGTGGCTGTTGCAATATTGCTTTTTACCGAAAGGAATCCTACACCTATCGAGGTGGGAAATTTCAGCGTTGCCGTCAGCGGAACAAAAGCTACCGAAGAAAAAGAGGATATACTGAAAACCACGGAAACCACTACAGAAACTACAACGCAAACCACGACAGAAACCGTAACCTTCGCCCCCGAAACAACACGTTATGAACCCCCGGTAACAACAGCTCATACCACAACACAGCGAATTACTCAGGTGATTGCTCCGGGGCTCAACGAGCCTGTACAGGGCGTTATGCAGGTAAGCGACGACCTTCGTTACAGCCTCAGCCTTTTCATTAATAATTTTGCTGAGGCAGATTTAGAAAGCTTCAGCTACAGACCAAGCGATGAACAGCTCGCCCGCTTTGCCGTAAGCTTTCATTTTATAAATAAGCGCGGAAACTTTGAATATCTTAACGGTATGGTCGATATAAACGGCAGGGAGTATAATTACCGCATAAAGAAATCACTTATAGTTGAAAGCATTGAAGATTATTTTCTTCTGAAAGTAAACAACAATTTCGGTGAGGGGATAATAAACTATAAGGACGGATATTTTTATTGGCAGTTCACAGGTGCTATGCTTTATGATCAGATAGCCATTGTTACCGGACTCGAGTATACGGGTGACGATTATTATAAGGTTGATTTTGATTTGTATTATCACGATGGCTCAAATGAGGGAATGTACGGATACAGCACTGCACAGATGCAGGAGTTGACCAAAAGCACTCCCGAGACTCTTTTCTTCAAGGGAACGGGAAGCGCTCTTATAAAGGCTACGGATATATATAATTACGGCACATACTACCTTTATTCCTATGATGTCGGTTAATTATGTCAAAACTGCATAATGCTATGAATTAAAAATATCGTTATTTTACATTTTGACTATTGCAAAATTTGATAAAAGCAAGTATAATAGTTATAATTTGTAGTATGGAGTACAAGGAGTAAATTTAGGCTACGATTAATTTTGAAATATGAAAGGAAAATCTACTATGCTTAAGAATGCACCCACAAACAATCCCAGCGTTCTCGAGTGGCTTGAGGACAAGCTCGCTCTTGTAAACCCTGACAAAGTAGTTTGGATCGACGGTTCAGAAGAACAGATCGAGGCTCTTCGTGCAGAGGCTTGCTCAACAGGCGAACTTACAAAGCTCAATCAGGAGCTTCTCCCCGATTGCTATCTTCACAGAACTGCTGTAAACGACGTTGCCCGTGTTGAAGGCAGAACATTTATCTGCGCTCCCACAAAGGAAGAAGCAGGCCCCACAAACAACTGGATGGATCCCACAGAAGCTTACGAGATGCTTTACGGTATCGCAAAGGACAGCTACAAGGGCAGAACAGCTTACATCATTCCCTATTCAATGGGTCCTGTAGGCTCAAAGTTCTCAAAGGCAGGTATCGAGCTTACCGATTCAATTTACGTTGTACTCAACATGGTTATCATGACAAGAGTAGGCTTCAATGTACTTGAAGCTCTCGGCGACAGCAACGACTGGGTTCGCGGTCTCCACTGCCGTTGTGAAATCGACGAAGAAAAGAGATACATCTGTCAGTTCCCCCAGGACAATACAATCATCTCCGTTAACTCAGGTTACGGCGGAAACGTTCTTCTCGGTAAGAAGTGCTTCGCTCTTCGTATCGCTTCAAACCAGGGTAGAAAAGAAGGCTGGATGGCAGAGCATATGCTTATCCTCGGTATCGAAAATCCCGAAGGTGAAGTTAAGTACATCTGTGCAGCATTCCCCTCCGCTTGCGGTAAGACAAACCTTGCTATGCTCATTCCTCCCGAAGGCTATAAGGCTAAGGGCTACAAGGTATGGTGCGTAGGTGACGATATTGCTTGGATCCGTAAGGGCGCAGACGGCAGACTTTATGCTATCAACCCTGAAAACGGCTTCTTCGGTGTTGCTCCCGGTACAAATATGAAGTCCAATCCCAACGCACTTCTTTCAACAAAGAAGGGCACAATCTTCACAAACGTTGCTCACAACCTTGTCGATAATACAGTATGGTGGGAAGGTCTCGATAAGAATCCTCCCGAAAATGCAGTTGAGTGGACAGGTAAGCCCTGGAACGGTAAAAAAGACGAAATCAAGGGTGCACATCCCAACAGCCGTTTCACAGCTCCCGCAAAGAACTGCCCCTGCATCAGCAGCGAGTTCGAAAATCCCGACGGTGTACCCGTTTCAGCCATTGTATTCGGCGGCCGTCGTGCAAAGCTTGCTCCCCTTGTATATCAGTCACGTGACTGGGACCACGGTGTATTCGTTGGTTCAATCATGGCTTCCGAAACAACTGCAGCAGCTGCAGGTGCAGTAGGTGTTGTTCGCCGTGACCCCATGGCTATGCTTCCTTTCTGCGGCTATGATATGGCTGATTACTGGCAGCATTGGATTGACATCGGTGAAACTCTCGATGCTGACAAGGCTCCCAAGATCTTCAACGTTAACTGGTTCCGTAAGGATGATGAAGGCAACTTCATGTGGCCCGGTTTCGGTGACAACCTTCGTGTTCTTGAGTGGATTATCAACAGATGTGAAGGTAAGGTAGGCGCACAGGAAACAGCTATCGGCTTCCTTCCCAATGCAGAGGACATCAACCGTGAAGGTATCGAGGATGAGGTTTCACTCGAACAGCTCAACTCAATCCTTGATGTTGATAAGGCTCTCTGGGCTGAAGATGCAAAGGGCATTGAAGAGTTCTACGCAAAGTTCGGCGACAAGCTTCCCAAGGAGCTTCGTGCAGAGCTTGAAACTCTTAAGGCTAACACAGCTGAATAATTAATAATGAAGAGGACGCTTTCGGGCGTCCTTTTTTGTGTGTAGATTGCTTTACGGTGAATTAACAAAAAAGATAATGTTTAAGTTTAATTAATGTGTTTGTATTATTCTTTTTATATCAATTAAGAATGTGGTGCAGAAATGAATAAAAATAAAATTGTGAAAACCATCAAAAAGCTATTGAAATTTGCCGCAGCGGTTGCCGTAATCTGTTTTACATTTATGTGTATATTGACAGTTATCTTTACATCATGGAAAGACGCAAAGATAAACAATCTGAACGTATACTACAGCAAGGTTACAAAAGATTGTACAGCAGGACTTTATGAATGGGACGGCAACAGTGAAAATATGACTGTAATTATTCCCGATGAGTTTGAGGGGATAAAGATCAGTAATCTTGGCGGAAAAGGCACCGGCAGCGCTCCTGTTTTGTTTCATATAAGTCTGCCTGAAAATATTGAAATCAGAGATGAGTATAACTTTACGGTAAAGCTTGGTAAGAACATAAACTATGCCGAACACTTTTTATATACAGATGAATATACAGATTACAAGGGAAATTCATTGTGTAAAATAAATTATTATTATGAAGTCTCCAAAGATAATAAATGGATTTATTCCAAAGACGGTAAGCTTTACGATAAAAAGACCGACGAGCCTGTGGGACTTTTTTATAAATGACAGATCAACCTTTGTAAAATGAATAAACTGAATGGGCAGTCACGGCATAAAGCTGCGGCTGTTTTTCTTTTTATAAAAAAAACGAAATTCGCATTCCGAATTCCGCTTTTTCTCTTGTATCTTGCAAAATAAACTGATATAATATATTTGTATAAATTTTTCCCGAAAGGATCTGATAATATGACATACCGTGAGAAATATGAAAAATGGCTCTCTTTTGACGAAGAAACAGCGAAGGAGCTTTCTGCTATAACAGACGAAAAAGAAATCGAAGACAGATTTTACAAGGATATTGCCTTCGGTACAGGCGGACTTCGCGGAATTATGGGCGCCGGTTCTAACCGTATGAACAAATATACTATAGGCAAAGCAACCTACGGTCTTGCAAACTATCTTAAGAGCCGTAAGGCTGGAGAAATCAAGGTTGCCCTTGCATATGATTCGAGAAATAATTCCGCTTACTTTGCATCTGTTGCTGCAGGTATCTTTGCAAAGTGCGGCTTTAAGGTTTATCTTTATGAAACTCTTGTACCTGTTCCTGTGCTTTCATTTACTACGGCATTTCTCGGCTGTGATGCAGGTGTTATGATTACCGCTTCTCATAATCCCAAGGAATATAACGGCTACAAGGTATACGATGAAAAGGGCTGTCAGCTTTGCACAGATGATGCTAATGCGGCAATCGGCTTTATCAATCAGATTGAAGATTACCTTGCAATTCCCTTTGGCAGTGACGATGACGAAAATATCACTCTTATCGGTGAGGACGTGCTTTGCGAGTATCTTAAGAGAGTTAAAGAGCAGTCCGTTTATGAGGAAAAGAGCGACCTTAAGATTGTATATACACCTCTTCACGGTACAGGTAATATCCCTGTAAGAAGAATGATTGACGGTATGAATGTTACTGTTGTAAAAGAGCAGGAGATGCCCGACGGTAACTTCTCAACTGTAAGAAGTCCCAACCCCGAGGAGAAGGACGCTCTTACAATCGCAATCGAAAAGGCGAAGGAAATCGGCGGTGACCTTGTGCTCGGCACAGACCCTGACTGCGACAGAGTAGGTATTGCTGTAAAGCACGGTGACGAGTATGTGCTCTTTACAGGCAATCAGACCGGTGCACTTCTTGTGAACTTCATTCTTACAATGAAAAAGGATACACTTTCTTCAAAGTCAACCCTTATCAAGACTATCGTTACAAGTGAGCTTGGAGCAGAAATCGGCAGACACTTCGGACTTCATACCGAGGATACACTCACAGGTTTCAAGTATATCGGTGACAAAATCAACAAGTATGAGGCAAGCGGCGAAAGAGAATTCGTTATCGGCTACGAGGAATCCTACGGCTACCTTGTGGGTACTCATGCAAGAGATAAGGACGCAGTTGTTTCTTCAATGCTTATCTGTCAGATGGCTGCCTGGTATAAGAATAAGGGAATGACTCTTGTTGACGGCCTTAACGAAATTTACGATAAGTACGGCTACTATCTTGATAAGCTCGACTCCTTCACTCTTAAGGGTAAGGACGGTGCAGAGAGAATCGCAGAGCTTATGGTGATCTTCCGTGAAAAGGGAACAGAGATGTTTGACGGAGTGAGAGAGGTTATTGACTACAGCGTCGGCGTTAATGATCTTCCCAAGGAGAATGTACTCAAGTTCCTTTTCACAGACGGCACCTGGATGGCTGTAAGACCTTCGGGTACGGAGCCGAAAATCAAGGTTTATTATTCCGTAAGACAGGATTCAAAGACCCTCGCCGAGGAAAGACTTGCCGAAATCAGAAATATTATCCTTGAAACGATTAATTGATAAAGGAAGTCAGAAATGTTCATCACCTTCAGGAATACGGATGAATACTGTAAAATAATATTGACTTGCGAGAACCGCAGCTACACCCTTGTACCCAAGGGTGAGGTTGCGGTGCCTTTCTTTGGCGGCAAGGTCAGCTTTACAGCGGAAATGCTTCTGCCGGATTTCAGTGATGAACTGCAGATTGACAGAAGCAAGGACAAGGTTTCTGCAAAGGTTATGAAGCGCCTTGCAAAGAAGCTTGTAGATAAATTTCCGTCTATGGTGCTTTTAACAACAGTTACCTACGAGCTGACAGATACGGCAGAGGATTGTGACGTTTTCTTTTGTGACGGTACATATTCTGTATGTGACGGATATGTTGCGGATTTTTTCGATATGATGCCTGTGGGATTCTGCTTCGCTCAGGCGGAGACAAGTAAAGGTACACTTCGCATTACCGGTGTAAAAACTGTCAACCGTAAGCAGTATCTTAAGGTGCAGAGAAATTTCAATCTCTTTATGGATTGGGGGCTGATTTTGCCTGATCTCTTATTGTTCGTCCCTAAATATATACTTATAAGGTTTTATTACACAACTGACTTTTATGTTTCGAAGACCTTAAAGGAACTTTACAGACTCGAGCCCGCACAGCGGCTTGAACACATCTGCCAAAAGGAGCGTAAGCGAGAAAAGGTTGAAAAAGGATTCGGCTGCCTCAAAGCTTTGCTGTGGGGGATTATTATTTTTGCACTCTTTATCGGTATCGGCTTGTGGGCATCAAGCGGTGAGCCTGATGTTGTCATGAAAGAGGATTTCAGCGAAGTGGTATGCTTTGATGAGGTGTTTGTTCGGATTGACGGAGGCCTGCCGACTGATGCAAGGGAGACCTTCCTTGAAGACTATTCAGTTGATTACCGTAGACCTGACGGTGGATACGATCCGTTTAACTATGAGTGTCATATTTACGAGGACTCCGCAGGTAACAGATATATGTGGGTTAAAACTGATTGCAAAAATCCCCGAAATGCGTATAAAGACTATGATGATTATGAAAATCCGTTGGTGTTCAGAGCGGTTGGGGAAGTTTCGGAATAAATTTATAAAGGAGAGATAAGCATGAAGCGTGATTCGAAAGATGTTTACGAAAAGTGTTTTCTGATTCTTACAGTTGTTTTCGTTGGAATGTTTGCAGTGGAGTTTATTTCTATTCTTGCGGGAAATCCTATAACAGAAATCTATATAAGCGGATTGGATCTGGAACAGGATGTTATCGGAATAAAACTTCTGCGTTCTTTTATTTCTGCTTCTACTGTTGCGGGTATACTAAATATATTTCTTACCGTGAAGGTAATCAAAGCGGCGCAGGGCAGGGAAAGATTACCGACACCTGTTGTTATCGTTATGACGCTGCTTTTTCCTTTCGAAATAATTATAAGCGGTTTTCTTGTGCTGCCGAATATTGTATTCTGGGGAATAAAAGCTTTTAGTGGACGCAAAAACAAGGTAACAGAAAAAACAGCTTGTACTTCTGAAGAGAAGGACACCTCGTCGGAAACTGATATATAATGATTATACTGAAACATTAAATGTGCAGGAGAGAACTTTGCACATTTATTTTATCTATATATAGGTTAAAGAAGAGACAAAACTAAAAAGATACAATATATAGTATATAATTTGTTGAAAATCCACAAACACACCCGGAGCAGTATACAAAAAGGGAAGAGATTAGTAAAAACAGCCAAAAAAGATTGTCAAAAACTGTTGACAAAGACGGAGAATAGTGATAATATATGCAAGCATTCTTCGGAGAGGCGAGAGCGAGGGAGCTTGGAAAGCCAAAGAGGGGTGCGAAAAAAGGCTTAGAAAAAACTTAAAAAAGTTTAGAAAAAGTCTTGACAAAGGGTGTGCGATATGGTATACTCTTTGAGCTGTCTCGAAAAAAGGCAGCGAATTGGACCTTGAAAATTAAACAACGAGATAAGAAAAGGAACCCGAGATTCGATGGTTCAAGGA
>JAZSGW010000053.1:0-8993 GCA_045532935.1 Acutalibacteraceae bacterium
ATATTAGGGATTGATACGTATTTAACGCTATGCCCTTACGCTGGTGCTTGTCTACATTACCTAATATTAGGGATTGATACCAATGCTGAACATCTACTATTTCGTTGTTAACACTACATTACCTAATATTAGGGATTGATACACATCGCCAATGCTGATTTTTCTCGAAAGTAAATTAACTACATTACCTAATATTAGGGATTGATACACATAGTCGGAGTAACGTTTTTCGAAATCTTCAGGCTACATTACCTAATATTAGGGATTGATACGTTGTGTTGTCGCTTCAGTTGTGGGCTGTGTGGTTGTTGCTGTCTACATTACCTAATATTAGGGATTGATACTTTTTAAAGCATACTGTTTGATACTTAAAATTTTTCCTACATTACCTAATATTAGGGATTGATACGAAGCCTCCTGCATAGACTTCTTTTTGCCAAAAACTACATTACCTAATATTAGGGATTGATTCTCTTGCAAACGCAGAGGTGTGCCTTAATCTTATTAATACTACATTACCTAATATTAGGGATTGATACACCTCAGCAGGGATATCAGACTCTTTACCGCATCTACATTACCTAATATTAGGGATTGATACATGTGGTACTATCATTGTTTGTCATATCCTAATACTACATTACCTAATATTAGGGATTGATACTTTTGAAGGGCTTCTTTCACTTCAGGTGAATCACTACATTACCTAATATTAGGGATTGATACGCTTAATGCTTCTTCCTTATCCATTTTAGTTAAGCTACATTACCTAATATTAGGAGTAAAAAAACAAGCCATTCTTACTACTACAGCAAGGATGGCTTGTCGGTTAAAAAACGAGTTTATTCCTTATAAGAAACTCAGGCTTTGTGTCCCCGGCAAACTTGTTTTAAGGCAAAAAAGCCTTGAAGAATTGTTGCTTTAAGGTTTTTACTCTTGAGCGCTCCAGTGCCATTCAAGCGCTCTCCCAATGCACACAAAAAATCTCCCTATTTGAGCAGTTTATGGCGGGAATTGATAAGGCGGCGTGATAACAAAAGGCTCCCCGTAGTGCTGGCTACGGGGAGAGAATTTTTATCAAAACTATTTTTTATTTCAATACTTTTTTATGTATCGTTCAAATTCAGAAGTTCCTATTAAAAAGTTATTGCGAAATCTTATTCGTTTTTCCTTTATGTATATATCGATAAAGTCGTCACTGAAATTATACCTTGTTATTTCAGATGCATTGAATTTTGTCTTTTTAAAATTAATACTACAAACTATATCTCCACTACTCTTGTTATATATGATTCTTTCAAAATACATAATAAAACAAAACACCCACTTTAAAAGCGGGCAAAAAAATAATTACTCAGTGTCCGATGGTGGAGATGAGGGGGATCGAACCCCTTACCTCTTGAATGCCATTCAAGCGCTCTCCCAAGTGAGCTACACCCCCATATTGAGGGACACTGAGTAATTTATTTTGTTAAGTTTTTTGTTTCTTATTCGGTAAAACCTGATTCAACAAGCTTTACAAGCTCTTCAACAGCCTGCTCTTCGTCGGAACCGCCAGCGATGATGCGAATATCTGTTCCGCCCATAATGCCGAGTGAAAGAACGCCGAGTAAGCTCTTTGCGTTGACTCTTCTTTCTTCCTTTTCAACCCAGATGGATGACTTGAATTCGTTTGCCTTCTGAATGAAGAAGGTAGCAGGACGTGCGTGAAGGCCTACCTGATTCTGAACTTTTACATCTTTAACAAACATATCTATACCCCACATAAAGTATTTTTTTTATTTGGATTTCCCATATATTATACCACAAAACTCCACTTCGTCAATGGAAAAAACCACATTAAACTTTTTTTGGTTGCAAGTCTAAACATCGTAAAATCAAAACATTGTTTTTTGTGCATTTTCACTATGACCTTTGGGCTTTTTATAACAAAGAGTACAAAATTGTAAGACAAATTATGTCTTTTATGCTTTTTTTGTGTCGTCCTCTTCCTGACGTATTCTCGCCTTGAGCTCACGGAGAAACTCTATATCCTTCTTCGAAAGCTCTGCCTTTGAAAGCATATCGGGTCTTCGTCTGTAGGTACGCTCCAGACTCTGCTGACGGCGGAATTTCTCGATATTGGCATGATGTCCCGATAACAGTATATCCGGCACAGCACGTCCTTGCCACTCATAGGGTCTGGTGTACTGCGGATACTCTAAAAGTGAACTGTAATGGCTCTCATCGATAAAGGATACCGTATCAGAAAGCACGCCGGGAAGCATTCTCGAAATACTGTCGGCAAGTACAAGCGCAGGAAGCTCTCCACCGGTGAGAACATAGTCCCCTATTGAGATTTCCTCGTCCACAATTTCTTCTATAACTCTTTCGTCGATTCCCTCGTAATGTCCGCAGAGAATCGCCACGTTTTCCATTTGTGAAAGCTCCCTTACTCTCTGCTGTGTGAGAGTTTTTCCTTGCGGTGACATAAAGATAAGGTGGGGTCTTTTACCGATTTCCTCGCAAAGGCTCATAAAGCAATCATAAACAGGCTGCACCTGCATTATCATACCCATTCCGCCACCGTAGGGTGCATCGTCAACACGCTTATGCTTGTCGGTGGAATAGTCTCTTATCTGACGGCAGTTGATTTCAACGAGGCTTTCCTTTCTCGCTCTGCCTATTATGCTTTCTCCGAGTACGCTCTCGCACATTTCAGGGAAAAGTGTAAGTATATCAATCCTCATCGTCAAAAATTCCTTTCAGCGGACGGATTCTGATAATCCCCTTCTCAACGTCGGTGTCAATTACAACCGGAGGAATCGCAGGAATAAGATATTCTTTTTTATTTTCGTCGGTAATATGCCACACATCGTTGGCGCCTGTCATACTTACATCGGTGAGAACACCGTAAACCTTGCTTTCGTCATCGGCATCAATCACGGTACAGTCAACAAGCTCCTGAATGAAATAGTGTCCCTCCGGGATTTTTGCATCGCTTCTTTTCATAAAAAGCACCTTTTCGCGGTACTTTGATGCTTCCTCAACAGTTTCGATACCTTCCACCTTAAGGATAACCATATTACCGTGAGGTTTACACCTGACCTTAAGCGGCTTTTCGCCTCTTCTGTCAAGGTAAAGAGTCCTGAAGCTGCTCATAAATTCGGGGCTGTCGCACCAGGGGTGCACACGCATTTCGCCCCTTATTCCGTGAGTACCCGTAATTTTTCCTATTTCAAGATATTCCTTTATCATAATAACCTCCGGATAAAATCAAATGGCTGCCTCTGACGAAACAGCCACTGACAAGTTACTTCAATTATGCGTAGGGATCTTCTACGGGGGGAACAACTAAATCGTTTTCTCCTTCTGTCTTACCTTCAAGAATATACTGAAGAAAAACGTAAATGTAGTTCCACATATCTACTAAAATCATTTCTATTGCCTGTAAAAAGTCTGCCATAATTAATTTCCTCCTTATCTGTTTGGGTACATTATATACTAATTTATTAAAAATTTCAATAGAAATTCAATATTTTTTCTCTTACAGAGTCTCACCGGGAAGATACTTCTGAATTTCCTCCTGAGTCATATTGAGTCCCTCTACCATCTGCGACGGGAACATCTTTCTTTTTGCGACGATGATTTTTCTGAGAGTCTCTACATTGCTCTTCCAGGATTCGACGGACATATCGTCCCAGCGCTCGAGGTGATAAGGCATCTCATTTCCTATTTCAGCAACAAGACCGTCAAGAATTTTAAGCAGTCTTTCTGCATTGAAGGTTGTGTTGAGATGTTCGGAGAAAATCTCAAGCATTCTTGTTCTGAATGCGGGATTCTTATAAAGATTTATGTACAATGTTGTGCTGAAGTTCTGTCCTACACCGTGTCCCTCGGGGTCGAGGTAATTATCGATTATGTTGTAGTCATAAGTCGAATTGAAAAGACACCAGTCAACGTCAAAGAATATCCAGCGCCACTTGGCTTTCTCGGTTCTTTCTCGCCAGAATTTGATGTTTCCTGTATCTGTATTGGTGAAGAAGGATTCGCAAAGCCAATAGTTTATAAGCTCGTCAATATCTACATACTGACACACTTTCTGATAGTTCGCATCGACGGAAAGGTCGTTGGAGCTTACAAAATTCAGAAGGGCGTTATAGTTGTCAAATGTACCCTCCTTTACATCACTGTTGGACTTGATAAGGTCAACATTTTCGGGATCTGCACCGTGATTGTTCGCAAGGTAGTCCTCGTCGATCTTCTCGCGCATATCGTAGATACCGTGATACTGACCGTTTACATAGCAAACAACAGGCTGATAGTCCATTATGTCTATATCCATCTGATCCTTTATAGCCATAGATGCGAAGGCGTCGCGGATATGAGCAACATTATAGTCCTGACCGCTGTTACGCAGAATAAACGAGGAGAACACATTAACCGCATCATCACCGAAGAAGGGATAGCATATCTTCGTAGGACCGTACTTATCCTTAAGCTTGATTTCGACGCTCTTCTGTTCCTGGGCACGGCTGTACTGACCGAAAACAGAAATGCCCGCATCAAAAGCAACCTGTGACACTCCGTCGGTTGTCATATACTCAAAGTGAACAGGTCTTTCCCAGTTCTGCCAGAAGTTTGCGCCCTCATAGGGAAACTCTTCGCTCGCACCTGCACCCATAGCCCAGATGCCTGTGGCATAATCGTAAAGATTACTTTCATCGGTTGTAAGGAAAACTACAGGTAAGTCGTGTTTTCTGTTTGTCACAAGGTAGTTCGCACAGACTGTATCCGAGGGCACATAACCGTGAGCAAAGTTTCTCGCACGAAGCACGCCTGTTCTTGATACTCTGATAGGACCTGTGTAGACAGGTGACTTCTCTGTAGGAGTGCTGCCGTCAATAGTAAAATGAACCTCTCCGAAGGGCACAGAAATTTCAACGGTTGTGCCTGCTGTGACGTATCCGCTGTCAAGGGAAAATTCCGGGTCAGGCAAGGACACAGCAAGACCCTCTGATGAATTTGCCGCACCGGGAGTAAGACCTTTGAAATAAACAGTATCACCGTTACCGTCAACAAGTCTGCCGCTTGAGTAGCCGTTCTGCATTCTGCCGTATTTGAGTGCATCGACAACAACGTTATACTTATCAAGAAGATAGATCGTCTCACCGTAACGGTTAAGACCGATTGAAGTATATATATCACCGGTATAATCGCTGACATAGTCCTCATCTCCGCAGTAAACCGCGATATATTCGCCCGGAGCAAGGCTTATCTGCGGTAAAGCCTTAAAGCTCTCCGCTTTTTTGGAATCGGAGAGCTTATAGTTAGCAAGATTGATTTTCACTTTACTGCTGTTATATATTTCTATGAAATCGTAGTATTCGCCGTCGGTATGCTCCTTTGTGGTATTGACAGCAGCAACCTCTGTTATGGCAAGCTCCCTGTTTCCGGTATATCTTGCACTTTCAACGCTGTCAAAGTGTGTGCCGTAATTTTTTCTGCCGGGAGTAGGTCTCGAGAAAAATGCAAACTTGTCGGGAGTTTCCTCTATTCTGCCACAGGTAAGGTTTGAGAAAAGCTCATATACCGTACACTCGTCTGCAACGTGACCCGTCTTTGAGAAAAGGTAAAGAGCTTCTTCCTCACCGTTGAGCTTAAAGGAAGCGTGGATTGTTCTTCCGCCTGCGTAGTCCTTGGTCTTGCCCGAAAGGTAAACTACACCATAGCCGCCCGAGGCAATTTTGAAATCAGGGAAGGTCCACTTCGTATTATCCTTTTTATCATCAGAAAGAGAGTAGCCCTTGAGATTTACGTTGCTATTCGTGCCGTTATAAATCTCGACCCATGCGACAAACTCGCCCTCGTCGTCCATAAGGGTTTCAGTTGAGTTGGTGGAATACTCGTTTATGCGGATACCGCCGCTGATGTCTCCGTTCTGCGGCGCCTGTGTGGCACCGTCAGCGGCAGATGTGCTCTGGGTGCTGTCAGCAGGAGGAGTATCTCCCCCGCAAGCTGCGAAGCTGAAAAGCATCATAATTATAATAAGAACAGGAATAAGCTTTTTCATATTCATTCTTCCTTTGCTTTAGTAGATTATATCAAGGGCCTGCGCCTTTGTAATTTTCAGAAAATCCTGCGGCTTGATAAACAGCTGTATGCCTAACGCGCCACCGCTGATTATTATTTCATCAAAGTCAAGGCAAGAGGAGTGAATCACCGTCCTGAACTGCTTTTTCATACCGATTGCGGTACAGCCACCCCGGATATAACCCGTAACATCTCTTATATCCTTGACGTGAAGCAGCTCAACACTTTTTTCTCCGACACTTTTCGCCGCTTTTTTCAGGTCAAGCTCCTTATCAATCGGCAGCACAAACACATAGTTCTCCTTGCTTTTACCGACTGCCACAAGGGTTTTGAAGCTCATATCGTAGCTTTGAGAAAGCATATCGGCAATATGTATGCCGTCAATAAATTCCTCGCAACTATAGAAATTCGCCCGATAAGGGATTTTATTCCTTTCGAGGATACGCATCGCATTTGTTTTTACATTCTTTTCCTTTGCCATAATAAAACCTTTGACTTGTTTTCTCTTTTCTTGTATAATAGCACAAAGCAATAAAAAACACAATAAAGTTAATAAAACTGTAATAAAAAAATAAGGTGAAAAAATGATAAAACCAATCTGTCCCATATGCAGAAACCCACTTATAAAAAAGGAGCGCAGCTTTCTTTGTGAAAATGGTCACTGCTTCGACATAAGCAAGGAGGGCTACGTCAATCTCCTTCACGGGAAAAACAAAAGCGGCTCCCTTATAGGCGATAACCGTGATATGGCTCTTTCAAGGCGTGATTTTCTTTCAAAGGGGTATTTCTCCGCCCTTTCCGAAGGGCTTATCGGTATGATCAAGGAATACACCGACACCTCTCCCGTGCTTTGCGACATATGCTGCGGCGAGGGCTGGTACGGTGAACAGGTCAGAAAAAACATAGACTGTAAGCTTATCTCCTTTGACATTTCCAAGGAAATGCTCCGACTCTGTGCAAAAAGAAAAAGCAGTGACCTCTGCTTTGTGGCAAACGGAAACAGCATTCCTCTTGAAAGTGAAAGTGTAGACCTTGCCTTTCACCTTTTTGCTCCCTTTCAGGAAAAGGAGTTTTCGAGAATAATAAAAAAAGGCGGCACAATACTTACTGCGGTTGCAGGTAAAAACCACCTTTTTGAGTTAAAGGAGCTGCTTTACGACACGCCCTACAAAAACGATGAGGCACCGCCCGAAACGGAAAGTCTCACATTAAATGAAAAACGTAAACTCACGAAAAAGGTCGTTCTTCAGAGCAAGAAAGATATTCAGGCACTTTTCCGTATGACACCCTATTATTACCACACAAGTGACAAGGACAAGGCAAAAATTGAGTCGCTTGAAACTCTTGAGGTGACGACGGAGTTTGTGGTGTACGTATACAGCAAACAGGAAGGATAACCGAGGGAGGCTTTATGTCTCCCATTTTTCGGTAAAAGTTACCGGCTGCTTAAGCGGGGAGGCGCTTTGGCTTTCCGCAGGAAAGCCAAAGGCACAGAGAAAATCCGCTTCCGGAGAAAAGGAAGCGGATTTTCTCTGTGAAACGCACCGCGGTGCGTTCGCCTCCCCGCGTCGGCCGTTGCAGAGTTATCGCTGTAAGTAATAAACGTAAAAGCAGGTGCTTACGTAATGAAAGCACCTGCTGATGTTTTATGCTGTTACTCTTGTGTAATTGGAGGGAACGGTGAAATAGGAATCGGAAACTGTCTTCGAGAATTTGGTGTAATAGGTTGTGTAGAGTATTTCACCGTCCATAATGCCTACCTCTTTGACAAGGTTTGCGCCGTCAAAGTAGTACTTAAGGGTTGCGCCGTTATTGGTGTAGCTTTCAACTATATAGGTCTTTCCGCCTACGGTTTCCTTGGTTGTTTTGAAGGATACACCCCAGAGGAAGAGGTCTCTGGTGGAATAATAAGCCTCTCTTGCAGCATACTCGTCCTTTTCGGCATAGTAAAGCTTATTTGTGTCATCTATAAGATAGCAATAGCCCTTGGTTTCATCAAAGAGCATTCTCTCCTTCTGTCCGTCTGCACGAACTTCGACACAGTATTTGTAGTTCTTTAACGCAACTGTGGTATATGTTCCGTTACCGTCGTGCGTTACAAAACCGAACTGGCTACGTCCTGTAAAATCAACATAGCGGTCTATTTTATACTTAACTGTTACACGACGGCTGCTGTAATGGCTCCATGCGATACCGTCTTCCTTATAGACACCGGCTCGCATTATAAAATCAAATTGAGTTCCGCCTGTAAGATTATTGAAGGTGTAGCTTTTGTACTCCTTAGTTCTGGCATAAAGCTTATACTTACTCTCTCCGGGCTTTTTGTAATAGAACTCCCATACATCAGCGCCTTTACCGCCGTTGCAGCCGATAGTAATTGTACCGCTTTCGTTTTTAAAATCATCAACACTTGTATAACTCGGAGAAGTTGCACCCTGATAGGTTCTGTAAGGACCCCAGATAACGGTATCTGATGTTTTGATGAAAGGTCTTACTGCAAAGGTATACTTTGTTGCTTCTTCAAAGTGGAGCATTGTCTGTGTGGTCTTTACTGTGTCAACTCTCTTTTTCCAACCTTCAGCAGTCTTGATATAAACCCTGTAGCCTGTTGCACCCTTTACTGCTGTCCAAGTAAGTCTGATTCCGTCTTCGTTCTGTGTTGAAGTAATCTTTGCGGGCATTTCGGGCTGAACTGCAGTTTCGTGAGTAGTATAGGAAGGCGCCCAGGTAAGAACATCACCATCGATATTATAGGCTCTTACGGCAAAGGTGAACTTTGAACCTGCCTTAAGATTCGAGAAGGTGCGGGTTGTATCTGTAAGGGTTGCACACTTTTTCCAGCCGTTTGCGGTCATATAGAAAATTCTGTAGCCTGTTGCTCCCTTTACCTCTGTCCAGTTAAGGGTGATTGATGAGGTTGT
>JAZSGW010000002.1:0-19673 GCA_045532935.1 Acutalibacteraceae bacterium
AACGCGTAAGTTTAACTGCCAACCGCGTTTTGACTAGTTGAAAAATTCTAAAGTGATGCTTGATTTTCACTGCTCAAAATTTTTTATATTTTGTTTTTATCACTAAAGCATAATCCATTATTATATTATTTTAATTTGTAACTATACCCAAATGTTTTACTTTTATATTTTGTTATGGTATAATATCATAGTTATTCAAACACACTGAATAACTCCCTTTGTATTCTCAGTTGTCGTTGGCAGACTGCAACTTTGTTATATACGAAGGGTTCTTTTCTATTCAACTATATAATTTGTCCCGAACCACGCGTCCAACGCGTGGTTTTACATTACAACAAACCGCCCTTCATCAGAAGAGCGGTTTTCGTTTTGTTTACATATAGATTATAGCACATATTAAATATTATTGCAAGTCTTGAAAACAAGGATTTTTAGTATTATAATTCCTTTTAGATTAATTGATGTAAAAGGAGGCAGAGCATATGGCGAGAGCTTATCTCAAGGACCACAAGCGTGTGCCTGTTTTCAGAAATATACTTTTTGCAATAAAGCTTGGCTGGGAAGCTGATAAAAGACTTCTTCTCGGTTATCTTGCAAGTATGATTGCTGACCAGGTCTTCTCGCTTTATGTACAGAATATTCTTTTTCTGCGTGTACTGCTTGGCATAATAGACGCCGAAGGTGACTTTAACGAGTACATAAAAATCCTTGTGCTTTTTCTTGCTTTATCCCTTGTTCTCAAAGGAGTAAACTGGTACACCACCTATCTTCGCCAGACAGCAACGAAAAATGTACTCAAGCAGATAAACAATAAAATTTTCAAAAAAGCTGTCTCCCTTGACGTTGCCTGCTACGAGGACCCGGCCTTCTACGATAAATATCAGAGAGCCACAGATGTGCTCGCATGGGGCCTTTTTGATTCTGCCTGTGCTGCCGTTACGGCAATGTTTGCTTCAGTTATAGCTCTTATACTTGTAATTGGTACCGTCCTTGCCGTTGACCCTGCATACCTTATCTTCCTTTCACCGCTTATTCTTGTTTTTCCTGTGGAAAACTTCAAGGCAAAGCTCGTATACAAAAGAGACAAAGAGATGACCACCAACAACCGTGTCAAGGCATATATCCAGAGAACGGTCTTTCTGAAGGACTTCTCAAAGGATATGAGAACATCAAATGTTTTCTCTGCTCTTATGATAAGATTCAAAAATGCTATTGATTCCAACGTCGAAATTCTGCGCTCCTACGGAATGAGGCTTTTCCTTTTCAGCGTAGTGAGTACTCTTTTCAGTGAATTTATTCCCATAATCGGTACCTACGCCCTTGCAGGCTATCAGTTTGTGTTTACGGGTACACTCACCGTTTCCGCATTTTCCGTAGTGGTTTCCTCTATAAATTCTGTTCAGCAGGCAACACTGCGTATTGCAAACAACTTCGAATCTATGAGCCGCTTTGCCTTCTATTTCCAGAATATGAAGGAGTTTCTCGGATTTGAGAGTGCCGTAAAGGACGGTGAAGAAATCTGCGGAGAATTTGAAAGCCTTGAATTCAGAAATGTTTCCTTCAGGTATCCCTCTGCAGAAAGCTACACCCTCGAAAACGTAAGCTTCAAAATAGATAAAGGCGAAACTCTTGCCCTTGTCGGTGTAAACGGAGCAGGCAAATCCACCCTCGTAAAGCTGCTCTTACGCTTTTACGACGTTACGGAAGGGGAGATTATCCTAAACGGCCAAAATATAAAAAACTATACTCTTGCCTCATTAAGAGGTATTTTCGGTGCAGTTTTTCAGGATTACACGAACTTTGCAATTTCCGTATATGAAAATATCATCTGCCGTGAATGTAACGAAGAAGATAAGCTCAGGGCTGAAACCGCCCTCAGGCAAAGCGGTGTTTGGGACAAAATTGCTTCCCTTCCCGAAAAAGGCGACACGGTTCTCACAAGAGAGTTCGACAAAAACGGTATCGGTCTTTCAGGCGGTGAAAACCAGAAGCTCTCTGTAGCAAGACTTTTTGCCAAGGATTTCTCTTTTGCCGTGCTTGATGAGCCCTCATCTGCCCTCGACCCTATTGCCGAGTATAAAATGTATGAAAGCCTTATAAATGTAACAAAGGGCAAAACCGTACTTTACATATCGCACCGCCTTTCAAGTGCAGTTCTTTCCGACAGAATTCTTGTCCTCGACGGAAAGAGAATTGCGGAAGACGGCACCCACGAAGAGCTTATGCAGAACGGCGGCATTTACAGCTGTATGTTCACCCTTCAGGCTTCAAGCTACAACGGAGACAAGGAGGTGCAGGAATGAAAAAAGAAAAGGATAGAAACTCCCATTCTATGTTTTCCAACATAATGTTTTTCATCAAGCTTCTTTTCGAGGTTTCACCCCTTCTCGTAATCGGTGAATTTGCCTGGGGTATACTTATGCACGTCCCGCCGAGACTTATAAGTGTTATCGGTGTCAAATATATCATTGATGTCGTTACCGAGGGCAAAAACCTTGAAAGAATCTTTGTCGCTGTAGGGATAATAGCACTTATTATTCTTATCAGTAACGCCTTCACCTGGATTTTCAGGGAATTTTTCTGGAATATGGAAAGAGAAAGGGTTTACTACGGTCTTAATAAAAAGCTTTATGACAAAGCCCGTCAGCTTGACGAGGAAAGCTACGACAATCCCGATTTCTACAACAACTTTATTCTTACGATAGAATCCTCATCGGATAATATACAGAATCTTCTCGGTCTTGTGAGAAACTATGTGGGCAACATCATTCTGCTTTTCTCCATCGGCTCGGTGCTTCTCACCATAGACCCAATATGCCTTCTGATAATTCTCTTTTTCATCGGTATTTTTTCACCCATAAGCAAAAAAATAGGCAATCTTCAGATGGGAAGAAGAATCGATAACACGAAGTTCCACCGCAGAAGCGACTACTTTCAGCGCATATTCTACCTTCAGGATTACTGCAAGGAGGTAAGAATGAATGACATATCACCGCTTCTTATCGAAAGATATAACGATGCGGCAACAGATGTTGTTAAAAATCAGAAATACTACTGGAAAAGAATCTCCGGCTTCTATATGCTTCAGGAAAGCGGTATTCAGATTTTCGGATTTATGTTTGTTCTTCCTCTTTATCTCGGCTACTGTGTACTTGTTAAAAACAGTCTTTCCGCAGGTGAATTTGTCGCCGCCTTCAACGGTGCATTTTCTATTGCATCGTCAATCAACTTCCTTACGGTATGGGCAGTTGCCGTCTTCTCCGAAAGAGGAAAAATGATTGAAAAATACCGTGAATTCTTAAAAGCAGACTTCAAAATCAGCGACGGCGATAAAAAAGCCGAAAAAGGAAAGCCCAAGGAAATACGT
Source organism: Acutalibacteraceae bacterium (assembly GCA_045532935.1). Lineage (GTDB taxonomy): Bacteria > Bacillota > Clostridia > Oscillospirales > Acutalibacteraceae > UBA6857. The sequence continues at coordinate 3,368 of JAZSGW010000002.1, forward strand.
ATAGAAAATCTTTCCTTCACTTACCCCGGTAACAGCGAGCCCACGCTGGAAAATATAAGCCTTACAATAAAGCCCTATGAAAAAATCGCTCTTGTAGGCTACAACGGCGCAGGTAAGACCACACTTACAAATCTTATGCTTCGTCTATACGACCCGACAGCGGGAGCTATTCTGATTGACGGTCAGGACATAAGAGATGTTACCGTTGACTCTCACCGGGACCGTTTTGCGGCAGTTTTTCAGGATTTCCGCCTTTTCTCCCTTAATATCGGAGAAAACGTCGCCCTTGATAAGGACTATGACAGCGAAGCCGTAACACGAGCTCTCTCCCATAGTGGCTTCGGTAAGGAGCTTAAAAACGGCACGGAAACAGAACTGCTCAGAGAATTTGACGATGAGGGAGTAATGCTTTCAGGTGGCGAAAGCCAGAAAATCGCCATCGCAAGAGCATTTTATAAAGACTGCCCCTATGTAATTCTCGACGAGCCCTCGGCAAACCTCGATCCCGTTGCAGAATACAATCTCAACAAAGCTATGACCGAGGCAGCGGATAACAAAACCGTTATCTTCATTTCTCACCGGCTCTCTACAACTGTACACGCCGACAGAATCTATGTTATGGAAAAGGGAAGAATCATAGAGAGCGGTAGCCATGAGGAGCTTATGAAGCTTGACGGCACCTATGCCCGTATGTTCAATCTTCAGGCAGAAAAGTACAGAGAAGAGAGCCATACCGTTTAAAAAATTTCTTAATATAAAATTTTTACGTAACATATATACTACCCTACAGCAAAGGACTGATTAAAATAATTAAAGCAGTAATTTTTGACCTTGACGGCACACTTCTTAATACGCTCGAAGACCTTCACGCCGCAGTAAATCACGCTCTTCGTGCCTGCTTCTTTCCCGAAAGAAGCCTCGACGAGGTCCGCCGTTTCATTGGTAACGGTGTTGTAAAACTTATGCAAAGAGCAACTCCCGACGGCACCGACGAAAAAACAAACGCCGAATGTCTTGAGGTTTTCAGAGAATACTATCTTCTTCATATGCAGGATATGACCGCCCCTTATGACGGTGTTATCGATCTGCTGCGATCACTTCGTAAAAAAGGCATAAAAACAGCCGTAGTATCGAACAAGCTTCATCAGGCAGTTTATGAGCTGTGTCTGGATTATTTCCCCGGGCTTATCGATGAGGCTATAGGAGTCAGCGACGAAAATGAGCGTAAGCCTTCGCCTGTTAACGTGCTGAAAGCTCTTGACAGACTCTGTGTTTCAGCTGATGAGTGCATCTATATCGGTGACAGCGAGGTCGATGTTCAGACAGCACACAACGCCGGCATAAAGTGCATCGGTGTTACCTGGGGATTCCGTGACCGTGAGGAGCTCGAAAGAGCAGGTGCCGAAAGCATAGTCAGCTCCTGCGACAGAATTTTACAGCTTATGCTTGATTGACTTTACATTGATTCTGTTATATAATTAAAAAGATAAAATTAAAAAAGGAGATACAGGTATGAGAACAATTCTTAACCTTAATAAGGACTGGCTTTTCAGAAAGCCCTGTGAAGACGCTGTTGCTGTTGACCTTCCCCATTCGTGGAATGCTGTTGACGGTCAGGACGGTGGCGCAGACTATTTCAGAGGCACCTGTCGCTATACAAAGACGCTGAAAAAAGCTGACCTTCCCGAAAGCTACTGCTACTATCTCGAAATCCGCGGCGCAAACTCCTCTGCAGATGTGTTTGTCGGCGGCGAAAAACTTGCTCACCACGACGGCGGATACAGCACATGGAGAGTTGACATCACAAAGTATATCACTGATGAAACCGTAATTGAAATCGATGTTGATAACTCACCTAATGACAGAGTTTATCCCCAGATGGCAGACTTCACCTTCTACGGTGGTATTTACCGTGATGTAAACCTTATCTGTGTGCCCGAAAGCCACTTTGATCTTGACTATTACGGTACGCCCGGTCTTAAGGTTACACCCGAAATCAAAGGCAAAGACGCCGAAATCGAAATCGATGCCTATGTTACAAATATGAAGGACGGACAAAAGCTCCGCTACACCGTATACGATGCCGAAGGCACCGTTATCGCAACAAAAATAACCGACGATGATGACGAGGATTTTGATATTAAAAACGTTCATCTCTGGCACGGCAGAAAGGACCCCTATCTATATTCTGCAAAGGTTGAGCTTCTTGACGGTGACAGCGTTCTTGACGAAGTAAGTACACGCTTCGGCTGCCGAACCTTTAAGATTGATCCGAAGGAAGGCTTCTTCCTCAACGGAGAAAAATATCCTCTTCACGGTGTTTCACGTCATCAGGACCGTTGGGGTATAGGTAACGCCCTTCTTCCCGAGCATCACAGAGAGGATATGGAGCTTATCTGCGAGGTTGGTGCAAACACAATCCGTCTCGCCCACTATCAGCACGACCAGTATTTCTATGATCTTTGCGACGAAAAGGGTATGGTTGTCTGGGCTGAAATTCCTTACATCTCACAGCATATGGCAACGGGCCGCGAAAATACCATTTCACAGATGAAGGAGCTTATCACACAGAATTATAATCACGCTTCAATCGTTGTATGGGGACTTTCAAATGAAATTACCATGCACGGTGCCGCAGACCCCGATCTTATCGAAAACCACAGAATCCTCAACGACCTTTGCCATAAGATGGACAAGACAAGACTCACCACTATTGCCTGTCTTACCATGTGCGATCCTGACAGTGAATATGTTCAGATTCCTGATGTAATCTCCTACAACCACTATTTCGGTTGGTACGGCGGTGAAGCATCAATGAATGGACCCTGGTTTGATAAATTCCACAAAAATCACCCCAACACTCCCATCGGTTGCAGTGAGTACGGCTGTGAAGCGCTCAACTGGCACACCTCCAAACCCCAGCAGGGCGACTATACCGAAGAGTATCAGGCATACTACCACGAGGAGCTTATCAAACAGCTTTTCTCAAGAGAATTCATCTGGTCAACTCACGTGTGGAATATGTTTGACTTCGGTGCCGATGCCCGTCAGGAGGGCGGCGAAAACGGACAGAATCACAAGGGTCTTGTGACAATGGACAGAAAATATAAGAAGGACTCCTTCTACGCTTACAAAGCATGGCTTTCCGATGAGCCCTTCGTACACCTTTGCGGCAAGAGATATATTGACAGAGTTGAAGCGGTCACAAAGGTAACCGTCTATTCAAATCTTCCCGAGGTAGAGCTTTTTGCAAACGGCAAGTCCCTCGGTAAGAAAACCGCTGCCGACCACTTCTTCTACTTCGATGTGCCCAATGATGGCGAAACAAAGCTCGAGGCTGTTGCAGGCGACTACAAGGACGAAAGCATAATCAAAAAGGTAGATGAAATCAACGAGGAATATGTTTTCAAGGAGAAAGGTGCTATTCTCAACTGGTTTGACATTACCACTCCCGAAGGCTATCTTAACATCAACGACAAATTCTCAACAATATGCAAAACCTTCAAGGGTAAGCTTGTCACCGTTTCATTTGTGCTCGGACTTCTCAAAAAATTCAAGGGCACAAAGAAGAATGAAAATGGTGAGAAAAAAGAAGGCGGCGGACTTCCCGGCGGAATGAAGCCTTCAAAGGAGCTTCTGCAGATGGCAGGCGCCTTCACACCTCTTCGTATTGCAAACCTTATAGGTGCTATGGAAGTAAAATATACCAAAGAAGAGCTCCTCGAGCTTAATGCAAAGCTCAACAAGATTAAGGCTCCGAAGGCATAATTAATAATAAGAACAGAGCAAACGGCAAGGACACAGCTTTCAGTGTCCTTGCTTTTTTATGCCGTTAAATATGACTAAAAAAGCAGAAGGGGAGTGCCTGTAAACAGGCGCGGTGAGGGCAACGCCTACGGCGTTGCTCAGAGAGCCGCCGCGAGATTTTTGTGAAAGCAACCGATGTTCTACTTATAGAAGCTGCAGAAAAGCAAGCGTGTCCCCGGCTCTCTGCTTTCCGCCTTTCTGCGAAAGGCGGAAAACTCACCGCGTATCTTCCTCCTTATGCTGCTACAGATATTCCAATATAAAAGCCCTTGACAAAACCTTTTTTCCGGTGCTATAATGTACCCGACATATGAATATTACTGGGGGTGCTGATTTTCGGCTGAGATTATACCCATAACCTGATTCGGATAATACCGACGTAGGCTAAGTAATGAGCTTTTTCCACCCGTAGTATCAAGGGGTGGATTTTTTCTTTTTATGCGCGCGGAAAAAGAAAACCTCAAATCTCCAAAGGTGTATTGATATGTTAATTTTATCAAGGAGTGTTTTTTATGAACGCAAGTGTGGCAATCCAGGTTTTACCCGATGTTCACGACGATGAGGAGCTTATCAGAATAGTTGACGAGGTTATAGCATATATAGCTTCTACTGGCTATAACTATTATGTAGGACCCTTTGAAACAACTATCGAGGGTGACAGCTATGACGAGCTTATGGAGATTGTAAAAAACTGTCAGAAGGTAGCTGTAAATGCAGGCTGCAAGGCAGTTTCTTCTTATGTGAAAATCTGCTATAAACCGGAAGGCGGTGTGCTTACCATTGACAAAAAAGTTACAAAGCATCACAAATAAAACAGCGCCTGTTATTTCGGTTTTTGCTGTAATTTTTTTCTGGCTTATTTTAAGTGAAGGAGAACTCGTACCTACCTATATGCTTCCTTCGCCCGTCGCTGTGGTAAGGGCATTTTTCTCGGATATTGAGATTCTGTTTTCCCATGCTGTTGTTACGGTGCAGGAAGCTGTGTACGGTCTTATTATCGGTACAGTAATCGGCTTTATAATTGCCGTTGTAATGGATAGATTTGAGTTTCTTTATAAGGCATTTTATCCGCTTCTTGTAATAAGTCAGACGATTCCTACTATAGCAATCGCCCCTCTTCTCGTGCTCTGGCTTGGCTTTTCAATGGCGCCTAAAATAACCCTCGTAGTGCTGACAACCTTTTTCCCGATTGCGGTTTCTCTGCTTGACGGATTCAGAAGTGCAGACAGAGACGAAATAAACCTGATACGCTCAATGGGCGGTGGCAGATTACAGATTTTTCGCCACGTGAAGCTCCCTGCGGCAGCAGAGCAGTTTTTCTCCGGTCTCAAGGTGTCTGCTTCATACAGCGTGGTCGGTGCGGTTATCTCCGAATGGCTCGGCGGCTTTGAGGGCCTTGGCGTTTATATGACGAGAGTAAAAAAAGCCTATGCCTTTGATAAAATGTTCGCAGTAATTATCCTTATTTCCGCTTTATCGCTATTGCTGATGGCAATTATCGGAGTTATGAGAAATTACGTGCTGCGTTACAAAAAACGCTCTTAAGAAAGAGGTTTAAAATGAAAAAAATAATTTGCTTGACACTGTCCGTCCTTATGCTTTTATCTTTTGCCGCTTGCAATAAAGACAAAACTGACGACAGTCTTACAGAAATCACCCTTTGCCTTGACTGGACTCCCAACACAAACCATACGGGATTTTTTGTTGCAGATAAGCTCGGCTTTTATGAGGAGGCAGGAATCAAAGTAACTATAGTGCAGCCTCCCGAAAACGGAGCAGAGCTTATGACCGCTTCAGGCCAGGCACAGTTCGGTATCTCCTTCCAGGATACTCTTGCTGACCTGTTTTCCATTGAAAATCCGCCTGAAATCACAGCTGTTGCCGCTGTTTTACAGCATAACACATCGGGCATAATTTCCCGCAAGGGTGAAGGCATAACCTCTCCCAAGGGGCTCGAAGGAAAACGCTACAGCACATGGGACTGGCCTATTGAACAGGCTACTGTAAACCATGTTATGAAAAAAGACGGCGGTGATTTCAGCAAGGTTACGCTTATCCCGAATGTTGTTACAAACGAAGCAGAGGCACTAAAAAACGATGACACCGATGCCATCTGGATTTATTACGCCTGGGCAGGTGTTGCCTGTGAAGAAGCAGGACTTGACTTCGACTATTTTGCCTTTACAGACATTGACAGCGTATTTGACTACTACACACCCGTTATCGTGGCAAATAATGCTTTTCTTAAGGAAAATCCCGATACAGCGAAAGCCTTCCTCCTTGCAACAAAAAAGGGCTACGAATATGCTGTAGCTAATCCCGAAGAAGCTGCACAGATCCTGGTTGAAGGCGATACAACGGGCTCACTTAACGGCTCTCTGGACTTCGTAACCGCCAGCCAGAAATGGATAAGCGGAAAATACATTGATGACGCCGAAAGCTGGGGCGTATTCGATGCTGACAGATGGAATTCCTACTTTAACTGGGTTTATGAAGAAGGTCTCATTGAAAAAGAAATTCCCGAAAATCACGGATTTACCAACGACTATCTGAACTGAGGTGCTGATTGAATGTCAAAGCTCACAGCAGAAAATGTAACTGTAAAATTTGAAAACAAGCCTGTTATCGAAAAAGTCAGTCTTAACCTTGAAAAAGGGGAAATTGTATCGATTTTAGGTGCAAGCGGCTGCGGTAAAACTACATTCTTCAATGCCGTAGCAGGCCTCACGGATATTGACAGCGGCAGAATTTTTCTTGACGGAGAGGATATAACCGGCAAAACGGGCGAGGTCAGCTATATGCTGCAGAAGGATTTGCTTCTTTCTCACTATACCGTTATCGATAATGTATCCATTCCTCTTGTGATGAAGGGCGAAAAGAAAAAAAACGCCCGTGAAAAGGCGAAGCCGTATTTCAGACTTTTCGGGCTTGAAGGCTGTGAGAAAAAATATCCCTCGGAGCTTTCGGGAGGTATGCGACAGCGTGCAGCTCTTATGCGCACCTATCTTACGGGAAACGATGTGGTGCTGCTCGATGAACCCTTCAGTGCCCTTGATGCCATTACAAAAAGTGCTATGCACAGCTGGTACTTAGACATTATAAAAGAGATTGGTCTTTCAACACTGCTTGTCACTCACGATATAGACGAAGCTATTCTGCTTTCTGACAGAATTTACATTCTTTCCGGAACCCCCGGCAGAATCACCGATGAAATAAAGATTAAGCTTAACGCTTCGGGCAACCGGGATATAAACGACGAAGACTTTATCCGTTACAAACGTATGATACGGGAAAAGATAAGCGCCGACGAGCAGTGATGCAGTTTCCCCAACAGCACGCACCTAAAATACGCGCGGTGAGTTTCCGCCTTTCTGCGAAAGGCGGAAATCAGAGAGCCCGGACTTCTCTGCCTTACCGCACTTATTTATTACCTTGCAGAAGCTGCTTTCGCAAAAAAAGCGGCGGCTCTCTGCGCAACGCCTGCGGCGTTGCCCTCACCGCGTTTCCTGCTCTGCAGAAGTAACCGTTACAGTTTTACATAAAAAAATCTCCTCTTGTCAAAAAAGAGGAGATTTTTAATTCACATTTATATCAGTCTGTACCGAGTGCATCGAGGGACTGCTTCTTAAGGTAAGCGTTGATGAAGCCGTCTATTTCGCCGTCCATAACAGCGTTGATATTACCCATTTCAAAACCTGTTCTGTGGTCCTTTGCAAGGGTGTAGGGCATAAATACATAGGAGCGTATCTGGCTTCCCCAGCCGATTTCCTTCTGCTCGCCTTTGATGTCCTCGATCTTGTCAAGATGCTCTCTTTCCTTGATTTCGATAAGCTTTGACTTGAGCATTCTCATACATACTTCACGGTTCTGATGCTGGCTTCTTTCAACCTGACAGGAAACAACGATGCCTGTAGGCTCGTGAATAAGACGAACAGCCGATGATGTCTTGTTAACCTTCTGTCCGCCTGCACCCGAAGCACGGTAAACCTCCATCTTGATGTCCTCTTCACGGATTTCAACATCTACGGTATCATCAATTTCGGGCATTACTTCAAGGGATGCAAATGAAGTGTGACGGCGTCCCGAGGAGTCAAAGGGAGAAACACGGACAAGTCGGTGAACACCCATTTCGCTTTTAAGGTATCCGTAAGCATTTTCACCTTCGATAACAACGGTTGCAGACTTAAGTCCCGCTTCGTCACCGTCGAGGAAGTCAACGGTTGTGAACTTGAAACCATGCTTTGTTGCCCACTGGCCGTACATTCTGAAAAGCATCTGACACCAGTCCTGAGCCTCCGTACCGCCTGCACCGGCGTGGAAGTTGAGAATGGCGTTGTTGTTGTCATATTCACCGGAAAGAAGGGTTGCAAGAGTCTGCTTGTCGAGCTCATCTTCAACGGCCTTTACACTTTCCTCGCAATCGGAGAGAAGATCAAGGTCACCCTCTTCATCGGAAAGCTCAATCATTACAAGAGCATCGTCAAAGGCGGTATTGAGGTCCTCGTATGCCTTTATTTTGTTTTTAAGTGCAGCAATTCTCTGAAGCACCTTCTGTGAATTTGCAAGGTCTCCCCAGAAGTCCTCGGCAGCAGTCTGCTCCTCGAGGGTTGCAACCTCCTTTGCCATTTCGTCAAGACCTAATGCGGCTGCAAGCTCCTTGAGAGGCTTTTCACTTTCCAGAAGTCTTAATCTTAATTCTTCAAACTGAACCATCATATGATTTTTATCCTTTCGAGCGATTAAGTTATTTTTAATGTATACAATGCAGAATAGTATACATAAAGTTATCCTTTTACATTATACACATTTATTTGTAAAGGGCAACACCTTTGTAAAAAATTTTTTCAGTCAGTTTTAATTTTAAAAAGGTTGCAATTAAGCTGCAAAAGTAGTATTATTCTTAATATTATTGCTAAAACTATCTTAAAAGGAGAAATATATGGATTACACAGGAAACCTCTGTCCGGGCTGCGGTGCGGCTTTCATTGAGGACGACGACATCGTTGTCTGCCCTGAATGCGGCACACCCCAACACAGAGAATGCTACGAAAAGTACGACCGTTGCGTCAATAGTGACAAGCACTCTGACGGCTATGTATGGCAGGGCATAGCTAAAAAAGCTCCCGTCAGAACCCATAAACCCGAAACTGTCAACTGTCCTAACTGCGGCGAAGCTAACCCGAAAGGGTCCGAAGCGTGCAGTAATTGCGGAATGAAGTTCACCCTTTTCGGAATGAACGTTGTTGATGCAATCCACGAAAAGGAAAACAGCGATGAAAAATCTGACAGCAGTATACCCGATTATAAGGCTCCCTTCACTCTCGGGGAGGGAGAGGGCTTCGACTCCGACGAGAAACAAAAAGAAGCCGCTGCGGCAGACTTTATGAAAACAGTATTTTCACAGATGCTCTCCGAAAAGCTTCAGGAAAACGCTGACGGTGAGGATACTGCAGATAAAAGGCTCCGATTCGAAGGTCCCTTCCCTGACAGCGACGAAATAAACGGCGTAAGAACAAACACTGTAGGCACATTTATCGGTCAGAACGGTCTTTCATATATCTCGAAGTTCAAAAAAATGCAGTCAGGTAAATTTTTAAGTTTCAATTTTGTCGCATTTTTCTTTACTCCCTACTGGTTCTTTTACAGGAAGCTCTACAAGGCAGGGATAGCCTTCATGACGGCTTTTCTTGCATTGAGCATAATCTTCGTTGAGCCTAACAGCAGCTTCCTGACGCTGTTAGAGCAGGTCTATACCGTTCAGACTCAGGCTCAGTTTGATACCATTATGTCAGGCATATCGGAGGTTATGCCCTCTGTTTCCATTTTCTTTTTCCTGACATTTATGCTCAAGCTTATTTGCGGATTTTCGGCAAATCATATATACAAAAAATATGTGACAACGCACGCATCAAACGCTGAAAAATTACCCGAAAAAAAGCTCGCTATGACTTATATTGTCAGATACGGCGGTGCATCCCTGCTTATTGCTTTTGCCGCATTTTTCGCACAGGAGCTTTTATCATTATTCATTTCTTTTCTTCTTTAATGCTCTGAAATCACAAAATAACGGATACCCTCATCTGAAGGTATCCGCCTTTTTTTACGGTCTGAAAACATCACGGAATATGGAAAGATCGGCAATCTCAAGCACCTTACTTGCAAGGCGTGAGCAGGTGGTACCGAGCAGCTTATTTCCAATACTCATAGCGTGGGCGTCCATACCTAATACCATATCGGCTCTCTTTTTCCATATACCCTTTTCTATAAGGTCAACCATTCTGTCGCAGTCGGTGCTTACAAGGTTGAGAGCCTTCTGGGTTTTGTCCGAGCTTTTTCCCTGATTACGGAAAATGTCAGTTTTTGTAAATCCGGGGCAGACAAGACCCACATAGCAATTCTTTCTGTGCTCTTCACGAAGGGCATCGGTAAAGCTCTTGAGAGCACTTTTACTTGCCGAATAAATTGTAGTGCCTGCAAGAGAGCAAAGTGCCGCCGAAGAAGCGATGTTCACAATACCGGGGGTCTTTGACTTGAGAATAAGAGGAAGAAGTGCATTTATCGAGTAAATAGCAGAAAAAAAGTTTATCTGCATAGCCTGATTTACATCGTCAACAGTAATTTTGGAAAATCTGTTGAATTTTGGGAGAATGCCTGCGTTGTTTATGAGTATATCGGGCTGTATTCCGTCTTTTACGAGCTGTGCGGCAAAGCTTTCCCAGTTTTCCTTTACAGAAACATCAAAGGGGTAGTATGTAAAGTAGTCTGTTTTGTTGCCAAGCTCCTCTTTGAATGCCTGAAGCTTTGATTCCGTACGGGCAATTCCGATAACCCTGCAGTTGTGGTCCCTGATAAGCTTTTCTGCAAGACCCTTACCCATACCGCTTGAAGCGCCTGTAATTATTACTGTTTTGTAGTCATACCAGCATCTGTTCATATCTTTCACCTTTTAAACCTTTTATTTTCCTGTTCTCTTTTTGAATTCCTTTCTCGTAAGAAGGAAAGGGATTACTGAAAGTACGACAAAGATTATACCGTAAAGATAAATATTGCCGTTGGGGATATATTCTGACTTTCCGCTTAATTCGTTTATAAAGGTTTCGCCCGTCTGCTTTACTACTGCCTCACCAACAAGCGAACCGCCTATCATCGGGAAAAGCACGAAGAAGAGTATCCATATGCCCTCGAACTGTCCCTTGCTTGTCTGGGGGAAGAGCTGCTTTGACCACACCTTCGTTGTCTGAAGAATGGTGATATAACCTGCACCTACAAAGAAAATGCCTACCCATATGCGAAGATTGAAAATATTTGCGGTGTCAACCATATCGGGAGTAATCGGTGCAAGAATGGCAAGACCGATAACATTGAGGATAATAGCCACAACAGAAACAAGGTGGTGCTTATTGCGGTTAATGAGCATTGAAGCGGGAACTGCAAGAGTCATCGAAAGCACGAGAGGAACCGCCTCGATAATGCCCATCTGATCGGCAGTATAGCCGAGATAGTAGATGATATAATTTCCGATATATGCGAAATAAACATTAAAGCCTATAAAGAAAATCATAACGCCTACAGAAACGAGCAGAAGCTCCTTTTGCTTGATGAAATCTCTGAAATTGAAAACGGAAAGGAACTGCTTCATAAAAGAGCCGTTCTTATATGGCTCCACATCGTCAGCTTCTGTAAGGAAAATCATTGATGCCAGACCGAAAATAATAACCGCTACACCCATTACGATGAAAAGTCTCATATAATTATCGTTCTCACCAACGATAAGACCTCCGACAACCGTACCTAAAATCGTGCCGAGAACAGGCTGTGTTGCGAGGGCGGCACCTATCTGTCCTCTGTTTTTATCTGTGAGAATATCCGTCGTCCAGGTGTTGAAGCCTGCATCGTTACCCATCGAGCCGAAAAAGCTCATAACCGTATCAGCTACAACAACCGAAATTGCAGCAAGCATATACATATCCTTGCTGATAAATTCGGTAAGGCCGAAGCAGATAGTGAAAATACCCCAGAGTATATAGCCTATTGCAATAAAACGGCGGCGCTTGCCCGTTCTGTCTGCCCAGGTACCGAAGAAAAAGGTTGCAAAGGTGGTAGCAAGGGCACTGCAGATAAGCATACCCGTAACTATTGAGGGATCTTTTGCGATTTTGGTGTAAACAAAGGTGTTGAACCACTGATTTTCCATGTTCCAGCAAATCTGACCTGCAAGGCCGAGTCCCCATATAAGAGACCACATCTTAAAGCCGGAAGCTTTCTTTTTTTCTGTTAAGCTCATGTTTTTTCTCCTTTATTTTATGATAGATTTATCATAGCACAGGTTGTCAGAATTTACAAGGGGGAGATTTGAGTAGCCAGTAGTCAGGGGAATGCCTTACGGCATTTGATTGCAGAATTATCGTGGGCCTTCGGGAGAGACGGCACGAAGTGACTGAGAGGGCAAAAAACAGCACCCGACTAATGGTGCTGTTTTTCTACAGAGACCACACTCCCTTGCCTCTCCCCACGGGAGAGGTGGCAGACCGTAAGGTTTAACAGAGATGGCAACTCACAACACTTGACTTATTTCCCTTTTTGTATTATTATATTGTGAACAGTTTAAGGCAACTGCCTTATCCTTGAAATATCCTTCTTACCACGCCGAAGCCATCGGTGAAAGGGAGAAGACCGAAAGGAAGTATTTTTATGCTTAAAAACACAGACAAATCAATGGACAAGCTCGTTGCTCTCTGTAAAGGCAGAGGCTTCGTTTATGCAGGCAGCGAAATCTACGGCGGCCTTGCAAACACCTGGGACTACGGCCCTTTAGGTGTAGAGCTTAAAAACAACATCAAAAAAGCATGGCTTAAGAAATTCGTTCAGGAAAACCCCTACAACGTAGGTCTTGACTCTGCAATCCTTATGAATCCCCAGACATGGGTAGCTTCAGGTCATCTCGGCGGATTCTCCGATCCCCTTATGGACTGTAAGGAATGTAAGACCCGTCACAGAGCCGATAACCTTATCGAAAACTTTGACGGAACTAACGTTGCCGGCTGGTCAAACGAACAGATGAAGAGCTACATAGATGAAAAGGCTATTCCCTGTCCCGATTGCGGTGCACACAACTTCACCGACATCAGACAGTTCAACCTTATGTTCAAAACCTTCCAGGGCGTTACCGAGGACAGCAAGAACGAGCTTTATCTCCGTCCTGAAACCGCACAGGGTATCTTCGTAAACTTCGCTAATATCCAGAGAACCACAAGAAGAAAGGTTCCCTTCGGTGTTGCACAGATAGGTAAATCCTTCCGTAACGAAATCACACCGGGTAACTTTATTTTCCGTGTACGTGAATTCGAACAGATGGAGCTTGAATTCTTCTGTAAGCCCGGCACAGACCTTGAATGGTTCGATTACTGGAGAGCATACTGCCGCGACTGGCTCTACTCTCTTAACATAAAGGAAGAAAATCTCCGCCTTCGTGACCACGATGCAGACGAGCTCTGCTTCTACTCAAAGGCAACAACCGACTTCGAGTATCTCTTCCCCTTCGGTTGGGGCGAGCTCTGGGGCGTTGCTGACAGAACAGACTATGACCTTACCCAGCACATCAACACATCAGGTAAGGCTCTCGACTACTTCGATCCCACCACAAACGAAAGGTATATCCCCTATGTTATCGAGCCTTCTCTCGGCGTAGAAAGACTCTTCCTTGCCGTTATGACCGAAGCTTATGACGAAGAGGTTGTTGACGCAGAAAAGAACGATACAAGAGTTGTGCTTCACTTCCACCCTGCACTCGCTCCCATCAAGGCAGCAGTTCTTCCTCTTTCAAAGAAGCTCAACGCTGAAGCCGAAGAGGTTTACCATATGCTTCAGAAGAAGTTTATGACCGAATTTGACGATGCTGGCTCAATCGGAAAGCGTTACCGCCGTCAGGACGAAATCGGTACACCCTTCTGCATTACCTATGACTTCGAGTCAGCAGAGGACGGCTGCGTAACAGTCCGTGACCGTGACACTATGCAGCAGGAAAGAGTCAAGATTGACGAGCTCGTTGCTTATATTGAAAAGAAGCTTGAGTTCTGATAACTGACATCAGATTAGATGTATCAAAACAGTATGACCACCGGAAAACCGGTGGTCATTTTTTCGTTTTATTCAGGACATAGGATATCCGCTGTAATCATACTCAAAGCTTTTTCTTTCGTCCGTATTGAAAGCATTATCGTCAAAACTTCCTGTTATAATTTCGTGTAAACGGTATTTATAAGGGTGGTATTTTGTACTGCCTACTGTTATGGTGCTGCCATGCATAACAGTACCGATGTAATCAGCGGTATTTTTATAATTAAAGAGGACAAACCAACATTGTCTTATCGTTGCAGCACATAAGCTTACTCTATCGTAAAAATTTGTCACACCGATCTGTGTTGCATAATATACCCGCTGTCCCTTTTCTTCACGATACTCGAAGCCCTTCGGGTAAGTCGTAATATTTTCGTCGGCAAGATTGTAAGTAAAAAAGGGTTCAGCGTTATATTTTTTTCCGTTTTCATCGGTAACAATGCTGATAAACGAACCGTTGAGTTCGTCCTCAAGGTTAAGTGGGAAAACACCGTTTCCCCAGGACATATAGTAAAATCCTTTACGGTAAAATCCTTTTACACTGTCGGCATAATTACTTTCGATATAGCAAAGTAATCTTACATCATAGTTGCCGTCGTATTCTTTATCGGGTATAAAGAACCAATAATACCACACGGTACTGTCCGCACCGAAAGCAGGAGTTGATCCTCCCATGCTCCCTCCGTCAGCGCCCCAGGTAACAAACTCCGCGTCCTTGTAGTTTAGAATTTCACTATCGGGTAAGTCCTCAACTATCTGTGCATCCACATCCCACTCAAGCATTTTTTGACGGATTTCGTAGGCTTGTTTCTGTTCTTCTGCGGTAACATCGTGAATAACAAGCTCCGTTTTCACGCTCTCACGTGTTGAAGTAAGATAGTTTAATCCTAAAACAGTCACAGCGCAGGCTGCAAGAACTCCGGCATATATACGAAAATGCTTTTTGTCTGCCGGCAGAATGCCGTACTCTCCGTCGGCATCCCACAGAATTTTTCGCATACGTACAAGCTGAACAATAACGAAAAAGAACATAAATGCGATAAAAACCGGCATAACAAAGGAGGGCACTGTAACTCCCTCTCCTTCAGAAAGAATAAGTACAAATCCGCTGAAAAGTGACATAAGTAAATGATAAACACCACAAAAATAAAGATGAGGCTTTTTACTTTCTTCAGTTATATAAGGTTCACAAAAACGGTGAAGTCCCGTGAAAAGGAAAAACCAGAAAAGTCCCTGTAATATACTTACTGCCGCAATTACTGCGCCTTCAATTTCAAAAGGTAATATTCTGCCAAGTCCAAGACAATAAAGAGAAAATTTTGAAATAACAAAAAAATTGAAAAAGTGAAACGACTTTTCTATGGTCGCGTTCATTTTTCGCATTCTGATAAGCGGTGATAACATAATGGGCATACCACAAAGAAACAGAATTTCTTTTACTGTACTTGTCAGTAAAAAATTCATTAACACAAATGCAATCATCAGTGTTATAAACGCTGAACTCATCGCCTTTAACGGTGAATAGGAATGAATAGCCGAAAGTCGATAGGCGAGAGTGTCGCTGTCTCCCATTTTACCGATAGCATCTTTCTTTGCTTCTTCCTCTGTCATTCCTGTTGCAAGATTTCTTTCATAGTTCGCCTCAAGGTGACACAGAAGCTCTTCCATAATTTCTTCCCGCTTCGGGCGGCTTTTTATTCCCTTACATATGTTTTCGAGATAATCAGAAAAGTCAGGTTGTAGCATGGGCTACACCTCCCAACACTTTGGAAACAGCCGAGGAATACTCCTTCCATTCTTTTTTCTGCGAAGCGAGTTCTTTAAGACCCTTCTGCGTAATTTTATAGTACTTCCTGCGTCTTACGGTTTCAGTAGGCTCACTCCAGTAGGATTCGAGAAAACCGTTTTTTTCAAGGGAATGAAGAATCGGATAAAGAGTGCCCTCATTCATCTGAAAAACATCTTCTGAAAGATTTGCCACAGTACGGATTATCTGATAACCGTACAGCTCCTCTTTAGAAAGCACACTTAAGACCATTAAAGCTGTACTTCCCTTTGAAAGCTCTTTGCTTATGTTCATATTTATACCTCCTTTTACCTCGAGTGTCGATACATCGAGTATCTATGTATAATATAGCATTGAAAATACTACTTGTCAACAGGGTAGGAAAACTTTGGAGTTCGCGATTGCACTGTATATCTCGAATAAAGGAGAGACGGTTTCCGTAAATTAAAAAAATACAATAAACAGCCACCCGTCAAACGGGTGGTTTTTCACATGCGGGCATAGCCCTCTATTCCTTGCGGGACGCGTAAACGCGTAAGTTTAACTGCCAACCGCGTTTTGACTAGTTGAAAAATTCTAAAGTGATGCTTGATTTTC
>JAZSGW010000040.1:0-77660 GCA_045532935.1 Acutalibacteraceae bacterium
TGAAACGGCAAGGTCGAGAAAGAAAATTCTTTTAACGCTCTGTCTTATGCGACGGTAGTTTCCTGCTCCGCAATTCTGACCTACAAAGGTCTGTGTAGCAACACCGAGACCGGACATGGGAATATTGGTAAGTCCCTCTACTCTGCCTGCAGCGGTAAAGCCGGCAATTACATTTGTTCCGAAGGAGTTGACAACACTCTGAAGACACATTGAGCCTACGGAGGTCATTGTGAACTGAAGTGAAACGGGAATGCCGAGGGAAATCTGCTTTAAAGAGATTTTTCTGTCGGGAACAAGATCCGATTTTGAAAAGCGGATTTTCTTTAAGAAAAAGAGAACATAAGCACCGTTAAGTGAGGCGGCTGTAATATGTGAAATAAGCGTTGCGGCAGCTGCACCCTCAACTCCGAAGGAAAAGATCTTTACAAAAAGAATATCAAGAAGGAAGTTGAGTAATACGGTAAATGAGAAGAAATAAAGCGGTTTTTAGCTTTCACCGGCACTTCGTGAAATCGCTGTGAAATTATTTGACAGCATCTGAAAGGGAATTCCGTAGTAAAGAATGTTGATATAAGATGAGGAGAGCTTTATTATTTCGTCAGGTGTGCCGACAAGCTTTAAAAGAGGATTGGAAAGAAGATGAGCCGCAACAGCAATTATGCTTCCGATAATAAAAGCAAGAGAAATACTGTTTCCCGCAAAGCGTGAAGCCTTCTTTTTATCGTCTGCACCGTATGCGTGGGCGACGGGGATTGAAAAGCCGCTTGTAAGACCGAGAGCGGTGCCGATGATAAAGGAGTTTATCGGAGCTACACTGCCGACTGCGGCGAGAGCGTCGTTGCTGACATAACGGCCGACAATTATGTTATCTACAAGCGAGTAGTTATACTGAAGCATAGAAGATGCCATTATTGGAAGTGCAAATAAAATAATTGTTTTCAGCGGACTTCCCGTCAGCATTGAATTTTTGCTTTTGCTCATTTTTTCACATCCTTTCTTAGGCTATCTTAAAGAAACGAGGGGATTATACTATAAAGCCGTTACCGTGTCAATGGGAAATTTACTTTCTTATTTTTCTTAAAATAAAAATTAAAAACACCCGGATTATTCCGAGTGCTTTTAAAAGGAGAAAATATGAAGAAAACATTATAGTGGAGAAATCTTAATTAAGTCCGAACCTTTGCGGTTCGTTTTTGTTTTGCAATCTCTCTTGATTGCAAGGTAATAATACACCACTTCAGGAAAAAAATCAATAGTTTTTTCTCAAAAAAATCGAGTTCTACTTTTTGGTCAAACTGCAAGTTTTTTGTTTTATTTTTTTGTGCAAATATAACAATGATTTTGCGCTGAAAATAAAAATACAAATCAGCGAAAAATGTCCGATTCTGAAAAAACACAAGATGTTGTGGATTTTTTCGACAGGCAAAAATCAGAAAATTTCCGATGATTAAAATTAATTAAGACTGCAGGACGTAAACCGATTTGACAGAATGTAGTCAAAGTGTTAAAATTATGCCACCGATAATAAAAAATTGAATTTTTACGGTAAAATTCCGAAAGGCAGACCGTGTACGGCGGTCAGGTATATTATATGGAAAAGAAAAAGAAGGCCCTGCTTATCGTCAATCCCTGTTCAGGCAGAAACAAGTCACGTGCGGGTACATTTGAAATTGTAGACAGCTTTTCAAACAGCGACTATGAGTTCTCTGTCCACACCACAACCTGTCAGGGCGACGCAACAAATATTGTAAAAAGAGAGCTTAAGGATCACGATATGGTTGTCTGCTGTGGCGGTGACGGCACGCTTAACGAAACCATCAACGGCGTTATGGATATGCCAAGACGTGTCCCTATAGGTTATATTCCTGCAGGTACTACAAATGATATTGCAAACTCCCTTAATATTCCTACAGATATAAAAAGTGCCACCGAGCTTATCATAAACGGCACTCCTAACGATTACGATATAGGACTTTTCAATAACAGATATTATTCCTATGTAGCATCTTTCGGTGCATTTTCGAAGTCGTCCTATGTTACAAGCCAGAAGCTTAAGAACAAATTCGGCAGGGCTGCTTATATAGCGTCAGGCGTAGCAGAGGTTAAGGACATCAGAAACGTTAAAATGAGAGTTGAATATGACGGGGGAATAATTGAAGGCAAGTTTGTTTTCGGCACTGTTTCCAATTCTCTGTCTGTAGGAGGATTCATAAAGCTCCCTGACGGTACCGTAAAGTTCAATGACGGTAAGTTCGAGGTTATCCTTGTAAAGGATTTCAAGTTCCTTAACCTTCTTCCCATTATGTACAAGGTTATCAACCAGAAATATGATAATAAGAATATTATTATGTTTAGCACGAATAAAATCAAGTTTACCGCTCTTGAGGAGGACGTGCCCTGGACGATTGACGGTGAGTTTGCAGGAAGTCACAGAGAGGTAAGAATCAATGTGCTTGAAAGAGCTGTAGAGCTTTATGCTCCCGAGACTGACCACTTTCTTCCGAAGCCTGCCGTGATTGAGCCGATAGAAGAAGATGAACCCAAGGAAGGCTTCAAGGTCCGCCGCGGTAAACGTTCAAAGCCTGACAGAAAGGCGGCAAAGGGTGCAAAGAAGGAAGAAACCGAGGCTGTAGCTGAAAGTGCTGAAACAGAGGAGACTGTGATTCCTGCTCTTGAGATTGTTGATGAGGATAAGGAAAAAGTGAACAATTAGGCTTAAGATTTACAAAATGTTATTTATCTTGTTAATAAATGATTAGTAAAAAATATGAAAAATTGACATATAAAAAGATTTTGTAGTTAAAATTAATAATTTTTGCATTAAAAAATGAAAAAAATATAAACAAATTATTGACAAATTCTTTTTGGTGTTGTATACTCGTAGTGTAAAAACAGATAAGGAGGAGCAGTCTATGACTTATATGGATTATATTAAGGCACTGATTAACTTTATTATGAATCTTATTTCCTTCTTCAAACAGAGTGACAACACTGAAGCTGAAGAAAACGAAGTAGAATGATAAAAAAATAAAAGCTGTCGGTCAACCGGCAGCTTATTTTTTTGCCTTTCGGGCTGATTATAATTTTTTCAGCTTTATAAAATGGCGCACGAGGTATATAACAGCGCCGACAGGAATAGAGAAAATTATGATTTTAACTATAAGATGTATAGGAATATAGTCATATATTCCGTCGCCGAGAATGGTAAAAAGTATAACTCTCGGCATAATTCCTATAACCGATGCGAGGAAATAACGGAAAAATCCGCATTTCGATGCTCCCCAGAAAAGACTTACGAAGTCAATGGGGAAAACTGGGAGTGCACGTATCGGCAGAAGAGCAAGGAAGCTGTCATTGAGCTTCATATCAAGTATTTTTTTGCCTGCCTTTGTTTTTTTGAGCTGCTTGTTTACGTATTCTCCGCCAAGGAAAAGACCGAGCAGATAAGTAACGGTTACCTCGATAATTATACCTACAAGGCTGATAAGCGAAGCTGTAACGGGAGGAAATGCCATACCTGTTGATATATAAATAAGAGAAGCGGGTATAATAAAGAGAATAGATTTTGTAAGATATACGCCCCATATTGTCAGTATCGCTATAAGCACACTGCTGCTGCCTTCGACAAGAGCACGGACGTCTATGTTTTTCAACCTGTCGTAATTGATTACCGCGAGGACGAAGATAATCATTGCTACGGCTACTCTCAGAAGAGCCTTGAGGGTGGATTTCGTTTTTTCGGTCATGCCGTTCTCCTTTTTGGTAATTAAAGAAATTTCCCGGGTATTATACAACCAAAAAAAATTTTTTACAATAGAGATTTGATAAAAAAAGAAAAAATAAAATATAACTATAGACTTTTATTTTTTTTAATGCTATACTTACATCAAATGCACTTAATCAATTCTGGCATTATATGAGGTGAATTATGACAGTAAAAGACAAAATAGAAAGAAAAGCCACTGATATTGCCATTGGAGAAATTCTCAAATATGTTGACAAGAATCCCAAGGAAAACATCATCAAACTTTATAATCTCGGTGTAAAGCTTTTAGGCGGCACATTTCCGCAGAAGTATCTCGATAAGGTAAAGGAAATTATCACCGAGGGTGACAATGTTTACTATAATATGGCGCTTGATATTCTTAAGGACCTTGACAGAGGAATGCTCAGAAAGATGCTCCTTGCTATGGGTCTCGGTGCAGGTGTAAAGGGTACAAAGGCTGTAAGAGAAAACCGTGAAAAGTATAAGTGTAATATTCCTTTCCTTATGCTTATGGACCCTACAAGTGCCTGCAATATGAGATGTAAGGGTTGTTGGGCTGCAGAGTACGGTCAGAGAAGTAACCTTACCTTTGAGGAAATGTCAAGTCTCGTTTCTCAGGGCAGAGAGCTTGGCACACATCTTTATATGTTTACCGGAGGCGAGCCTCTTATCCGTAAAGGCGACATTATAAAGCTTTGTGAAACCTATCCCGACTGCGCTTTTCTTGCATACACCAACGGTACACTTATTGACGAAAAGTTCTGTGATGATATGGTCAGAGTCGGTAATATCGCACTTGCACTTTCGATCGAGGGTGAGGAGGACGCTACTGACGAAAGAAGAGGTAACGGAAGCTATAGGAGCGTTATTGAATCGATGAAGCTTCTTAAGAGCAAGGGCTGTCTTTTCGGTATGTCTGTATGCTATACAAGCCACAACATACCCAGCGTAACAAGTGATGAATTCCTTGATAAGATGATAGCTCTCGGTGTAAAGTTCGGTCTTTATTTCAACTATATGCCCGTCGGTCACGACGCCGATGTGGAGCTTATCCCCAGACCCGAGCAGAGAGAATTTATGTATAAGTGGCTCAGAAGAGTCAGAAATGTCAAGACCGGAAAGCCCCTTTTCATTATGGACTTCCAGCACGACGGTGAGTATGTCGGAGGTTGTATTGCAGGTGGCAGAAACTACTTCCACGTTAACTCTGCAGGTGATATGGAGCCTTGCGTTTTCATTCACTTCTCCGATGCGAATATCCGTACTCATACGGTGCTTGAGGCTCTTCGAAGTCCTCTTTTTATGGAGTTCAGAAAGGGTCAGCCCTTCAATGACAATCACTTGAGACCCTGTCCTATGCTTGAAAACCCCGAGTGCCTGAGAAGAATCATCGAAAAAACCGGTGCAAAGTCAACTAATCTTGTTCGTGAAGAAACAGCTGAAATGCTTTGCAGTAAGTGTGATAAGTTTGCCGCACAGTGGGCTCCGAAGGCACAGGAAATCTGGGACAGCAACAAGCACCCCAAGCCGATGACACAGTATTACAGAGATACTCCTGAAGGCAAAGCAGAGCTTGCCTCGAAAGAAAGCAAATAAATATATTTATTTTGTCAGCCGCCGGAAGGCGGCTGGTTTTTGTTAAAACACAGTTACGCTCCTGCACAAAAGGGAGGCACTTTGACTTTCTTTTGAGAAAGTCAAATACACAGAGATAATCAGACTTTTCCTTTTTCGAAGCCTGATTATCTCTGTGTAAACGCATGTAATGCGTTGTGCCTCCCGTAAACCGAAGGTACTTTCTATTTGTTCACAACGGCAAAATTCAAATTGTATTTTTGTGCAAAAAGTAGAATTGGAAAAATTGTGGAAGAAAATTTCAAAATTGTAACACGAAAATGCTTAAAATCACTTGACTTTTTTACGATTTTATTGTAACTTTATAGAGTAAATGACTGCGTGCCGATATTCCAGGACGGGCCATTATTACAAAAATGCGTTTAACGCAAAATTTTGAAAGGGGTTATACAACCATGAAACAAGAAACAAAGATTATTGCAATTGTACTTACTCTTCTCATCGTGTTCCTGAGTGGCTTCGGTCTTGGTGCAACAAAGGGTATCACAGTAAACGTTAACGGCGGCACAGCAGCAGTTCAGACAGGCGGCGAAGCAGCTCCTGCAACACAGCCCGCAGCACCCGCTACAACACAGCCCGCAGCACCCGCTACAACTGCTCCTGCAGCTCCCGCTGACACAACAGCTCCTGCAGCAGACGCTACAACAGCTCCCGCAGCAGATGCAGGTGCATCAACAGGCTCCGTTCCTCAGACAAAGGAAGAGGTTGCAGCTGCATACTGCAAGGCTATCAACGATTTCAAGCACTATACAGGCAAAGTAACCTTGAAGAGAAGCGAAACTGTAGATATTAAGCCTCAGAATCTTCCTTCAATTGCTGAATCAGTTCTTAATCCTATCATTGAAAAGTTCACAGGTACAACAGTTCGTACATTCACTTTTGAAAACAATCAGGAAAAAACATACGATGAAGGTAACGGTCCTCAGCCCTCAAACGATCGTTCAATTTCCGAAAGAATTGTTCCCGGCAATAGAGATGCAGTCATCGATCCCGCAGGTCTTGTAAGTGCTACTGCAACTCCCGGTGCAAATGGCGGTTACTCCATGAAGCTTGTGTTCGTAGCAGAAACCTCTAAGTATGATGGTGCTACCAAGACAAACACTAGCGAACCTACTTATCACAAGGGTGCTCTTGATCCTCTCGATCTCGGTAGTATCAAGGAACTCGAAAGCATCCTCACAGCAGCTGATATGTCCTATCCCGGTGCAACTATCGAAGCAGACGTTGACGGTGAGGGCAGACTCGTTAAGATGCATTACAACCTTCCTCTTGAAGGTACAGGTTCCGGTAAAGTTGTTGTTTCAATTACTCTTGGCGTTACCGGTTCTATGGATGCTATCTACGAAATCACTTACGCATAATTTAAAAAATTCAAGTACATAAGGACTGTCTTAACGGCAGTCCTTTTTGTTGATAGGAGTGTTTCTTAATGAAAAAACAGCTTGGCGCAATAGCAGGTGTAGCAGCAGTTGTCGGTGCGGCAGCTTACGGTGTTTCCGACGCTCTCTTTAAAGCTCTTATTTCACGAGAATTCAAGGTGCCGTCAGCGGTATCCAGATTTATAACCGAAAAGGACGAAAACAGCGGAAGCTCACTTGAAAGTGCATATAAAACTAATATGAAGTGGCTTTCGGATTACGGCTTTGAGCGTCACGCGCTAATAAGTGACAGAGGTCAGAAGCTTCAGGGTTATCTTATGCGCCCGAAGAAGCCTTCCGACATATATGTTTTCGGCTCTCACGGCTACAGAAGTGACGGTAAGGGAGAATGGTGCTATTTTGCCAGATTTTATCTTGAAGAAATGGGCTACAACCTCTTTTTCGTAGACCATCAGAGTCACGGTGAAAGCGAAGGCGAATACATCGGTTTTGCATCTCATGAGCACAGAGACTGTCTCAAGTGGCTTGGTTATATGAATGACACCTTCGGCGAGAATATAAAAATCATCCTTCACGGCATTTCTATGGGTAGTGCAACGGTTATGCTTATGACCGGTAATGAATCTCTTCCCGAAAATGTAAAGTTTACTATTGCAGATTGTGGTTATACCTCTGCGATGGACGAGTTTGATTATAAAATTGACACACTCAAGCTCCCCTTCAGACCGATTATTCCCATTGTAAAAGCTATTAACCGCAAGAAAGCAGGATACGATTTCCAGAAGGACACAAACGCTCTCGGTGCGATAAAAAATGCACGTGTGCCGGTGCTTTTCGTTCACGGAGATAAGGACCTATTCGTACCGACAAAGATGGTTTATGAGCTTTATGATGCCTGCACAAGTGAGAAGGATCTTTTCGTTGTTCCCGGTGCAGACCATGCCAAGAGCTACCATATTGACAAGGAAGGCTATGAGGCAAAGGTAAAAGCTTTTGTAGAAAAATATATCTGATAGACTGTATTTCGTATGAGGCCGCGGGGAAACCTGCGGCTGTTTTTTTGTATGTAACCGCGAGGGTAGAAAGCGAAAGGGGAGGCACTTTGACTTTCATAGAAAGTCAAAGACACAGAGAAAATCCGGTTTCCTTTATCCGAAATCGGATTTTCTCTGTGTAAACGCGTAGGCGTTTTGCCTCCCCGTAAAGCTCTGCTTACTGCTTTTTACGGGTAACAGATTATGAAAAAGCCATCGGGATTCGACGTCCCGATGGCTTTTGGCGTGTTGCTGAGAGTTAAGTTTTTATCGGTAGTGTTTAGTGACAACCGTGATCTCCGCAGGTGTGACCTTCTCCGTGCTCGTGGTCGTGATGGTCACAGTGAACATCAGGATTGAAGGCGAGACTGTTTGAAAGAAGTGCTACCACGGCTGCATCTGCACTGCCTTTTACGCCGCCGTAAAGTGTAATACCTGCTTCCTTGAGAGCGGTTTGTGCACCGCCGCCTATACCGCCGCAGATGAGCACATCAACGCCGTTATCCTTCAGGAAGCCCGCAAGTGCTCCGTGACCGCTGCCGTTTGTGTTCGCAAGCTTTATGCCTTTGATTTCGCCGCCTTCTACCTCGTAGAATTTGAATTGCTCCGTGTGGCCGAAGTGCTGGAATATTTCGCCTGCCTGATGAGTTACAGCTATTTTCATAATTACATCTCCTTTTGATTAGTTTACATATAAATTATAACACCAAAAAGATTTTTGTAAAGTTTAAAAAGGCAAATTGAGAGGTTTATTTGTGAATTTTACCGTCAAAACTAATTTAAGAAAATATAAAAGGGGGAACCTTAATGAAAAAACTTTCAGCAATCTTACTTACGGTGATAATGATTTTCGGCCTGGCTGCTTGCGGAGGAAACGGCGAAAGCGGCGGCAATGTTACAACCTCACCTACAAAAAGCACGAGTACAACAAAGCCCGATGCCGGGAAAACCACGCAGAATAATAGCGAAAGTCAGAATAAGGACAGCTTTG
Organism: Acutalibacteraceae bacterium; assembly: GCA_045532935.1. Taxonomy (GTDB): domain Bacteria; phylum Bacillota; class Clostridia; order Oscillospirales; family Acutalibacteraceae; genus UBA6857. Next base: position 8,806 of record JAZSGW010000040.1, read on the forward strand.
ATTACGCTTCGATTCCTAATACAATGACTTCTGCGGACGGCAGATATGAGCTCGCCTTTGTTACCGATTTGGGTCAGTTGCTCGATAAATCCTTTAATCAGGGCACCTGGGAGGGCCTTAAAAGATACGCCCACGAGAACGGACTCTCCTATAAGTATTATCAGCCAGCAAACGGCAACCGTGCTACCGATGAAGACAGATATAATGCTATGAAGGCTGCAGCAGATGCCGGTGCAAAGGTTGTAGTATGTGCCGGTTATTTGCAGGGAGAAGCGTTAAGAAGAGTGGCAATCGATTACCCGGAAGTGAAGTTTGTGTTTATAGATGGCAGCGTAGTAAGAGAGAGCGAGGACGAGACCTCGGCAGTGCTTGAAAATATAGCTGCTGTTGATTTCAATGAGGAGCAGTCGGGCTTTCTTGCTGGTTATGCCGCAGTAGCAGAGGGCTATACCCGTCTCGGCTTTACGGGCGGTGGCGGAGGCACAAATCCTTCCTGTAACCGATTCGCTTACGGATACGCACAGGGTGCCGAGGCAGCTGCAGAAAAGCTCGATAAAGCCGTTGAGCTCAAGCTCAGTTGGGAGTACGGTGCGTCCTTTGCACCTTCGGCAGAGCTTCAGACTATGCTTAACGGATGGTACGCAGAGGGCACACAGGTGATTTTTTGCAGTGGTGGACCTATGTGTCAGTCAGCTTTTGCGGCAGCATCAGCAAATGACGGTGCGGTTATCGGTGTCGATGTAGATCAGTCGGGAGATTCGGACACAGTTATCACCTCAGCCATGAAGGGCTTGAGAGAGTCTGTAATGCTTATGCTTGATAAAGTGAAAAAGGGTGAATGGGACGAAGTCGGCGGAAAGCTGACAACTCTCGGCGCAAAGGACGGAGCCGTAAGTCTGCCAACAGATAGCTGGAAGATGAAAAACTTTAAAAAAGAGGAATATGAGGCACTTTACGATAAGCTTAAGAAAGATGAAATCACAGTTGACCGTGATTGGGAAAAGCTTAAGGCGGAAAACTTTGAGAGGGTCAGATTGGTAATTGTATAATTTTTTTCTCCGTAGAATTTTTCTGCGGAGAATTTTTTCGCAAAAGGGGTGATTTATTCTTTTCTTTGTGGTAAAATAGCTCAAAATGATATTTCAGGGTGACAAAATGAAAATTGGTAACATTGAGATAAAACAGAATACAGCTGCACTTGCACCTATGGCAGGGGTAGCGGACCGTGCTTTCAGAGAGATCTGCGTTTCTTACGGGGCGTCCTATGTTGTAAGTGAAATGGTCAGCAGTAAAGGCCTTACGATGTGTGACAGAAAGAGCAAAAAGCTCCTGGCTCTTTCAGATGAGGAAAGACCTGCGGCGGCGCAACTTTTCGGTAGCGATCCGAAGACAATGGCTGACAGCGCAGTAGCCTGTCTGCCCTATTCTCCAGATGTAATTGATATAAACATGGGTTGCCCTGCACCGAAAATCGCAGGCAACGGCGGAGGCAGTGCACTTTTAAAAAATCCCGACCTTGCTGAAGAGATTATGCGCAGTGTAAAAGATGCCGTAGATCTTCCTGTGACGGTGAAAATCCGTCTTGGTTGGGACAGAGACAGCATTAACTGTATAGATATGGCACAAAGGGCCGAAAGAGCAGGAATGTCTGCAGTAACGCTTCACGGAAGAACACGTCAGCAGATGTACGCTCCTGCTGTAGACCTTCAGATGATTGCTGAAGTGAAGAGGAATATCGGTATACCGCTTATCGGTAACGGTGACATTACCGATGGCATTTCTGCGGCAAAAATGCTCGAAGAGACGGGCTGCGATTTTATTATGGTAGGAAGAGGTGCCCTTGGCAGACCATGGGTTTTCAGTCAGATTAACGCATACCTTCAGCAGGGAGTTGTTCTTCCTGAACCTCCTGTAAGTGAAAGAATGCGTGTGATGGTGAAGCATATAAAGCTTATATGTGAATATAAGGGTGAGCGAGTCGGCATCAGAGAAGCGAGAAAGCACGCCGCCTGGTACATAAAGGGTATCCGTGGTGCGGCGGCTTACCGTCAGCAGGTGGGAACACTCGAAAGTATCGAGCAGCTTGAAGAAATGGCGTACCGAATCAGTAAGGCTGAATAAATAGGCAAAGGTACGGGGAGGCATTCTGACTTCCTGCGAAAGTCAGATACACAGAGAAAATCCGATTTCTCCCTATCCGAAACCGGATTTTCTCTGTGTAAACGCACAAAGTGCGTTATGCCTCCCTGCATTGTTTTTAACCTTATCCTCAAAATAATATAATCATCATAAAACATAAAAAGGCGTTTTGGTAAGCTTTTGCCGAACGCCTTTTTATATTGTGTTTTACAGACCGAAGCTCTGCGGTAAAAGCTCCTCAAGAGTAAAGCTTTTTATTTCTTCACCGTCTTTACCAAGCAGGATTATGAAATCCTTACTGCAGAATTCTGCCATCACCTGACGGCACACTCCGCAAGGGGTGCAGAAGTCGCTGAAGCTTCCGTTCTTTCCGCCTACGATTGCTATTTTAACGAAATCTCTGTCGCCTTCGCTTATGGCTTTGAAGAAAGCTGTTCTTTCAGCGCAGTTTGTGGGACCGAAGGCAGCATTTTCAATGTTGCAGCCGAGATATACCTTGTTATCCTTTGTTAAAAGTGCAGCACCTACGGTGAAGCCTGAATAAGGGGAGTAGGAGTTTTCGGCAGCTTTTTTTGCAAGAGCAACAAGCTCTCTGTCCGTCAATTTTATCATCCTTTCAGAATCTGTTTTTTGAAGCTTTCGCCCTTTATTGAGGTTTTTACACTGAAAATGTCAGCGATTGTCTTTCCGATGTCGGCGAAGCTTTCTCTTGTGCCGAGGTTTACGGATTTTACATCTTTGCCGTAAACGAGCAGAGGCACATACTCTCTTGAGTGATCGGTGCTTTCCGTCAGAGGGTCACAGCCGTGGTCAGCGGTAATAAGGATAATATCGCTGTCTTTCATATTTTCGGTAAAATCGCCAAGCCACAAATCAAATTCCGAAAGGGCTTTTGCGTAGCCGACAGCATCGTTGCGGTGTCCGTAGTTCATATCGAAATCGACGAGATTGGTAAAACACAGCCCGTTAAAGTCTCTTTCTGACGCCTCTTTTGTAAGAAGCATACCATGAGAGTTTGAGCGTGTGGGGTTGGCTTTTTTCAAGCCTTTTCCTGCAAAAATATCGTAAATTTTACCTATAGGGATAACCTCGAAGCCTTCTTTTGTAAGGGCATCAATTACCGTATCTTCAGGTGGAACAAGTGAAAAATCGTGGCGGTTTGCTGTTCTTCTGAAGTCTGGGTATTCTCCCTCAAAGGGACGTGCTATTACTCTGCCTACAGCGTGAGAACCTGTCAGAATTTCTCTTGCGATGCGGCAGTATTCATAAAGCTTTTCGGGTGGCACAATACTTTCGTGAGCGGCAATCTGGAAGACGCTGTCAGCTGATGTGTAGACGATGAGCTTTCCGGTTTCAAGATGCTCCTTGCCGTAATCCTCGATTACCTTTGTGCCCGAATAGGGCTTGTTGCAAAGCACTCCTCTGCCCGTTTTTTCGGTGAATTTGTCAAGTATTTCGTCAGGGAAACCGTCAGGGTAGGTGGGAAAAGGATTTTCGGAAATTATGCCTGCTATTTCCCAGTGTCCCGTAGTTGTGTCCTTACCTTTGCTCGTCTCACGGAGTCTGCCGTAAGCACCGAGAGGATTTTCTTCCTTTTCACCGAAGGAAATGCCGTCAATGTTGAAAAGACCGAGCTTTTTCATATTTGGTATGTGAAGCTCTTTTTGCTTAAAGCAGGAAAGAAGGGTGTTGCTGCCCTCGTCGCCGTAAAGATGGGAGTCGGGCGTTTCGCCTATACCGAAGGAGTCGAGTACAATCAGGAATATTCGTCTGTTTTTCATTTGTCAAGCCTCACTGCAGTCTCAAGTGCTATTTTCATCATATCTGTAAAGGTATTCTGTCTTTCTTCGGCGGTGCAGGCTTCACCCGTAAAGGGGAGATCTGAAATAGTGCAGATAGCGAGGGCTCTCTTATTAAGGTGCATAGCATTAAGATAAAGAGCGGCAGCTTCCATTTCGACAGCAACAGACCCTGCTTTTGCCCATTTTTTAAGGCTGTTTTCATCGGCATCGTAGAAGGTGTCAGAGGAGAGAAGATTGCCGATCTTCAGGTCTATGCCGATTTCCTTTGCACATTCGTCGGCTGTTTTAAGAAGCTCGTAGGAGCAGGTGGGGGCAACAATGCCCGTGACACCGTACTGCTTGTAAAATGCCGAATTGGTATTTGCACCGATACCTGCTACAACATCGCGAAGCTTTATGTCTTCACCGATACCTCCTGCAGAGCCTATGCGTATAATGTTTTCTACACCGAAGAACTTGAAAAGCTCATAGGAGTAGATGCCTATTGAAGGGATACCCATACCGCTTGCCATAACGGAAACCTTGTGACCCTTGTAAAAGCCCGTATATCCCTGAATGTTTCGTACATTGTTAACGAGTACGGCGTTTTCAAGGAATGTTTCGGCAATCATTTTTGCTCTTAAGGGGTCGCCGGGCATAAGAACGGTTTTGGCAAAGCCGATTTCATCGAGTAAATTTATGTGCGGTGTATTCATAGTAGTCTCCTTTTCTGAATAGAAAAATTACGAATTGCGAATTATTAATTATCAATACCCTTCTCCTTTTTCATTTTTTACAATCCTGACTATTCTGCTGGTGCCAAGTCTGCTTGCGCCGAGTAAAAGCATAGCCTCGGCATCGTCAAGGCTTGAGATTCCGCCTGCTGCCTTGATAAGAGTGCCCTTTTTCACGTGCTTACTGAAAAGCTCTATATCCTCTCTTGTAGCACCTGCAGTAGAGAATCCTGTAGAGGTTTTGATGTAGTCCGCCTGTGATTCTGAAACGATTTCGCACATCTTTATTTTTTCTTCATCTGTAAGAAGGCAGGTTTCGATAATAACCTTCAAAAGTCTGCCGTCACAACTCTTTTTGACTTCATTGATTTCATCGAGAATTTCGCCGTAACGCTTTTCCTTGAGCATACCGATGTTGATTACCATATCGATTTCATCAGCACCGTCTCTTACTGCCTCGGAAGCCTCGAAGGCTTTTACTGAGGCTGTGTTATAGCCGTTGGGAAATCCTATAACGGTACATATTTTAAGGTTTTCGCCTACATATTCCTTTGCCTTTTTAACGAAAGAGGGCGCAATACAGACACTTGCACAGCCGTATTTTATGCCGTCGTCGCAAAGAGCTCTGATGTCGTCCCACGTTGCAGCCTGGGATAAAACCGTGTGGTCAACCTTGCTGAGAATTTCTTTAATATCCATAGTGATTACCTCCGTGGCGTCTTTTTAAGTTTCTCTTATTTAATATTATATATTCAAAGTGAAAAAGTCAAACAATTTTAAATAAATTATTTTAAAGAGGGCATTTTATCTGTTATATAACAATAGAGAATTTAAAGTCAATTAAAATCAGTTGAATAATAAACCGCCTTTTGAAAATCATAGTAATATATGATTACATCAGGCGGTGATTTTTTTGCAAAGACCCCAAACAGTAAAAGAGATGATTATAAAAAGTGAAGAGATGCACAGATATAACTGTGCCTTCACCTTTTTAGACAATGACGGTAAAAGGATAGAAATAACCTACAAAAAGCTGAAGGAAGATGTGGAAAGTGCAGCTCTTGGTCTGATTTATGAGCTTAAAGCCGAAGAAAGTAAGGCGGCGATAATCTGCTATAACTGCTATGAGTGGTGTGTTATCTATCTTGCCTGCCTTTTTTCGGGAGTGGTGGCTGTACCTATTGACCGTGAAATTTCAGGTGGAGATATGGGGGATATTCTTGAGTTTGCCGGGGTGAAAACGGTTTTCTGTGATAAAAGAAGTAAGACGAAGCTCACGAAAAGCACATCTGTAAAATATATTATCGTTGACTCCGAGGGAGAGGATAGCTTTGATGCATTTCTTATTAAGGGTGACAAGCTCAGAAGAGAAGGTTTTACTGTTGACATAAAGCTCGATGAAGATGCTCTTGCAGTGCTTCTTTTCACCTCGGGTACAACAGGTAATCCCAAAGGCGTTATGCTCTCGAACAGAAATCTTTGCTCCGACCTTTACCTTGTGAAGGGCAACGTAAAGGCAAGGGATACAGACCGCACTCTTTCGGTTCTGCCTCTTCATCACACCTATGAGACCATAGCTTTTCTTATGATGCTTTACTGTGGCGGAAGCATTGCTTTTTGCGGCGGTATAAGGTATCTTGCGAAAAGCTTCTCGATTTTTTCACCTACGGTTTTTGTCACGGTGCCTCTTATACTTGAAAAGCTTCATTCAAAGCTGATGTATGAGGCTGAAAAAAACGGTATGAGACGAAAAATCCGGCTTATGTCTCTGGTGTCACAGAGTATAAGCGATGACAAAAAGAAGAAGCTCTTTTCCCGTATACAGGAATTTTTTGGGGGAAGGCTTGAAAAAATCATCGTGGGTGCAGCGGCGCTCAAAAGTAATGTCGCCGAGGATTTTGAACTTTTCGGTTTTAAGGTGATTATCGGCTACGGACTTACAGAGTGTTCGCCTATTGTAATATGCAACAGTGTCGATGACAGAACTGCTGATACTGTCGGCAGACCTCTTGCCGAAACCGAAGTCAGGATTCACGCTCCTGACGAAAAGGGTATAGGTGAGCTTCTCATAAAAGGTCCTATGATTATGAAGGGCTATTACAATAACGAAAAAGCTACTGCAGAGGTGTTTTCTGACGGCTGGTTCCGTACGGGCGATCTGGGCTACTGTGATAAAAACGGAAGATACCGCCTTACAGGCAGAAGTAAGAATGTGATCGTCACAAGCAACGGCAAGAATATTTATCCCGAGGAGCTCGAGTACAGACTTACCAAAAACCCTTTTATAAAGGATTGCCTTGTTTACAGTGAAAAAGGTAATGTTATAAGCTGTGAAATACTGCCTGATGAAGAGGCGGTAAAAAACAGACTTAAAAGACCTGCTGTTTCTGACGAGGAGATAAAGTCACTTGTAAACGAAAGCGTAAGAAGCCTTAACCGTATGCTTCCGTCTTATAAAAGAATAAAAAAGGTTATTGTAAGAAAAGACGACTTTTCAAGGACAACAACCCACAAAATAAAAAGAAAATATTAAAGCATTAAGTTGAAAAGATGAGGGCTTTGTAGTATAATAAAAAGAGTTTTGTGAAAGGCGGTGAAATAATGTCCGATGAGCTTATGCTTGAAGGTACGGTAGAGGATATAGTCTACCATAATCCTGAAAACGGCTACTGTGTAATAAACATAAGCCACGAAAACAATCTTGTTACTGCTGTCGGCATTATTCCCTCCTGTAATGCGGGTGAAAGGGTCAGGCTTTACGGCAGATGGAAGAAGCACCCTACCTTTGGCACACAGTTTTCAGCCGACAGATGCGAAAGAAATATGCCCGAAAGTGCCGCCGATATGTTGAGGTATCTCTCAGGTGGCGCAATAAAGGGTATAGGCCCCGCAACAGCCTCGAAAATCGTTGACCGTTTCGGTGAAAGGACCTTTGAAATTCTTGATAAGGAGCCTGAAAGATTAAGCGAAATCAAGGGCATATCAAGAGATAAGGCTATTGAAATGGGAAAGAGCTTCAAAAACGAGTTTGCTGCAAGGCAGGTTATTATCGCTCTTGAAAAGTGGGGACTTACAGCATCGGAGTCGTTGACGGCATATAAGGTTTTCGGAAGCGGTGCCGTGCAGAGAATCAACGAAAATCCCTATGTGCTGTGTAACGAAAAAATGGGACTTCGTTTTGAGCGTGTCGATGAAATTGCCGACAGCTTTCCCGTTAAGGTGAAGAGTATTTTCCGTCAGCGTGCGGGTATCATACATATTTTAAGGCACAACCTTTCAAACGGCCATACCTGTGTGCCGAGAGAGAAGCTGATTATCCCTGCTGCAGAGCTTCTCGACACAGAGCGTGAGGAAACCCAGAGCGTTATTGATGACCTTATCGAGGACAGAGAGCTTGTGCAGGATTTTTTCGACGAAAAGCCTTACATCTTTCTTACCGAAGAATATATAGACGAAAAGAGTATTGCTGACAGAATAAAGGTGATGCTGCGTTTCCCTCCTGCAAAGGGCAGAATAGGCGAAAAGGAAATCGATGCTGTTGAAAATAAAAACGGAATACAGTTTGAGAAAAAACAGCGTCAGGCGATACTTACTGCCGTAAATGACGGACTTCTTGTGCTTACCGGTGGCCCCGGTACGGGTAAAACCACGACACTTAACGGTATTCTTGAGCTTTTTGAAAAAAAGAAGCTTCGTGTGCTTCTTGCGGCACCTACGGGCAGAGCTGCTATGCGTATGAGTGAGGTTACAGGCAGGCAGGCGAAGACCATTCACCGCCTTTTGGAGGTTGAATGGGGTGAAGGCGACCGTCAGCGCTTTACGAGAAATATGGAAAATCCCCTTGAGGCTGATGCCGTTATAGTCGATGAGCTTTCGATGGTGGACACTCACGTTTTTGCCGCGCTTCTTGATGCACTGCCGTTAGGCTGTCGCCTTGTTATGGTAGGTGACTCGGACCAGCTTCCGCCTGTCGGTGCAGGTAATGTCCTTCAGGATATAATACGTTCACAGCTTATTCCCGTAGTAGCACTTACGGAGGTTTTCCGTCAGAGCCTCGAAAGCCTTATCGTCACTAACGCACATAAGATAGTAAAGGGTGAATACCCGGAGCTTTCGGTAAAGGATAAAGACTTTTTCTTTATGCAAAGGAATAATGTCTCTCTGTGTGCGCAGACCGTTGTCGAGCTGTGCTGCAGCCGCCTTCCTAAAGCGTACGGCTACGATCCCCTCGAGGATATACAGATTATCTGTCCGTCAAAAATGGGCGAAACGGGTACCGTAAGGCTTAATACAGCTATGCAGCAGCTACTGAATCCGCCTTCAAGAGATAAGGAAGAGATAGCAAGAGGAAGCCGTATCTTCCGTGAGGGGGATAAGGTCATGCAGATAAAAAATAACTATGACATCGTGTGGACAAGAGGAAAAGAAACCCTCGCAGGTGTTTTCAACGGAGATATAGGACGTATAATTTCCGTAAACCACAACGCAGGCTTTCTTAAAATACTCTTTGATACAAGAACAGCAATTTATCCCTTTGACAGCCTCAGTGAGCTTGAGCTTGCCTACGCAGTAACGGTGCATAAAAGTCAGGGTAGTGAGTTTGATTGTGTGGTAATGCCTGTCAGCTTTCTTCCGCCGCAGCTTTGTTACCGTAATCTTTTGTACACGGCAGTTACAAGGGCGAAAAACAGACTTGTGCTTGTCGGCTCACAGCAGGAAATATTCAATATGGTGGATAACGATAAAAAAACACGCCGTTATTCGGCGCTTAAGTATATGCTTGCTGAATGACAGCTTGACAAATATAGATTAAATCAGTAAAATTAAAGGAACATTATAAAAAGGAGTGTGAAACCGTGGCAGGATATAATATCGGAATTGATCTGGGTACCGGCAATATAAAGGCCTTTGTCAGCGGCAGAGGTATAGTCCTGAGCGAAGAAAACGCCATATGCTATGATGCCCGAAGCGATGAATTTGTTGCCATGGGAAATGACGCAGGTGAAATGTTCGGCAAAGCTCCGGAAAGCTATGTGCTGAAAAGACCGATTTCCGGTGGTGTAATTTCTGATTTTACCGTTATGGCAGAAATTCTTTCACGCTTCATTACAAAAATATGTAAAAACAGCATTTTCAGACCTAACGTGCTTATAAGTGCCCCAAGCTGTAATACCCGACTTGAAAAAAAGACGGTTATTGAAGCCGCCTGTGCCGCAGGTGCAGGAAAGGTGCATCTTATTGACGAGCCTGTTGTATCTGCTTTGGGAGCAGGACTTTCAATAGACTACCCCCACGGTGTAATGGTTGTCGACATCGGTGAGGGTACCACGGATATTGCGGTTATAACTATGTCTACGGTGGCATATGCCGTATCTCTTAAAACTGCGGGAAGTAATATGACAGAAGCAATCTGTCAGCATATAAAAAAGGAAAAGAATATAATTATCGGCAGACAGACTGCACAGAAAATAAAGCATTCTATAGGCTGCGCCGTAAAAAGAGACGAGGAATTCGAGCTTATCTGTACCGGTAAACATATCATTACCGGTATGCCGAGAAACTTTTCCGTGAATTCGGGTGAAATATGCGAGTGCCTTTCCGACTGCACAAAGGCAATATTTGACGGTATAATGGACGTGCTTGAGCAGACACCGCCCGAGCTGTATTCCGACATCTGCAATGAGGGTATAATTCTTACCGGTGGCGGTGCGAGACTCTACGGTATTTCAAGGTATCTTTCCGAGAAGCTCAATATAAAAGTAAAGGTTGCCGCTGACCCGGAGCACTGTGCCGCAAAGGGAGCAGGCTTTATTCTGAAAAATATGAAGAAGCTTGAGGACAGCGGTTACAGCTTCCGTCTTCGCGAAAGCTCATACAATTTCAGGGATTAATCTTCTCTTATGTTTGCTGTCTGACCGTATATGGGCCTGCTGACAGGCTTGCTTGTTTCCTCGGGTTCTTCCAGGTAATTATCGGTAACAAAGAACTGACAGCACAGCTCGTTTGAATAAAAAACGAGGCTGAAGTTATTCCAGGCGGCAGTAAGCTCACCTGTTTTTGAGTAGTCCTTTCCCGATTCGGGAAGAAGCTGACATAGTATGTCTTCACAATCTTTCTTTTCATAAAGTGAATAGGCAGAAAGTATGTGCAGAGCATTTTCGTAAAAAAGCTCTGCTTCGTTATCACTTATGGCTTTCGGTTTGCCTGTATTATCCGTTTTACTTATGGTAAGACGGAATTTTTTTATTTTATCTTTATCTCCCCGGCAGAGAGTCAGCAGAAACTCTGTGTCAGCCTCTTCGAGAAATAAGATGTACTCATCGTCCTTTATAAGGTAATCGGACAGCCTTACTTTTTCATATCCGTAGGAGCTGTTAAGATTATCCGTAAAGTGTAAGAGATTCACCGATTCGGTATGTACGCAGGCGGTAAAAGCAAAAAAACAAAGCATAAGTAAAGATAAAAACAGCTTTTTCATCATATGATCACCCTTACAGCATATGCACATAACGGCAGTCTTTATGATAAAGGCACTATCTCAATAAACGGTTGAAATGAATATATAGTCAAAAGCTGAGAAAAATCGGAATGCGGAATAAGTCGCACTTGTCGCATCGCTCCGATTGTACTGACAATCTATGTGTTCCGTTTATTCTATTTGCAATCACTTCACGTTATGTCTCCCGTTTGAACATAGTGTAGTCAGCTGACCTTCATAACACTTTGTGGTTTGCGGAACGGACGTATCAGTCAGAACTCACTTTGGGCGTTAGGCTAAACATCGGACAGCATCGTCACCGAAGTGCGTCCTGCGGACGATGAAGCGAGGTGAGGATGGCGCAGCGGTCAAAATTCATAGGCGCTCCAAGCCGTAATGAATTTTGGGAACCGCAAGAGTCCACAGCCGGGAGCAAAAAAGCGCATTTTTGCTTACTTTTGTTGCAAGACACAAAAGTAAATGGCCTTAGCGGCCATAGAGCGTCCGGGGACCAAAGGTCGCTGAAAGGCACTATTGTAAAATTGGCAACAAAAAAAGAAATAAAACAAGCGTTCAATCAACTATGATAAAAAACGGTACAGAAATTAATCTGCACCGTTCTTCTGTTTATTATAGTGTAGCATTACCAGCCGAAGAAATCATCAAAGAAGCTGCCGAAGTCACCGTAATATCCGTCCTGCTGGGGAAGGGTTGCTGCTTGGGTAGTGGTTGTGATTGAGCCCTTATCCTCGACGAGCTGAACAGTTACATCGAAGGTGGTGGTTTCATAGCTTCTGTCCTGTACTCTGCAGAGTGTGAGAGTGAGGGTATCTCCTACAGCACCTGTGTCAATAAGGTCGAGAAGCACATCAGAGGAGTCCATCTTCTTTCCGTTTACGGCGATGATAAGGTCGCCTACCTGTGCCTGAGTGCCGGAAAGAGCACTGCCCTCGGGAATTTCAGCTATGATAATGGACTCTCTGGGAAGTCCCTTGATTGAAACAATGATGGAGTAAAGCTGGTAATCGCTTACAGAGGCATATTTGATGCCGAGCTCGGGTCTGTTAGGCACATAACCGTGCTGTATGAGGTCTTCAACAACTGGAACAAAAATCGCTGAAGGAACTGCAAAGCCCATACCTTCAAAATCAGTCTTTGCGATTTTTGATGAGTTGATGCCGATTACCTGACCTGCTGTGTTTACAAGAGCACCGCCTGAATTACCGGGGTTGATAGCGGCGTTATGCTGAATACAGGTCATAGTGTAGGTTGCGGATATTGAACGGTCGATAGCGGCAACAATGCCGTTTGTGATAGAACCGAAGTATTCGCTGCCTCCGGGGTTACCGATAGCATAGATAGGCTCACCGATTTTAAGTGAAGAGGAGTCTCCGAATTCGGCAAGAGGTAAACCTGTTGTGTTTATTTTAAGCACACCGATGTCAGTTCTTTCATCAAGAGCTACAATTTCCGCCTCGTAAACGCTTCCGTCGAGAAGGAGAATTACAAATTCACAGCCGGGTTCGTTTATAACGTGAGCACAGGTGATTACATAGGTGCATTTTTTAGCGGTGTCTTCTCTCATAAGAACACCTGAACCTTCACCTGAAAGCTCGCCCTGCTGATAGGCAAGAACACCTACAACACTCGGTCTTACCTTTTCGGCAACCCATATGGAGTTTATACCCTGGTCAAAGCCTTGGGTTGTACTGATAGCAGCACTTGGAGTTGTTGTAGGAACGGTGGTGGAAACTGCTTCGCCGATAGCTGATGCTGTGCTCTGGGTTGCATCGAAGGTGGTGGTCAAATCTGTGTTATCTTTGCCGAAGAAGCTCGAAATAATGGCGATAAGACCTACGGCAAGACACACACCTATTATTGAAAGGAGAATGATTTTACCGTTTTTGTTATCTTTAGGCGAGGGTGTCTGATAGGGGGAGTATGTGCCGTTATTATAAGGCTGCTGTGAGCCGGGTTTACCATAGCCCTGATTTAAGGGGCGGTTATACGAGGGGTTCACCTGATTGTTGGGGACACTGTAAGTACCGCTCTGACTGTAGCCTTGGGTCTGATTTGCGGTAGGTTCAGCTGTGGGAGCTGCTTCGGATGTCTTTGGTGCATAGGGGTTAAAGACATCAGCAGACTGTGCGGGCTCTTCCGGTACAGTGGGCTCTGCCTTGAAAGAGGGTGAAGAAAATGCGTCAGGCTCTGTGAAAGCGGGAGCTTCAGAAGGCATAAACTGCTCTTTTTCTTCAGAAGCTTCAAAGGGTTCTTTCACAGGCTCGTCCGAAGTGGTCTCAACTGTAATCTCGTCGGGAACTTCTGCAGGAGCTTCTGTGGAAGGTTCGAAGGAAGGCTCCTCGGAAGGTGTCGGCAATTCTTCGTTTGCGGGAGTGGTTATATCCTCGTTAAGGGGTAAGGGCTGATTTTCCTCACCGCCGAAAAGAGGGGTGTTATTTTCGTTCATGGTAATTGCTCCTTTACTTAAGGGTATGGTCTATATGATAATAGTGTTTACTAAAAATAAGTTTAAAATTTTTTAATATTAATGGTTGTAAGGAATGGAGAATCTGAATTCGGTGTATTCCCCGAGCTTACTGTTGGCAGAAATCTCACCGTCGTGCATATTTATAACGGTTTTTACGATGTAAAGTCCGAGACCTACGCCCTTTGTATCATAACTTCTTGATTTGTCCACCTTATAGAATCGCTCGAAGATTCGGTCGATTTCTTCGGGGGAAATTCCCTGACCGGAGTTTCTGATTATGACGGTGGTTTTTTCCGTGTTATTTTCAGCATAGATGTTTATTGTGCCCGAGTCGGGAGTAAATTTTATGGCGTTGTCAAGCAGATTATAGAGTACCTGCTGGGTAAGGTCCTTGTCGGCAAGTACGGGTACAATACCCATATTTTCGAAGCCTTCGATGGTGATATTTCCTTCATCGATTCTCTTTTCAAATGAGAGGAGAGTTTCGAAAATCTGTTTGGCTATATCGTATTTCTGCAGATTGATGGAAATTTCGCCTGCTTCGATTTTCGAAAGATTGAGCATAGAAACAACCATACGGGAAAGCCTCTGCACCTCACTTGAGACGATTCGCAGATATTTCTTTTCGTCTTCCGGGGGGATTGTACCGTCGAGTATACCGTCGATAAAGCCTGATATTGAGGTCATCGGTGTTTTAAGCTCGTGGGACACGTTTGCCACAAAGCTCTTACGGCTGTCGTCTTCAACGGCGAGCTCGTCGGCCATTTTATTAAGCGCCGAGGCGAATTTGGAAAAGTCTCTGTCCTTGTAATTGACGTTTACACGGTGGGAGAAGTCGCCTTTTGCGATATAGCTTGTTACCTCCTCCATTTCGGTGAGAGGGTCGGTAATGCTCTTTGTGATAAAGAAAATCGCAAGGAATGAAACAATAAGAGCCAGAAACATAATAGCAAAAATTGCGGTCATAATGCTCGAAACGTAGGGAAGAAGGCCTGTGATAGCGTCCTCAACCGCAAAAACTACGGCAACGGGCTTATTGTCTTCTTTTATCGGCACGGCAACAAGAAAGCGTCCTTCGCCGAATTCGTCCAGAGTGGCATAGTCGGAAAATCCACTGTCGAGAGCTCTTTCCATATGTGCGGCAGAGATTTTCAGCTTGTCGTGCTTTTCACATACATCGTATTCCTTATGTGCACACAGGATAATGTTTCCGTCGAGGTCTGAAATAAAATAGTCCGATGCGGTAGCATCATTCATAACTGTAAGGGTGGTTTTAAGAAGGTTACCGTCGGATTCGGCTGTGTCAGCGGAGGCAACGGTATAGATGGAAGCAATATTACGGGCGTTTTCCGTAAGAACATCGACCTTTTCTGTCCACCACTGACCGGCGATGAAGATAATCATTGTGAAGCCGAAGAAAACAAGTGCAAGAGATATGGTAAGTGACGTGGATTTGAAATAGCGTTTAAGAAGCGTACTTTTACGTTTTTTCAGTCTTTTCATTTTTATTCCCCTCCTGATGTGAAGAGCAAGCTTCACGGGATATAAGCGAAATCAGCAGGAACAGCCCTTACGGGTGTCCCTGCATCGGAGCCGAAATTATCAGTCTTTTGTTTCGAATTTGTAGCCTACGCCCCATACGGTACGAAGCTCCCATTTATCGGAAACACCTTCAAGCTTTTCACGAAGACGTTTTACGTGAACGTCAACGGTTCTGCTGTCGCCGTAGTAGTCGTAGCCCCATACCTCGTCAAGAAGCTGGTCTCTTGTGAAAACTCTGTTGGGACTTTTTGCAAGATGGAAGATAAGCTCCATTTCTTTCGGGGGAGTATCAATCTGCACACCTGCAACCTTAAGCTCGTAGTTTGTAAGGTTTATGGAGAGCTTGTCGTAGTGAACTTCCTTGATTTCTTCTGTTGAGGAAGTGGCACTGCGGCGGAGAACAGCCTTGATTCTGGCAACGATTTCCTTTGTATCAAAAGGCTTTACAACATAGTCATCAGCGCCGAGCTCAAGGCCGAGTACGCGGTCGAACACCTCACCCTTTGCAGTGAGCATAATAATGGGCACATCGGAGAATTTTCGGATTTCTCTGCAAACCTGCCAGCCATCAAGCTTGGGAAGCATAATATCAAGAAGAACAAGGGAGGGGCTTTCCTCCTGGAAAGTGGTAACAGCACTTACACCGTCGTTTACGATAACAACGTTATAGCCTTCCTTTGTAAGGTAAAGTCTGAGAAGCTCGCAAATATTAAGGTCATCATCGACTACAAGAATCTTTTCAGTGTTCATAGTGGTAACTCCTTTTTTACTTTTGTTTATAGTTTAGGTCGTTTAGCTTAAATTTACTTTATTTTTTTAAATTTATTCTCAAGAAATTACATTCTTTCGGGTGAAGTGACCTTAAGCATATTGAGTATACTCTTGAGAGTGTCTCTTGTGCATATGCAAAGGAAGAGTCTTGCCTGCATAAGACTTTCGTCCTCAACGCCTACACGGCAGTTGTTATAGAACTTGTGGAAGCAGGTCGCAAGGTCAACTGCATAGTGAGTAACCTTAGCGGGGTCGTAATTCTTTGCTGCGGAGATAATTACATCGCCGAGGGTTGAAAGGAAGCGGATAAGCTCACGTTCCTCGGGGCAAGTGAGCATCTTAAGCTCGTCTGCGGTGCATTCTCTTGCCTTTTTACCTTCTGCTTCGAGCTTTGATATAATGCTGCAGATTCTTGCGTGGGCATACTGGCAATAGTAAACAGGGTTCTGTGATGTCTGTTCAACTGCAAGGTCAAGGTCAAAGTCCATAAGCGAGCCGGGCTCTCTCATATTGAAGAGGAATCTTACGGCGTCAATGGGCACTTCGTTGAGAAGGTCAACAAGGGTGATTGCCTTACCGGTACGCTTGCTCATTCTTACAACCTCGCCGTCACGCACGAGACGTACAAACTGCATAAGAAGAATATCGAGTCTGTCAGGGTCAATGCCCACAGCCTTCATAGCACCCTTCATTCTTGCAACGTGGCCGTGATGGTCAGCACCCCATACGTCGATAGCCTTGTCGAAGCCTCTTTTTTCGAGCTTGTTTCTGTGGTAGGCTATATCGGCTGCAAAATATGTGGGGTTGCCGTTAGCTCTTATAAGAACATCGTCCTTGAGCTCGAGCTTGTCGATATATTCCTGTGTCTTGCCCTGACTTAAGAGCATCTCTGTCTGAATCTCTTTATTCTTGTACCAGAGAGCACCGTCCTTTTCATAGGTGTAGCCGCCCTTTGTGAGAATGTCTATTGTTTCTTGAAGCTCACCGCCGTTATGAAGAGTAAGCTCGCTGAACCAGAGGTCATAGTCTATGCGGTACTTCTGCATAGCGTTTTTCATATTCTCAAGGTTGAGAGGAAGTGCGAATTCTGCAAGTGCTTTTCTTCTTTCCTCTTCGCTTTTTTCCATATAGGAGTCACCGTGAAGGTCTTTGAACTGTTGTGCTCTTTCCACGATGTCTTCGCCGTGGTAGCTGTCCTCGGGAAGCTCAACCTCTTCACCGCAGAGCTGACGGTATCTTATATCAAGTGAAAGGGAAAACTTATCAATCTGATTACCTGCGTCGTTTACGTAGAATTCCCTTTTTACATCGTAGCCGGCATAATCAAGTACGGCTGCAAGGCAGTCACCGAGAGCGCCGCCTCTTGCGTTACCCATGTGCATGGGGCCTGTTGGGTTTGCGGAAACGAATTCTACGTTTATGCTTTTGCCCTTGCCGTAGTCACTTCTTCCGTAGCTTTCACCGTCTTCGCCGATTTCAAAAAGAATATCTGCATAATAGGAGTCTGAAAGAAAGAAGTTGATGAAGCCGGGGCCTGCGATTTCGATTTTTTCGAAGTAGGTGTCTGTAATATCTGCGTTTGCGACTATGATTTCCGCAATCTTTCTCGGTGCAAGGCGGAAAGCTCTTGCGTTTACCATAGCAGCATTTGTTGAGTAGTCGCCGTTATTTCTGTCTGCGGGGACCTCTACGGAAAAGGCGGCAGCTTCTGCTTCGGGGAGAAGTGCCTCTGCCTGAGCCTTGGCAATAGCCTTTGATATAAGCTCTCTTATCTGATTCTGGGCTTTGTCTGTTGTTCTTGACATTATTTTTCAAATCCTCTCTGTAGGTCTTTCACTTTTTAGGCTTTAATATAAAGTCGAAAACGATTTCCCCGAGGGGATTGTTTTCTATATCGGTGGAATATCTGAAATGGAGTGTTCCGCCGTTTGAGTCGATGTCGGAATCAATCTCCGTTGCGGTGATTCCCATTGAAAAGGTTCCGAAGGGGGTAGTGTGACAGGAAATATGCCGTCTGCCTTTTTCGAGTATAAGCTGGGTTGTCATTTCGTCGCCGGAGCGCACTACCGTGATTTTTTCTCCCGATTCACAGCGAAGCTCCGTCGTGCTTTCGCCGCCTTCGGCGCTTTGTTCGGTGTAAATTATGGTGTAATCGTCTCTGTCTCCGCTGAAAGAGGCGTGGGTGATAACCTGAAGAGACTCCTCATCACCGTCAATTTTCTGCTTTGTGTCAATGCTGACAATGTAGTCCATCTGCATAACGGACCTCCGTTACAGGTTATTTTTTAACATACATTATATATAATATCACAACGTTCAGGAAAAATCAATTTTTTTGTTCATAATTTTTATATGTTGACTAAAAGAAATAAAAAATATATAATTAGGTAAAAATATGCAGTAAACGGGAGTAATTATTATGTTTTTATGCTATAAGGAGCCTGCCCATATGAGCTATCTCGGCTGGGAAAATCAGGCACTGCCTCTGGGTAACGGAAAAATCGGCGCAAAGGTTTTCGGCGGTAAGGGCTGTGAGCTTATCCACTTTAACGAGAAGACACTCTGGTCAGGTGGTGCATCAGTTGAGGGCTTCTGCGGCGGAATAGAAAAAGGCGACAAAGGCGAGGCTCTTCGTGAGATACAGGCACTTCTTGACAGCAAAAAGACTGCGGCCGCTACGGAGAAGATGAAGAAGCTGGAAGGCGATATGACAGGATTTGGCGCATATCAGAGCTTTATGAATCTTTACATACAGTTTTCTCACGGCGATGAGGGCGAAAAGTACATCCGTGACCTTGACCTTGATACCGCATCGGCTATGGTGTCCTATCAGAAGGATAAGGTGATGTACACGCGCCATTATTTTATTTCTTATCCAGACAATGTTTTTGTAGGAAAAATTGAGTGCGAAAACAAGCTGAACGGTGACGAGGAGACTGTGCCCGAGGACGCAACCTTTTCTGCAACGGTGTACATCGTTCCCGAGCAGTCGGGTGCGGTGGTAAAAGCAGAAGGAAATTCAATCACCATAAGCGGCACAGTTGCGGCGAATATCGGCGTAGATGCACCAGAAGGCAAGGACAGAAACTCTATGAAATATGCCGCTGCGGTCAGCTTCGTTTCCGACGGCGGTGAGATTATCGCAAAGGACGGCAGAATCGTACTTAAGGACGTAAAAAGCTTTATGTTTACAGCTTCTCTTGCGACGGATTATGTTAACAGCTTTCCTGTTTTTTCTGACGGCAGCGACCCTATTGAAAAGGTACTTTCCGCAGTAGAAAAAGTGAAGGATAAGAGTTTTTCCGAGCTTTACAAGACCCATATCGGGGACTATAAGGCACTTTATGACAGAGTGAAATTCAATCTCGGTGAGCAGGACGAAACCGTTTATCCCACGGATTATATGCTCGGCAGATTCGAAAAGAAGGGTGAATACAGACGTAATCTTATCACCCTGCTTTTCCAGTACGGAAGATATTTGCTTATTGCGTCCTCACGTGACGGCTCACTTCCTGCGAATCTTCAGGGAATATGGAACGCCAAGAATGATCCTCCCTGGTGCTGTGACTATCATTTCAATGTAAATGTGCAGATGAATTACTGGCCCGCCTATGTGGCAAACCTTGCGGAAACCGCACTGCCTTATATCGACTTTGTAAATTCTCTTCGCAAGCCGGGCAGAATCATCGCGGCAAAGTCTCTCGGAATAGGCGAATTTGACGGTGACAAGGTGAACTATGAAAAGCCCACGGGTTGGCTGATACACACTATGGTTACACCTCTCGGTTTTGTCGGTCCCGGCTCGTCCTGGCGATGGGGTTGGGCTCCCACAAACGGAGCCTGGGCACTGCAGAACTGCTTTGACTATTATCTTTTTACAGGGGATATAGATAAACTTAAAAATGACATCTATCCTGCTATGCAGGAGTGTGCCCTTATGTGGACACAGCTTCTTCACGAGGATAAGAATACAGGCAGACTCGTCTGCTCTCCGGGATATTCACCCGAGCACGGCCCGGTTTCCCAGGGCAACACCTACGACCAAAGCATAATCTGTAATCTTTATGAGGATTTGCTTGTTGCTGCCGATGAGCTCGAAAAAGCGGGCTTCGGAGATACGGTAAACAAGGAAATTATCGAAAAGGTCAAACAGCAGAAACCCCTTCTTAAGCCGGTTAACATCGGCAAATGGGGACAGATTAAGGAGTGGTATGAGGAGGACAGCTTCCTTTTAAGAGGCTTCTATAATCAGGGTGTACAGAAAAAGCACCGCCACCTTTCACACCTTCTTACACTCTATCCCTTCAGACAGATTGATACAACGGATGATAAAATGAAAAATGCCGCACTCACATCCCTTCGCGACCGCGGAATGAAGAGCACGGGCTGGGGTCTTGCGGTAAGACTGCTTTCTTATGCGAGACTTCATCAGGGTAATGACTGCGAAGCAATCATCACAAATATTCTCAAAAAGGCTATACTCAAGAATCTCTTCGGTACACATCCGCCCTTCCAGATTGACGGAAACTTCGGTTATACCGCAGGCGTATGTGAGATGCTTCTTCAGAGTCACCTCGGCTTTATTCAGCTTCTTCCTGCACTTCCCGACAGCTGGAAAAACGGTGAGATTACGGGTATCTGTGCGAGAGGCGGCTTCGAAATCGATATGAAGTGGACCGACGGCAAGCTTAAGAACGGCAAGCTGAAATCCCTTCTCGGAAACACCTGCTCCATAGCTTATGACGGCAAAATTATACTCGTCTGCGACGAAGACGGCAACGAGATAGAAACAAGCTTTGAAAACGGCGTAACTACCTTTAAGACAGAGAAGGGGAAGGCTTACAGCGTGAGCTGAAAACAGAATAAAGACAGGGCACGATTCTCTGTCTTAACTCTGTTGGCATTCTGTTGTACATTCTGTTGACGCGAAAACGCCCTATTTATAAGGGTTTTCCCTCTTTTATATTATACGTAACAATATATAACTGTTTTTCTGTTTGCTAAACATTAACAGCACAGGTCTTACTTCCCCTGTGCTGTTTCCTTTGCGGTGAAAAAAGTCAGGGCATTTTCTGTGTCCTGACTTTCTTTATGCTTACTTTTCACTTGTCATATCCGCTACGATTCTGTCCGTATCCTCAAGCCGTATCAGCTTCGAGCAGATGCTGGTCTTTAGTGCCTTACCGTTGGTGGTTTTATCCTCAGGATTATACTTGCCGTAGCTTGAGGTCATAATTGTGCCGTCGTCGAGCACTACGTTTCCGCAGTAGCCTGTATCGGCATTGGCGTAGTAATCGGATTTTTTCTGCCTGTCGGTGTAGATATGAGCGATTTTGATTCTGTACTGACCCTCGCTGCCTTCCTTAAGGTCCTCGTAGGTGCCCACCCAGGCTACAAGTCCTTCGCTTATCCAGCCGCGGGTGTCCTTTCTGGTTGCATTGTCACGGGCCTTTTCGCCTCTTTCAATGGAGCGGAAGGTGATGAAAAGTCTGCCGTCGGGAGTATACTCTGCTTTGTGGCGTTCGCCGTTGAGTGCGGCAGGTGCTTCGACGGGCTCAGACCAGGTTTTACCCTCGTCACTTGAAAATGAGATAAGGGAGTTGATTTTTTTGCTGTTGCTTCTTGTGATAAGGCAGAGCTCGTCACCCTTACCCATATCGGAGCGGATAACCTCTACCTCGCACATATTCGAGCTTTTCTCAATATCACGGTGTGCGGCAAAATACTTTTCAGGCTTGCTCCAGTGCATCTTTCCTTCTTCGTCGAAGGTGAGAATGGTTTTATAATTATAGAAGTCGGAGTCGTGGAAAAGTCCCATCCACTTGTCGACAAATTCGCCGTTTTCCTTAAGCTGTGTGAGACTCGACATTGCGACGATGGGAGTTACACCGTAGTCACTTTTGTAATCGTAGAAGCGCTCAAATTCGCTCCAGGTTTCGCCTTCGTCGGTGGAGATTGAGCAGTTGAAGCCGCCGGGAGTGCTCATACCGGGCCACTTTGAGTTAGCGGATATAACAATGAGCTTGTCGGGTGTCTTGCCGTCGGTGAAGGTGAGACGGTAAACCGTGGGCGTTTCAAGGGATTTTTCCCAGCTTTTAGGTGTATCCGTAAGCTGCTCTGACCAGGTTTCACCGCCGTCGGTGCTTATTCTGTTTTGTATGGCACCCTTGCCGTGTCCCGCAGGGTAGAAGGTGAGTATGTTTCCGTTTTTCAGCAGTACGCTGTCGGGATGGGCAAGATAGTCCTTGGAGTTGTCCACAACGGAAAGCCTGTACAGGTATTCCAGGTCGGTGCCCTCATACCTTTCAGGAAGGTCACTCAGATCGATTTCAGGAATAGTGTAGTCGCCACCGGTAAAGCCTGAAGGCTTTCTGAAAAGAAAGAATGAGCCTGTACAGATAGCCGCTATAAACACAACAGCTATAATTATGCAGATTGTTTTGTTCATATTTTTCTCCTTTCGGGTATATGTTTTTCATTTAGAATTATAACAATAAGAAAAAGTCTTGTCAATAAAATCGCACGGGTAAAAAGTCAAAACACACAACTAAATTAAACCTTTTTAACCTTTCTTTGTCCTTATTGTCGAAAATGCTTTTAAGTCCTTTTTTTGATTGACATGAAAGATGATTTTATGGTATACTTTATACGTAAATTTGCTGTTGATTACGGCAGGTTCCTTGAAACTGACGGATAAGTGGAGTTCACCACACGGATCAGGGAATTTTAATATTCAGTCGACCGTCTGGGCTTCTTGCGAGGGGATAAATGTCCTCTGTGTGAGTGTGCCCGTTTTTGTTTTTTCAGGAAAAACAGCTTTATTTACAGTTTATAAGAGCTTCATAATAAAAAGGAGGTTTTCACAATGAAAAAAGTAGCAATCATTATGGGAAGCGACAGTGATCTGCCTGTTGTTTCAAAGGCTGCTGACACTCTCAGACAGTTCGGTGTACCCTTTGAGCTTCACATTTTCTCGGCTCACCGTACCCCTGAAGAGGCGAGAGACTTCTCTGTCAGTGCAAGAGATAACGGCTTCGGCTGCATAATTGCCGCCGCAGGTATGGCAGCACATCTTGCAGGTGCTATTGCAGCAAACACGACTCTTCCCGTTATCGGTATACCTATGAAATCCAAATATCTTGACGGTATTGATGCCCTTCTTTCAACTGTACAGATGCCTTCCGGTATTCCTGTAGCTACAGTTGCGATTGACGGAGCTGTCAATGCCGCCTTGTTGTCTATTGAGATACTTGCAGTAAGCGATGAGGCCCTTGCCGCAAAGCTTACGGAAAAGAGAAAGGCTGATACAAAAACAGTCCTTGAAAAGAACGCTGCTGCCGAAAAGCAGTTCAATGTATAAAAATTTTTATTAATATAAACGGAGGTAATTAACCATGGAAAAAATTTACACAGGTAAAACAAAGGACGTATTCAAGCTTGACAACGGCAACTGCCTTCTTAAGTTCAAGGACGATTGCACCGGTAAAGACGGCGTTTTCGATCCCGGCGAAAATTCAGTAGGCCTTACTATTGACGGTGTCGGCGATGTTAATCTTCGTATGTCAATTTACTTCTTTGAAAAAGTTAATGCAGCAGGCATTAAAACTCATTATGTAAGCGCAAACCTTGAGGATACAACAATGGAGGTTCTTCCCGCAAAGGTATTCGGTCACGGTCTTGAGGTTATCTGCCGTCATAAGGCAGTAGGCAGCTTTATCCGTCGCTACGGCGATTATATCGAAGAGGGCGCAGACCTTCCCGCATATGTTGAAATGACCTTCAAGAACGACGAGAAGGGTGATCCCCTTGTAATCAAGGATGCTCTTGTTGCTCTCGGTGTTATGACAGACAAGCAGTATGATGACATCAAGGAAATGACTCAGAAGATTACTCAGATAGTTGCTGATGATCTCAAGGAAAAGGGTCTTGTTCTTTACGATATCAAGTTTGAATTCGGCTACGATGCTGAAGGCAACGTAATGCTTATCGACGAAATCGCATCAGGTAATATGCGCGTTTACAAGGACGGCAAGTACATTGATCCTATGACACTTTCAGAGCTTTTTTTCGCATAATATAAGGAGTAAATAAATGGGCGGTTTTTTTGGCGCAACTTCTAAAAGAGATGTAGTTCTCGATGTGTTTTTCGGTGTTGATTATCATTCGCACCTGGGTACCCGCAGAGGCGGTATGGCAAGTGTTAATGATGAGAAGGGTTTTCAGAGAGATATCCACAACATTGAAAACTCACCTTTCCGTACAAAGTTTGCCGGTGTTACCGATGAAATGAGCGGTAATGCCTGCATCGGCTGTATAAGCGATGCTGACCCACAGCCTCTTCTTATACGCTCGAATCTCGGTACATATGCAATCGTAACTGTCGGTGTAATCAATAATGCCGACGAGCTTATAAGTCAGTATCTTTCCTTCAGCGGCGGACACTTTACTAC
Source organism: Acutalibacteraceae bacterium (assembly GCA_045532935.1). Taxonomy (GTDB): domain Bacteria; phylum Bacillota; class Clostridia; order Oscillospirales; family Acutalibacteraceae; genus UBA6857. The sequence continues at coordinate 33,189 of JAZSGW010000040.1, forward strand.
TATGACCGGCGGCAGAATCAACTCAACGGAGCTTGCCGCTGCCCTTATCAATCAGAAGAGCAGCTTCTGTGAGGGCATACGCTTTGCACAGGAGAAGATAGAGGGCTCACTTACAATCCTTATTCTTAAGCAGGACGGCAACATAATCGCCGCAAGAGACCTTCTCGGAAGAACTCCCGTGCTTATAGGTAAGGACGAGGACGGCTTCTGTGTATCCTTTGAGTCCTTCGCTTATGAGAAGCTTGATTATGAGTCTTATAAGGAGCTCGGCCCCGGAGAAATAGTTGAGATTTCACCCGAGAGTATGACAGTTCTCAGTGAAGCTAAAAAGAAAATGCGCATATGTGCTTTTCTCTGGACCTATTACGGTTATCCCAATTCAAAGTATGAGGGCGTAAACGTTGAGGTAATGCGCACACGTAACGGCGAAATTATGGCAAGAGACGAAAAGGCGAAGGGTGGCTGTCAGGGTGTAGACTCTGTCAGCGGTGTTCCCGATTCGGGTACTCCTCACGCCATAGGTTACGCAAACGAAAGCGATATTCCCTTCGCAAGACCCTTTATCAAATACACTCCCACCTGGCCGAGAAGCTTTATGCCCACAAGCCAGAAGGAGAGAGACCGTGTTGCAAAAATGAAGATGATTCCCGTCCATGAGCTTATCAAGGACAGAAGCCTTCTTTTTGTTGATGACAGTATAGTAAGAGGCACACAGCTTCAGGGCACCGTTGAGTTTCTTTACTCACATGGAGCAAGAGAGGTACATATGAGATCAGCCTGTCCACCTATTATGTACGGCTGTAAGTATCTCAACTTCTCAAGAAACACCTCCGACCATGACCTTATCACAAGAAGGACTATCCTTGAGCTTGAGGGTGAGGAGGGTGAAAAGCATATCGACGAGTATGCTGATCCTTCAACCGAAAGAGGTAAGGCTATGCTCGACAGTATTTGCAAAAAGCTCGGCTTTGCATCACTCGGCTATCAGAGCATAGAGGGGCTTGTTGAAGCAATCGGTCTTCCGGCAGACTGCCTTTGCACATACTGCTGGAACGGCAAAGAATAAAATAAAAACACAGGAGAGTTTAACATGGATCACAAGAATTCTTTTTCTGCCAGCTATGCTGCTGCAGGTGTAGATATTACTGCCGGTTACAAATCGGTGGAGCTTATGAAAAAGCACGTTGCGAGAACCCGTAACGAAGGCTCTGTAGATGATGTAGGCGGCTTTGGAGGTTGCTTCGACCTTTCCTCAATCGCAGGAATGGAGCACCCGATTTCAGTTTCCGGCACCGACGGCTGCGGAACAAAGGTCAAGCTTGCAATCCTTATGGATAAGCACGATACTATCGGTATCGATGCAGTTGCTATGTGCGTAAACGATATTATCTGTGTCGGCGCAAAGCCTCTTTTCTTCCTTGACTATATAGCCTGCGGCAAGAATGTTCCCGAAAAGATTGCAGAAATCGTAAGCGGTGTTGCTGAAGGCTGTGTTCAGTCCGGTGCGGCACTTATCGGCGGCGAAACTGCAGAGCACCCCGGACTTATGCCTGAAGAGGACTACGACCTTGCAGGCTTTGCAGTAGGCGTGGTGGATAAGCCTAAAATGATCGACAACAGCAAGATGGCAGCAGGTGATGTTGTTATTGCTCTTCCTTCCACAGGTATACATTCCAATGGCTTCAGCCTTTGTCGCAAGGTTTTCGGCATTGATGACAACAATCCCGAAATCTACGTTGCACGCGAGGAACTTGGCGGCAAGAGTATTGCAGAGGCCTTACTTGTTCCCACAAAGATTTATGTCAAGCCTGTTCTCGCTCTTATCGAAAAGGTACAGGTAAAGGGCATCTCCCATATCACAGGCGGCGGATTCTATGAAAATATTCCCCGTTCCATTCCCGACGGACTTTGCGCAAAGATTGACAAGTCTGCCGTGAAGGTGCTTCCCATCTTCGATGTGATTGCAAAGTGGGGCAACATTCCCGAGCGTGATATGTATAACACCTATAATATGGGTGTAGGTATGAGCGTTGTAGTTCCTGCCGATGAAGCAGAGCTTTCACTTTCTGTTCTTAAGGAAAACGGCATAGATGCTTATGTTATCGGTGAGATTATCGAAGGCGATGAGAAGGTGATTCTGTAATGGAAAAGAGAATCGCAGTTCTCGTGTCGGGCGGCGGAACAAACCTTCAGGCACTTATTGATGCCGAAAAAAGCGGCATTATCATAAACGGCTCAATCAGCCTTGTAATTTCAAATGTCAGCGGTGCATACGCTCTTGAAAGAGCAAAGAACGCAGGTATAAAAACAGAAACAGTTATAAAAAAGGAGCTTGGCAGTCAGCAGGCCTTCGAGGAGAAAATCATTTCACTTCTTACTGAAAATGAAATCGACCTCATTGTTCTTGCAGGCTTTATGAGTATCCTTTCGGAAAATTTCACAAAGACTTATCCTCACAGAATCGTAAATGTTCACCCATCGCTTATTCCTTCCTTCTGCGGAAAGGGCTTTTACGGGCTTCACGTTCACGAGGCGGCGCTCGCAAAGGGTGTTAAGGTGACAGGTGCAACGGTTCATTTTGTAAACGAGATTCCCGACGGCGGAGAGATTATTCTTCAGAAGGCCGTTGAAATCAGAGAAGGGGATACTCCCGAAATTCTGCAAAAGAGAGTTATGACAGAGGCAGAGTGGAAGATTCTTCCCGAGGCAGTCAGCCTTTTCTGTCAGGACAGACTCGAAGTAAATGACGGTAAAGTACATATAAAACAATAATTATACAGGAGAGTAAGCCATGAAAATTTCAACAATCAAAGACGAGCTCAATTCACTTGCTTATCACGGCAGAGGTATCATTATCGGTAAGAGTGCCGACGGTAAAAAGGCAGTTACAGCCTATTTCATTATGGGCAGAAGCGTAAACAGCCGTAACCGTGTTTTTGTCCTTGAGGGCGAAAATATGCGCACAAAGGCTTTCGATGAAAGCAAGATGACAGATCCCCATCTTATCATTTATTATCCCGTAAGAGTTCTCGGTAATAAGACCATCGTTACAAACGGAGATCAGACCGACACAATCTACGATCTTATGGACAAGCAGATGACCTTTGAGCAGGCTCTTCGTACAAGAGAATTTGAGGACGACAAGCCTAACTTCACTCCAAGAATTTCAGGTATTATCCGCCTTGAAAGAGACGGTATGAACTACGCTATGTCAATTCTTAAGAGTGCCGAGGGCGACGACAGCTCCTGCGAAAGATTCACCTACGCTTACTCCGATCCTCTTTGCGGCAGAGCAAAGTTCATTCATACATATATGTGTGACGGCGATCCTCTTCCTTCCTTTGAAGGCGAGCCCAAGACCCTTGAGCTTCCCGATGTAAGTGTTGACGAGCTCACCGACCTTATCTGGTCAAATCTCAACGAGGACAACAAGGTTTCACTTTTCGTAAGATATATCGACATCGAAAGCGGCGAAACCGAGACAAGAGTTGTCAACAAGAACCAATAATAAGGATTCAAAGCAGAATTGAAAGTATAAGGAGATGCAGAAATGAAAGAATTTGAACTTAAATACGGCTGTAACCCCAACCAGAAGCCTTCAAAGATTTATATGCACGACGGAAGCGACCTTCCCATTGAAATCCTTTGCGGCAGACCCGGTTACATAAACTTCCTTGATGCCTTTAACTCATGGCAGCTCGTAAAGGAAGTAAAGGAAGCAACAGGGCTTCCCTGTGTTGCTTCATTCAAGCACGTAAGCCCCACCTCCGCCGCAGTAGGTCTTCCTCTTTCCGATAAGCTCAAGAGAGCCTGCTTTGTTGACGATATAGAGGGACTTGACGAAAGCCCCCTTGCCTGCGCTTATGCAAGAGCAAGAGGTACCGACAGAATGTGCTCCTTCGGTGACTGGGTAGCACTTTCCGATACCTGCGACGCACTTACTGCAAAGCTTATAAAGCGTGAAATCTCCGACGGCGTTATCGCTCCCGGTTACACCGACGAGGCTCTTGAAATTCTCAAGCAGAAGAGAAAGGGCAACTACAACATCGTTAAGATTGACGAAAACTATGTACCCGACGAAGCAGAGCACAAGCAGGTGTTCGGTATCACCTTCGTTCAGGGCAGAAACAACTTCAAAATCAACGAGGAGCTTCTTCAGAATATCGTTACAGAAAATAAGGAGCTTCCCGAAAGTGCAAAGCGCGACCTTATCATCGCACTTATCACTCTTAAATATACACAGTCAAACTCCGTATGCTATGCAGTTGATGGTCAGGCAATCGGTGTAGGTGCAGGTCAGCAGTCAAGAATCCACTGCACACGCCTTGCAGGCACAAAGGCTGATACCTGGTTCCTGCGTCAGGCAGATAAGGTGCTGAGCCTTCCCTTCCTTCCCACTCCCGGCAGAGCAGACAGAGACAACGTAATCGACGGTTACATCAACAAGAACGAAGAAGATGTATGTGCAGACGGCAACTGGCAGAAGTACTTCACTTCACAGCCCGAGCCCTTCACAAGAGAAGAAATGGACGCTTACCTTGCTACCTGCAAGGATGTTGCCCTCGGCTCTGACGCCTTCTTCCCCTTCTCCGATAACATCGAAAGAGCTTACAGAAGCGGCGTAAAATACATCGCAGAGCCCGGTGGCTCAATCAGAGACGATGCAGTTATCGAATGTGCTGACAAGTACGGTATGGTAATGTCATTTACCGGTATGAGACTTTTCCACCACTAATAAAAAAGGAGCTAAACGAAATGCTTAACTACTTTAACGAGCTTGAAAAATACGATGCAGAGGTATTTGCCTCCTGCGACAGAGAATTAGAAAGACAGCAGAGCTTTATCGAGCTTATCGCTTCCGAAAATATTGTTTCAAAGGCAGTGCTTCTTGCTGCAGGCAGTGTGCTTACAAACAAATACGCAGAGGGTTATCCCGGTAAGCGTTACTACGGTGGCTGCCACTGTGTTGACGAGGTAGAGGAGCTTGCAAGAGAAAGAGCAAAGAAGCTCTTCGGTGCTGACCACGCAAACGTTCAGCCTCACTCAGGTGCAAACGCAAACCTTGCAGTATTTTTTGCACTTCTTCAGCCCGGCGATACCGTAATGGGTATGAATCTTTCCCAGGGCGGACATCTTTCCCACGGCTCACCCGTAAATATTTCCGGTAAGTACTGGAACATTGTTCCCTACGGTGTTGACGATGTGACAGAAACCATCGATTACGATAAAATGAGAGAAATCGCTCTCGAATGTAAGCCTAAGATGATTGTTGTCGGAGCAAGTGCTTACTCAAGAATCATTGACTTCCCCCGCTGCAGAGAGATTGCAGATGAGGTAGGTGCATACCTTATGGTTGATATGGCTCATATCGCAGGCCTTGTAGCTGCAGGGGTACACCCTTCACCTGTACCTTATGCAGACGTTGTTACAACAACAACCCATAAGACTCTCCGCGGTCCCCGTGGTGGTATGATCCTCTGTAAGGAGGAGTACGCAAAAGCAATCGATAAGGCTGTTTTCCCCGGCACACAGGGCGGTCCTCTTATGCACGTTATCGCAGGTAAGGCAGTTGCTCTCGGTGAGGCTCTTTCCGATGATTTCAAGGCATATGCACAGCAGGTTGTAAGAAATGCCGCAGTGCTTTGTGAGGCTCTTCAGGCTGAAGGCATAGACATCGTTTCAAAGGGCACAGATAATCACCTTATGCTTCTTGACCTTCGTAAATTCGATATTTCAGGTAAGGAGCTTGAAGCCCGTCTTGATGAGGTGCATCTTACAACCAATAAGAACACAATTCCCAACGACCCCAAGAGCCCCTTCGTAACAAGCGGTCTTCGTATCGGTACAGCTGCAGTTACCTCAAGAGGCTTCAAGGAAGAGGAAATGAAGCTTATCGCCAAGTGGATAAAGGCAGCTATTGTTGACTTCGAAAATAGCAAGGAAACAGTAAAATCAGAGGTTATGGCTCTTTGTGAGAAGTTCCCCATCTATTAATATATATAATCAGAGGTGACGGCTTTTGCTGTCACCTTAGGGTGTTTATTAAGGAGATATATTTTTTATGAAAATTATGGTTGTCGGCGGTGGCGGACGTGAACACGCCATCATCAAAAAGCTTAAGGAAAATAAAGAAATTACCGAAATTTATGCTCTTCCCGGTAACGGCGGTATTGCTGCAGATGCTACCTGTGTAGATGTGAAGGCAACCGATATAGAGGGCATCTGTGCCTTCGCAAAGGAAAAGAGTATTGATTATGCAGTTGTCGCACCCGATGATCCTCTTGTTCTCGGCTGTGTTGACGAGCTTAATAAGCTCGGTATTCCCTGCTTTGGCCCTAAAAAGAAGGCGGCTATTATTGAGGGAAGTAAGGTTTTTTCAAAAAACCTTATGAAGAAGTATGGCATTCCTACGGCAGAATATGAAGTATTCACCGATATGGAAAGCGCACTTGCTTATCTTGAAACTGCTCCGATTCCTACTGTTATCAAGGCTGACGGTCTTGCACTCGGTAAGGGTGTTATCATCGCTATGACCCGCGATGAGGCTAAAGAAGCTGTACGCTCTATGATGGAGGATAAAATCTTCGGTGAAAGTGGAAGTCAGGTTGTCGTCGAGGAATTCCTTACAGGTCCCGAGGTTTCCGTGCTTTCCTTCACAGACGGTAAGACAGTTGTGCCTATGATTTCATCAATGGACCACAAGCGTGCACTTGACGGTGACAAGGGTCTTAACACCGGCGGTATGGGTACTGTTGCTCCGAATCCCTATTACACAAAGGAAGTTGCCGAAAGATGTATGAAGGAGATTTTTCTTCCCACTATTGAGGCTATGAATAAAGAGGACAGAACCTTCCGCGGCTGCCTTTACTTCGGTCTTATGCTTACAGATAATGGCCCGAAGGTTATCGAATACAACTGCCGTTTCGGTGATCCCGAAACCCAGGTTGTGCTTCCGCTTCTTGAAAGTGACCTTCTCACCGTTATGAAGGCAACAACCGAGGGTACACTCGCTGAAACAGAGGTTAAGTTCGCTGATAAGAATGCGTGCTGTGTTATTATGGCTTCAGCAGGTTATCCCCAGAAGTACGAAAGCGGTTACGAAATCACAATTGCAGACGAGGTTAAAGACAGCGTATACGTTGCAGGCGCAAAGCTTTCTGACGGTGTGCTTAAAAATGCAGGCGGCAGAGTTTTAGGTGTCACCGCAGTTGAAGACACTCTCGAAAAAGCTATAGACAGCGCTTATCTGAAGGTGCAGAAGGTTACCTTCGCAAACGCTTTTTACAGAAAAGACATCGGCAAAAAAGCCAAGGAGGCAAAATAAATGGTATATCGCATTTACGTTGAAAAGAAGGCAGGTCTCGACAACGAGGCAAAGGGTCTTCTTAATGAGGCAAGAAACCTGCTCGGAATTGAAAATCTTGTGGATATCCGTCTTTTCAATCGCTATGACGCAGAGAATATTACGGAAGAATTGTTTGATTATGCCGTAAAGACGGTTTTCTCGGAGCCCCAGCTTGATAATGTTTCGGACAGCGTGGATATTCCCGGGGCGTATGTTTTTGCAGTAGAGGCTCTTCCCGGTCAGTTTGACCAGAGAGCAGACTCAGCAGCACAGTGTATCCAGATTATCTCCCAGGGAGAGCGTCCTCTTATCCGCACAGCGAAGGTTTACGCTCTTTACGGTGCAATTTCTGAAGCTGATATTGACGCTTTCAAGCATCACGTAATCAACGCAGTCGAAAGCCGTGAAGCAGAGCTCGGAAAGCCTGAAACCCTTGCTGCTACCTATGCTGCACCCGAAACAGTTGCTACTGTAAAGGGCTTTATCGGTATGGACGAAGCCGCTCTTTCCGAGCTTCTTGATGAAAAGGGTCTTGCTATGGACCTTGATGACCTTAAGTTTCTTCAGGCTTATTTCAGAGACACAGAGCAGAGAGATCCCACAATTACGGAAATCCGTGTTGTTGACACCTATTGGTCAGACCACTGCCGTCACACAACCTTCTCGACACATATCGACAATGTACGCATCAGTGACCCTGCTGTGAAGGAGGCTTATGAGCGTTACCTTGCCGCACGTATTGAGGTTTATGGTGAAGAAAAGGCAGCTGCACGTCCGCAGACTCTTATGGATATTGCTACTATCGGTGCAAAGACGCTTAAAAAGCGCGGACTTCTTCCCGAGCTTGACGAAAGCGAAGAAATCAATGCCTGCTCCATTCACGTAACTGCAACAGTTAACGGTGAAGATCAGGACTGGCTTCTTATGTTCAAAAATGAAACGCACAACCATCCCACAGAAATCGAACCCTTCGGTGGTGCTGCAACCTGTATCGGCGGTTGTATCCGTGACCCTCTTTCAGGCCGTGCCTACGTTCATCAGGCGATGCGCGTCACAGGTGCAGGTGACCCGAGAAAGACTATTGCCGAAACTATGGCAGGTAAGCTTCCGCAGCGTAAAATCTGCCAGACTGCCGCAGCAGGCTACTCCTCCTACGGTAATCAGATAGGTCTTGCTACCGGTCACGTTGCAGAAATGTATCACGAGGGCTTTGTTGCAAAGCGTCTCGAATGCGGTGCAGTGGTTGCTGCTGCTCCTGCATATAACGTACGCCGTGAGCGTCCCGCACCCGGTGACGTAATCATACTGCTCGGCGGTCGTACAGGTCGTGACGGTATCGGCGGTGCTACCGGCTCATCAAAGAGCCACAATATGAAGTCTCTTACCACTATGGCATCTGAGGTTCAGAAGGGTAATGCACCCGAGGAAAGAAAAATCCAGAGACTTTTCCGTAACGCAGAGGTTACACGTCTTATAAAGCGCTGTAACGACTTCGGTGCAGGCGGCGTGTCTGTTGCTATCGGTGAGCTTGCTCCCGGACTTCAGATTGACCTTGATGCAGTACGCAAAAAGTATGAAGGTCTCGACGGAACAGAAATCGCTATTTCCGAATCCCAGGAGCGTATGGCTGTCGTGGTTGCCGCAGAAGATGCTGATAAATTCATCGCCTTCGCACAGGCAGAAAATCTTGAAGCATATCTTGTTGCAGTTGTAACCGAAGAAGAGCGTATGGTTATGAAGTGGAAGGGCAATATTATCGCTGATCTCAGCCGTGAGTTCCTTGACACCAACGGCGCAGTAAAGCATGCAGATGTTGATGTTACAGAAAAGGATCTTTCCGTATTGAGTAAGGCTATGTTCTCTTCTCTTCGCGAAATGGCAGCAGATCTTCGTACTGCAAGTCAGAGAGGTCTTGTAGAGCGATTCGACTCGACTATCGGCGCAGGCAGCGTTACTATGCCTTACGGCGGTAAGAGACAGCGGACTCCCGCACAGTCTATGGCAGCTGTACTTCCCGTTCTTCCCGGTCAGGAAACAGATCAGGCAAGCGTCTTCAGCTGGGGCTGTGATCCCGATCATCTTTCAGTTGATCCTTATACAGGTGCACACGCTGCAATTTATAATTCTGTTGCAAAGCTTGTTGCTGCAGGCTGTGACTATAAGAAAGCATATCTCACCCTTCAGGAATTTTTCGAAAGACTCAGAACCGAGCCCGAGCGTTGGGGTAAGCCCTTCGCAGCTCTTCTCGGTGCACTTGACGCACAGCTTGAGCTCGGTGCTGCTGCTATCGGAGGTAAGGACTCTATGTCAGGCTCCTTCCTCGACAAGGACGTTCCTCCTACACTTATTTCCTTTGCAATCGCTCCCATTAAGAAGCAGGACGTTATCACACCTGAATTCAAGGAGACAAACCACCCTGTATATATCTTTGGTGCGGCTGATGAAAGTGCTGAAAGCCTCAAGGCTACTTGGGACGCATTCCACGCTCTTTGCAAGGAAGGCAAAGTTAAGGCTTCGTGGGCAGTAGAACGCGGCATCGGTGAAGCAGTTATGAAGATGTCCTTCGGTAATAATATCGGCTTCAGATCGGTTGCTGCTCTCGGTGAAAACTGGCATCTCGGTATGTGGGGCTTCATTGTTGCAGAGCTTACAGAAGATGTTGAGCTTCCCGGTGTGATGAAAATAGGTACAACCACAGAAGAAGCTGTAATCACTCTTGAAGATGACAGCGCAACAATCGACGAGCTTTACAGACTGCACACTGCTACTCTTGAAAGTGTATATCCCACAAAGGCAAAGGAAGATAAGGGTGAAATTACTACCTACTCCTTTGACGGCAAGTGTGACCTTGCTCCTGCAAAGAAGGTCGTAAGACCCAAGGTGCTTATCCCTGTATTCCCCGGTACTAACTGCGAATACGATTCAGCACGTGCGGTAGAAAAGGCAGGCGGTGAAGCTGAAATCTTCGTAATCAGAAACCTTACTGCAGAAGATGTTGCACGTAGCGTTGAAGGTTTCTCGAAGAAGGTTAAGCAAGCACAGATGATCTTTATCCCCGGCGGCTTCTCCGGCGGTGACGAGCCCGACGGTTCAGCTAAATTTATTACTGCTTTCTTCCGTAACCCTGCCGTAAAAGAAGCAGTCACAGACCTTCTTGATAACCGTGACGGTCTTATGTGCGGCATCTGTAACGGTTTCCAGGCTCTTATCAAGCTCGGACTTGTTCCTTACGGTAAGATTATCGATACTGACGAAAGCTGTCCTACACTTACCTTCAATAATATAAACCGTCATCAGTCGAGAATTGTGCATACACGTATCGCATCAACAAAATCTCCATGGCTCAGCCTTATGAACGTCGGAGATATTGTTAACGTACCCATCTCTCACGGTGAAGGTAAGTTTCTCGCTTCTCCTGAGCTTATCAAGGAGCTTGCTGCAAATGGTCAGATTGCTACACAGTACGTTGACCTTGACGGCAACGCAACTGCAGATATTGACTTTAATCCCAATGGTTCTCTTTGCGCTATCGAGGGTATAACCTCACCTGACGGCCGTGTATTCGGTAAGATGGGACATAGCGAAAGAATCGGCGACGGATTGTACTGTAATGTACCCGGTGAGTATGATATCCGTATGTTCGAGGCAGCAGTTAAATATTTCAATAAATAATAAATGAAAACAAAAAGCGCTCCGCAGACTTCAAAGGAAGAAAAGCGGGGCGCCTTTTATGTCAAAAAATCACCGTCGGCATATACTGAAAAGGACTTACAGTAAATGTGGGACGGTGGACGATTTGCTTTTAACTATAATAACGGGTATACTTTTACCTTTTCTTGGAACGGCTCTCGGAAGCAGTGTCGTATTTCTGATGAAGAGAAACCGAAGACAGGCATTTGCAGACTGTCTGTGCGGTTTTGCGGGAGGGGTTATGCTTGCCGCATCGGTGTGGAGCCTGCTGATTCCGTCGATTGAACACGCAGAAGGACTTGACTCTTTCGCCTTTCTACCGTCAGCGGTAGGCTTCCTTTCGGGAATTATTGCTATGCTTATGGGTGAGAAACTCCTTGAGAGATTATCTGCTGTAAAAGACGCTGACAGAAGCAATTTGATAACGGCGCTTGCCGTGACGGTGCACAACCTTCCCGAGGGTATGGCAGTAGGACTTGTCCTTTCGGCACTTTTAAGTTATCCCGACGAGCTGTCTGCTTCAGCGGCTATTTCACTTTCTCTTGGTATTGCGATTCAGAATATCCCCGAGGGCGCAATAGTGTCCTTACCGTTATGTTCGGGTACGAGAGGTAAACCGAAGGCCTTCCTTTACGGAGTGCTTTCGGGTGTCGTAGAGCCGATAGGCGCTGTGCTGACACTTTTATTCGCAAGCTTTTTCACACCGCTTATGCCCTATTTCCTTTCTTTTGCGGCAGGAACTATGATTTTTGTTGTGATGAACGAGCTTTCAGAAGAGATGCAGACGCAAAAGGGTAAGGGCAGGGGAATGCTGTTTTTTGGTCTGGGTTTTGTAATTATGATGAGCCTTGACGTGGCATTGGGATAAGTTTATGTGAGACATTGGAATGAAAAATGCAGAATGTAAGATTAGTACAGCGGTTAATCTGCAGATTTTTTATATCTCTAACTCATATTTGTCATCGATAAGTATATAATTAATCTTATACTTTTGTGCTTTATTGAGATAGTTTTCATTATCAAGGAGTGCATCTTCTATTGTGAAATCATCGTATATTCTTTTTTCAATGGCATTTTCGTGCTTTTTAATGTCAGCGAAGTGATTTTTAACATAATCCTCGCTCATTACAAGACAGTAAAATTTTATATTGCCGAGATATTCTTCAGGGAAATCCTTTTTCCAGTCGAAAGGGATATAACAACCCTCAACTATAAGATTCTGCCCGTTTTCTATAACGGTTTTAATTGTTTCGCGAACAATCGGCCAAAGGTACTGTGTAAGGTCTTGGTCACTGCTTAAGGGTGTGAGTGCAGTTTGTCTGCTTCTGATAAGCCCCATTTTCAGGTGGTCGATTGAAAGGTAAGGGTATTTGTATTTTTCGAGAAGCCTTTGAGCAAGCAAGGTTTTGCCGGTGTGGGAGGCTCCGGTAATGAGAATTATCATGCTTTACGTCCTTTCGTATATTAAGGTTATATAAAATAAAAACCCGTCCACTTTTGTGAACGGATTTTTTGGCGGAGAAGAGGAGACTCGAACTCCTGCGCCGGTTACCCGACCTACGCCCTTAGCAGGGGCGCCTCGTCACCAACTTGAGTACTTCTCCATTGGTGCCGTTATAAAACGACTATTAAATAAAAATGGCGGAGAGAGTGGGATTCGAACCCACGGTACGCAGGACGTACGACGGTTTTCAAGACCGTTCCGTTATGACCACTTCGGTATCTCTCCGTTTGAATGCCCGATTATATTACCATAAACAAAAGAAGTTGTCAAGGGTTTTTCTGAAACTTTTGAGTATAATTTTATATTTTCGGGTGGATTTCTGTTAGTGGACTTATTCAGTCTTTTTTATTCGTTTTTTAAACAGGATATTATCAAGCTTCCCGGTAAAAAAGTCGAAGAGGACTGCCATCACCACGGTGCAGACGAAGCACAGTACCACGAAAATGTACTTGTGACTTGTGGCGAGACCGAGCTTACTTAAAATTATCATAGGTATTCTCTGCAGAATATATACGCTGAAAACGTGGGAGCCGAAAAAGTCGAGTATACCGTTGCCGATTTTGATTTTCATAGTTGCAAGGACAACAAGTGCCATAAACAGTATGCCCCACATTGAGTAAAACTCAATTCCGTCATCGCGTTTGAAGTAGAACAGAGTGTAGGCAAGGAAGGCGAGTCCGAAGGCGGTAAAGTAAATGCAGTCGTGTTTTGTGATAAGCTTCTCCAAGGGCTTCTTCACAAGGGAGAAAATCATACCCACAGGGAAGAGAATGATAGTGTCGTAGCACCATGAGTCTCTTTTTAGAAGAATCTGTCCGTAGACGAAGCCGACGGAAAGCACTGTAGCAAGAATAACGCCGAGAATATGATTCTTTCTCGCAATCATAAAAGCCACGAAAACGACAACATAGAGACCCAACACAGCAAATATATACCAGTTGCTGTTGCCGACGGCGGAATAGCCGATAAGCGAAAGAAGAATCCTTTTCAGAGGGAAGGTCTTGCCGAAAACAAGATTTACAATAAGAAAGAGCACAACGGCAATATCAAGATGCAAAAGCACCTTGAGAAAACGGTTTTTCGGTATGTCCTTTACGTAGTCGGTACCTTTTTTCTTTATTGATTCCATAATGCCGTAGCCCGAGTAAAAAAGGAAGGGGACAACGACCATCTGCAGAAGGTAGCTTTTGAAGGTGGTATAGGGCTTGTCAAAGCCACCGTCAAGGTTTATGTAAGTGCAGACGTGACTCCAGAATACCAAGAGAGTGAAAAGTCCGTTGATTGATGTGGTCTGGTTTATTGAAATATAGTCCTTGTGAAACTCACCTGGTTTAGTCGCCTTCATATCTACGAAGACTATAAGTAAGGTTATAAGTAAGAAGATTGCCATAGTATACCTCCTTGTTTTTCTTGTAATATTATTGCACAATATTGCTATCTTTGCAAGTGCCTGGAGATAAAAGCATATTTTTTATAAAAGTTTTCTTTAATAATCACACTTTTTGTTGACAACGGGAAAATAAAGTTGTATCATATACTATGTATAATAATGATAATAGGATAGTTATGTCCCGACGAAAAAATCAAGGAGGAGCATTTAAAATGAAGAAGATTTCTGCTCTTATTCTCGTGCTTATAATGCTGTGGGCGGTGGCTTTGCCTGCTTTGGCAAGTCCCCTCGAGGCTTTTTATACTGCCGATATAAATATTAATAATCCGGGTAATCCCCGTGCCGATAAGCCGGTATACAGCTATTCGTGGCTTGATAATATTATCGTGCGTTCAGACCCGAGTGCTGTAACCTCTGCGGCATATACACCTATCCCCGATGACTATGCCTATGAGCGTACCTTCGAAGAGTTTGTAAGTGACGTCAATAACTACAGCCTGCTTTTCAAGCTTGATGAAGAAACCGTAGGTGGTGCATATTATGAGGTTTCATCACTGATTTACTATGCAGTTACGGCTATGGGCTTTACAACTGATTATCAGACTATGTGTGATTACATACAGAGTCAGGGTATCTCACTTTCGAGAAATAATGCAGCCGATAACGCTATGGCAGTTGCCGTAGTTTATGCCGCACTTAAATATAATGCGGTTTACGTCCTTTACGAGAAAAACGTAGAGCTTCCTGTAGGAACAACCGTTGATCAGGCACTTATCGCTATTCTTGCCGCTCTTGTGGGAGTTACCCTTCCTTCAGGCATCGACAGCTATTCGGGCTTTGGTGTGCTTACAATCAAAAACTATGTTGAACAGTTTAACCAGCTTCCCATAAGTGAGAATCCTGAGGTAGACGAGGTTTTCCATTGGGCAAAGGTTATTACTGCTTCCGAAAACGGATATGAGGTGCCGGTTGCTACCTTTGCCGAAGCTACAAGAGCGCAGAAGGAATATGTCGATTACCTTTACTATGCTTCTATTATTAATACTCTTTATGATATAAACGTTAACCCGGTTTATCTCGTTATCGCTATGCAGAGTAGTGAGGATAACGCTTTGCAGAGATTTATCCTTAAGTCAATGCTTGATGAAAAGCAGATTGCTTATACTGACAGTATGACTTGCGAGGAGCTTTTTGACCTTGCCTGTAAGAATGGATACTTTGCTCTTGAGGACGATTTTTATACCGATATTTTCAAGTACAGGCTTACAGTTCCCGCTTCCTGTGAAAAGGTGTGGTTCACACCCTTCAGTCTTGCTTCACAGCTTGAAGGCGGAAACGATGCTTATCTGAAAATTTACCTCAACGGAACGGAGATGGCGCCCAACACTACCGTAAGTGCTGACCTTAACACGTCAAAGGCACAGGAGACTGTGGAGCTTAAGTCTGTTTACGATGACGGAGTAAATCCCAAAGAGGAAACAGTTTATACCTTTGTAATAATAAAGGATTCATCAGCCGGTGCCGATAAGCCTGTTGCTGAAAATGATATGGTAGGTCAGGTTGAGCAGTTTGTAGGCACCATTATTCCCAATAGCAATACCGTCGGCAACGAAAAGGTAGATCAGATTTTTAATTCTATTGATAATGCCGTATCCCAGGCTGCATCTGATATTGCAGAGAACCTTCTTACAACCTACGGTACCGAGCAGACCACTTATAAAATAGAAAGCACTACATACGCAGTAAGCACTACAGCGGCAACAACAGCTTCTGCTGACAGATTCGACTTTAATTATCTCGAGCAGCTTATTGACGGAATGTACGTTACTGATGCAGACGGTAACATCGTTACAACAAAGTCTCTTTTTGACGGTGAAGACGACGGCACAGAGGAAAACTTTATTGAGAAGGCTGTGCAGACTGTCAAGGAAAGTCCCGAGGTTGTTGCAGTGCCCTCAAGCCTTCTTGCAGCATTCGGTTTTGTAGGCTACTTTACTACAAAGAAGCACCGTGACAGTAATGCTATGGAAATGAGCGAAGAAGAGGAAAACGCCGAAGAATAACAGACGTTCAGTAAGTATATACCTGTTGTGGCAGGTGTAGCTTCGGCAAAATAAAATACAGGTATCAGTAAGGGGCGGATTTATCCGCCCCCTTTTTATACCTGTATTTTTTAATTGTATTAAATTATTTTCAGCCGAGACTTTTTGCTCTTTCGATTGCTGCTGTAATGTCGGGGCAGAAGTTTTCACTGCCTACAGCAGTATAAAAGCCTGATTTTTTCATCGCCTTCATAGGCTGCTCGTTTACGTGGGAGAGGATGAGGGTGACATTTTTCTTTTCGCATCTTTCACGTAGCGCCTCAAGGCTGTTTAAAGCTGTGCTGTCAATAGCAGGAACACCGCGCATACGGAGAATGAGACATTTGGTCATATCCTTGAAAATAATCTGTTCTATCTGATTAGCGGCGCCGAAGAACATAGGTCCGGTTGCTTCATAAACTCTGATATAGGTGGGAATCTCCATAAGCTTGCTTCTGGTTTCATCACTGTCGGGTGAAGCTTCCTTACTTTCGTTTACGTATTTCCAGGATTTGATATAGCTTTCGTCGCTCATTCTCTTCATAAAGAGCACACAGGCCATAAGCATACCTACTTCTATAGCGACAACAAGGTCAAATACTACTGTGAGTACAAAAGTAGTAACAAGCACGAGGACATCGCTTTTCGGTGCGGTTTTCATAAGTGAAACAAAGGTTCTCCAGTGGCTCATATTGTAAGCTACCTGAAAGAGAATGGCGGCGATGGCAGGCATCGGAATAAGAGCTGCATAGGGCATAAGGAAAACAAGCACAAGAAGAAGCACAACAGCGTGAACTATGCCTGCGACGGGAGTTCTGCCACCGCTTTTGATATTTGCTGCAGTTCTTGCGATAGCACCTGTTGCAGGGATACCGCCGAAAAGAGCTGAGGCAACATTACCTGCTCCTTGGGCAACAAGCTCGGTATTTGAGTTGTGCTTTGTGCCGGTCATACCGTCGGCTACTACACAGGAGAGAAGAGACTCAATAGCGGCAAGCACGGCTATGGTGAAGGCATCGGGAAGAGCAACTCTGATGGAACTGAGAGAGAAAGAGGGGAGCGTAAGCTTAGGCAGGGAGCTGTTTATTGTATAAAGGTCACCGATAGTATTTACCTCGAGAGGAAGGAGCTTTACCATAGCGATACCTACAAGCACGGCAACAAGCGAAGCAGGAATCTTACTGCTTATTTTCGGCATGATTATAAGTACGGCAAGGCACACAGCTCCGACTATAAATGCGTGCGGATTGAAGGTGTCTATTCCTGCGAAAAAAGCCTTCATTTTATCTGCTGTCTCTATTGTCTCCATACCGGCAGGGTAGGTTACACCGCAGAAATCCTTGAGCTGTCCGAGCAGAATGGTAAGAGCGATACCAGAGGTAAAGCCTGTAGTGATGGTAAAGGGTATGAATTTTATAAGAGAGCCAAGCTTGCAAAATCCCATTATTAACAGTATGATACCTGCAAGGATAGTTGCTGTGGCAAGACCCTCCATTCCGTTTTTCGCTACGACGCCGGCTACGATGGTAGCAAAGGCGGCCGTAGGACCAGCAATCTGCACTGTGCTTCCTCCAAGGAAAGAAATTACGAAGCCTGCTACGATTGCTGTATAGATGCCTTCTTCAGGTCCCACTCCTGAAGCCAGGGCAAGAGCAATCGAAAGAGGAAGTGCGATAATTGCTACGATAAGACCGGCAATAATATCCTTCACGAATTGGCCTTTATTGTAGGATTTAAGGCTTGTGAAAAGCATAGGCTTGAATTGAGTGTTTTTCATTTTTCCGTCTCCTGTATTTTTATTTTACCGCTATATTATATAACTATCGCGAAAAAAGTCCATATCAATTTTTAAAAAAATTCAGTTAAAAGAATAATCTGTTATTTTTCATAAATATTTCTTAATAATCGGATTCGAATTGTGAAAAATCGAGATTGACTTTAGCAGGTGATGCTCCTATAATTAGTGCGTAAATTTAAAGAAAAAGAAGGTAATATTTTATGGAAATGGCAACGCTTTTAGGTTTGTCAGTTGCCCTTATGGCAGGACTTTTAATGACACGTATCGTCAAACCTCTTAAGCTTCCTGCAGTAACAGGATACCTTATAGCGGGTATACTTATCGGACCCTACTGCCTCGGTCGTCTCGGCATTACCGGTGTCGGTTTCACAAGTGTTGACGAGGTTACATCGCTTTCAATTTTAAATGATGTCGCTCTCGGATTCATAGCTTTTGCTATCGGCGACGAATTCCGTCTGGAACAGCTTAAGCATACAGGTAAGCAGGCTACAATCATCGGTATTTTTCAGGCTGTTGTAACAACTGCGGTTGTTGATGCCGCACTTATAGGACTTCACTTTATTCTCGGTGAAGATGTGCTTCCTCTTTCAAGCGCTATTATTCTCGGTGCTATCGCTTCTGCAACGGCACCTGCCGCAACGCTTATGGTTGTCCGTCAGTATAAGGCAAAGGGTAAGCTTACGAATCTTCTGCTTCCGATAGTTGCTCTTGACGATGCTGTGGGACTTATCATTTTTGCAGTTTCATTCGGTGTGGCAAAGGCTCTTGTTCACGGTGAATTCAATCTTGTTTCAATCCTTGTTGATCCTCTCGTTGAAATTGTATTTTCCCTTGTTCTCGGTGCAATTCTCGGCTATTTACTCTCCTTTTCCGAGAAATTCTTCCATTCAAGAAGCAAGCGTCAGGCGATTGTTATTACCGCTATTTTCCTTGCGGTTGCACTCTCAAAGCTCAAGTTCAATATCGGTGCCGTTCATGTAGGCTTTTCACCTCTTCTTGTGTGTATGATGCTTGGTACGATTTTCTGTAATGTCTGCGAATTTTCTGCAAACCTTATGGAAAAGACGGACAGATGGACAACTCCCTTGTTCATTCTCTTCTTTGTTCTCAGCGGTGCAGAACTTGAGTTTTCCGTGTTCGGCAACTTCAGTATCGTAGGAATAGGCATTGTATATATTATTGCAAGAACTCTCGGTAAGTACTTCGGTGCAGGTATAAGTGCGAAGATTTCAAAGTGTGAGCCGCATATTCAGAAATATCTCGGCATTACACTTCTGCCTCAGGCGGGTGTTGCTCTTGGAATGTCGATTAATGCTATGAGCATAGGTGAAGGCGGTGTTATTATCCGTAATATCGTGCTTTTCGGTGTTCTTATCTATGAGCTTTTCGGACCTCTTCTTACAAAGATTGCCCTTACAAAGGCAGGCGACATCAGTCCGAAGCCCGAAAAGGAAAAGGTGCCTCTTCCCAAGGGTCGAGTATAATTTTAATTTGTATAGTACAGCCGCAGTTTCTGCGGCTGTTTTTATATCTGAATTTATTGAACACAGGCAAAAGAGTTGGTCGGGAGGCACTCTGCCTTTTCTGCGGAAAAGGCAGACACCCCATAAAAATCCGCTTTCCCTTGTCACAAAGCGGATTTTTATGGGGTGAACGTGCGCAGCACGTTGTGCCTCTCGTATGTACTCGGCTACGGAATAATTTTAACGTGCAGAAGTTCTTTTATTATAAGTGCCTTGACACACGAAATCAGTTGCAATATAATAACCTTATAAAACAGCAAAAGGAGAGTAAAAATATGGCAAAAACTATGAGTACCGAAAAGCTTGAAAGGCTTAGGCTTAAGAGGGAAAAAGAACTTGCTTACTGGCAAAAGCAGAAAGCCCGTCCGAAGGGTAACTTTTATTTCTGGTATCTTGTACTGATTATCGCACTTATTTATGCTGTTGATGAAATTGCATCACAGATAGGTGCCCTTATGCAGACAGAAATCGCTAACGACTTTTTCGTAAGTGACAGTGCGGTTACACTTCTTAATCTACTGCAGGTTATTGCAATACCTTTTCAGATTGTCGGTATTTTTTACAGACCGCTCGCTGACCGTTTCGGCAGAAAAACCTTCCTTCTTATCAATACCTTCGGTATGTCTGTTGCGATGCTGACTATTTTCCTTTCGCAGAATGTGTTTATGTACTTTTTTGGTGCATGCCTTATTATGTTCTTTATTCCTCACGATATGCACGTTGTATATATTATGGAGTCCTCACCGGCAAAAAGCCGTGCCATTACCTATTCTGTTATTAAGTTTTTTGCCAATATGTCCGTTCTTCTTGTCCCTCTGCTTCGCAGCTGGCTTATGGAAACTGCATCACAATGGCGCAAGGTTTATCTTATTCCGGCTATTGTAGGTATAGTGGTTTCTCTTATAGCGCTTATATGTGCAAGAGAGCCCGACACCTTCATTGATACAAGAATCCGTTACCTTAGTATGACCGATGAGGAGCGTGAAGCTGAAAGGCAGAAGAAATCCGCTCAGGATTCCCAGGGCGGTGTTATAGATGCGCTTAAGTTCGGCTTTAAGCATAAGCAGCTGCGTTGGATATATATCTGCTTTGCTCTTGCAGGTGTGGGTGTTATAGGCAGTCTCAACTATCAGGCTATCCTTACTCATGGCTATGCTATGAGTATCCACGGTTCAAATGTAAAGGAATTCCTTGACATTGTAAGTGTTAACGAGGTCAATAAGGCTATAGCTCTGTATCCCATCGGTATGGCGATTTCACAGGTAATTATGGGCTTCATTTCTGACAAAAAAGGCAGAAAAGCTGCTGCTATTACCGTTGCCGCAAACTGTGTTGTCTCATTTGTTGTTTTTGCGGTAGGTTCAAGATACAACCTTTTAACTCCTGCAATCGTAGGCTTTTTCTGCGGCGCTTTTGTTGGCAGTTACTATTCAACAAATGACGTGCTTATTATGATGGCAAGTGAATCTGCGCCTACCAATTTGCGTTCGTCAACTGCGGCTGCACAGACCGTTGTCGGCTTTGCAGGTTATTCCGTTGCCTTTATTCTTAATATGATTCTTGCTCTTATCTTCGGCGACGGCATTATCGGAACAGTTGCACTTTGTCTTCTTGTGCCAAGCTTTGTGGTTACCCTTATCGCTCTGATTAAAAAGACTCACGATACAAAGGGTATCGATCTTGATACCGTCACCGGTCTCGAATGGGATTAAGGCTATATCTCAAAGTGAATATAATTGCTTTTAACTAACAGAAAGCAGCCACCCTGATCGGTAGCTGCTTTCTGTGTTTATGTAAGGGAGAGAATGGAGAAATCAGATTATATTTCGCTCAATTTCATCAATAAGAGAAAGTATCTGCGGAGCATAATGGTTTTTAACGCCGTTATATATTTTTGTATGAATGAAGGGCACAGCAGCGATTATTGTAATTCCAAGCAATAATATGAGAATGCCGGCAGGAAAGCTGTTAAGCTCTTTTACAAGGCTTATTGTGCTCCAGATTATAAAGCATGAGCCGAGAAGACCGATGGAAATGGAGCACATTGTTGCGATAAAATCGATCCGTTTGTCAAGTGCGCGGATTTTTTTCATTTTTTCGGTTGTCTGTTTGGGAGTATATTTCTCCTTGAACATTTCGAGTTCATCTTTTGTTGAGCCTGAATAGGTAATAGAAAACGCCTTTTTTTCATTATCTTTCATAGGAATTCTCCTTTTATTGATTAAGACGGATTTTAACTGTGAAGGTTGAGCCTTTATCAAGCTCGCTTTCGACGGTTATTTCACTTTTCGTAATGTCAACAACTCTTTTAACAAGGGCAAGACCAAGTCCGTTTCCTTCTGTCATATGAGATGAGTCGCCCTGGTAGAATTTTTCGAAAATTCTTAAGCCGGTTTCCCTTGTCATACCGCAGCCTGTGTCGGAGATGCTTACTACGGCAAAATTATTTGCTTTTTTCAGCGATACGGAAATTCTGCCTTTTTCTTCTGTGAATTTTACTGCATTTGAAATAAGGTTTGACCACACGATAAAAAGCAGTTCTTCATCAGCTTCTATCTGTACATTTTCCTCAATGTCACTAACTATTTCGATATTTTTTTCTTCCCACTTGTTTTCAAAAAGAAGAACGGACTGTATTAGCTGCTCGCTGAGATTGTATTTTTTTGTTTCGGGGAAAATCTGTTGGTTTTCGAGTTTGTTGAGCTTAAGAATTGATGTAATCAGACTGTTTAGTCTTTCGGCGGCGTTTTTGAGGCTTTTCGTATATTCGATTCTTTCCTCCCGGGTAATATCGGTGCTCTGAAGTATTTCTGCATAGCTTTGTATTACCGCCAGAGGAGTTTTTATCTCGTGGGAGGCACTCGAAATGAAGTCTGTTTTAAGTGTTTCTATTGAAGAAAGCTCCTGAGCCATTTTGTTAATATCCTCTATAATGAGGTCGTATTCATTAAAGGCTCTTCTTTTATGAATAGGCTTGATTCTTACGCTGAAATCTCCTGCAGTAATTTTTCTCAACGCCTCGCTGATTCTCATAACGGGTCGGTAGGTGAAAATTCTTTTGCGCACACCGTCTATAACACTTAAAAAAATGCAGATGAACATAATATTGAAAAGAGTGCGAAGAGCTCTTTCTTTTACGGTGCCCTCTGGAATCATAACGGGATTCCCTGTAGCCTCGAAAAGACTTCCGCTGAAAAACAGAAGGAAGCTTACCGAAACAGCAAAGCCGGATATAGCAAAGTAAAGCACAAAACGTTTGACTGAAAAAATACTGTCCTTCAGTCGTTTGTCTTTTTTGACTTTGTTTATGCGGAACATTATTTTATCACCGCCTTGTAACCCAGGCCGTGTACAGTAACGATTTCGAAGTCATTACAGCTATTGAACTTTTCACGAAGCTTTGCCATATAAACGTCTACAGTTCTGAGACTGGAGTTAGTGTCTGTTTCCCAGAATTCCTCCATAAGCTGTGCGCGAGTGAAGGTTTTTGAGGGATAGGACAGTAACTTGTAAAGCAGGTTGAACTCTCTGGCGGTCATAGGTATATCTGTACCGTCGAGCTTCGTTGTTCTTTCGTCCATGTTCATTACAAGGGAGCCGACAACGAGCTTTTTAGAGGAAGCTATTTTACTGCGTCTTAAAATCGCGCCTATTCTCAGAAGAAGCTCTTCAAGGTTGATAGGCTTTACCATATAGTCATCGATTCCTGCAAGGAAGCCTCTCTGCTTTGAGAAGAAGTCGTCTCTTGCCGTAACAAAGAGAATAGGAGTTTCGTTGTCTGTTGATCGTATCGTATTTGCGATTTCGTAGCCATCGGCTCCGGGGAGCATAATATCGGAAACGATAAGGTCAAATACTGTTTCATACAGTGCACGGTATGCCGATTCGGCATTGAAGGCACTTACAGTTTCATAGCCGTTATGGTTGAGATAGGTGCACATAGTGTGACAAAGGTCTCTGTCATCTTCTATTACGAGTATCTTGAACATAGGAATCCCTCACTTTCTTTAATTTATTGTAATATGTGATTGTTAAAATTTTGTTTAGAATAAATTACCTCTGTTTGCTTTTATTGTTAATGGTAGGAAACAACAACACCCCTGCCGTCTCCTGACGAAGAGGACAAGGGTGTATTTTCAGAGCTCGTCAGTTTTATTCGGCACTTGCTCTTCTGATGTAGTTTTTAAAGAATTTGAGAGCGTCTTCAAGGCAGGCAACGGGAATCTTTTCGTTTGTGCCGTGAGTACCGCGGAGAAGCTCGATGCTTACTCTGAAGGGTGCGTAACGGTAAATGTTATCGCAGATAGGCTCATAATTGTAAGCATCTGTGCCGCCCATAACAAGATAAGGCGCAACGATTGAATTGGGCTCAAGGCTCTTGCAAAGGTCGCCGATAATACGGAAGGTTCTTGAATCTGTGGGTGAGAACTTGGAAGCTTCCTTTGAGTTGAGAACGTTGATTTCGAGATCTTTATTCTTTACAACACTTCTGATATGGTCAACAAGGTCCTGTTTGGTGGTACCGGGCATTGCACGGAAATTGATTATAGCAGAAGCTCTCTGGGGAAGAACGTTTGCAGCGGGACTTCCGCTTGCCATGGTAACAGCTGTAGTTGTTCTTACGAAGCAGGCACCGAAGGGGATTGCCTTTGCGATCTGAAGGATAACAGGTCTTAAAAGGGGAATGTTGCAGGTAATAAGGCGTACGGGATATGTACATTCTCTGCCGACTGCATCGAGAAGGTCCTTCATAAGCTGGTTGAAGGAGGACTTGAACTGATGATCCTCGATTTCCTTGATAGCACAGGCGAGCTGACCGAGAGCGTTATGCTTGGGAGGCTGTGAGGAGTGGCCGCCCTTGCCGTTTACTACGATTTCAATATCTGAATAGCCTTTTTCAGCAACACCGATACCGATGAGGTACTTGTTGTTGAGAACACCGGGAACGTTGACGGGAATGATAGCGCCGCCTTCGTCTATAACGCTGTCGAGTGTGATGCCTCTGTCCTTGAGGGTAGTCATAAGGTCGTGAGCACCGTTTTCAGCATTAGCAACAACCTCTTCGTTATCACCGAAAAGAAGATAAACATCTCTTTCAGGCTCAAAGCCGTCCTCGAGAAGAGCTTCAACAGCTTCCATTACAGCGATAAGATGGTTTTTCATATCTATAGTGCCGCGGCCCCAGATGAATTCGCCGTCATCGAAGCCCTCGAAGGGATCGTGCTCCCAATCCTGCTCTGTACCCTTTGAAATGGGAACTACGTCCTGATGAGCAAGAAGAGCGATAGGCTTAAGGTCGGCTCTCTTACCCTTCCAGCGATAGAGGAGGTTTGCGGGAGGAACAATTTCCTTTTCAAGCTTTTCGGCGATGAGGGGATATGCCTTGTCAAGGAACTTGTGGAATTTTTCGAATTCCTTCCAGTCGACGAGAGTAGAATCTCTGTTGGAGATTGTCTTGAACTGAATAGCTTTTGAAAGATTTTCACGGTATCTTGCTACATTGAGTGCTTCATCGGGAAGAGGAGGAAGCTCTCTCTTTTCGGGCTTGAAGGTTGCGGCGTGAACTGCATTACCTACTGCGGCAGCTGCAAGTGCTGCTCCGATGATTTTTGTTGTCTTCTTCATGGGTGTACCCCTTTCTGTTAAAATATTTACCAATCTATTATATACCTCTTTTGTGATAAATTCAACACATTTTATTAAAATATGACTTGCGTGGTAATATGCCCTTAAAGTTGACAAACGGGAGTATTAGTGATAGAATAACACACGGAAATAAATTAAGAGGTGAATGCAAAATGATGAACAGAAAAATGGTGAAGATAATCTGTATAATTATGGCGGCCCTTATGCTTCTTAGTGTCGGTGCTGTAGTGCTGCAGGTTTTTGCCGTTGATGAGGCCGCACAGATGTCAACTGCCGCTCTTCCCGATACGGGTGACGGACTTTCAGATTATGTTCTTCCCGCAGGTATAGCTGTAGCTGCTGTACTTGCGGTTGTTATTTGTCTTGTATTGCCGAAGATAAAGAAGAAGGATACGTCAGAAGAGAATAAACCGGAGTAATATTTGTATACAGGGGATTCAGTTTAATGCTGAATCCTTTTTTGTTTTCTAATAGATTTTTAATAAAAAGCGTGTTATAATTAAAAAAATCCGTAAAGGGGGATTACTATGCGCATTCTTGTTGCAGAAGATGAGAAAGCACTCAACAGAATTCTTGTAAAGCAGTTTGAAAAGCTCGGTTATAGTGTAGACAGCTGTTTTGACGGTGAAAGCGTTTTTGATTATCTTGCAGGTGCATCTTATGATGTTATCGTAATGGACGTAATGATGCCGAAGAAAGACGGTTTCACTGTCCTTGAGGAGATGAGAAGCTGCAAAAATACAACTCCGGTTATCTTTCTCACGGCTAAAACCGAAATATGCGACAGGGTGCACGGACTTGACCTTGGTGCAAACGATTATCTTATTAAGCCTTTTTCCTTTGAGGAGCTTGCTGCAAGGGTGAGAATGGTTACGAGAGATTCAAAGGGGAACAGCACAAATCTGTTTTCCGTAAATGACCTTACCGTGGACGTGAAAAGCCATGAGGTGAAAAGAGCAGGCAGGGTTATTGAGCTTTCTGCAAGGGAGTATTCTATTCTTGAGGTGCTTATAAGTAATGCAGGCACGGTAATGACCAGAGAAAAAATCGAAAACAGCGTCTGGAATTATGATTATGCCGGCGGTACAAATGTTATAGATGTTTACATACGCTACCTCAGAAAGAAGATAGATGACGGTTACGATACGAAGCTTATACATACCGTCAGAGGTGTGGGCTATGTTTTAAAGGAGGGGTGACAGCGTGAAAAAACGATTTGCTTCTATAAGTGCGAAAATCAATCTTTGGTATACTGTGCTTATGTGTGTGCTTTCGGTAGGGTTGATTCTTTGTATTGTCACCGTTGCAAAAACTGCGCAGAATTCTGAAATTCAGCAGAATCTTGTAAGAAGTGTAGAAAGAAATATAGATGAAATTGAGGTTGAAAACGGACTTCTTGATATAGAATCTGACTTTGCATACAGAAGCGGCGATATTTTCGCTCTGGTGTATTCCGAAGACGGAGAAATTCTCGGAGGCGAATATCCTGAAGGTGCAGACAGTTCACTTCCTCTTGAAACGGGTCGGTTCGGCAGCTTTGACGGTTTTTATGTTTACGATACAAAGGTTGAATTTACCAAGTACGATTTCAAGATAAACGGTGAAACGGGGGAAATTATAAGCAGTGAGGTTGAGGGGGCTGATTATTTCACTCCCTTTGAAGGAAGCCTCGGCTTTTTCGGTGACGGGTGTAATATTTCCTGCCGGGAGGCTTTTGATAATTCACTTATAAGTAGTGGTCTCGATATGGGGAAAATTACTATAATCAATGCCCGCAGCTATGAATACAACGATGCTCCGATTTATGAAATTGAGTTTCACAGCTCGGAAAAGGCATACGAAGACATCTGGGTAAGAGGTGTTGTGGGTGTTACGGGGCTTGGCGGAATTTGGGGCGTTCTTGTTCGTCTTGCGGCGATTATTTTACCGCTGTTTCTGCTTTTATCCGTGCTCGTGGGCAGAGTAATTACCAATAAGGCTCTCGAGCCTGCCCGAAGATTGAGCGAGGCAGTCTCTGAAATTCACAGCGGAAAAGACCTTTCCAAAAGGTTGACTGTTTCTGACGGTGATCCGACGGTAAAGGCGGTTTCCGAAGGCTTCAACGAAATGATGCAGAGACTTGAGAATTCCTTTGAGGCGGAAAGACAGTTCGCCGGAGATGCCTCCCACGAATTGCGTACACCTGTGGCTGTTGTCCTTGCAGAGTGTGAATATCAGCTTTCCCGTGAGGAGCTGGATGACGAGGACAGAGAGGGCTTTTTCACTATTATGAAGCAGGCGGACTCAATGAAGCGGTTAATTTCGCAGCTTCTTGAAATGACAAAAATGCAACAGAACAGCCTTCAGCTTAACAAGGAAAAGGAAGATTTGAGTGAGCTTGTTAATTCTCTTTGTGATGATTTCGCTTCCTTTGATAAGAAATCCGTCACCCTTCACCGTGATATTGATGAGGGAATTATAATGGATATGGATGTGGTTCTTATCAGCCGTCTTGTAAGTAATCTTTTGTCCAATGCTTACAATTACGGTAAGGAAAACGGTAATGTACGGGTTTCACTGAAAAAAAGCGACGGAAAAATCAGGTTCATCGTAAGCGATGACGGTATAGGTATAGCAAAGGAGCATCAGCAGAAGATATTCAACAGATTTTACCGTGTTGATAAGGCGCGTTGCCGTGAGGACGGCTGCTCCGGTCTTGGCCTTCCTATGGTAAGGCAGATTGCTCTCATACACGGCGGAGAGGTTTATCTTGAAAGTGAGGAGGGCGTGGGCAGCTGCTTCACCGTTGAATTCAAAGCGTGATTCAAGACACTTGTTTCATATAATATTAAGCCTTACAAGGTGTAGTCCGAGGGATCGCTGTCTTTTCAGTACAGCGGTCTCTTAAATTTTAAAAAAGTTTCTTTTTCTAATCGTCCTTTAATTTTTCGTGTGTATTATAAGGTTGTAAACAAAGGAAAGCCAAACAAAAAAATAAGGCTCCTTGCTTATAAATAAAAACTAAAAAACCAAAAAAGAAAGGTGGATCTTTATGAAAAAGAATCTTAAAAAATCATTCGCTGCGGTACTTTCACTCGCATTTGTTTTCCTTTTTTCCGTTTCGGCCTTCGCTTCAGACGTTGGTGATGCCGGAGCAAAAGACATCGCTCTTAAGGATGCCGGATATGCACAGTCTGATGTTCTGTGGCTTAGTGTATATCCCGATTATGACGACGGCGTTAAACATTACGATGTAGAATTCTATGTGGATAATGCAGACGGAAGCTTCTTCGAATACAGCTATGAGGTTTCCGCAGACGGAAGAATCCGTGAAAAGGATGTTGAAAGAGAAGGTTTAAGATTACCTTCAGGCAGTCAGGACGCAAGTAAGCCTGCAAATCAGGCTGCAAATCGGGCGGCACCTCAGGCGAACGTGTCAAATGCGGCAGATGCTGATGTGGGACTCGAGGCGGCAAAAAAAGCGGCAGTCGCACACTTTGGTCTGAATTATTCGGAGGTTGAATTTGTAAAGGCTGTAAAGGAAAGAGACGATGGCAGATACGTTTATGATGTCGAATTCTGCAAGGGTTATGACGCAAAGTATTCCTGTGATGTTCTTGCGGCAGACGGTAAGGTAGTTGATGCCGATAAAGATGTTTCAAGAAATGTTTTCGATAAAATAGAGCTCTTCTTCGAACTTCTTTTCGCAAAGCTTTTCTCAAAGTAATATGATGTGGGGCTTATGGTCGTTTCCGTAGTCCGGCATCGGGGCAATAAAAGTATGGGTTCGTCTTTTAAGAGGCGGACCTTTACTTTTGTTTGAGGTGCTTTTATAAGTTTTGTCATTTTCACCAATACACACTTGTGTTTTTTGTTGCAAAAAACGTTGCTCAAGTTTTAATAATATGTTAAAATAATAAAGTTGAGTAAACTAATCAAAGGAGATGTATTAATTATGAAAAAAATGCTTGCAATTTTACTCACCGTACTTATGTTATTTTCACTTTGTTCATCAGGCGTTTATGCAGCAGTAGAAGCAGATAAGCTTACTGAATATCCTGTTATTATGGTGCCGGGCTATTCTTCAAGTGAGCTTTACAGACTTGACGAAAACGGCGAGGTTGTTCACGTGTGGGGTGATGCCTTCGGTCAGGCTATGCCAGAGGTTGAGGCTAACCTCGGAGGTATTATTGCCGATGCAGCTACCTTCCTTCTCGCAGGCGATGTTGACCCTATCGCAAAAAGACTCGGTGAAGGCTTCCAGAGAATCTTCGGTGATATGAAAACCAACGCTGACGGTTCAAGCTACTATGACGTTAAAAATTATATAAATACTCCTGAGGAATGCTGTTATGCTAACCTTCAGGAAAAGTATCCGGAAGGAAGACATCAGGCTGAAAATGAAATGATGTCTGATGTTATCGGCCTTGTAGGTGCTGAAAACTGCTTCGTTTTCACCTGCGATTTCAGAATGGGTGCAGTTGAATGTGCAAACAAGCTCAAGGGCTTTATTGACGGTGTTCTCGCTTATACCGGTAAGGATAAGGTAAATATTCTTGCTGTTTCACACGGCGGTCAGATTTCAGGTACATATCTTACCCTTTACGGTCATGAGGGCAAGGTAAATAATGCTGTTCTTACCGTCCCCGCACTCGGCGGCGCAGGTATTGCATATGATGCCTTCAATTCTCCCAGAGAGGGCTTTAACTTCGGTGATGTTGCGCTTCTTGTTTTCATCGAGCACGGCATGATGCTTGAAGAAGATCTTCATTATCTTGTAGAGGCAGGCTGGCTCGGCTTCCTCGACGACCTTGCAGATGCTCTTGTGCCTTATGTCATGCCTGTTATGGGAACCTGGGGCAGTATGTGGGATTTCATTCCCCTTGAATATTATGACGATATGAAGGCAGAGCTTCTTGACGAAACCGAAAACGCAAAGGTCATTGAAAAGAGCGACTTTATGCACTACGAAATTATGTCACCTGAAGGTGAACACTATTTCGGTAAGGGCTTCAGAGAGGCTCAGGCTGCAGGCACAAACGTATACATTCTTGCAGGATACGATATTCAGATCGTAACAGGTATGCCTATTTCATCAGATGCTATTATTACTACTCCTGCATCTACAGGTGCAACCTGTGCTCCTTTCGGCGAGAGATTTGCTGACGGTTATACACAGAAGGTTGACACCGGCTTTTATCAGGTGTCTCCTACAATGACTGTTGATGCTTCTACCTGTTATCTTCCCGAGCATACATGGCTTATCCAGGACTACCACCACGGTATGACCTATAAGGACGAATACACGAAGTCCCTTATGTACACTCTTCTTCTCAATGAAGAAAGCTACGATGTGCATTCCTTTGAGCAGTATCCGCAGTTCCACGCAACTACAAACGTTTCACACAGTATCTTTGCAAGTTTTAATAACTGCACAGAAGGCTATCTCACTTCAGATGCGACTCACCTTATTGTAACCAATCTTTCAAAGGAAAGAGCAGTTACGATTCTTGCCGCAAATGTTTACGGTTCAGACCTTGAGCTTTCCTTCGGACCTATCTATCTCAAGCCCGGACAGAGCGGGAAAATTGCAATCGACGGTGAAATTCCCGAAGGCAGCGTTAAGAACTTCGAAATCAGCCTCAGCTATGTTATCGAATCCTTCACTCTTGTAGGCGAAAGAACCTTTGATTTCACCCTTATGAACGGTGAAAAGGCTGAATACGATGAGGATAAGCCTCTTACCGATGCCGATAACGCTCCTGCAATTGATTCTGTACTTGATGAGGAAACAAACACAATCCTCAACAAGGTTGGTGCAAAGGGACTTGCTTCGATAATTTATAACATTGTTATGACTATCGTCAACTTTGTTTACAGCATTATTGCTCTTTTTAAATAATTAAAAACTGAATAAAAAATGCTTTCTTTGGCATAATAAAACCGTGACGAGGAAACTTGTCAATAAAAAATGGAGGTGTAGTTATGCACAATGAAGGCGTAAAGTGTACCGTAAACGAATGTGAATATCACGTTGAATGTGATAAGTGTAAACTTCAGAAAATTGAGGTTACACACGAAAAGACCGGTGCCGATTCAATGGCTATCCCGCATTTCTGCAAAAGCTATCAGAAGAAAAACTGACGAAAAGGGCTGTTATGTATCTGCTGTAAGGCGGTTGCATAACAGCCTTTTATTTCTGAAAAAGGCTTGATTTTATTTCGGTTATCTGTTAATATTAGATTACTAATAGTAATTGGAGGAAAATAAAATGAAAAGAACTTTATCAATCGTACTTTCATTGGTTATGCTCCTTGCACTTTGCGTTCCTGCAATGGCAGCATCAACTTATGATCAGCCCTTCGCAGCCGGTACTGAAGGCTCCGAACGCTTCCGTATCCCTGCAATTTATACTCTTGCTGACGGTTCAGTTATTGCAGCTGCCGATGCCCGTTACGGTCACGGTACCGATGCTCCCCACAACATCGATACACTTGTTGCAATTTCTCCCGACGGCTACACAAACTGGGATTACAACTATGTAAACTACTTTGATGATTATGCAAGTCCGGAAACAGGCTCTGACAGTGCATCATTCATAGATAGTGCAATCGCACAGTCATCAACCGGCAGAATCTTCATCGTTACTGATGTTTATGCGGCTAACGGTGGCTATCCCACAACTAAAAAGGGTTCAGGCTTTTTCACAGTAGGTGACAAGAAGTATCTCGGTCTTACAACAGATAATATTGCTGACTGGAGCACCTTCGAGTATTATGTAGGCGACTTCAACGGTGCCTTTGCTCCTATTGTTAAGCTTGCTGACGGTTCAGAGACAGGCTTTACAGTTGACAGAGAGTACAGAGTTTACGAAAACGGTGCAGCTGTTATGGTAAATCAGAAGGGTAGCGACAAACAGGTTCAAGCTAACATCTTCTACGCTGATTCTCCCTTCACTGTTTTCCGTACAGCTTTCCTCTGGATGAGATACAGCGATGATAACGGTGCAACCTGGAGCTATCCCGAAATCATCTCAAAGGATACAAAGAGCGATGCTGAAGGCTTCCTCGGTGTAGGCCCCGGTAGAGGTACAGTTGTTAAATTCACAGAAGACGGCGTTGAAAAGGAACGTATCATTTTCTGTGTATATGATACTGTAGGTCTTATCGAAAATGTAAGCACAATTTATTCAGATGATAACGGTGCAACATGGCAGCGTGGCGCTGAAACATACCACAAGATCGGCGTAGGCAAGACAAGTGAAGCACAGATTGTTGAGCTTCCCGACGGCACTCTTCGTATGTTCTCAAGAACAGACTGTAGCTATGTAGCTTATGCAGACAGTAAGGACCACGGTCATTCATGGAGTGAGTTCCAGGCCGACTTTGACCTCACATCAGTTGGTAACTGCATGGTTTCCTTCATCGATACATCAAAGACAATCGACGGCAAGGCTGTTATTCTCGGCTCTTATGCATCTGACACAAAGGCAAGAGAAGACGGTGTTATAAGAGTAGGTCTTGTAGGACAGAAGAACGTAATCGAATGGATTTCAACCTATCATGTAACAGACGGCTTCTTCGCTTATTCCTGCCTTACAGAGCTTGCTGACGGTAACTTCGGCTATCTTTACGAAGATGAAGCTGCAAATATTTCATACAAGGTTGTTTCACTTAATGATGACGGTACAATTACCGAAATCAACGGTGAAGACATTGAAGAGCCTGCAGAAAAAGAGCTTTCCTTCTGGGATAAGATTGTTGAATTCTTCAACAACCTCATTCTCAAGATTCAGAAGTTCTTCGGAGCTATGTAATTAATTATATAATGAAAAAAGTTGATAAAGGCGTATAGTCCACACAGACACAACGCCTTTTATCCGCTATGTGTAGAGTTTTCGGACGGTAGATAAATCAACTGAAAAAAGAGAGTTTAGCACTGTTTGATCAGTGCTGAACTTTTTTTATAAATTTCTTTGAAATTTAACAAAAAAAGATGACAAATGTAAAAAAGTGTGATAATATATAATACATATTTGTAATTTTTTCGGAGGTTACCGATGAAAGAGTATATATCCAGACTTAAAGCCGGGTGCAAAGCGCCGGTTTATATATTGTGGTGGGTATTACGAGTGCTTATGCTTGTTGCCTTCATAATGAATTTTTCCGCCGACAGCTTTACTGTTACGGGACAGATACACATAGCGGCCTGTTTTGCAGGTTCTTTTTTCTGGGAGCTTTCCCTCGCGATGCCGCAGAAAAGCCTGTTCCGTCTGATTCCTTCGTCGATACATACGGTACTGAATATCGGACTTGCGGTTTCAGCAGTGATGGGCATCTGGCTGAATATGTATTATGAGTTGAAGCTTTTTGATCCTCTTGTTCAGGCGTTTTTCGGTTTTGTTTCTGTGCTTTACGGCTATGAGATTGCCTACGCTTTGGTTAAAAAGGAGCATTTTGCCGCAACGAAGGCTATGATATTTTATGCTGCCTTCGGTGTAAGCTTTATGCTTTTCAATGTGTGGGAGCTTGGCGAATTTTTTACCGATCAGCTTCTCGGACACATAAGCGGTCAGCCCGGTAACGCGCAGTTCTGGTCGGTTGTTCTTGCAGAGGGTACTGCAAGGGAGGGCGGAGTAATTCCGGCTCTTGTTGAAGAAAGAGCGCCTCTTATGGATATAATGCTTGATATTATAGTGCATTTCGCAAGCTCGTTTGCGGCACTTATTTACATTAATGTTTTTCCGTACCGCTTAAGGGGTAAATACAAATATGATGCAGAGTACGGTAATAACGTTGTTTCGGTTAAAAAAAAGCAGACAGTCGGAAGTGATTATATAAGATGAAGAAGTTTTTTAAAAGACTCAAGGGCGATTGCTCTACAGGGACATATGCTTTCTGGTGGTTGATACGTTTTTCCATGGTAGGCCTTTTCATAAAGTCCCTCTTTGACGATCCCTTTTTGCCCGTTATATCGGTGGAGATACTTATGAATCTGGGTATTATGTTTGCCTGGGAAGTATGTATGTTTATGCCGAAGTGGACAGTTTTCAGATATGTTCAGCCCTTTATACAGACAGCAATAATAATAGCTGATTTTATTGCCGTTATAACTGCCTATCTTTTCAATTTCTATTATGAGGTCAGACTGTGGGATTCCTTCCTGCATTTCTGCTGTGGATTAGGAATTGTATTTTTTGGTTACGAGTTCGCCTGCGCTCTTATTAAAAAAGAGAAGAAGACGGCATCATTTTCCTTGATACTTCTCTGCTCTGTGGGCTTCAGCTTTATGTGCTCGACTTTGTGGGAGCTTTTCGAGTTTACGGGTGACCATGTTATCGGACTTGTTACGGGAAGACTCGCCAACGCGCAGTTCTGGTCATATACGAGACTTATAGGTACAGATAAAATACAGACGATTTTTGAGTATATGGATTTAGGTCGTTATGCTATTATGGATACAATGGGGGATATGTTCCTTAATACAGCGGGTGCTTTATTGGGTGTGTTGATAATTAAAATTTATCCTTATCGTCACAAAGGCAGATTCAAGCTCGATTTTGTTCTGCAGAAGGAGACAGTCAGTAAATAATAAAAGCATCACAGATACTGAACAATAAAAATGCCGGGTGTTCATATGAACACCCGGCATACTGTTTATTGTAGTTTTTCGGTCAGATTATTTCAGAACGTTTTTGATTCCGAATTTCCACAGCACACGCACTGTTTCAGCGACGGGCAGACCTACAACGGAAAAATAGTCTCCTTCTATACCCTTGACGAGCACGCAGCCAAGTCCCTGAATGCCGTAAGCTCCTGCCTTGTCATCACTTTCTCCCGAGGCGACATAGCGCTCGATAAGCTCCTCGGAGAGCTCATAAAACACAACCTTTACCGTGTTCACAAAGGACACGGTTCTTTCTTTGTCCATAATGCAAACCCCGGTGTGTACATTGTGTGTTTTGCCTGAAAGCATACGGAGCATATTTTTTGCATCTCCACGGTCAGAGGGCTTACCGAGTACGGTTCCGCAATACTCAACTATGGTGTCACAGCCGAGAACGACGGCGTCGGCGTTGTCTTTGAATACGCTTTCAGCTTTCCTTTTTGCAAGCTCCTTTACAATAGCGTCGGGTGAGAGAATCCCGTTCGTGTTTTCGTCGGCATCAGAGGGGATGATCTCAAAGCTGAAGCCTACTTTTTCGAGAAGTTCTTTTCTTCTGGGAGAGGCTGAGGCGACAATGAATCTTTTCATTATATCTTATTCTCCTTGATGAGATTGTGAATTTTAAGTACAAGCACGGCAGTTTTTGAGTCGGAAATTTCACCGTTCATAACCATTTCTGCGGCTTTTTCTATGCTGATTTTTTCGAAAGAGAGGAATTCGTCTTTGTCAAGGTGCTGTGCTGTATGTGAAAGCCCCTTTGCGGCAAAAAGATAGATTATCTCGCTGCAGTAGGCGACGGTGGGATATACTGTTCCCATAGGTATAACCTTATCGGCGACGATTCCGCACTCCTCTTCAAGCTCACGCATACCTGCTTCGAGGGGGTCTTCGCCCTTCTCTAACTTGCCTGCAGGAAGCTCAAGCAGAACCTTTTTGTACGGGTAGCGGTACTGGCGTACGAAGTAAAGCTCGTTGTTGTCCGTTATAGCGGCAACGCATACACCTCCGCTGTGCTCGACTATTTCTCTTATTGCTTTTTCACCGTTGGGTAGCTCAATATCATCAACGTGAAGAGATAGAATTTTGCCGTTATATATTTCATTTCTTTTAAGAGTTTTTTCTTCGAAGTTCATTTCAGCTCTCCTTGTAATAAAATGATTTACACTGAAATATACATTACTCAAAAGGAGTGATGTTCAGTGTGCAGTATTGTTAAACCTACATATTTTGATTATAACACAAACCTGAAGCTTTTTGAAGACCTTACAGGGAAATTTCCGTTTATCAGAGCTGAAGTTCAGGGGAGAACAGCTCTTGGCAGAGGAATTTTTTCTCTTTCTGTAGGAAACGCAAGAAACAGCGTGCTTTTGGCAGGAGGTTTTCACGGTAGCGAGTGGCTCACCTGTCTTGAGCTTTATCTTTTCGTAGAAAGGCTTTGTACCTGTATTTCCCGAAGGACAAGCCTTTGCGGTATAGACGTTGAGAGAGCTTTTTCTATGCTTGGAGTTACAGTTATACCCTGTGTAAACCCCGACGGTACGGAAATAGCTGTGCACGGCACAAAGGGCGCAAGGGGGCTCGGCGGTTTTGTGTCCTCACTTGGTTGTGAGGATTACAGCAAGTGGAATGCTAATGCTCTCGGTGTGGATATTAACCATAATTTTAATGCGGGATGGGAAAAACTGCGGAAGATGGAGCTTGAAGAGGGGATCGATTCACCCTGTGCGAGAAGATATGGCGGAAAGTATCCCGAAAGTGAAGCGGAAACGAGAACACTTACACGGCTTTGCAGATTAAGGCGTTTTCGATCGGTTATGGCACTGCATTCCCAGGGGGAGGAGATTTTCTGGAGATATGGTGAGAATACTCCCCCAAATGCTGCTATGATGGCGAAAATTCTTGCTGATTCCTGTTCGTATACTCTTGTTGATAATATAGGACTTTACAGTCACGGCGGATTCAAGGACTGGTTTATCGAGGAGTTTCACTCACCGGGCTTTACAATGGAAATCGGCAAAGGCGAAAACCCTCTGCCGAAAGAAATGCTTTATGAAATTTATGAGCGCATAGAGGAGGCTCTTGTGCTGTTTTGTCTGATGTGAGAGGGAAGATAAATGAAGGGGAGGCGAAACGCACGCAAGTGCGTTTTCACGTCAGGAAAAATCGGTTTCCCCTATCCGAAACCGATTTTTCCTGACGCGACTTTGACCCTGCAGGTCAAAGCGCCTCCCCGTACTTCCCGTTTTATCTCACTTTAATCAAAGGCTGTCTACTGCCGCCTTGAGCTGTTCAAGAGCCTTTTTAAGTGTTGCTCTCGGACAAGCCATAACGATGCGCTGGTACTGCTCGCTTGCCTTGCCGAAAATATCGCCTGCATCAAGCCAGAGCTTCGCCTTGTTTATGATAAGGTCGTTGAGCTCTTCAGCGGTAAGACCGAGACCGGAGCAGTCAAGCCAGGCAAGATAGGTGCCTTCCGGCTCGATAAGCTTGATCTGCGGAATATTTTCTTCAAGATAATCTTTGATGTAGTCGAAGTTAGCTTTGATATATGAAAGGCATTCCTCAAACCATTCCTCGCCTGTGGCATAAGCAGCTTTACAGGCAACTACACCGGGATTACTCGGTACGGTAAAGCCGGTAACGTCGATTTCAGCCATATATCTCTCGCGGATTTCTGCCGAGGGAATGAAAATATTCGAAAGCTGCATACCTGCGATGTTGAATGTCTTACTCGGTGCGGTGCAGATGATTGTTCTGTCCTTCATTTCAGGCACAGCATCGATGAAGATGTGGTGCTTGTGACCTTCGAAAACGAAGTCGCAGTGAATCTCATCGGCTACGATGTAAACGTTGTGTTTAAGGCAGATTTCGCCGAGCTTCTGAAGCTCTTCTCTGGTCCACACTCTCGAAACAGGGTTGTGGGGTGAGCAGAGAATGAAAAGCTTTACATTGTTGTCGATGATTTTCTTTTCGAAATCCTCAAAGTCGATATAGAATTTTCCGTCCTTGCAGACGAGGGGGTTTTCTATAATGTTACGGTGATTGTTTCTGATTACATTAAAAAACGGATAGTAAACAGGCGGCTGAATAATAACGTTGTCGCCTTTTTCGGTGAGCGCCCTGACTGCGTTTGCAAGGGCAAAAACGATACCCGGAGTTTTGATAAGCCACTCCTTTTCATAGGTGAAGTTGAAGCGCTTTTTGAACCAGGAGGCTACAATCTCATAATAATCGTCGCCTGTATCGCTGTAACCGAAGATGCCTCTGTCAAGGGCTTTCTGCAAAGCCTCAAGCACTCCCGGGGGAGCCTTGAAGTCCATATCTGCAACCCAAAGGGGAAGCACGTCCTCGGGCAGTCCTTTTTCTTTCGCAAAGTCGAATTTAAGACTGTCGGAATTTTTTCTGTCAATTACTTCATCAAAGTTGAATTTCATTTTATCGTCTCCTTTTACATCATAATATCACTATAATTTTTTTGTGTCAAGAGAATAAATATTACTTAAAAGAAGTTGACAACAACGCTTTAAAATGGTATGATTCAATAGTATTATCATAGGGTAGTTGTAATTATTGCCCAGGGTAAAACTAATAAAAATAAAGGAGACACAAAAAATGAAAAGCACTTCAAGAAAAAGCATTGCAAAAATCATTCTTGCAATTATGATTGTTTTTGCACTTGCAATGCCTATGTCAAGCATCGTTTTTGCAACAGGCGAAGCTGACGTAATGGCAATTTCAGCAGAAGACGGCGAAGCAGTTCTTCTTTCTGCAACTGATGGTGACGCTGCAGTACCCACAATCGGTGCAGATGCTGAAACAGCATTCTCCGTTGACATCGACGGTGAGGTAACAGACTATGACCTCACAG
The DNA here is from genome assembly GCA_045532935.1 of Acutalibacteraceae bacterium. Lineage (GTDB taxonomy): Bacteria > Bacillota > Clostridia > Oscillospirales > Acutalibacteraceae > UBA6857. The sequence goes on from JAZSGW010000040.1 coordinate 71,679, forward strand.
ACGGTGATTCAGCAGCAGCTTATGTTGACTCTTACGCAGACAACCTCACAAATGACCCCGGTTTCAAGGCACATATCGAAACTGCCCTTGCAAAGGTTCGTGAGAATATCGGCTCATATGCAACATTTGCAGCACTTCTTGCTCCCGTAATCGCAATCGTACTTGCACTTATCACAAAGGAAGTTTACTCATCACTTATTATCGGTATCGTAGTCGGCGGCTTCATCTATGCAGGCGGCAACTTCGAAACTGCTATCAACCATGTTCTCTTTGACGGCTTTGTTGCAAGCCTTTCAGACAGCTACAACATGGGTATCATTATCTTCCTCGTGCTTCTCGGCGCACTTGTTTCAATGATGAACAAGGCAGGCGGCTCCGCAGCCTTCGGCCGTTGGGCATCAAAGCACATCAAATCAAGAGTAGGCGCCCAGCTTGCAACTATTCTTCTCGGCTGTCTTATCTTCATCGACGACTATTTCAACTGCCTTACAGTTGGTTCAGTTATGCGTCCCGTTGCTGACGAGCAGAAGATTTCACGTGCAAAGCTTTCCTACATTATCGACGCTACAGCAGCTCCCATCTGCATCATCGCTCCCATTTCATCATGGGCAGCAGCAGTTGCAGGCTTTGCGAGAGGCGCAGGCGCAGACAGCGGTATGAGCCTTTTCGTTCAGGCTATTCCCTATAACTTCTACGCTATCTTCACAATCATTATGATGATTGTTCTTGCCGTTTCCAAGTTTGAATATGGCCCGATGAAGCTTCACGAAAAGAACGCTATCGAAAAGGGTGACATCTTCACAAGCGGCACAAAGGTAGAAGGCACAGATGTTGAAGCTAACCCCAAGGGTAAGGTTCTTGATCTTATTCTTCCCGTTGTTGTACTTATTATCTGCTGCGTATTCGGTATGATTTACTCAGGCGGTTTCTTCGAAGGCACAGGCTTTATTGAAGCATTCTCAAATTCAGATGCTTCCGTTGGTCTTGTTATCGGTTCAGCAATCGCAATCGTATTCGCAATCGCATACCTTCTTATCAGAAAAGTTATCTCCTTCAAGGACGCAATGGCATCACTTCCCGAGGGCTTCAAGGCTATGGTCCCCGCTATTCTTATCCTTACCTGTGCATGGACTCTTAAGGCTATGACAGACTCTCTCGGTGCAAAGATTTACATTTCACAGCTTGTTGAAGGCTCTGCAGGTGCACTTCAGTCCTTCCTTCCTGCTATCATCTTCCTTATTGCGGTTGGTCTCTCCTTCGCAACAGGTACATCATGGGGTACCTTCGGTATTCTTATCCCCATCGTATTGAGCGTATTCGATGCAGGCAACCCCATCATGATCGTTGCTATCTCTGCTTGTATGGCAGGTGCTGTTTGCGGTGACCACTGCTCACCCATCTCCGATACAACCATTATGGCTTCCGCAGGCGGTCAGTGTGACCACCTCAACCACGTTTCAACACAGCTTCCCTATGCACTTACAGTTGCAGGTGTATCATTTGTAACCTACATCATCGCAGGCTTTGTTCCTCAGTGGTATATCGCACTTCCCATCGGTGCAGCTCTTATGGTCGGCACTCTCTTTGCTATCAAGGCTATCAGCAAGAAAAAGGCATAATCAGGCTTTGATATAATTACAGAAAAGCTCCCTTCGGGGAGCTTTTTTTGTCGGGGAACAGGACGACCTCTATTTTTATTCTGATTTGTGTAGCTAACTTGAAATGTGAACACAGAATTAAAAAATATTATGAATTTAAGATTTTTTAACGAAATTATGAATTTTCTATTGACAAATGGAAATATATAGTATAAAATAAAGCTATCCTAAAGATAGGAAATCTTATGAAGGAGGAACACAATAATGTCAGATTTCGAACTTGGCTACGTAGAAGAAGATGTAGTTGTTAAGGTTGAAGACGAAGATGGCGCTACAGAGTGGTTCAACCTCAAGAACCTTCTTAACATCATTATCGAATTCATCAACAAGCTCATCAAGTTTGAGTTCTAATTTAAAAATTAGTACTGTTGAATGAAACAAAATTTTAGAAGAAGGAGGACATAATAATGAATTTCACAATCGAAAGCCCCGAATTCGTATTCACATGGAAGTGGCTCGTAGAGCTTCTTGAAAGAATCTTCAAGGATGTATTCGGCTTCATCGCTGAAGAAGAAGGTTGGGTAGAAGAAGAAGCAGCTCCCGCTGAATAATTTCAGTCTATCAATCATTTATATGATTTAAATCGTATAAAGCCCACCCGTAAGGGTGGGTTTTTTTCATGTTTAATTTTTTACAGTTTTCCTCTATTTGTTACATTTCTTATAATGCCGTTGACAAACACCCTTCGGCAGTGTATACTTTCCTTAAAGTAATTAAAGGAGGATACTGATATGGAACTCGATACCAGTATGGTAACAAAGGAAGACATTATAGAATATTTCACAGCTATAATCAAATCAATCCTGAAGATTTTCGGCGTTGAGCCCGACGGCAGCATCAAAATCGGCAATTTCGAAATCATCTTCGGCGACAAGGCTGAATAATTCTGATATAACACGTTGACTCATCCTTCGGGGTGAGTTTTGTTTTATTTATGACGAATAAGCTTAAAGTTTAAATAATCTGTGTATAAAAAATACAGTTTAAATTAAAAAAATAAACAAATATTGACTTTTTGTCCCATCAGCAGTATAATATGGCTGTCAGAAGTGAGCTACTGCTCACTATACGGTTTTCCGTAAATAAAAGTGGAGGTAATGAATAATGGATATCAAAGCACTCATCAATGCATGGCTTAGCCTTTTTGTTGACTTCCTCAGACTCGTTGGTCTTGACAACGTTGCTGACGAAATCGCAAACAAAATCGTTATGCCTCTTTAATTTCAACTGAAATTAAAAAACCGCAGGAAGGTCGCTCTTTCCTGCGGTTTTTGTTATCTTTTATATTGTCAAATTGTTTTCTGTGTGATATACTTTTTAAAACGGTAAAATAAAAAGCCCTGAAGCTTAACTTCAGGACTTCGCTTGGTGATCCATCGGAGATTCGAACTCCGGACACCTTGATTAAAAGTAAGCCCTCGCCACCTGCCCTCATAAATGACTGAGACCTGACTTGTTGAAACCTTTGTATTTTCTTGATTTTTAACTGTTATTATTATATCACCAAGAGTGTAAAAAGGTCAAATTTTGAAGTCCTCAAATAAGGACTTAACACTTCAAATAATATCAAATGCGGGCAATCCTCATTACATTAAATCAAATAAAAACAAATCGGTTCAAGGTATCAACTTTTAACAACTTTTATGGTTTTCACTCTTAGGCATAATATCACCTTCCTGTGTCTGTTGGATTGATTATAGCACAGAAAACAAAAATTGAAAGAATAAAAATAGAAAAGCTTGAATAACAAGGTTTTGTTTGATATAATTATAAAAAAACAAACATAGGAGGTTTTTATGTCAAACTTTAGAGAAGAATTACAGAATACAACCGTTTCTAAAGATGTTATTATTATTGAAATGCAAAAAGAATTTGATGAGATTGTACATTGCATTTATGATAAGGTCATTTCTGAAACATATGAACAAATAAAAAAAGATATACTACTAAAGTCGAAAAGTGGAATGTACGATAGTATTAATTCAAAAAAGCACATAACTGGTTATATTAAAATAGATTCATTCATTAGTTACAATCACAACTTCACAAATCCTCAAAAAATGTATTTAAGAACATTGATGCCAAGTGACAATGATTTTTCCAAAATCAAACATTTATTTTTAAAAAACCACCAAGATATGTACTTCAGTGTAAAAAAAGGTTTAGATGAAATAATATGTGTCCTCATATCAAAAGAGAACAGAAAACGTCTTTTTAATGGCTATTGCTATCGTTTTTTTCTCACAGATTCTGCTCAAAAAATACTAGAAGGATTAAAGAAAAAGGCTATCTTGGATGATATTACTGTTTGTTTTTCGCACATAGAAGTTGGAGATTCAAAAATAGAGAATGGTGGGGAATCTAAGAATGACCTTGACACAAAAATGTTTGTTAAATATTCTATTGTGTTCTGATAAATGTATATATAACTACATACTTTATTAAATTAAGCTATCAGTTTTAATATATTGCGAATCTTAATTGTATGTTATTGTTTTACTCAATTTAATATCAATTTTCCAAAAGGCTCACATATTTATAAACCGTAGTTCTACTCAGACCGCAAACCCTCGCAAACTCCGAAAGATTCGGACTGGTTATTTTTCATCATTCATCAGCGAAGCGACTTCATTATGCATTATTCATTTGAAAATCCGTTCTGCAGAAATGAATAATGAAAAATGAATATTGAATAATGAATAATACAAGCGAAAAATCCGCCCACTTTCGTGAACGGATTTTCGCTTGGTGATCCATCGGAGATTCGAACTCCGGACACCTTGATTAAAAGTCAAGTGCTCTGCCGGCTGAGCTAATGGATCATCTTTGACAGCTGATATATTCTACCTCAAAAGGTAGGAAATGTCAATACCTTTGTGAAAATTTATTATTTTATTTTTCGGGTGATATTATGATTCTGACAAATCTTTATTATATTGATTCTTCTTTTTCTGAAAAGGAAGGCTCAATCTCCGTTAACGGTGGAGTTATCACAGGCTTTGATGAAGCTGACGGGGAGAAATATGACTGCGGCGGTTTACTTGCATTACCCGGCTTTGTGGATATACATTCCCACGGCGGAAGCGGCTGCGATTTTTGCGATGCCACCGAAGATAGTCTTGCCACACTTTCGCTTCATTATGCGCGTCACGGTGTTACTTCTGTCTGCCCTACAACGATGACCTTCCCCTTTGAAAAACTTGTTGAGATCTTTACCGCCTTTAAAAATTTCAAGGGCAAAGAAAAGGGGGCAGCCTTTATCAGGGCGAATATGGAAGGCCCCTTCATTTCGAAGGAGAAGTGCGGAGCACAGTGTCCTGACTTCATACAGACTCCTGATGTCGGAAAGCTTAAAAAGCTTAACAGTATTTATCCTGTTGCCCTTTGCGATGTCGCTCCCGAGGCGGAAAACGCCCTTGACTTCGCCTTGAAGGCAAGTGAAATCTGCAAGGTCAGTATTGCTCATACCAACGCCGACTATGAAACTGCGAGTAAGGCTCTTTTAAAGGGATTTACTCACGCAACCCATTTCCTTAATGCGATGACACCCTTTACAAGCCGTGCCCCCGGTGTAGCCGGTGCAGTAATGGAAAGTGACACGGCTACAGCAGAGATTATCTGCGACGGCTATCACCTCGATGAAGGTACGTTGAGGCTTCTTTTCAAGGTATTCGGTACAGACAGACTTTGCGTTATAAGTGACTCAATGTCCAGTGCCGACTGCCCCGACGGCGACTATACTCTCGGCGGACAGAGAGTCATCGTAAGAAACGGCAGGGCAAACCTTCCCGACGGTACAATCGCAGGAAGCACAACGAATCTCTTTGACGAATTCCGCAACCTTATCTCCTTCGGTATTCCCTTTAAAGCCGCGCTGAAAGCCTGCACAATTAATCCTGCTATAGTAGCAGGCTGTGACAGTTTTTGCGGCAGCATCGAAAAGGGAAAAAATGCCGACCTGATTTTCGTTGACTCCGAGCTTAATCTTAAAGCTGTAATGGTCAGAGGCGAGTTTCTGCAGCTTACATAATTTACAGCAGGGGAGCATCTCTCTTTGTAATAGCACTTGAAAAACAGTGCTTAATATGGTATTATAATGAAAGCAAATCTCTTAAAAGAAAGGAAATACGAAATGAAATATATAGTAGTTCTTTATGACGGAATGGCTGATTATCCCGTTCCCGCACTTGACGGAAAAACTCCGATGATGCTCGCCAAAAAGCCTCTTTTCGATTCCCTTGCAAAAAAAGGTGAGGTAGGACTTGTAAAAACAGTAAACGATGCTCTCAAGCCGGGCAGTGACGTTGCAAATATGAGCGTTATG
>JAZSGW010000028.1:0-23985 GCA_045532935.1 Acutalibacteraceae bacterium
AATACTTGGCTGGAAGCGGCCCGGGAAGATAAGGCAATGCCGACACAATACCACCTTAGATAACCTAAGGTGGTTAATCTCTTTAAAAAATGCCTTAATAGCTGAAGTCGGTAGGTTCACACGAGCCGCTGCCGGTGGCAGTTGAAGGCGAAGTGTGAACAGGAAAAAACAAGGAGTATCACGAAGCGCTTCAAGCGAGTGAGACGACTATGTTTTTGACCGTTTCGCGCGGGTACAAACTTAAAATCTATGCCTTAATAGCTCAGTCGGTAGAGCACGCGGCTGTTAACCGCGGTGTCACAGGTTCGAGTCCTGTTTGAGGCGCCAAAACAGAAACCACCCAAACCGGGTGGTTTTTGTTTTGGCAATTCAAGTAGAAATCCAACTGTGTAACTTTGTTTCTACATACGTAATGCGGCTGTTAACTGGTTCATCGTGCCCCGCGTCCGGTGGACGATGAAGGGGTGCGATGAACAGGAAAAAAACAAGGAGTATCACGAGCGCCGCTGACGGCGGCCGTCCTCTCTGTCAGCCTTTGGCTGACATCTCCCCACACTGTGGGGAGTCACCAAGCGAAGTGAGACGACTATGTTTTTGACCGATGGTGTCACAGGTTCGAGTCCTGTTTGAGGCGCCAAAAATACAGATACCCATACGGGTGTCTGTATTTTTTTATGTATCACATAGAAATCAAACATGTAACTTTAGAGGTTAACAGCCGTATTTATCAGCGGCAGTAACAGACCAATCCACGCAGTTTTGCCTTTCATCTGTTTATATTGACAAACAATAAGCATAGTGCTATAATCAAATTGCAAATTCAGAAGATTAGTTACATTGAGAGCTCCCTTTTGATTTATTATGTTTGTAAAGGAGAATTTTAATGAAAAAGCTGATTTCAGTGCTTCTTGCTATGCTTATGATTATGACAAGCATACCACTTGTTTTTGCTGCAGACGGTTATAAATGTAACTGCGGCACAACACCCATACTTTATGTTAAGGGCAGAACCAATATCTATAAGGACAGATACGCTGAGCTTACTGATGAGAATATGGCAGAGACCAACTTCTCAGGCGGTGGAGACTCAATCGCTGAAGCTGCCTTTAATATCGTATCCTCTCTCGGTGCGGCACTTCTTACCGATAAGTGGGACGATTATTGTGATGTTCTCTTTGAAGAAATTGTACCGATTTATGACCAGTATAAGCTCAATAACGACGGTGAAAAGGGTGAAGGCAATAAGACCGGTATTAGCCCAGAGTGGGATGTTGACAACACCATAGAGAGATATAGAAAAGAGGATGTAAGATACGGTCACACCGGCAGCGCAAAGGACTGGACTCAGTATATGCAGTTTCAGTATGATATGCGCCTTGATCCCCGCGAGAATGCAAAGGATTTAAAGAAGGTTATTGACGCTATCAAGGAGCTGACAGGTCACGACAAAATTAACATTATCTGCCGTTGCGAGGGCGGTGTTATCGTAAACGCATATTTCAATATGTATCCTGAAGAAGCAAAGAAGGAAATCGAAAGCGTTGTTATGTATAACGTAATCACCAACGGTGCTGAAATCGCGGACGAGCTTTATTCAAACAAGGTTGATCTTGATGCTGATGCTATGAACCGTTTTATCAGCGGCTTCCTCGATACAAGCCCCATACTTGATTTCGTCAAGGAGACAGTTAACATTCTGACCTACGCAGGTGTTATAGAGGGCGGTCTTGACTGGGTGAAGATGATATATGATAAGATTTCTCTCAACCTTATGCCCAGACTTATCCGCGAAATTTTCGGTACCTGCCCGGGGTGGTGGGGTATGGTGAGTCCTGAAGCCTTTGATGATGCCAAGGCATTTGTGCTTGAAAGCGACAATGCAGACGGAAAATACGATAAGCTCATCGAAAAAATAGATGCCTACAATGAGTATAAGAAGAACGCAAAAAGCATTCTTGAAGAGATGCAGGCAAATGGTATGAAGGTATATGTTATTGCCAAGTACGGTGAGCAGATTTATCCTGTTATTGAAAGTGCAGACCTTCTTGGTGACGGCGTGGTTTCACTTACCAGCCAGACCTTTGACGGTGCGACCACATCAAAGATTAATACCACTCTTGATGCAGACTATATTGCCGCACGCATGGAAGCAGGCTTCGGTGATTATATTTCAGCCGATAAAAAGGTTGATGCTTCTACTGCACCCTTTGCAGAGCATACATGGTATATCAAAAATCTTCCGCACCACGATTATCCCTGGAGTGTGGAATTTATGATGTGTGATATTCTTAATTATGGCGGCTATACAACGGTGAATGACATTGAAAAATACCCGAGATTTATACATTTTGAGCCGAGCGAAGGACTGATATTCGATTTCAAGGATACTGTAGCCATAGGTATTCTCACACCTCTCACCGAGGAAAACAAGGACGATTCAGCTTTTGACACCGCTGACACGTCATCAGGCCTTGCTGCTCTTATAAGATTCCTCACAGCATTATTTAATTTATTAACTTCACTTTTTAATAAATAAACATCTCTATACTTTTACTTAAAAAGCACTCTTTATCCTGAAGGGTGCTTTTTGTTTTCATTAAACCCTTTTTGGGATTATTAGGATCCGAACCCATAATGTATCATTGATTTTTTATTATTCATTTGATATACTTTGTCAGAGGTGAGTTTTGTGACAAATATTTTATATGAAGCATCTTTTGAAATAAATGATTTTATTTCAATTGCAACCATAGCTTTGATAATTTTTATTGCGGTTTTTCCAAAAATATGGAAGAATTTCAATGCTGACCGTAAAACAGTAATAAGTTACAAATCAGTGAAGCAGTTTTGTGCTGTTTGTATGGTGTTTGTTTTGCTTACTTCAGGTGTTGCTTTTTGGGGACAAATACATATGCATAAAAAAGTAGTCGGTGCATATAAAGAAGGTAATTATAAAACCGTAGAGGGATATGTTCAAAATTTTATTCCTATGCCTTATGCCGGTCACAGTGAGGAATCCTTTGAAATTAATGGCGTAGAGTTTCACTATTCCGACTTTTCAATTCAGTCGGGATATAATAATTCAAAAGCACACGGCGGTGTGATTGAAGGTAATGGGCAGCATCTGAAGATAGGTTATGTTTATTACAACGAGACCTACGGCAACATAATCGTATATATCGAATGTCTTGATTAATCGCTCAAAAACAGATAGACGTAAGCCTGCTTCTGCAGTTCGGCTTGCGTATGATTTTCCTTACGTTAACCTATTTTGCACCTCCTTTTTTGTTTAATGGATAGTACGGTTTTTAGTTTTTTTAGCTATTGTAATTTTTTTGAGACATGATATAATTATCTTTACGAATAAGAATCAGATATAAAAGCATTAATCTATTCGTAGAGTAAACATTTTTTGCACAATCAGGAGGAAAAAATATGGCATGGTATGATGAGGCTGTATTTTATCATATTTATCCTTTGGGTATGACCGGTGCACCAAAGCAGAATACTTACAGTGAGCCTGTGCACAGACTGAATAATCTTATTAGTTGGATTCCGCACATCAGAGAAATCGGTTGCAACGCACTTTATATCGGACCGCTTTTTGAGTCTGTGGGGCATGGTTACGAAACAACGGATTACAAAAAATTAGACAGCAGACTCGGTACGAATGATGATCTGAAAAGTTTTGTTTCAGAATGTCACAGGCAAGGTATAAGAGTGATTCTGGACGGAGTTTTCAATCATACGGGCCGTGACTTCTTCGCTTTTCAGGATATAAAGCAAAACAGAGAAAACTCCGTTTATAAAGACTGGTACTGTAATGTTAACTTCTGGGGTAATAACTCATACGATGACGGCTTTTCTTATGAAAACTGGGGCGGATATGATCTGCTTGTAAAGCTTAATCAGCACAATCCTGCAGTCGTTGATTATATTTGCGATGTGATTCGTTTCTGGGTAAGGGAGTTTGACATTGACGGAATCCGTCTCGATGCGGCAGATGTTATGGACTTCAATTATATGAAAAGGATTCGTCAGGTTGCAAATGAAGTCAAGGCTGATTTCTGGCTTATGGGAGAGGTTATCCACGGCGACTATTCACGCTGGGCAAATGACGGTACACTCCATTCGGTAACGAATTATATGCTCCATAAAGCTTTGTACTCTGCACACAATGACCACAATTATTTTGAGATTGCGCACACAATCAAGTATGTAAGCGGTATGACAGGAGACCGACTGAAGCTTTATACATTTGTGGATAATCATGATGTGGAGCGTATTTATACAAAGTTGAAAAACAAGGAGCATTTCGTTCCGGTTCACATAATGCTTTACACCTTGCCGGGAATACCGTCGGTTTATTACGGCTCTGAGTTTGGCATAGAGGGTAAAAAAGAACGTTTCTCCGACGATTCGTTAAGACCGGTGTTGAACTATGAAGATTACAAAGATGCAACGAAAACAAATCCTTTCATAAAGTTGATTTCAGCTCTCGGTAAGCTTCGTCAGAATACTCCTGTTCTGTGTTACGGAACTTACAGGGAATTGGAGCTTCAGACAACCCACTTCGCCTATGAGAGGGCTCTTGACGGCAAGTCTGTTATAGTTACTGTAAATAATTCCGATAATGAAGTCAGCATGAGCCTTGGTTGTGCAAATGCAGAAGAATATATCGGAGCACTTACAGGTGAAAGAATTTGTAATAATGGCGGACGCATTCAGGTAAGTGTGCCTGCCAATTCAGGCGAAATCTGGCTTCCCGGTGAAATGATGAGTGAGAGTTTAGCTTCGATTAAGGCTATAGAAATCAAAAAGGCAGACAGCCCCGTTGTTACAGCTGTAAAAGAAGTAGAAAAATCAGAATCCGAAAAGAGTGTCATAGAGGAAACGGTCAAAAAAGTTACTGTGGATCCTAACAAGCGATACGAGGATATGTCGGTAGAGGAGCTTCAGGAGGCAATACTCGAAAAAATGAGAAAGAACGGCTCTGTAACTGATTATATGCTTGGTACGGTGCGGGAGAATATATATCACGATTCATTGGTTAATTGGGTCAAGAGCTTTAACTAAATATAAAACTCCAATACAGCTGCCTCAGAAATTGATAACTACAGCTATATTGCTGGTTGCATTTTATGATTTTTGTGTTATAATAGCTTAAATAATAAACGGAGGAAACGGTATGTTTTTTATCATTATTCGACGCAGACGAAGATAGCTTGTATCTTTTACGGGTACAGGCTTGCTTTGCTGTGTGCCCGACGGAGTGATAAAGAAAGTTTACCTTTTGTTACTGTCAACGGCAACACAGCTGTTGACAGTATTTTTATTATTTTGGAGGTTAATTGAAATGGACAATAAATATTTATCATTAAATAAAGCGATTTTAGAGAACCTGAATTTGCCTGATAACGCTGTGATTGCAGATTTAGGGTGTCGCGATGCTACGTTTCTTTTAGGTTTTGTGCAGGCGTTTCCAGAAAAAATAAAATCAGCCGTTGGGGTTGATATTACCGATAAAGGTTTTAAAAATATAAAATATAAAAAGCCTATTAAACTTAAAGTTATGAACTGCTCAAAGAAACTCAAATTTCCTGACAATACCTTTGATTTTGTGTTTAGCAAAGATATGTTTGAGTGTGTGTCAGACAAGAAACTTCTTGTAAAGGAGATTCATAGAATTTTGAAACCGGGCGGAGTAGTAATTTGCATAAACTGCGATTGGGACAGTGTTGTCTACAATGGTAAAAATAAGGAGCTGATTTCGAAAACAGTTCATGCTTATGCTGTAACAAAGCAACCATGGATGGACGATATTGACAGCTGGATTGGAAGAAGAATGTACGGTATTTTCAATAGTAGCAAATTATTTGATAGCTCTGTAAGTGTTCACAATGTTGTCGAATGTGAATATACAGAGGGCACATTTGGTTATGATTTGAGTGTGGATATGTCATGGCTGTATAAAGAAAATACAGGCTCATTAAGCAAAGAGGAGTATGACGAATTAATACGCAATCTTGAAAATGCCGATAAAAACGGAAGCTACATTTTTTCAAAACCTTACTATATTTATAAAGGCGTTAATATAAAATAAGGTTTTGTTAAAACCGACAAAAGTAATTGGCCTTAGCGTCCACAGAGCGTCCGGGGAATAAAACTTACAGTAAAGTAATCTCTATGACAGCAGAACTTTAAATAATTTCTTTGCACGCCTTAAAATCAACTATATATTGCGAAGAAAGCGAGAAAAAGAGCACCAGACTTATTTTCTCCTATACGCAAATTCGGTCTGATTTTGTTATAATAGCGCAACTATTGACAAATATGTTCTGTGTATATATAATTAAGATGTTGAGCAGTTTTTCGCCTGTTTTGCTTTAATATGATGATACACTTTGAAATATTTTGTGCAAATCACTATAAAATTGCCGGTTATTTAAAGGGGAGAGAGAAAATGACTAATCTGTCAAACAGTAAGCTTCTCGAGTTTCTTTTCGAAAGCGCGGAAGCAATAAAAAGGGTAAACGGAAAAAATATTCTGTCTATAAATCATTTTTTTGCGGCTGTGTTAAAGTATTGTGAAGATATGGGAAACACAGAAAAATCTTCTTCAGATTATGATGCCACCGAGGTAAAGGAGCTTTATGAGCTCGTAAGAGATATTGTTGCAACCGCAGACAATGACTCCAAAATAAAAACACTTGCTGCTGGTGAGGTTTCTTTTTCTGATGACCTTGTTTTCAAACGCATTATGGACAACTCCAGAAAGGCAACCGAGCGTGATAAAAAGGAATTCGTTTCTGCGGCTGTGGTTGTCAAGTGCATATTCGATTCTCCCTCGGCGGAAATCAAGAAAATTCTTGACAGCACACCGAAAAGTGAAAGACCCGTACAGATTGAATCACACCCGGAATTAAGTGAAAGTAAAGAACCCCAAAAGGGCGGCTTTTCTTATGATTCAATAGCCGAATCAGCTGACAAGTGGAGAAAAATTTTCTCTGAAGGTAAGCCTGCAGAAAAAAGTGAGGAGAAAAAGCCTGAAGAACCGGGATTTGTTTCCCCTTTGGAAAGTGAACCGCCGATGGGTGCGGCCGCTGCAAAGACAGAAAAGCCGTCGAACCCTTCACAATCAAAGGTTAAAATTGCAGAGCTTACGGAAAAAGTCAAATCTGTTCAGAAGCAGCTCAGCAGTGTTGTTTTCGGTCAGGATAATGCCGTCAGTATAGTAGCATCAGGATACTTTCAGGCAGAGCTCAGAAGCATAACCGATAAAAAGAATAAAAAGCCGAGAGCTACATATCTTTTTGCAGGTCCTCCGGGTGTGGGTAAAACCTTCCTTGCAGAACAGCTCGCCGAATGTCTTAAGCTTCCGTTTATGAGGTTCGATATGAGTGAATACGCAGAAAGAGATGCTCTTATGGAGTTGCTTGGTACCAATAAGTCTTTCAAAGGCGACAAAGAGGGCGGACTTACAGGCTTTGTAAAAAGAAATCCCAGATGTGTATTACTCTTTGATGAGATTGAAAAAGCCAATATCGCTGTAATTCATCTGTTTCTTCAGGTGCTCGATGCAGGCAGACTGCGTGACACCAACTCCGGTGAAGAGGTTGATTTTGCAGATACCATTATAATATTTACTACAAATGCAGGCAGAAAAATCTACGAAGGCTCATTTAGCTCCAATCTCGCAGGTATTTCCCGTAAGACAATTCTTAAGGCACTTGAAAGTGACGTTGACCCCAAGACCGGCCTTGGCTCGTTCCCGGCGGCAATATGTTCGAGATTTGCAACGGGTAATGTAATAATGTTCAATCATATGGAGGCGCACACCTTAAGGAAAATTGCAGAGCAGGAAATTATGCGTAACGTTAAATTTTTCGAAGAGGAAACGGGTATAAAGTGCAACATTTCCGATGATGTTTATTCCTGCATTCTCTTTTCCGAAGGCGGTCATGCAGATGCCCGTACTGTCAAAAGCAGAGCCAACAGCTTTTTCAGCGGTGAGCTGTATGAGCTTTTCCGACTGATTTCAAATGACGACAATGACTGTGACCTGAAAAATCTGGAAGAAATAAACATAACTCTGGATTTACCGGATGAAGAGGCTGTGTTGAGACTTTTCAGGAATGATTCCAAGGGTTGCATATTATCTTTCGGTGAGTGCTCTGTTTGCAGCAAGTTTGACGGTGTAGCGGCAGAAAACGGTTATAAGCATTTCACGGCCGATTCCTTCGAGCAGGCAATAAGTATTCTCAATAAGAACGATGTTGAACTTATATTCTGTGATCTGCATACAGGTAAAACCAATGAAAACTCACATAAGCTCAATATCGAGGATATAGAGTCAGAAGGCAGAAACTTCTTTAAATATATCTGTGAAAAGACAGAAACGCCTCTTTACATAATCTCCGACGAGAAGCACAGATACAGGGAGGAGGAGGTCTTCTCACTTACAAGAGAGGGCGCAAGAGGTATTGTTGATTCGGGCAAGGAAGAAGAATTCAAGAATGCCGTCGTGGATATTCTTACACAGATTCATCATCAGCAGGGTATGATAAGCCTTGCAAAATCAAGTAAGCTCGTTACCTATGAAACTGCCCAGGAGCTTTCGGCAGATTGTAAGGTTGCAGAGATAAAGGTGTTCGAGATTACTCTCGGAACAGCCGTCGACGCAGAGGATACCGACAGCATAATGAGCGGCGTTTCAAAGCCCGATACCAGATTCAGCGATATAATCGGAGCTGACAGCGCAAAGAGTGAGCTGAAATATTTCGTAAATTACCTTAAAAATCCCAAGGCGTACTCGTCAAAGGGCCTCGGTGTGCCGAAGGGCGTGCTTTTCTACGGTCCTCCGGGAACAGGTAAAACTATGCTCGCAAAGGCTGTTGCAGGTGAATCCGATGTAACATTTATCTGCACAGAAGGTAATAAGTTTATAAAGAAGTACATAGGTGAAGGCGAGGAAACTGTTCATAAGCTTTTTGCTACGGCAAGAAAATATGCCCCCACAATTATCTTTATAGACGAAATTGATGCAATAGCTAAAGAAAGAAAAGGCTCGGAATATTCAACAGACAGCATTCTTACAGCCTTCCTTTCCGAAATGGACGGCTTTAAAACTGACAGCAGTAAGCCGATATTTGTCCTTGCGGCTACTAATTTTGAGGTTGAGCCCGGAACAAACAAAAGCCTTGACCCGGCACTTCTCAGACGCTTTGACAGACACATTCTTATTGACCTTCCAGATAAGAAGTCACGTATTGAGTTTATGAATAATAAGCTCGCAGGTAAGTCAATTTTCAGTGTGTCACCTGAAGAAATAGAGAATCTTGCTGTTCGTTCAACGGGTATGAGTCTTGCACAGCTTGATTCTGTCTTTGAATTCTCAATGAGAATTGCCGTCAGAGAGGATAAGGATGCTGTTGACGATGCAGTACTGGAGGAAGCTTTCGAATCCTTCATTTGCGGCGAGGAGAAGAAGTGGGACGCTGCCGAGCTCAAAAAGACAGCTTATCACGAGGCAGGTCACGCCTTCCTTTGCTGGCATAGCGGTGAGGTGCCTTCCTACCTTACTATCGTAGCAAGAGGAAACCACGGCGGATATATGCTTCACGGTGATACTGAAAAACGCGGAAGCTATACAAAGGCTATGCTCCTTGACCGCATAAGGACCTCTCTTGGCGGACGTGCGTCAGAGCTGGTATTCTTCGGCGATGAGGACGGTATGACTACAGGCGCAAGCAGTGACCTCAGAAATGCGACAGCTTTAGCAAGAAGTATTGTCTGTAATTACGGTATGGACGAAGGACTCGGACTTGCCGTACTTCAGGAAAATGAGGCATCGGACGGAGCACTTGCACAGCAGGTAAGAGCTGCGGTTAACGGTATACTCGCAGATGAGCTTGCCAAGGCAAAGCAGATTCTTTCCGAAAACAGCAAGGCAATAAAGAGTATAGTAGAGGTGTTACTGCAGAAGGATCATCTCACCTCTAATGAAATCGACGAAATCTTCAGGGCTAACACCTGACAGATTTTAAATAATAATTATATGAAAGCGAGGAATAAAAATGTCAGAAGCAAATATTAACGAAGCAAGAGCAGTATTTGATACCATATGCCGCACAATGGACAACATTAAAATTTCCTGTGAGAAGGACGAGGAGAAGCTCTCTGTTTTTGGTACTATCGGCGGTGAGGATATACCCGTAAGATTTATTATGAAGGCTAATCCCAACAACAGCACAATATCGTTTTTCTCTTTCTTACCCTTCAAGACAGATGCATCAAAGCGTGTTGATATGGCTATGGCTGTAAGCGTTGCAAACTTCGGACTTGCAAACGGCTCCTTCGACTATAACATAAAGGACGGCACCATAATTTTCAGAATCGGTGTTCCTATGCTTGGTCTCGAAATCACAGAAAAGTTTATAACTCACATGTTTATTCTCGGTGTAAAGACAACGGATAAGTATAACGAGAAGTTTTTGCAGATTTCATTGGGTTCACTTGATTTTCAGACCTTCCTCGAATCAGAGGGTTGATTTCAGAATCTTACATAAACAAACAGCCGTAACCGTAAGGGTTGCGGCTGTTTTAAGCTGCATTTTATTGACACCTTAAGGAAACTGTGCTAAAATAAAAAAACGAGTTCCCATAAATGAGGTGAAAGCCATGGTCAACATTAAGAATCTCAAGATAATATCATCTCTTGAAAAGGTTTATGACGAGGACGCTGTTCCGGTAAAATCACTCACGGGATTTTCTATGCTGCGTGACGAGAAGAAATCCTTTCAGGTGGCTTTTGAATCCGATGCAGACGGTGAGACAGAGCTTTGCATTGATACGGATGTAAAAGGGGTACAGACTTACTCCGTTGAGCATATCAGGTCGGATTTTCCTATGAGCGACACCGGCGCCGATGACTACTTCCGTTTCAGTAAAAGCGGATATTATCCCGATTTACTCCTTCCTGTCAGCGATAATATCAAGATCAGGAAGGGTGTCAACATCTTCTGGGTGGAGCTTGATGCAGCGAAAAGCGTACCGGGAAAATACAGAGTTACTGTTTCTGTCGGCTGTGAAAGTGCCAGCGTTGAAGCTGAAATTATAGATGCTGCCCTTGATTTTAGCGATTTCCTTTATACCTGTTGGTTTCATACGGATTGCCTTATGTCCTATTACGGTTTTGAAGCGTTTTCTGACGAGTATTGGCGTGTAACGGAAAACTTCCTTAAAACGGCAAGAGAATACGGTATGAATTGTGTACTTACACCTGTTTTTACTCCGCCGCTTGATACACAAAAAGGCAAGGAAAGGCCTACCGTTCAGCTTATTGATGTAACTGTTACAAAAGGTGTATACACCTTTAACTTCGATAAGCTTACAAGATGGATTGATATGGCTCACCGCTGCAAAGTGGAATATTTTGAGCTTGCACACTTCTACACTCAGTGGGGCGCAAGGTATGCCCCGAAGATTATGGCGACTGTTGACGGTGAGTATAAGCGTATCTTCGGCTGGGACACAAAGGGAAACTCAAAGGAATACAAGGAATTTCTTGCAGCATTTTCCGTGGAGCTGAAAAAGTATCTCGAAGAGAGAAATCTCAAGGACAGAGTGCTTATTCACGTAAGCGATGAGCCGAATTTCTCAATGATTCTTCCCTACAGTAAGGCATCAAGGTATATACATAAGCTTTTCAAAGGCTACAAAATCGTAGATGCTCTTTCTGACTATAACTTCTATAAGCTGAAAATTGTTTCAACGCCTATTCCTTCCAATGACCACATCGACAGGTTTATCGGTAAGGTGAAGGAACTCTGGGTTTACTACTGCAGCGCACAGAAGAACAAATATGTTTCTAACAGATTTTTCTGTAACTCCTCTTTAAGAACAAGAGTTATAGGCTATCAGCTTTATAAGTTCGATGTCAAGGGCTTTTTACAGTGGGGTTATAACTTTTACTATACCCAGCTTTCAAAAGCGCTTGTCGATCCTTTTAAGGTTACCGATGCGGGCGGAAAATTCCCCTCGGGTGACAGCTTTGTGGTATATCCTGCAAAGGATGGCACAGCTTATCATTCATTGAGACTCAAGGTTTTCTTTGACGGTCTGCAGGATATGGCAGCGCTTAAGACTCTCGGAAAGCTGACGGATAAAAAGACCTGCCTTGATATAATCGAGGAAAAGGGTAAGCACAACCTTACATTCAGTAATTATCCCCACGACGAAGCCTGGCTTCTTGCAACAAGAGAGGCAGTTAATAAGACTATTAAAGAAAATATATAGCATAATCAAAGGAGAAAGTTTATTATGAAAAAAATAATTTCAGTTCTTATGTGTGCACTTATGCTTGTGCCCTTTATATCGCTGGGATTGACCGCTTCGGCTGAATCTCTTTCCATAGGTAACGATGTACTTGATTCGTGGTTTTTGGACGGTGAGTGTCCCGGTAAGCTTGACTATGTTTATTATGCTCCCGAAACAGAAGAGGGAACAAAGTATCCTCTTATGATATGGCTTCACGGAGCAAAGTCGGGCGACTCTCCCCGTGCACAGCTTGATTGGTACCGCTTCAGTAATTGGGCATCCCCCGAATATCAGTCACGTTTCGCAAATGCAGGAGGAGCTTTTCTTCTTGCTCCGAGATCCTCAAAGGATATTACACATAACTGGTACGATACAATCTGTGCTGACCTTAAGGCTACAATTGATTATTTTATCTCACTTTATGCAGATAAAATTGACACATCACGTATTTACATAAGCGGTTATTCTACGGGTGGCTCAATGGTATGGCACATGGTTACAAAATATCCCGACTTCTTTGCAGCGGCTATGCCTATCGCTTCCCTTTACAATCCTACTGTTAGCGAGGTTGAAAAGTTAAGGAACACCTCAATCTGGATGTTCAGTTGTGACAAGGACTTTTATACAAGTGCGGCAACACCTATGGCAAAGGTTAATTTCAATAACCTTAAGGCAATTACCAACCGCCCCGACGGAATTCGCCTCACATCATTTACCGAGGCTGTGTGGGCTTCCGGTGCAAAGCAGAATGCTTATGATAAGGAGCATTACATCTGGGGTGCCGTTACAAATGATATGTTTATGGATTCGGGCGAACAGTTCTATTACTCAAAGACCGTTGATGGAAACGGTAAGGAAATTACCTTCGCTGTGCCTAACGGTATCATCAGCTGGCTTTCACTTCAGACCAATGATAATACAGGCGAAGGAATAAAGGTCTCATTTATTGATAAAATTCTTTCATTCTTCCGTGACTTCATCAACAAGCTTCTTGCCCTTTTCGGAATGTAATGTAAAACAAAAAACGGAGCTGATTTTCTGTCAGCTCCGTAATTATTGTTATAAGGGGGCGTTTTTCGCCCGACTACCTTTTTATAATAACAGAAAAAATGTGCCCTTGTCAATGCTTTCAGAGAATAAAAAGCTGATTTCTCCCTCTTGCATAAAAACCGTATAGTTAACTTTGTACAAAAAAGATATTGAAATGTGGAATTCTTTATGTTATTATATAGACACAGAAAGGGAAAGGTGATACCAATGAACAGGTAAAACCCAAAAGTCTTCAAAAAAACATTTTGCTTAAAGTCAAAAAATAAACAAAAACAAACAAACGATTTTCAAAGGAAATTATTCAGTAAATCAGAAGACAAACTGTTGAAACCAAAAGAAATCAATAAAGCAAAATGAAAAAATGAAGACAACCATTCTGCAGAAAGAGAGGTTGACCAAAATGAAGTTAGATACAAAGACAGAACAGAAGTAACCCCCCGGACCAACAAAGATGTGTGAAGAAACATCGGTCCTCGGGGGTTATTTCAATTTAAGGATAGTTTCACGCCGTAAGGGCGTTATTTTTTTGCTTTGCGAAATATTTATTGACAAACGATAAAAAATATGCTATTTTATATCTGTAATAACCTACGGAGGTGTTTTCATGTATACATCGGAAAAAAGCACAAAGCTTACTCTTGCGGTGACTTATCTTGCGGCGATAATACTTGCCCTTCTTATGATTTTCGCTTCACCGATTGCAAGATATATTATCGGCGAAGGTGCGAAAAACGCATTTCTTGCCGCCGTTGCGGCATTTTATATCTGCTGTCCTGCTGCGTGGATTGCACTTTATAAAATTCACCGCCTTTTAAAAAATGTCCTTAAGGATACGATTTTTACAAACGAAACTGCAACACTTCTCCGCCATCTATCCTGGTGCTGCGCATTTGTTGCGGCCGTAAGCTTTGTTACTACATATTTCTGTCACATATTTTTTACCTTTACCATAGGTGCCGCCTTTATGACTTTGATTTTACGTGTGCTTAAAAATGTAATGGCGAAGGCTGTGCAGCTCAAGGAAGAAAACGAGCTTACTATTTAAGGAGGAGTTTCTGATGCCTATTATTGTCAATCTTGATGTTATGCTTGCAAAAAGAAAGATGCCCTCCGGTGAGCTTGCCGAAAAGGTGGGAATAACCCAGGCAAACCTTTCAATTCTTAAAACAGGAAAAGCGAAGGCAGTCCGTTTTTCTACTCTTGAAGCTATATGCAAGCACCTCGACTGTCAGCCGGGGGATATATTGGAATACAGGGAAGAATAAACAAAGGAGAGAAGCTTATGAAAAAATCGCTTAAAATTTTAACAGCTGTCGGTTGTGTTGCACTTACTGTAGTAGCAGGTCTTGGGGTGTGGCAGATTTACGTCCGTCAGCAGTCGAAAAAATACAATCTTATCACTCTTGATACAAGTAATATGCCCGAGCCCGTTTCAGGTGCAACTGTGGAGTCTGATGTGGAGCTCAGCGAAGTAAAGATGCACTATGCCGTTTACGGCGACAAGGGACACGACCTTATACTCGTTCACGGTAACGGCGGCAGTAAAAAATCTCTCGAGGAGGCAGCGCTTTACCTTGCAAATGATTATAAGGTATATGTTATCGAAAGCCGCTGCCACGGACAGTCAAGTGACCCGGGCGAAATCTCCTATGAGCTTATGGCAAAGGATATAAAGGAATTCTGTGACATAATGAAGCTTGAAAAGCCATATCTTATGGGCCACAGCGATGGCGGAATAAATGCTCTTACCGTAGCTTATACCTATCCCGACCTGCTTGGCGGATTTATTTCCTGCGGTGCAAACTCTGTGCCCGGTGAATTTAAGCCCTATTTCCCTCTTGGGGTAAGGGTTATGAATCTTATAAAGCCCGATAAGCTTAATGATATGATGCTGACTCTTCCCGACATTGATGCCGAAAAGCTTTCGAAAATCACCTGTCCTGCCTATATAGTAGCAGGGGAGTATGACATTATGTGGCTTTCGGATACTGTGTTTATCCACGAGAATATAAAGGATAGTAAGGTTGCGATTATCAAGGGTGCAAATCACGGCTCGTATATATCCCAGGACGGTAAACAGGCTTATGTTCTTGCAAAGGATTTCTTTTCAGACTTATAAATTATAAACGGAGATTATAAATGTCTCCGTTTTCTTTTGGAAATTCCTTGCAAAAAAGCTATTACTGTGATACAATACCACGGATAAAAGGATATTGATTGAAGGGAATATAAAATGGTTTACGAAAATATACTCGATGCTATGGGGAATACACCGCTTATCAGGCTTCGTAATATGACTGACGAGGACTCCGCACAGATTCTCGTTAAATTCGAGGGACTTAATGTTGGCGGCTCAATTAAGACCCGTACTGCTTATAATATGATTGTTGATGCCGAAAAAAGGGGACTTCTCAAGCCGGACTCAGTAATCGTTGAGCCTACAAGCGGTAATCAGGGTATAGGTATCGCTCTTGTCGGTGCTGTAAAAGGCTATAAGGTAAGAGTTATTATGCCCGATTCCGTAAGCATCGAAAGAAGAAAGCTCGTTTCACATTACGGTGCTGATGTTATTCTTGTTCACGATGAGGGCGATATAGGCAAATGTATTGCTGAATGCTGTGAGCTTGCCGATATGATATGCAAGGGTAATCCTAAGGCGTTTGTGCCTTCACAGTTCGAAAATCCTGCCAATCCTGCAATTCACAGAGAAAGCACAGGTGTAGAGCTTCTGCGTCAGGCAGAGTGCACTATTGACGGCTTTTGTGCAGGTATCGGCACCGGCGGTACTATTACGGGTATAGGCGAAACCCTTAAAGAGGCTAACCCGGATACTGTCGTGTGGGCGGTTGAGCCTGAAAATGCTGCAATTCTTTCGGGCGGAGCAATAGGAAATCACGTGCAGATGGGTATCGGTGACGGACTTATTCCTGCTGTTCTCAACTGTGATATTTATGACGATGTATGTGTGATTTCTGATACCGAGGCAGTTGAAACAGCAAAACAGCTGTCTTCGAAAGAGGGTATCATGTGCGGTATCAGTAGCGGTACAAATGTTGCCGCAGCAAAGCGTCTGGCAAAGAAGCTCGGCAAGGGAAAGACTGTTGTAACTGTTCTTCCCGATACAGCGGAAAGATACTTCTCCACACCGCTTTTTGATTGGTAATCAGATATAAAGGAAGTCTCTCGTTGACAAGGGGCTTCCTTTTTTATATAATTTAGATGTAAGTAGAGGTGAGAACTGTGGAACAGCTTGAAAAAATGGCGGACTTTTTTTCTGCACGGGTGGATATGTACGATGAGCATATGATAAATGATGTGGAAGGCTGTAAAGAGGGTTACGCTCTTATGGCTGACTTTGTGCCCGAAAAAACCGAGAGACTGCTTGATCTCGGCTGCGGAACGGGACTCGAGCTTGAGTCGGTTTTTGTAAAATTCCCTGACCTTCAGGTGACGGGAATTGACCTTTGTGAGGATATGCTTTCGAGACTTTCGGAAAAATACATAGGTAAAAATCTTACACTTATTTGTGGTGACTACTTTACAGAAAGCTTCGGACAGGACTTTGACTGTGCAGTTTCCTTTCAGTCTATGCACCACTTTTCCAAAGAAAAAAAGCAAAAGCTCTACAGTAAAATCTATGACGCTCTTTCCTGCGGCGGAGTGTACATCGAGTGTGACTATATGGTGGAAACTCAGGCTGAAGAGGATAAGTGGTTTTCCGAAAACAGGAGAATCCGCAGAGAGCTTGGTATAACTGAAGATGAGTTTTACCACTATGATACACCCTGCTCGGTAGAAAATCAGCTTAAGCTGCTCAAAAATGCGGGCTTTGTTTCTGCCGAGACGGTTATGCGTATAGAAAACACTACGATGATTATTGCAAGGAAGTGATAAAATGTACGATGCAGTACTGTTTGATCTTGACGGCACTCTTACAGACCCGGGGGTCGGAATAACAAATTCTGTCGCTTACGCCTTGAAACATTACGGTATAGAGGTGGCAAACAGAGAGAGCCTTTATCCTTTTATAGGACCGCCGCTTAATGATTCTTTTATGAAGTATTACGGCTTTGACGCTGAAAAGGCTATGGAGGCGATTGGTGTTTACCGTGAATTCTTCAGGGAAAAGGGCATATTTGAAAATGAGGTTTATGAGGGCGTAAGTGAGCTTCTTGAAAAAATAAAAGCTTCAGGCAGAAAAACTGTCCTTGCCACCTCAAAGCCCGAGGAATTCGCTGTAAGGATTCTGGAGCACTTTGGTCTTGCGGAATATTTCGATGTGATTGCAGGTGCTTCTATGGACGAGAAACGCAACAAAAAGGGCGATGTTATTGCCTATGCTATGGAAAAAGGCGGATTTACCGCTGACAGAGCAGTTATGATAGGTGACAGAGAGCACGACGTTTTCGGAGCGAAGGAAAACGGACTCGACTCAATCGGAGTTCTTTACGGCTACGGGGACAGGGAAGAGCTCGAAAGTGCGGGAGCTGACTTTATAGCGGAAACCGTAGAAGATATTTTTACTTATCTGTAAGAGGTGGAAAGATGAACTTTGATTTAAGAGAAAAAGCGAAGGAAAATATAATCGTTGTTGCGCACAGAGGCGTAGCAGGGGGCAACATACCCTGTAACACTCTTGCGGCTTATGAAATTGCACTTAAGCAGGGTGCGGATATGATAGAGGTTGACGTGAGTGTCAGCGCTGACGGAAAGCTTTTCCTTTTCCACCCTATGATGGAGCTTGCACATCTTAATAAACCTCTGCTGTTAAGAGTACTTCCGTTTTCTTTGATAAAAAAGCTCCGGTATGTAAATTTCGATAATACACCTACACAGTTCGGAATTTCGTCCTTTGACGATTTTCTTGAGCAGTTCAAGGGCAGATGCTACATTAACATCGACAAATTCTGGTCGAATCCTGAAAAAATTTACAGCGAAATCAAGCGTCACGGTATGGAAAGTCAGATGCTCGTCAAGAGCAAACCATCAGAAAAGGTGTTTGATTTTATGGAGAGTCTTGCCCCGGAGCTTCCTTTTATGCCGATTGTAAATGAAAGCTGCAGCTGCCACGAAGAGCTGATGAAGCGCAACATCAATTACATAGGTATCGAGACCTGCTTTAAAACAGACAGTGCTCCCGTAGCACAGAGTGAATTTATGGAGAAAATCCACGCTGACGGCAAGCTGCTTTGGGCAAATGCGATTATCTTCAATCATAAAAATCAGCTTGCGGGCGGTCACAGCGATGACACATCGCTTACAGTAAGTGAGGACGATGGTTGGGGTTATCTTGCAGACAAGGGTTACGATCTGATACAGACCGATTGGCCTGGTATGCTTGTGGATTATCTGAAGAAAAGCGGAAAGTATTATAAATAAAAAAATTGCCGGGGAGTAATCTCCGGCAATTTTTATGGCAGGCTCAGGCTGCCGTCGGTATGCGGTTATATGTGGTTTTCGTAGCGTTCAGCGGTGATAACTCCGTCTTCGACGTGGAGCTTGCATATTCTTGCGTTTCTTGCATCAAAGGCGCTTGCACCGTCGTTATCGCCGTAGTCTCTTGCGTGGTAAACAGCGTACCATTGACCGTTCTCATTAATCATAGAGTGATGCCCCGTGCCCTCTTCGAATTCATTGGCTTTAATAACAGGGTGGTAGGTGTTTTTATCAGGATACTTATCAAATCTGATTTTAGTAAGGTCGGTTTCGGTTGTCTTCGCTCTTGCGTAGCCGATGTAATAGGTGGGCTGTTCAAAGCAGTTGCCCGAATACATCAGGTAGTGCCAGTCGCCCTCTCTGAAGTAGAATGCGCCTTCGATTGTGTGCCAGTGTTGACCTTTTTTATAGCGGTCACGGCGGTAAATATCCTCGTCTAGTGTAGGCTCGATCACGAGCACGGGTTTGCCTTCGGGGGTGAAGGGGTCAAGCATTCTGTCGACGTAAATGCAGGTGCCGATTCTCTCACCTTCAAATTTGTTTGAGGAGTAGAAAAGGAAGAGACCTGATTCGTTTTTTACGATATGCGAATCTATTGAGAAGGGGTGGAGTATCTGTTTTGTACCGGTAAAGGGTCCGAGGGGATTATCGGAAACAGAAACGTGCATCGCACCTCTGTGACCGCCCTTATCGGGAGTGTCGTTGTAGATTTCGATGGAGTTATACATATAGAATTTGCCGTCAAGCTCTATAACGCTCGGTGCCCAGAACGAATCGTGACCTTCCATAGTCATAACCTTACCGTAAAACTCCCAACCGTCAAAAAGATTGTCCGAGTGATAGGCATAAACGGCATCATGGCCCGTTACATAGATGTAGTATCGTCCGCCGCTTTTTAAAATATATGGGTCTGCCTGACCAACATAATGTTCTTTATCTACCTTGAGCAAGTGCATAAGCTTTCTCCTTTGTATTTTTTATGATTATATAATATAAGCGTCGGAAAAGCAAGTAGCACTGTGCATTTTCAAAAAAGAACCTGACAGTAGGATATACTGTCAGGTCTGATGTTTTAAAGATTAAAGCTGTGTGAAAATTTTTTTTATGACCAGCAAGCCTTCATAAGAACAGGATATCCGTTGTCATAAATGTCAACCATTCTGCTTACAAGCTGAATGCACTCTGCACCAACGGTGGAAATATCAACAACTGCATCAAGAGCAGTACAAACGTCGCCGTCTTCGTCGATATAGAACTTAACCCATCTGTACTGATTGTTAAGACTGTTACAAGCCTCCATTACTACTGTACGCTTGTTAGCGGGAACCTTACCGAAGCTCCAGCATCTTAAAGCGACAAGGTTGTCGCCGTCCTTATCAAAAATAACGTTAACCTTGATACCGTTTGTGTTGTCGCCTGAATAGGAAACGGATACACGGTTTTCATCAACGTCGGTGTACTTGATGCCTTTTCTGTCCATTTCTGCCATAAATGCGCCCTTGTAATTCATAATTTCTACCTCCATTTTTTTGTGGTGAGTGTATTATAGCATACGAGAAAATCCTTTTCAAGCATTTCAACATAAAATGATAAAAATTAATTATCAAGCACTGATTTTCTGCCGGATTTTACAGTACAAGATTGCATACGGTGTTGTAAATGTGACACAGGAAACCGCCCATCTGTAAATCAACAGACGGACGGCTTTATATTAGTTAAGAGATTTCATTATCAGTAATGACTTACTCCACATTCACATTGAGGGTTTATTCTGAAAAGCTTCCAGAATAAACGTACTATTTTCCAGAGGAAGCTCGAAAATCCTCCCTTGTGGCATAAGTGGTCGCAGGGTGCGGGTGTGTCGGTAGCAGTAACGGCAGAGCAGATGTCACATTTTCCGTTATTATCTGAATCAGTATGGCTTGTGGTATTAAGCTTCCTACCATAATAACCGTATGAACACTCGCATTCATAAACTGTAAAGCCCTCCTCGACACAGGAAGCAGGGAATATTACTTCTCTGAAAGAGTGAGTTGCATCTGTTTGCTTCGTCGATTCAAAGGTAAAGGTGCCTGATACTGTTGTGAATTCAGCAAAGCCGTTTTCGGTACCGAGGTATGTAACACCATCTGAGTTTTGTCCTGGCTTTGTAGCCTTCGCGAAGCTAAAATACACATCGCTGTGACTTACGGGTATATAAACGGTTGCGGTACTGTTAGCGGGAACTGTGACAGTATACTTAAAGCCGTTTCCTGTGTTTTCCCACTTGGATTTTATGTTACCGTATGCACCGTCATATTCTCCTGCAGAGTAGGTCATAAGCGTCTGACCGGAAGGTATTTCATCAGGCTGTCTCATATCGGGATTAAAGCGGAAAATAATATTTTTATAGGCAGGCGAGTTCTTGTCGGCATTGATACCGAGCATATCACTGTACATCCATTCGGCGACTGCACCGTATGAATAGTGGTTATATGAGTTCATCGACGGCTCATAAAAACCGTTTTCTACAGTATATGAATTCCATCTTTCCCACACTGTAGTGGCACCCTGGTCTACACTGCAGAGCCAGGAGGGATTTTCGCGCTGTAAGATAAGGGTATAGGCTAAATCGCTTTTACCGTAATCGGTGAGTACTTCGTTAATATCTGCGGTACCTACAAATCCGGTCGCAAGCTTATTTCCTTTTGAAGTAATGTTGCGGCACAGAGAATAAACCATATTCAGTCGCTCTTTTTCACCTTCAAACATTTCTGTCTTCAGCGCCATAATATAACAGGTCTGAGTACGCAGGGAGGACTTTAAGTCACCTTTTTCCATAAAAGTATTTCTGAAATACTGTCTGATTTGTTTGTAGAGATTTCTGTAGTGTCCGGCTCTGTCGCTTCTGCCTGTAGCCTCACTCATTTCAGCCATAAGTACAGCGTCATAGGCATAATAAGCTGAAGCTATGAGCTCTCTTACAGGTGTGCTGTTGTCCTCGTATGAAAGCCAGTCACCGTATGTAACATTGGCGCCCTTGTAGCCTCTGGTGGCAAGGTGGGTCATATATCTTTCCATCGAGTCATACATCTCTTCAATAACCGTAATATCACCGTAGGTAAGATACATATTATAAGGTATTATTATACCGGCATCACCCCACGCGGCATTCCCCTTGCCTACAATGGGAATGTACGGTGCAATATCTGTGTACCGTCCGTCTGCTCCCTGACTGTCGCGCAAATCCTTCAACCATTTATCCATAAAGGTTTTAACATCTGCGTTATAAGAGGCGGCGCCGATAAAAATCTGTGCATCACCCGTCCAACCGAGTTTTTCATCTCTCTGAGGACAGTCTGTGGGAATACTCAGATAATTTCCTCTCTGACTCCAGAGAATATTGGAAAAGAGCTTGTTTATACTTTCGTCTGAAGTTTCGATGCTTCCTGATTCATTTTCTATAGAGGTTACAACCTGACCTTTGAAGTCGGTGATTGTTATATCTTTGTCGGCAGTTACTGATACATATCTGAAGCCGTAAAATGTAAATCTTCCGTAACAGGTTTCTGTACCGTTACCGCAAGCGATATATTTTCCGTCAGCTTTTGCACTTCGATAATTTTCAGTATAGAGTGATCCCTTCGGACCGTCGTTTTTTCTTGAGATAAGGCCGCTGTCGTTGAGCATCTCGGCATAGTCAAAATTTATCTCGGTGTTTTTGTCGGCGGTAAAGCTGATTTTTTGCCAGCCCGTAATATTTTGCCCTAAATCCAAAATTGCTGTCTGTCCTTTTTTAAGAATGAACTCACTGAAGGTTTGGCTTTCACTTATAACGTTAATTTCTCCGAAATCACTGCCGTTATCCTTAGTGCCTTCATAAACCGTAACCTTTTCTGCATTTCTTTCAAGGTCGTCACGGATTCTTGCGCTTGCGCCTGTATGAGGTGTCAATTCTCCTTTATAGATTATGCTGTCGTCAGCATTTGCCCAATCCGAAGTGTCGAAAGTGGCTTTTGATACCTCGCAACCGTCATAGAAATTAGCATTATAGGCTTCACCGTCGTAAATGTCACTTTCTGTTACGGCGCTGTCGTCACTGTATTTCCAGTCTGAAGATGTTGAAAACCAGGTATCTGTGCCGTCGGTATAAATAATATGAGCTTTCATAATAAAGGCTGTTTTTGCAAAACCGTAATGTCCGTTTGAGATTCTGCCCAAAGCCCAGCCGTTGCCGAGCATAGCGGAAAAACCGTTGACAGAACAGCCGTCAAGGTATGAGGTAATATCATAGGAGTAATAAAGTATTCTCTTTGTGTAATCGCTCCAGCCGGGCTTCATTTCATCGTAGAATGTGTCCTCGGAGGTGTTTTCGCCTACACGCTTGCCATTTATGAAAAGATCGAATACGCCTATAGATGAAGCATAGACCTTCGCATAAGCTATATCTTTTTCAGCGGAAAATTCACCCCTTAAAACTGAGGTGTTATCATTTCCGCTTATCCATTTTGTATCATTAAAGAAGTCATTTTTCGGTGCTGTTTCGAAATAGGCTGTATCAGAGGTTACAGCAACGCCGTCTTCATTCCATACCGTAACGCACCACGCATATTTTTCATCGTGGGACAGATTTTTACCGCAGCTGATACCGACAGATTTATCGCTTTGTACTTTTCCGCTGTCTGAAATCAACTCTCCTGCGTCATTATTTATCCTGTCAAAGCTATAAAGTTTCAGCCGGTAAGCTGTCTGTTTTGCACCTGTTTTATCAGATTTCATCTGCCAGGAAAAGTTTATGTTTTCACAGTCGGCAAGCATAGGGTTGTCGTCATAATTAACCTTAAGTCCGATTACTGAAAAATCCGATTTTGCAGATACGCTGAAGGGGGCAACACCCAGAATTATAATAAACGAAAGAATAAGTGCTACAGTTTTCTTCATTTTGATCACCTTTTAAAATATATTGTACTTTTATTTTATCAACTGTTTTATGGCTTGTCAATGTTAAAAAGAAAAAGCCAACCTATCGGTTGGCTTTGGTGCAGACGATGGGACTTGAACCCACATGAAATTGCTTTCACTAGAACCTGAATCTAGCGCGTCTGCCAATTCCGTCACGTCTGCATTTATATGAACAGCTCTCGCCGTCATAAGCATATTATTTTTTCACAGTAGTGCAGACGCGCACCGCGTGACCGCTTG
>JAZSGW010000046.1:0-107406 GCA_045532935.1 Acutalibacteraceae bacterium
AAAATGCAAATTAAATGAATTGCCTGATTATACTAAAAAGATTAAAGCACCTCGCAGATCTCTTTCTGTGAGGTGCTTTCTGTCTTCACTTTTAATGTAAAGACACTCCGTTGATAAAATCCTTCCTTGCCCTCTCGGCACAGCCTTTGCCGTGCCGTCCTACCAAATCCGTCGTGGATTTACACGTTGGCGGTGAGGATTTTATCCATATCTGAAAGTCCACACCAATGTGTGAACTACTTTCCGCACTTCAAAATCAATCAAACATATGTCGTTCTGAACGTAGCAAAGAATCTTTTGCTCTTCGCAGTAATCAGTGTGACACTTTAGGTTTGTTGATTTGTCCGTGCGGTGTAAAATCCGATCGCGTTGGGCTTCCCCACGCATATCGGGCGCGGAGAAGCCGCAAACGCCATTGCTTATCCGCTGAAAATAGTATGGCATTTGCGGCTAATATAATTCATATAAAGTGATGGAATTTATTTCAATTTTTCCACCATAATTTTAGCGCACTTGTAAATGTCTCCGCAACCGAGTGTGATTATGATGTCACCTTTTTTTGTATTGGCAAGCACATAGTCAGCGATTTCCTCAAAGCTGTTGAACCATACACTTCCGGGAATTTTTTCGGCAAGGTCTTTGGTATAAATGCCGTAGGTATTGACCTCTCTTGAACCCATTATTTCTGTCATTACGCATTTATCGGGAATCTGCAGAACTCTTACAAAATCATCGAAGAGAAGCTTTGTCCTTGAATAGGTGAAGGGCTGGAAAACTGCCCATACAGTATTATAACCCATTTTCATAACAGCATTGAGAGTAACTTCAAGCTCACCGGGGTGATGTGCATAGTCATCGGCAATAGTAATACCGTTAAACTCACCGTGAACTTCAAAGCGTCTGCCGGCACCGCCGAATGCGCTGATTCCGATTTCGCACTCCTTGTTGGTGCAGCCGCCGTTCTTTGCAGCAGCAAAGGCAGCAAGGGCATTTGTGATGTTGTGTTCACCGGGAATGTTAAGCTTAAGATGAGCGATTTTTTCACCTTTGTGCATAACATCGAATTCGCCGAAAGCACCGCGGTTGTATGTAACGTTATCGGCATAATAATCGTTAGTTTCTTTTCTGCCAAAGGAAATGAGCTTTTTGTCGATTCCGTCAACGGTCTTTACGGTGTTTTCATCATCACCGTTGTAAATAATAGTATCCGTTGTCATATTTGCAAACTTTCTGAAGGAAGCGATAATATTATCAAGATTTTTGAAATACTCAAGATGGTCCTCGTCAACGTTGAGAATTACGGCAACGTTGGGGTCAAGCTCGTGGTAGTGGTCGTTGAATTCACAGGCTTCACAGATAAGAGTATTGCTTTTACCGGCAATACCGTGGCTGTCTATAATGGGAAGTCTGCCGCCGATAACAGCGGAGGGATCCTTTTGAGCCATAACAAAAACCTGGGTCAGCATAGCGGTAACGGTTGTTTTTCCGTGGGTGCCGCATATTGCGATACAGTCTGAATACATTCTTGAAATTGCGCCGAAAAGTGCAGCTCTTTCGAAACAGGGAATATCGCTTGAGAGCGCGGCAACAAGCTCGGGATTGTCCTTAAGAATTGCGGCGGTATAAACGATGATTTCAGCACCTTCAATATTTTCCGCCTTCTGACCAAGAATAACATTCATACCAAGAGCACGGAGCTTATCGATGTTATCACCGGGATTGTTGTCCGAGCCGCTTACTGCGTAGCCCCAGGTGTGGAGAATTTCGGCAAGGGGACACATACCTGAACCGCCGATACCGATAAAGTGAATCCTCTTTTTTTCCTTTAATAATTTATCTATTTCGTACATTTTAAGCACCTCAGAATTACATAGTAATTTACAGTATAATATTATATTGCAAAAATTTGAATTAGTAAACACTTTTTTAAAATTAACCGAAAATTTTTTATTTCATATAATGTTACAGAAAGAAGGTGTTGTATGAATAATAAGATTGCAATGGTTGGTGATAACAGCGTTCAGACATCTTTATGCAAAATTTTAAGAGAAAAGAGCCTTGACTGCAAGATTTTATCTCCCGAAGATGTAAAACTTACTAAAAACATTTTTTCTGATTACGGCACGGTTGTGTTACCGTTTCCGTCGAGGGATAATAATATAGCTTTTTACAGAGAAAGAAACTGCAGAGAACTTTTTTCAGAAAATCAGCTTATAGTCGGGGGGATGTTTACTGAAGACGTAAGAGATTATTTTGAAGTCGACGGTGTCAGGTTAGCGGATTATTTTCTTGACGAGACTTATGTTTTAAAAAATGCCTATCTTACATTTCAGGGAGTATTAAGGCTGTTACTCGAATATGCCGACTCATATCTTGCAGGTAAAGCTGCCCTTGTTACGGGATTTGGCAGAATAGCAAAACCACTTTGTCTTGCACTTAAAGCTCTCGGAATGAAGGTTTATGTTGCTGTTAGAAGTGATGTGCAGACAGCCGAGGCGGAGATGCTCGGTTTTGATGTGCTGAAAATAAATAATATTAAGGGAACTCTTTTTTATTTTGACTATATTTTCAATACGGTACCGTTTAATATTTTTGACGAACAGGATATAAAACACCTTAAAAACAGCTCCGTTTATTTTGAGATTGCCTCGAAGCCTTACGGTGCTGCAGAGGAGCATTTTGATATTTACGGTAAAAAATATATTTTGGCTTCGGCATTACCGGGAAAATTCTATCCGTTTGGTGTGGCCGAAAACATATCAGATTATCTTATTAGAAAGGAGCTTATATAATGAAGAAAATATCTGTAGGTTACGCCCTTACAGGGTCATTCTGCACTTTTGAAAAATCTCTGAAACAGATGGAAAAGCTTGTGGCGAGCGGCAACGATGTTCTTCCGATAATGTCCTTTAACGCTCATTCGCTTGATACCCGTTTTGGTACA
Organism: Acutalibacteraceae bacterium; assembly: GCA_045532935.1. Taxonomy (GTDB): domain Bacteria; phylum Bacillota; class Clostridia; order Oscillospirales; family Acutalibacteraceae; genus UBA6857. Next base: position 2,945 of record JAZSGW010000046.1, read on the forward strand.
GCTGAATCATTTAAAGATAAAATCAGAAGAATAACCGGAAAAGAAATCATCGCAACCATAGAAACTGCCGAGCCTATCGGACCCGAAAAACTCGCCGATGTGCTTGTTGTACTGCCTTGTACAGGAAACACCCTTGCAAAGCTTGCCGCGGGAATTTATGACACACCCGTAACTCTTGCCGTCAAGTCCCATTTGCGCAACCAACGCCCCGTTGTAATAGGCGTTTCTTCCAATGATTCCTTGAGCGCAACGGCAAAAAACATAGGTCAGCTTCTCAATAATAAGCATTATTATTTTATCCCTATGCGTCAGGATGACCCGCAGAAGAAGCCTTTTTCTGTTGTCTGTGATTTTGAAAAAGCAGCAGAAACCATTGAAGCGGCTCTTTGCGGTAAACAGCTTCAGCCTATTCTGATATAGAAATACCCGACACTTTCGAAAGAAGAAGGTGTCGGGTGAGTTTTATAATTTTGAGAATTTGTCTTTCATTTCGAGCATTCGCCCGCAGGAGAATTTTCCTTCGGGACATTTGCCTGAAATATAACAGCTCGGACCGTAATTTATGAAGAGTAAGGGTGCGATTTCGCGGAGCTTTCCGAGAAGCTCAAGACAGTAGGCCTGAATTTCCCATTGTGCTCTTGTGCAAGAACGCAGACGGAAGAACAGCTGTAGCTCTCTGCCGTTGAGTGTGCTTACAAAGTCGAGAGTGTTACCGCTTAAAACGCAGTAAACAAGCTCGCTTTCTGTGGCGCCGTTCGCCTTCATCTCTTTATAGAAATTCTTCATTCTGTCAAAGCAGGAAACATAAACATCAAGAAGTGTTTCGTCGGCTTTTACTGTTTCGGGGATAATGTAACTATCTCTTGAAGCCTTCAGTATATTGGGTATGCAGATGCTCTGCATTCTGTGACGGGCAAAATGTGTAAGGCAGGCAAGTGAAACTTTATTGAAACGAACGGTGCAGTTAAAGCTTTCAAGAGCTCTGGGCCTTGACGAATCAAAAACAGCTTTGATAATCTTCGCAAGGTTATCTTTGTCAGCTACCACCTTTTCGGCATCACCGTTTGAGCAGTTGTAGTTTTCGATAAGTGCGGTAATGCCGACATTTTTTTCTCCATCACCTGTGTAGGAGAGAATATCGCAGAGACTGTCACTTTTTTTGCTTTCAAGTTCAAACCCGAGGTCGATTTCATCACGGTATGTTTTATTCTTTTCCTCGAAGTCGATGAAAAGTCCGGGAGTAAGCTCTCTGCACTGTTTGAGCAGGCTTTCTCCAAGAGCTTTGATTTCAGAAATTTTACTTCCTCTGCCGTAAATCATCGCTCTTAATACATTGATTATTTCTCTTCCGTTAAGTGAACAGTAGAAGTTACTGTAGAAGCAGTATGGGAGAACAAATCGTGCATCTTCCTTGGGTACACCGTTTTCTGTAAGGAATGAGTAAGCACCGAAAAAACTGTCCATATTATCCCTGTAAGCTTTTTCTGCATCTTCACTTTCAAAATGGGGGACAAAGTATCCGCAATCGGCAAAGTCAACATAGCGACGTGATTTAACCGTAAATGATGCAAGGCGGAATTCTATCATAAACTGCTCAACAACAACTGACACATTTTCAAAAGCAAGGTTAAAGAAAACGTGCTCTACCGTTGAAGTATGCCCGGAGCGTGTAACCTTATCAATAAGTTTTGTGTTCTTTTCTTCATCGTGGCTTTTTTCGAATATCTCAAGAGCCGTTCCGTTCTGGGTGGAAATTCTGCCCGAAGCGGCACATACCTCCTGCTTACAGTCTGAAACACCGATGACATATACTCCTGCTTTCTGCATATTATTTCTTCCTTTCGGTAAAAAAACTTATAACTTTTATATTATTGTAAGATATTGAGTCTCTTTTGTCAAATAAAATGCAGAAAAAATCCAAAAAGATTGAAAAAATCATTGATTCTAAACTAAAAAGTTGGTATAATCTTATAGATTATAAAAATGGGGGTACCATGTGATGATTAAAAGATCAAACGAAATGAACGACAACATAAAGGTGAATATGCGCGGCGGTGACGGACAGGTTGTTGTAAGAGAAATCCTTCTCAAGGGTGAGTATAAAGGTAACGCCCGACTTGTCGGAACAATAACACTTGAACCGGGCTGTTCAATCGGTGCACACGTGCACGAAAACGAAGAAGAAATCTTTTATATCATCAAGGGTACAGCCACCTATGACGACAACGGCACAGAGGTACTTCTTAACGAAGGCGACAGCTGTATCTGCCTTGGCGGTGAAAAGCATTCTATTGCAAACCGTATGAGCGAAGGTACAGTTCAGGTATTTGCCGTAATTCTTACTTATTAAGAGGTTGCTATGGGAAGAATGATTGTAATCGACGGCCTTGACGGAAGCGGAAAGGCCACACAGGCAGAAATTCTTAAAAACAGACTTAAGGAAAAGGGATATGAAATTTTTTCACTTGACCTGCCTTACTATGATGATCCGTCGAGCACTCTTGTAAAGATGTATCTTTCAGGGGAGCTTGGTGATAAACCCGGTGATGTGAATTGTTTTGCGGCCTCGACCTTTTTCGGTGTCGACCGTTATGCAAGCTACAAAAAGCACTGGGAGAAAGAATATCACAGCGATAAAATCGTTGTTGCAAACAGATATACAACTTCAAATGCCTGCCATCAGATGACAAAGCTCCCCGAGGAAGAATGGGACGCTTATATGGATTGGCTCTTTGATTTTGAATATAACAAACTCGGAATACCCGCACCCGACTGCGTAATTTTTCTTGAGATGCCCGTTGAAATCTCGCAGAGACTTCTTTCAGAAAGATACGGCGGTGATGAGAATAAAAAAGATGTCCACGAAAGGGACACCGATTATCTTTCTCACTGTCATAAGGCTGCAGTTTACGCTGCGGACAAGCTTGGCTGGATAACGGTCAACTGCGCAAGGGACGGCTCTATCAGAAGTCGCGAGGATATTTCCGACGAGATATTTAGTATTGTTGAAAGGAAACTTCTCTTTAAATGATTGATTTTCGTACCCCTGAAATTAGCGACAGAGATTGGATAAAGCAAAAGACTTATGAAATGGGTTGTCCGAGCTGTGAATATACTTTCGGTAATATTTTTTCCTATACCGCGAAAATGGATATAAAGGTTGCCGAAATCTACGGCTGTCTTGTAACAAGATGTATTTTCAGCGATAGTGTGATGTACTGTTATCCTATGGGAAACGGCGACAGAAAAAAAGCTGTCGAAGCACTTGTCCAAGACGGATTGACCTTCGGTAAGGATTTTGTGTTTTTCGGACTTACAAGGGAGTTCGCTGAGGAACTTGAAGGTAATTTTCCCGGGAAATTTGAAATAAGCTTTGACCGTGACGGCTCCGATTATCTTTATTATAGTGAAGACCTGATAAACTTAAGCGGAAAAAAGTATCAGCCAAAGAGAAATCACATTTCATTTTTCGAAAAGAACTACCAATGGGAATATGAACCCATTACTATAGAGAATATTCCCGAATGTATAGGTATGAATGAGCGTTGGATTGAGGATTCACTTCCGGAGTACAGAGAAGACCTGGAGTATGAATTTGAAATCATAAAACGTGCTTTTGAAAATTATGAAGCCCTTGGACTTAAAGGTGGTCTTATCCGTGTTGACGGTAAAGTTATTGCTTTTACCGTGGGCGAAGAAATGAACGACAATACCTTCTGTGTGCACTTTGAAAAGGCATTTTCCGTTTACAGAGGTGCATACCCGATAATAAACCGTGAATTTTGTAAAAGAGAGCTTTCGTCCTACAAATACATCGACCGTGAAGATGACGTCGGAGCTGAAAATCTCCGCAAGGCAAAGCTTTCCTATCACCCTGCTATTATCAGGGAAGAATATGAGGCGAAGCTGAAAGATGTTGATTGACAGATTCAGATATGAAGAAACACTTAAGTCTTTGTGGCACAGAGTTTTCGGTGACAGCTACAGCTATATAGAGCTTATTTTTAACAAGCGTTTCGGAGAATGTGTACTCTGCTTTGCCGAGATTGAAAACGACGAGGCGGTTTCGGCATTTTATCTTCTTAAAAGCAGACTTCATTATGGCGGTGAAGATTTTGAAGGCTATTACCTTTATGCAGCTGCTACCGATGTGAAGCACAGAGGTAAAAGTATTATGTCGAAGCTTATCAGAGAAGCACAGCTTTACTGCGAAAAGACAGGATATGATTTTATATCGCTTGTACCGAGTGAAAAAAGCCTTTATGATTATTACGGCAGATTCGCTTTTGTAAGTGCTATGTATTGCGTCACCGCAGACGTTGATGTGTCAGCTGATGAGAGTGTCATTACCGCAGAAAATTATTATGCACGTCGAAATCGACTTTGCAAAAATCACATAATATTTGATGAACAGGCTTTTATGTATGCCGCTTATTGCCTGAAAAAAACAGGATATGATTTTTACCTGAATGGAGACAGCATTTCCATAAAAAACTCCGACGGTGAAATCCTAGAGGTTTTAAGTAACGGCTACAGTGAATCCGGACTTTCAGAAAAATATCCGTTCGGTATGCTTTATCCGATAAATTCCGAGCTTAAAAGAGATTGGAATTACACCGATATATATATGAATATTGCACTCGATTAGGAGGAATGAAAAATGGTATACTGCTTTCTTGCGGACGGCTTTGAAGAACTTGAGGCGATAGCTCCCATAGATATGCTCAAAAGAGCGGGAGTTGAGGTAATAATCGTCGGTGTTACAGGTAAGACTGTAACAGGTTCTCACGGCATTACTTTTGTTGCCGATATAATCGCAGATGAAATATCTCTTACTGATGATCTTCAGGCGGTTATCCTTCCCGGAGGAATGCCGGGCACGCTCAATCTTGAAAAGAGCGACAAGGTGCAGCAGGCTGTTGACTTTGCCGTTGAAAAGGATAAATATGTTTGTGCTATTTGTGCTGCACCGTCTATTCTCGGACACAAGGGGCTTCTTGCAGGTAAAAAAGCTACGGCCTTTCCCGGATTTGAAAAGGATCTCGAGGGTGCAGTTGTTGACGGCGATTATGTTGCTGTTGACGGTAAGTTTATTACTGCAAAGGGTGCAGGTGTCGCGATGGAATTCGGACTTGAAATTGTCCGTTGTCTCGTAAATGAAGAAAAAAGCACCGAAATAAGAAAAACTATACAGTCAAGATGAAATCAGATTTAAGACGTGAGCTTAAAACACTCCGTGATAATGTTTGTGACAGAGCTTTAAAGGATAGTTTAATTGCAGAGCATTTTTCCTTGTTGCCGGCATTCGTCGATGCGGATACCGTGCTTCTGTATTCTTCTTCAAAAAGTGAGGTCTCCACTGCGGAGATATTCAGACTTTGCCTTGAAAAAGGTAAGAAGGTTGCCTTTCCGCTTTGTCTTGACAGTAACGGGGTTATGGATTTTTTCCTTGTGGAAGATGAAAATGACCTTGTCGAAGGTATGTACGGAATAAAAGCACCGAAAAAGAGATGTGCGCATCTTGATGCGACCGAAAAGTGCCTGTGCGTTGTACCGGGACTTGCCTTTGACTGTAAGGGTTACAGAATAGGCTACGGTAAAGGTTACTACGACAGATACCTTGCTGCCTTCCCCGGTGTAAGCGTCGGACTTTGTTTTGAAGAGCTTCGCCGTGACAGCATTCCCGTTAAGCCACACGATATTAAAGTCAATTATCTTATCACTGATAAGATGATATATAATTATACCTAAAAGGAGGATTTGAAATATGGATGACCGTTTCCGTCGTGATGCCGCTCCTGAAAATATGGACGAAATCACTTCAAATTCAATAAGAGAAGATTCACCCGTGACACAGGACAGTCCTGTTGTCGGTGAAACAGCACCTGTTGCAGATAAAATTAATCCTACGGGTCATAGAGTTAAAAGGTTTGAGGTACATATACCCGAGTCATCGGATTTTTTTGCTGAACCGGACAAAAAAAACGAGGTGCCTACCCGTATTCCTGCTCCACAGCAAAGACCGGGACAGCCTGCCCGACCTGTAAGAAGACCTGCTCCACATCCCGGTGTTCCTGTTAAGAAAAACGTAACCGGTATGCCTGACCCGGTTTCACCCGAGACCCAGATAGCTGCCCGTAAGGCTGCAGAAAAAAAGTCAAAGGAAACCGAAAAGAAAAAGAAGAAGCAGGCACGCGATGCTGAAAAGCTTGAAGCAGCAAAGGCAAAGAGCTTGAGAAAGGCTGAAAAGAAGAAGGAAAAAAGAAAGAACTTCGGTTATAATTTTGCAAAGGGTCTTCTTACAACCTGTGTATGTGTAATCTTTATCGGCACGGTCGTTACTCTTGTGTCTTCAGTTGCTTTCGGATTCATAAACGATGTACTTGTCATCGACAGTAAGAATAAAAGCTATTCTGTAACGGTTGAAATTCCCGAGGGGGCAACCTATGAAACAATTTTTGATATTCTCGTAGATAAAGGAATTGTTACACAGCCCCTTCTTACCGATTTCTTCTGTAAATTCAGACACTATGACCTTGAAACTGTTTATGATGAGGAAACTTGGGAGCCTTTGATAGACGAGGAAACTGGTAAAACAGTCAAGCAACCCGTTGAGTATCTGCCCGGTGTATATCACATTGATGCAGATAGCGGCATAGAAAACATTCTTGACAGTATGCTCGCTTATAATAATGTTGAAAAGGATACCGTAAGACTTACCTTCCCTGAAGGCTGGACTATCGCAGAGGTATTTGAGAAAATTGAAAAGTATGAGGTTTGTGAGGCAGAAAAGCTTTACGCTAACCTCGACATCGTAGCGAATCAGTATCCCTTCCTCAGCAGTATCGCTGATAATGAGGGCAGATACCGCAAGGCAGAAGGATATCTCTTCCCCGACACCTATGATTTCTACATCGGTGAAAATGCAAGCTCTGTACTTGAAAAGCTCTTCTCAAACTTCGAATCGAGATGGACAGCAGACTATGATGCGCGTCTCAAGCAGCTCGGCCTTACAATGGATCAGGTGATTACAATCGCTTCAATCATTCAGGGCGAAGCAAGAGATGCTTCCCAGATGGCTGACGTTTCTTCGGTTATCCACAACCGACTTAACAACAGTGCATCTTATCCCACTCTTGATATGGACTCAACAGCTGACTATGTCAAGATTCTTAAGAGCTTCAGCCTTCTTTCTGATGTTCATTATGCAATGTACATTGAGTCATATAATACCTATAGTCAGATAGGACTTCCTCCCGGACCTATATGTAATCCCGGTGCTTCAGCAATCCATGCAGCACTTTATCCTAACGAAACAAATTACTATTTCTTCTGTCACGATGAAAACGGTGAAATCTACCTTGCATCAACTGCTTCCGCACATCAGGAGAATGTTGAAAGAGTAATTTACGGAAATGTTGAAGGAACCAACTGATATGATAAAAAAAATTAAAAAGCCGGAGCTTCTTGCTCCGGCAGGAGATATGGAAAGGCTTGTAGCTGCTTGTAAATACGGCGCTGATGCTGTCTATATCGGAGGCAAAACCTTCGGTATGAGAGCAGGACCTGCTAATTTCACCGATGATGAGCTTCACGACGCTGTAAAATACGCTCATGACAGGGGTGTGAAGGTTTATCTTACCTGTAACGTCCTTCCGAGAAATGACGAGCTTGACGAATTGCCCGACTTTCTTATTAACGCAAAAAATGCGGGTGTAGATGCCTTTATTATTTCTGATCTCGGTGTGCTTGATTATGCAAAAAAATATGCTCCCGAAGTGGAAATACATATTTCTACGCAGTCAGGAATTGTTAACTATGCAGCAGCAAATGCTTTTTACCGTATGGGTGCAAAGCGTGTCGTTACGGCAAGGGAACTCAAAATGAGCGAAATCCGCTTGATGCGACAGAATATTCCCGAGGATATGGACATCGAATGCTTTGTTCACGGAGCAATGTGTGTATCCTTTTCTGGAAGATGTCTTATTTCAAATTATCTTGTAAACAGAGATGCCAATAAAGGCGAGTGCGCACAGCCCTGTCGATGGAATTACCGTCTTGTTGAAGAAAAACGTCCCGGTCAATACTTTCCGATAGGCGAAGATGAGGGCGGTACATATATTCTTAATTCAAAGGATATGTGCATGATTGAGCATATTCCCGAGATGATTGATGCGGGAATCACCAGCTTTAAAATCGAGGGCAGAGCCAAGTCGGCATATTATGTAGCTGTAGTTACAAATGCTTATCGAATGGCTATTGATGCTTATTTTGAAAACCCGTCTGATGATTTTGTCCCTGAAAAATGGATTCTCGATGAAATGATGAAGGTCAGTTACCGTGATTACTGTACCGGATTCTTCTACGGGGATGTTTCAGATGATGCCAATATCAGCTATAAGGGCGGATATAATCGCGAGTGGGACGTTATGGCGGTGGTTGAGAAATGGGAAAACGGTGTCGCTCACTGCTCACAGCGTAACCGCTTTTTTGAAGGCGACACCCTTGAAGCGATGAACGCAGGGGAAAAGCCTTTTGAAATCACCGTTAAAGGATTAAAAAACGAAGACGGTGAAGAAATACCTGATACAAGACACCCGATGATGAAGTTCAGCTTCAACTGTGATATACCTCTTAAGGCTGATACGCTTCTGCGTAAATGCCGGGAAGAGGCGGCACGGGTAATTATATAAAAGGAGGAGAGTAATGGCTACTTATTCAGTTTCACTTGCAAAAATACTGAAAGATCATCAGTTTGATCCTTTGTATCTGCCGAAGGACCCTTCTGAAATATTCATAACCTCTCCGGACGTTCACCGACCGGGACTTACTATTGCGGGATATGATAACTTTTTTGATTGTACAAGAATAAACTTTCTCGGAAAAGCAGAGGTTGAATTTATAAACAGTCTTGTTGATGAAGAGGGTTACAAAAAGGTTGAAAAATATATTTCAAAGCAGCCTGCTTGCATTATAATCGCAAGAAATCTTGACTGTCCAAAATATATTCTTGAACTCGCTCCGAAATATGGTGTACCCGTCCTTAAAACAAGCGACTCTACCTCTCGCTCTATGGCAGCAATTATTGCTTATCTTAATGTCGAGCTTGCTGAAAGAATCACACGTCACGGTGTATTTGTTGAAGTATACGGTGAAGGTGTGTTAATTCTTGGTGACAGTGGTGTAGGTAAAAGTGAGACGGCTGTTGAGCTTATAAAAAGAGGTCACCGTCTTATTGCAGATGATGCCGTTGAAATCAAAAAGACAGGCTCAAAAACTATTGTCGGTTCAGCACCCGATAATATCCGTCACTTTATTGAGCTGCGCGGTATCGGAATCATAAATGCGAGACGTATTTTTGGTATGGGTTCTGTTAAGCTTAATGAAAAAATAGATATGGTTATTCAGCTTGAGCCGTGGGACAGCGAAAAGGTATATGACAGAATGGGTATAGAAAACGAATATACCGATATTCTTGGTGTTCACGTACCTTATACTGTTGTACCGGTTAAGCCGGGTCGTAATCTTGCTGTTATTATCGAGGTTGCCGCTATGAATAACAGACAGAAAAAAATGGGTTACAACGCTGCACGAGAGCTTATGCACAACCTCGGAATGGTAGAAGATATTATTCCGCAGGACGACGAAATCAAACTTTGGGGAAATTTTTAAGAGGTGAATAATATGTATAGAATTGGTGTAGATTTAGGCGGAACAAACATCGCAGTAGGTGTTATTGATGCCGATAATAAAATCGTAGGTCTTTCAAAGAGAAAGACTAACACTCCCAGACCGGCAAAGGAAATCTTTGATGACATTAACCTTTGTATTGCCGATGCTATTGAAGCGGCAGGTCTTAAGATTGAGGATATTGCAAGTATTGGCGTCGGTACTCCCGGCTCTGTTGACCGTGAAACAGGCGTTATCCTTTATGCAAATAACCTTGATTTTTACAACGTTCCCGCTGTTGAATATATCAACGAAAAATTCCCCGGTGTAAAGGTTTACATCGATAATGACGCAAACTGCGCTGCACTCGGTGAGGCTCTTGCGGGCTGCGGTAAGGGTAAGAAAAGCTTTATTGCAGTTACTCTCGGCACGGGTGTCGGTGGCGGTATCGTTCTTGACGGTAAGCTGCTTGTCGGTTGCAACGACGCCGGCGGTGAAATCGGTCATATGATTATCAATCTTGACGGTGAACCCTGTAACTGCGGCAGAATCGGCTGCTGGGAAAGATACGCTTCAGCAACTGCACTTGTCAATCAGACAAAGGCGGCTATGCTTGCTAATAAGGACAGTAAAATGTGGGAGCTTTGCGAAGGTGATATAGAAAATGCCGGTGGAAGAACAGCATTCGACGGTATGAGACTCGGAGATGAGTGCGCGACAGAAGTTTGCAAGGCATATATCAAGTACATAGCCATCGGTACAGTTAACCTTATCAATATTTTCCAGCCGGAGCTTATCTGCTTTGGCGGCGGTATCTGTAACGAGGGCGAAACTCTACTCGAGCCGCTGAGAAAGCATATCGGTGTCTGTAGATACAGTAAGCAGCAGAAAAAACAGACTGAAATCTGTCGTGCTACTCTCGGAAACGATGCAGGTATTATCGGTGCGGCTTTGGTTGAATATTAATCTGGGGGTTATCCTTTGAAAAAACTTATTTCAGAACTTTCCGACAGAAGCATACCTTATCTTCTTGATGAGCCTATGAAAAATCATACTACCTTTAAAACGGGCGGTAATGCCAGTGTGTTCATATGCCCTGAAAATGAGGAGCAGCTTACGGAAATTCTTACAATCATAAATAAACTCGGTATGAAGCCTTTTATCCTCGGAAACGGAAGTAACCTTCTTGTAAGTGATGACGGAATAAAGGACAGACCGGTTATCTATATCGACAAAGGCTTTGATAAGATAAAGCTTGTTGACAGCAATACTATTGAGGTAGGTGCCGGAGCATCTCTCTCTTCGCTTTGCAGATTTGCTCTTGAGCATAGCCTTACAGGACTCGAGTTCGCTTTCGGTATACCCGGCTCCTGTGGCGGTGCTGCATTTATGAATGCAGGTGCCTACGGCGGCGAAATGAAAGATGTTGTTTCACTCTGTAACCATATTGACTTCAGCGGAAACAAAGGTCACTATGACCGGAATGAGCTTGATTTCGGATACAGACACAGCGTTTATTCCGACAATGACTGCGTAATTACAAGTATAGTTCTTTCTCTTGAAAAGGGCAACAAAGAGGAAATTCACGAAAAAATGCGTGAGCTTCTTCAGCGTAGAAAAGATAAGCAGCCTCTTGAATATCCGAGTGCGGGCAGTGTGTTCAAGCGCCCTGAAGGATATTTTGCCGGTGCACTTATTGAGCAGTCCGGTCTCAAGGGTAAAAGAATCGGTGGCGCGATGGTCAGCGAAAAACACGCAGGCTTCATTATTAACTATGACAACGCAACAACACAGGACGTCCTTGACCTTGTCAGATTCTGTCAGGACACGGTTATGGAAAAATTTGGCGTAATGCTTGAAAGGGAAATCAGATCTGTCTGACGGTGATATTATGCAGCTTATTATTGTGACCGGACTTTCGGGAGCGGGAAAATCAACGGTTGTACACGCTATGGAGGATATAGGATATTTTTGTGTCGATAATCTTCCGGTTAAGCTTATACCCGTATTCGCTTCGTCCCTTAAGGAGGACAGTAAGAAGGAAAAGGTTGCAATCGTTTCCGATGTAAGAGCAGAAATCAATCTTGAAGAGATGCAGGAGACTCTCGGAGAGCTTGACGAGTATATGATAAGCTACAAGATTTTATTTCTTGATTGCAAAGATGATGTGCTGCTCAACCGTTTCAGACTGGCAAGAAGAAGTCACCCGCTTGTAGGGGTAGATAGTTCAGGAACAGCCGATGCGATTAAAAGAGAGCGACAGTTGCTTGAGCCTATCAGGCAGATGGCGGATTATGTCATAGATACCACGTCACTTAATCTGAATACCTGTAAAAACAGAATTTTTGACTTTTTCAAGGAAACAGAAGAGCTGAAAAGCGGAATTAAAATTCAATGTGTTTCCTTTGGCTTCAAGCACGGTGTCCCGCAAGATGCTGATTATATTTTCGATGTCCGCTCATTACCTAATCCTTATTATGTCGAAGAGCTTAAACCTCTTTTCGGTACCGATGAAAGGGTAAGCAGCTTCGTTATGAGTTTTCAGGAAGCAAAGGATTATGAAAAGCATCTTTTTGATTTTTGTGATTATGTTGTACCTCTTTGCTCGAAGGACGGAAGAAGTCAGATGATTATTGCTATAGGCTGTACAGGCGGTCATCACAGAAGTGTGACCTTTGCCGAGTCTCTTTACCGTCATCTTCTTGCAGGAGGATATAAGTGCGGCGTCAGTCACAGAGACATAAACAAATAAGACAGGAGGGTATATATGTCTTTTTCGGCCGAAATTAAGGATGAGCTTATGAAAATTGAAGATATGCCCGACTGCTGTGCCCATGCAATGACTTACGGAATGTTGCTTTTCGGAAGAAGCTTTGACCCTAACGACATTTCTCTTCTTACTGATAATGCTTCGGTAGGAGACAAGTATGCACAGATGATTGAGAAGGTTTGTGGGGTAACGGTAAAAAAACAGACCTCCGAGGCGGGCAAGGTTACCTGCGAGATTACCGACAGCGAAGAGCGTAAGACAGTACTTTCCTGTTTTTCTATGACGGGAAACGAGCGTGTAAAGCGCATTGAAAGAGGCAATCTTCTCAATGAATGTGAGGACGAGGAGGACAGTATAAGCTGTTGTAATGCCGCTTTTTTAAGAGGTGCATTTATTTCCTGCGGTACAGCAAGTGACCCGAATAAGAGCTATCATATAGAATTTGTTGTCCCTTACCGTACGTTAAGTCTTGACTTACTTAAGGTGCTTACCGACTACGGACTTAAGGCAAAGCATATGGTAAGACGGTATATAAATGTTATTTACATAAAGGATAGTGAGAGCATAGAAGACCTTCTGACTATTATGGGTGCAACAAATGCGTCACTTTCTATTATGAATATAAAAATCTACAAGGATATGCGTAACCGCACAAACCGTAGAAACAACTTTGAAAATGCAAATCTCTCAAAGACAGCTCTTGCCGCCTATGAGCAGATAAATGCAATCGAAAGACTTAAGGCAAACGGCAGTTTTGAGTTGTTAAGCCCTGATGTAAGAGAAGTGGCAGAGCTTCGCATTGAATATGTAGAGGCGAGTTTAAGAGAAATAGGTGAAATGTGCACACCTGTGCTCAGCCGTTCCGCTGTCAATCACAGACTGAAAAAGCTGATTGCACTCTCAAATGCTGCGAATAAATAAATTGGTTTACGGAGATGTAGTCGTGGAAAAACCGCAGAGTAAATTTTTGCTTCCTGTTGAGGAGCTGAACAAACAAAAAGAATATACACAGCTTGTGCAAACTGTCCTTAATTCAAGATTTCCCACCCAAAAACCGAAGGCATTTGTTCATACCTACGGTTGTCAGGGTAATGTTGCTGACGGTGAAAAGCTTCAGGGGATGCTTTATGAGATGGGATTTGATTTTACCTTTGATGTGAACAATGCAGATCTTGTACTGTATAACACCTGCGCAATCCGTGAACACGCAGAGGACAGAGTTTTCGGTAATGTAGGAGCACTTAAGCCTGTAAAGAAACAGAATCCCGATATGATTATTGCCCTTTGCGGTTGTATGACTCAGCAGCAGAAGGTTGCAGATAAAATAAAAAACAGCTACCCATTTGTCGATATCGTTTTCGGAACTCACGCTTCTTACAGATTACCGGAGTTTATCTACAGAAAGCTTTGCCTTGGCAAGCGTGTGTTTGAAACAGCTGACAGCGACGGAAATATCGTTGAAGGTCTTCCCGTTAAACGTGACGGTGCTTTCAAGGCGTGGGTACCTATAATGTACGGGTGCAATAACTTTTGCTCATACTGCATAGTGCCTTATGTAAGAGGCAGAGAGCGTAGTCGTGATTTTGATACTGTTATTAACGAAGTAAAGGGACTTGTTGCATCAGGATACAAGGAGATAAACCTTCTCGGACAGAATGTCAATTCCTACAACAAGGACTTGCCTGCGGATAAGCAGTTTCCTGCACTTCTTCGGGCAATCAATGAAATTGAAGGTGAGTTTATCATACGCTTTATGACATCTCACCCGAGAGACTGTACAAGAGAGCTTATCGAAGCTATGGCTGAATGTAAAAAGGTTGCAAAACATCTGCATCTTCCTGTTCAGTCGGGTAACGACAGAGTTCTCGCTGAAATGAACAGACACTATAACCGCGAAAAGTATCTTTCTCTTATTGAATATGCTTATGAGCTTATGCCGGAGCTTTCAATAACAAGCGACATTATCGTGGGCTTTCCCGGTGAAACCTATGAAGAATTCAGGGACACATTAAGCCTTGTTGAAAAAGTAAAGTATACGTCATTGTTTACCTTCATTTTTTCACCCCGACACGGAACAAAGGCATATAGTATGGATGACCCTGTATCAAGGCAGGAAAAAGGGCAGTGGTTCAACGAGCTTATCGCTTTGCAGGAGAAAATTGCAGGGGAAAGAACTTCATCAATGAAGGGAAGAGCCTATCGTGTTCTGGTTGAAGAAAAGACCAAAAATGACGGCTTTCTTTCCGGACGTACCCAAGGTAACGTAATAATCGAATTTGAAGGCGATGAGAGCCTTATAGGTAACTTCGCCGATGTAAGAGTAACCAATCCCAGAACCTGGATTGTTTATGGTGAACTTGTATAAATTTACTTCATAAGAAGTATGTTATAAATATTTTAATTTTAAGGAGTGTACAGAAATGGACATTATCAAACTTACCCGTGAGCTCGGTGCAGCAATTCAGCAGGACGAGCGTTACATCAACTTTGCAAAAGCAAGAGAAGAGAACGAAAACGACGCTGAACTCAATGAGCTTATGGCACAGATTCAGATGGTACAGATGAACTATCAGATGGAAGCATCAAAGGAAAATCCTGACAGCGATAAAATGCGCGCATATGAGGAGCAGTTCAATGATGTTTATACAAAGTTTATGGACAGCGACAAGATGAAGGCTTATGAGGCTGCAAGAGCAGAAATCGATAACCTTATGAATTATCTTATGCAGATTCTCGGACTTTGTGTAAACGGTGCAGACCCTGCAACCTGCGAGCCTGAAGTGCCTGAAGAGCACAGCTGTGGCGGTTCATGCTCAAGCTGTAGCGGTTGTCACTAATTAATCAGATTGTATAAAACACAGGAGGAAAAACAAAATGTCTGAAATGACGCCAATGATGGCACAGTACTTTGAAATTAAGAGAGATTATCCGGACGCTATTTTGTTTTTCCGCCTGGGTGACTTTTATGAAATGTTTTTCGAAGATGCCAAGATAGCTTCGGCTGTTCTCGAGCTTACTCTTACAGGCAGAGCCTGCGGTAACGGCGAAAGGGCTCCTATGTGCGGTGTGCCTTTCCATTCGTCGGACAGTTATATTGCCAAGCTTGTAAAAAACGGCTACAAAGTAGCAATATGTGAGCAGGTTGAGGACCCTGCACTTGCCAAAGGTATCGTTAAGCGTGATGTTGTAAGAATCGTTACAAAGGGCAGTATCATAGAAAATGAGATGCTTGACGAGAACAAAAACAATTATCTTACATCAGTTTATCTCACCGAAAACGGTTGCGGTATCTGCTTTGTTGATGTTTCGACAGGCAGTCTCAACCTTACATTCTTTGAAAACAACAATGAAATTCACTCAAATATTGTAAATGAGCTTGGTGTTTTTTCACCGAGTGAAATTATCATTAACAGAAGATGCGCTGAAATAAGAAGCATAGCTGCTTTTATTTCCAAAAAAACGGAGGCAACCTGTGAGGTGCCCGAGGATACTTATTTTGATTTCGCCGAATGTGTCGGTATATGTAATAACCACTTCTCGGCAGAAAAAATAGCTGAACTTAATCTCAATGATCAGCCTGAAGCTTTAATTTCATTAGGAACAGCTATAAAATATCTCAAAAACGTACAGAAAAACGACCTTAATAATATAAGGGAAATAAACTATTATTCCGATAGTCAGTATATGAAAATCGGATACTCTACAAAGCGTGATCTTGAAATTGTAGAGACTATGAGAAGCCGTGAGAAGAAGGGCTCACTTTTATGGGTTCTTGACAGCACGGGAACTTCTATGGGAAAAAGATTACTTCGTTCGTGGCTTGAAAAGCCCCTTATAAATCTCGCTCAGATCTCCAGAAGACATAATGCTGTTGACGAGCTTTATAATGATAGCGTGAAACTCAATGAGCTTAGTCTGGCTCTTAAAAATATATTTGATATGGAACGACTTCTTACGAGAGTTGTTTATGAGACGGCAACCGCAAAGGATCTTAACGCCCTTAAGCAGACTATTGCCGCACTTCCGTCGGTTAAAGCACTTCTTGCTGACTGTAACAGCGCCTATCTTGTCAGCCAGTACAGAGCGCTTGACTGTCTTGAAGACGTTTATAACCTTATTGACTCGGCGATCCGTGAAGATGCTCCCTTTACCTTAAGGGAGGGTGACATTATATGCCCGGGCTTCAATGAGGAGCTCGACAGCCTTGCTGACATTAAAAACAACGGCAAAAAATACATCGCTGAAATTGAAAACCGTGAAAAAGAACTCACGGGTATCCCGAAGCTTCGTATTGGCTATAATCGTGTTTTCGGTTACTATATCGAAGTTGCAAACTCATACAAGGCACTTGTGCCTGAAACCTATATAAGAAAGCAGACTCTTTCAAACTGCGAGAGATACATCACACAGGAGCTTAAAGAGCTTGAAAGCAAGGTGCTCGGTGCACAGGAAAGAATAGTAAAGCTTGAATATGAGATATTCTGTCAGGTAAGAAAAGCAGTTGCGGCAGAGTTTAACCGCATAAGCTCCACAGCAGCGGCAGTTGCAGTAACTGATGTACTTTGTTCTCTTGCAAGTGCGGCGCTAAAAAACAACTATGTGCGTCCTGTTATGGTCGACTCATCTGCACTTAAAATTACAGACGGAAGACACCCTGTAGTTGAGCTTATGCTTAAGGATTCACCTTTTGTGCCGAATGATACAAATATGGACTGCGAAAGCAACCGCTGTGCAATTATTACCGGTCCCAATATGGCAGGTAAATCTACCTATATGCGTCAGGTTGCACTTATTTGCCTTATGGCACAGGTAGGCTCTTTTGTACCCGCACGAAGGGCAGAGCTCGGAATTATCGGCAGTATATTCACCAGGGTGGGAGCTTCTGACGACCTTGCAACGGGTCAGTCAACATTTATGGTTGAAATGAGCGAGGTTTCCGATATACTCAGAAATGCTGACAGAAACAGCCTTATCATTCTTGATGAGGTTGGTAGGGGCACTTCGACTTTTGACGGTATGAGTATCGCAAGAGCTGTTCTTGAATATATCGTCGATAAAAAGAAAATCGGTGCTAAAACACTTTTCTCGACTCATTATCACGAGCTGACTGAAATTGAAAATCAGCTTGAAGGTGTTAAAAATTACAATATATCCGTTAAAAAGAGGGGAGAGGACGTTATCTTCCTTCGTCGTATAGTCCGCGGCTGTGCTGACGGAAGCTACGGTATTGAAGTCGCAAAGCTTGCCGATCTCCCGCAGAGCGTGTTAGCCAGAGCAAGAAAAATCCTTAAGTATCTTGAAGCTAACCGACCCGACGCGTCTTCTCTTATGAAGGCTCTTCCGCAGAAGGAGGAAAAGGAGGAGACACAGTTGTCTCTTTCAACAAGATTCAACAGCGAATTAGCCGAAAAGCTTAAGGAAATCGATGTAAATACATTAACCCCTATCGAAGCACTCACAACACTTCACGAGCTTGTTGCTTTTGCAAAAAGCACTGATGTGTAATTTATAAAAAGGAGGAAGCACAATGGCAAAAATCAATGTTTTATCAAAGCATTTAGCAGAGCTGATAGCCGCAGGCGAAGTTGTAGAAAGACCTGCAAGTGTTGTCAAGGAGCTGATGGAAAACTCAATAGATGCCGGTGCAACCTCAATTACCGTTGAAATCCGCAACGGCGGTGTAACCTATATCCGCATTACCGATAACGGTTGCGGTATTGAAAGAGATGATGTGCCAAAGGCATTTATAAGTCACGCAACAAGTAAGATATGCGATGAGAATGATCTTAATTCGATTCTCACTCTCGGTTTCCGTGGCGAAGCTCTGGCTTCGATAGCGGCGGTATCACGTACAGAGCTTCTTACACGTTCCGAAAATGAGCAAAGCGGTACATCTTATGCTATAGAAGGCGGTGTTCAAACACGTTATGAGCAGGCGGGCTGTCCTTTGGGCACTACCATAATAGTCAGAGATCTGTTTTTCAACACACCTGCAAGAATGAAATTCCTCAAGCGTGATGTCTCCGAGGCAAATGCTGTTGCAGAGGTTGTAGACCGAATTGCTCTGTCGAATCCGCACATAAGCGTACGTTTTATCCGTGAAGGAAAGCAAGCACTTCTGACTCCCGGTGACAGCCGACTTATTTCTGCTGTTTATGCAGTTTTCGGCAGGTCCTTTGCCGATTCTCTTATCGAGGTTGATTATGAGCTCGACGGTATCGGAGTAAAGGGCTATGTGTGCAAGCCTGCTTTTTCCCGTCCTTCACGCTCAATGCAATATTTTTTCCTCAACGGCAGGTATATAAAATCCCGTTCCTGTATGGCGTCAATGGAAAATGCATATAAAAATTCCGTTATGGTCGGAAAATTCCCGAGCTGCGTTCTCAATGTAATAATTCCGCCATCTTTTGTAGATGTCAATGTACACCCTGCAAAAACCGAGGTGCGTTTCAGTGATGAGAGAAGAGTTTCATCAGCTGTTTATTATGCGGTAAAAAGTGCTATTGAAGCTCTCGATACACCGGTTGCTGTCAATCTTGCTAAAGTTACTGAAAAAACCAGAAAAGAGACAAGTCAGCTTTTACTTGCTGTCGAAGATGAAGACACAACGGTAAAATCTGTTAATCCTGTTACCGTGCGAAGTGAAAGTGTAGATTTTCAGAGCAGGACACCTGAAAAGAGAGAAAGTTTCTGGTCTGCCATGCCTTCTTCGCAGTTCAGAGCTGCTGTAGCTTCACCGATGACTGAAAGACCTGTGATTCAGAATTCCGACGAGCCTGATCTTGTGTCATCATTCAAGCGTGTAAAACCTGAAAAAGCCCCTGAGGATAAGTCTGTTCAGCCAATCAAGGAGACAAAGACCGTCACTCCGGGCGAATATGTGCCTCCCTCACATAATTATGTTCCTGTTAAGGTTCAGGAGGAAAGAGACCTGCCTGCGAAACCTTTGCGCCTTATCGGTGAAGCATTTAAAACATATATAATATGCGAATATGACGGTAAGGTTTACTTTATAGACAAACACGCTGCTCACGAAAGAGTTATTTATAACAAAATAAAAAAAGCAGCGGAAAACAAGGTTTCCTCCCAGGTTTTACTTACACCTGTGACTGTTACTCTCAACAAAAATGACTATGACACGGTAATTGCTAATCTCGATATTTTCTCCAAGGCAGGTTATCTCGTAGAGGATTTCGGTTCCGGTGTTGTAATTGTCAGGGAGTGTCCCATGTTGATTTCGGGTGACGATATTGAGGACACCGTAGTTGAAATTGCATCTTATCTTGTACAGAACAAAACTAATGTGGAAAGCGAGAAAATTGACCGTATCCACCATACATCAGCCTGCAAGGCGGCAATTAAGGCAGGATATAAAAATTCTACTGCCGAGATGAAGGTTCTTGCAGAGCAGGTGCTTTATGACGACGAAATCCGTTACTGTCCTCACGGCAGACCTGTTATGATTGAAATGAGCAAGTATGACCTTGAAAAACAGTTCGGCAGAATACAATAATCGGAGATAATCTATGGAAAAACCTTTGGTTGCAGTTGTGGTCGGTCCCACAGCTTCGGGTAAAACCTCACTTGCGATTGAGCTTGCAAAAATGTTTGACGGTGAAATAGTATCCGCTGATTCTATGCAGATTTATAAGGGTATGGATATTGCAACTGCAAAGCCGACCGACGAAGAGACAGAGGGTATACCTCACCATCTTATAAGCATAATCGGTGCCGATGAGCTCTTCAGTGTCAATGAGTTCAAGAAAAAAGCCACTGATGCTATAAATACTATACTTTCAAAAAACAAGCTTCCGATAGTAGCAGGCGGTACAGGCTTTTATATCGACACTCTTGTAAATAACACGGAGTTTCTCGATTATGAGAAAAATGACGTTCGTATCACTCTTGAAAAAAGAGCCGAAGAAGAAGGTATTGATACTCTCTACGAAGAACTTAAAACAATAGATCCGATAACAGCAGAAAAGCTTCACAGTAATGATTCGAAAAGGATAATACGTGCACTTGAGGTCTATATGAGTACCGGAATGACAATTTCCGAGCAGTGTCGACTGTCGCATTTAAATGAAAGTGAGTACCGTTTCTGCATAATCGGTATCAACGCTCTTGACAGACAGGTGCTTTACGACAGGATAAATCTTCGTGTTGATATGATGATTGAAGCGGGCCTTATTGATGAAGCAAAGCAATTTTTTGCTTCGGATATATCTTCTACGGCAAAGCAGGCAATCGGTTATAAGGAGCTCAAGCCCTATCTCGACGGTATTTGTACTTTAGAAGAAGCTGTCGAAAAATTAAAAATGGAAACCCGCCGTTATGCTAAAAGACAGCTTACCTGGTTCAGAAAAAGAGAGAACATAAACTGGATTTACATTGACGGCAAGGATAAAAATGAAATTGTGTCACAGGCAGCTGATATAATCAGAAGCTATTTGTGATGTAACGTTTACGAAAGGATTACAGCTATGCGTGAATTATCTGTGGAAAAGCGATTTTCCGATATTGACCATAACATAGAAGCAATCAGGGAAAGAATCTACAAAGCGGCTACCTCGGTCGGACGAAATCCTGACGAGATAACACTTATGGCAGTTACAAAAACTGTTGACCCGATATTCATAAACCGTGCTATTGAGAACGGTATTACTCTAATCGGTGAAAATAAGGTGCAGGAATTTCTTTCTAAAAAGCCTTATCTTAATCTTGAAAACTGCGAGGCACATCTTATCGGCCATCTGCAGACTAATAAAGTTAAGCAGATTGTTTCCGAGGTTTCTATGATTCAGTCTCTTGACAGCCTTAAACTTGCAAAAGAAATATCGAAACGAAGTGTTGAAAGAGGTATAGTCACTCCGTGCCTTATCGAAGTCAATATAGGCGAGGAGGAGAGCAAGACGGGTATAGAGCTTGCTTCTCTTGAGGAGCTTCTTTCAGAGACGGCTCTTCTTGAGGGTATTTCCGTCAGAGGTCTTATGACCATTCCACCCATCTGTGACGATGAAAAAGAGCTTGACGAATATTTTTTGAAAATGCATAAAATATTTGTTGACATAAAGTCTAAAAAGTTAGATAATATAGATATGTCTGTACTCTCAATGGGTATGTCATCTGACTATGAATCTGCCGTAAGAAACGGTTCCACTCTTGTAAGAGTCGGAAGTAGCATTTTCGGCGAAAGAATATATTAAGTTAAGGAGCTTTAAAATGGATTTTTTCAAAAATTTTAAGGACAAAATGAGTGAACGCTTGTTTGCAAGTGACGAAGAATATACCGAGGACGACGCACCAGACCAGGACTACGGTGCAGAAAATGAGGACGGCGAATCAATGTTTGACGGTGAAGTCAATCCTCCCGAATATAGCGGTTACTATTCACCCACAGGCGGAATGAAGGCTCCGGAGTATGATTTCTTATCAAGAGCGACCACCGGATTTTCCTCTGCTCCCACATATACTTCCACACCCACACCTCCCGATTACAGCTCTGCTGCTTTTTCCTCAACAGAGAAAAAGGGCGGTACAATCTATAGCATGAACAGCGTTAGATCTGTCAATAAGTTCAAGCTCAGTTCTATCACACTTACCGAGATTTACGGAGCTAAAGAGGTTGCTATGCTTATGATGGAAAAGGATACAATCATCATTGTAAACTTCACTCCGC
The DNA here is from genome assembly GCA_045532935.1 of Acutalibacteraceae bacterium. Classification (GTDB taxonomy): domain Bacteria; phylum Bacillota; class Clostridia; order Oscillospirales; family Acutalibacteraceae; genus UBA6857. Next base: position 25,063 of record JAZSGW010000046.1, read on the forward strand.
TTTCACCTGAAAATAAGCTAAGAGCTATGGATTTCCTTGACGGTGCAAGATGTGTTACAAATGCGATTTTTGCAAAGCTCAATGACAATATAGTTGTATTTGTTCCTGAAAATGTAGAGCTTTGCGGAGATTTTGAAAGCCAGGTTGATTTTGAATCAATACGATAATTATATTATTAAAAAGGATGATAACATATGATGCTTCCAAATCAGATAACCTCGCAGAATTTTTCACAAAACGGTAAAGGTGGCTATAAGGCTGACGAAGTAAAGGCTTTTTTGCAGCGCGTGTATCAGTCGTACAGCAGGCTTTATGCTGAAAATAAAACTCTTGCTGACAGACTTGATGAGGTTTTGCCTAAACTTGAAGAATATGAGAGAAGTAAGACTACCATCGCTGACGCTCTTATCTGGGCGAAGGCAACAGCAGAAAAGAATATAGAGGAAGCAAACGGGATTGCTGAAAGAACAGTTGCTGATGCTACTGAAAAGGCAGAAAGACTTCTTGAGGATACAAAGGCGCAGGCAGATGCTTATTACGCAGACAAAACAGTTACAGCAGAAAAAAATGTAGAAAAAGCAAGAGCTGAATTTGAAAGTCTCAAACAGCAGTCCGAGCTTTACTCGGAAAGATATATTGCTGAAATCAACGTTAAAGCACAGACTATAATCGAGGACGCTAATACTAAAGCAGGTGCAATAGTTGCTGCTGCTTATGCCGATGCTAAAAAGGCCAGAGAAAAAGCGGAGATTATTATAGCAGAGGCTAATGCAGAGCTTAAAAGACTTGAAGGTGAAGCAGCAAAAATCAAGTCCGAAATTCTTTCTCTTATTACCTACGCACAGAGTGCTGCCGAGCAGATAGATGTTTCTGCTTTTGGTGCAGTTGAGCTTCCCGTAAGCACTGTAGTTGAGGACGTTCAGCCAAAGACGGTTGAGCCTGATGAGGTTGAAAGCTTCACATTTGAAGGAATCCAGGGCGTAAGCGTTGCTGATGTTGAGCAGTCACCTGAAGAGGAATCACCTCCGACACCTCAACCTTCTACCGGTGTTCAGCCCGGATATGTAAGATTTTTCGGTGCGGATATTCCCGATGTTAACGATATTATTTCAGGAATTTTTTCGGCTGCAAGTGATTCTGCTGCTCAGAGCAGCGGTGAAGAAGAGCCCGGATTCAGATTTGAAAGAGTTGCTTCAGATTTTGACAGACCGTTTTACGAAATTCCTGATGAATCAGACGATGAAGATACAGACGAAGAGCCCGAGCCCTTCAGCTTTTTAAGAAAAGACAGTGAGTGATAGTTTGAATTCTGATAAAAAAATAAGTGTCAGTATGAGAATAGCATCGCTTTTCAGCGTTATAATACTTCTTGTTGCTGATCAGTTAATTAAATATTATGCCGATCTGAAACTCAAGGGTAATCCACCGTTTCTACTGATTGAAAATATCATACAGTTCAATTATCTTGAAAACGACGGAGCTATGATGGGCTTTTTGAGTGGTAAAACGAAGCTCCTTACTGTACTTGCGATTGTTTGTGTTGCAGTTTTGCTTTATGTCATTATTACCGGCAAAATAAAGGATTATTTCGATTATTGGTGCTGCATTCTGATGGTTACGGGCGGACTTGGAAATATAATCGACAGAGTTTTCCGCGGTTATGTAATCGACTATATTGAGGTTCTTTTTGTAGATTTTTATATTTTCAATTTTGCTGATTGTCTTATAACCGTAGCAGCTTTTGTTCTGATTTTTTATCAGATATACCTGATTTACAAGGACAGTAAGCATAAGAAAAAAATAGGTGAAGCCGATGATTAATTCATTTATTATGGCTGTTGAAGCAGAATCGGCAGGAGAGCGTATAGACAAAATTATCGCTTCAAAATGTGAACTCAATTCACGCTCTGCGGCACAGAAGCTTCTCGAAGACGGAGCGGTAACGGCAAACGGACTGATTGTGACCAAAAATTACAAGGTTAAATCGGGCGACAAAATTGTCGTGCTGATACCCGAAGCGAGGGAGCTCGAGGTTGAGGCTGAAAACATACCTCTTGATATAAGATACGAAGACAGCGACCTGCTTGTGGTCAATAAACCGAAGGATATGGTTGTTCACCCTGCAGCAGGTAATTATACAGGTACTCTTGTAAATGCTTTGCTTTATCATTGTAAGGGAAGCCTATCAGGGATAAACGGTGTTATCCGCCCGGGAATTGTTCATCGTATAGATAAGGACACAAGCGGTCTTCTTATCGTGGCAAAAAACGATTTTGCACATATTCACCTTGCCGAGCAGATAAAGGTGCACTCTTTTAAAAGAGAGTATCAGAGTGTTGTGTACGGTAAAATGAAAAATCTTCAGGGTAAAATTGATGCTCCTATAGGCAGACATCAGGTTGACAGAAAGAAAATGACCGTAACACCGAAAAATTCCAAAAATGCAGTTACACATTATGAGCTCATCAGACAATATGAATCCTTCGCCCATTTGAGATTGAAGCTTGAAACAGGCAGGACTCATCAGATAAGAGTTCATATGTCATACATAGGCCATCCTGTTGCAGGAGATCCGGTTTATGGCCCTAAAAAGGTTATTACCGAGTTAGGAGGGCAGTGTCTCCACGCAGGTCTTATTGGCTTTAAACATCCGCGAAGCGGTAAATATATTGAGCTTGAAAGCGAGCTCCCTGCATATTTTACAGACTTCTTAAGGAGGATAAGATAATATGTCAGAGAAAAATACAAATCGGTCAAATTGGCTTATTGCTTCAGATATTGACGGAACAATAAATAACAAAGCGAGAAAGCTTGTCAAAAGAAACTACGATGCAATACACAGATTTACAGAAGAGTGCGCGGGTAACTTTACACTTGCATCGGGCAGGTCGCCTGATTCAATGCGTAAGCATTATAAGCGCCTGGATATTGCAGACGGTAAGGCAATTGTAATAAACGGTGCAGGCATATATGATTTTGCAGAGGAAAAAATGGTATGGTCATCACCGCTTAATGAGCACTGCATTGATATAGTGAGAAAAACTGTTAAAAAGATGCCTTTTGTTGCATTTCAGGTAATAAGTGATAAGGTTGTCTATATTTTCAGACCTACACCTTCAGCACGTATTCTTGCAATTAATGCGCGCTATCCCATAAAGTATTTCTATGATTTTGAAAAAATCCCTAAAGAAAACTGGTACAAGGTTATTTTTACCGGACTTCCGCCTGCGATGAAAAGCGTTTCAAAGTATGTTGAAAGTCTTTCGGACACAACGGAAAATCTTATGTTCTCGTCACCGTGGAGCTATGAAATGGTAAACGAGGATACAAATAAGGGAAAAGCTGTGCTTAAGCTTGCAGAAATTCTTGGCGTAAGCAAGGAGAATACAGCTGCTATAGGTGATTATTTCAACGATTACGAAATGCTTAAGCAGGTCGCACTTCCGGCTTGTTGTGGTCAGGCTCCGTCAGGTATGAAAAAGATAGCAAAGCTTGTAACCTGTCATTGTAATGACGGTGCAGTTGCCGATCTGATTGAGTACATTATCAATAACGGTTAAGTAAATTTTGATGCAGTCCGGGTATAATACCTGTTCAGCATCTTTTTATAAGGAGGATTCCAATGAACGAAAACAGAAAAAAAGAACTCAAAAAAATCGCGTTGAATGTGCGTAAAGGTGTAATCGAAGGCACCTTCAACGCAAAATCCGGTCATCCCGGCGGTTCTCTTTCAATAGCAGATATCGTCACATATCTCTATTTTGAAAAGATGAACGTAAATCCTGAAAAGCCCCATGATGAAGACAGAGACAGATTTGTTCTTTCAAAGGGACACACTGCTCCTGCTCTTTATGCGGCTCTTGCACTTAAGGGCTTCTTCCCTGTAGAGCTTATCAAGACTCTGCGTAAGCCTGATTCAATCCTTCAGGGTCATCCCAGTATGAGATACACTCCCGGCGTAGATATGAGCACAGGCTCACTCGGTCAGGGAATTTCAGTTGCTTGCGGTATGGCTCTCGGAGCAAAGCTTAAGGGTAAGGATTTCAAGGTTTATGTTCCCCTCGGCGACGGTGAAATCGAAGAAGGTCAGGTATGGGAAGCTGCAATGTTTGCAGGTAACAGAAAGCTTGACAATCTCGTTGCTATCGTTGACTATAACAATCTTCAGATTGACGGTTCACTTGATGAGGTTAACTCACCTTATCCCATCAAGGAGAAGTTTGAAGCATTCAACTGGAATGTAATCGAAATCAACGGACACTGTTTCGATGAAATAGAAGCAGCTTTCGCTAAAGCTGATGAATGTAAGGGTAAGCCTACCTGTATTGTTGCAAAGACAGTCAAAGGTAAGGGTGTTTCCTTTATGGAAGACAAGTGCGATTGGCACGGTTCAGCTCCCAATGCTGAACAGTATGAACAGGCAATGGCAGAGCTTGACGCAGCTATTGCAGAACTGGAGGTGTAATTATGGCTGATGTAATTAAATGTGCAACAAGAGACGCTTACGGAGCTGCTTTAAAAGAGCTCGGCGAAAGAGATGATATTCTCGTTCTTGACGCTGACCTTGCAAAAGCAACAAAAACAATCACATTCAAAAAGGCATTTCCCGATAAGTTTGTTGACTGCGGTATTGCAGAGGGTAATATGATAGGTGTTGCAGCCGGTCTTGCAACAACAGGTTATACCGTTTTTGCATCATCATTTGCGATGTTTGCTGCAGGTAGAGCTTTTGAGCAGGTAAGAAACTCTGTTGCTTATCCGAAGCTTAACGTTAAAATCGGTGCAACTCACGCAGGTATCTCCGTTGGTGAAGACGGTGCATCACATCAGTGCTGCGAAGATATTGCTCTTATGAGAAGCATTCCTAATATGGTTATTATCAACCCCGCTGACGATGTTGAAGCAAAGCAGGCTGTTTTTGCAGCTGTTGAGCACGAGGGTCCTGTATATCTTCGTTTCGGCAGACTTGCAGTGCCTCGTGTAAACGCTGAAGATTATAAATTCGAGCTTGGCAAGGGTGTTCTTTTAAGAGGCGGTAATGATGTTACAATCGTTGCTACAGGTCTTATGGTTAATGAAGCTCTTCTTGCCGCTGATGCACTTGCAAAGGACGGTATCGAAGCAAGAGTTATAAATATTCACACAATCAAGCCTCTTGACAAGGGTATTATTGTTAAGGCAGCAAAGGAAACAGGTGCAATCGTAACTGCTGAAGAGCACAGCGTAATCGGCGGACTCGGCGGTGCTGTTACCGAGGCTCTCAGTGAAGAGTGTCCCGTACCTGTGCTTCGTCTCGGTGTAGAGGATACCTTTGGTAAGTCAGGCCCGGCTCTTGAGCTTCTTAAAATTTTCGGTCTTGATGCAGAGCATATTGCTGAAAAGGCTAAGGCTGCTATTGATTTAAAGCATAAGCTCGGCAAATAATATTAAGGTAGGTTCACACAATGAAAGAAATCACAAAGGATATGCTTATCGGAGACATTCTTGATGCCGATAGAGGCACAGCAGTGTTCTTCTTTGAAATGGGTATGCACTGTCTCGGCTGTCCCGCCTCAAGAGGCGAATCAGTAGAAGAGGCTTGCATGGTTCACGGAGTAGACGTTGATGCTCTTATTTCAAGAATCAACGAATACCTTGCATCAAAATAAGCATTACGGCTGTGAGCCACTCTTAATCGGGTGGCTCACTTTTGTAAAATGAGGTAATTTATGGGAAAAATCAGACTTGACAGCAGGCTTTCGGCTGTTGCGGCTCTTGTCAGAGAGGGCAGCACGGTAGCTGATATAGGTACAGACCACGCATATTTACTTGCGCACCTCCTCCAGGAGAAGAAGATAAAAAAAGGTATAGCCGCAGACCTTCGTAAAGGACCGCTCGAAAACGCAAGAAAAACACTTGCCGACTGCGGTATGCTTGAAAAGGTAAGTCTGGTTTTATCTGACGGACTTGACGAAATAAAAAAAGGTGATTGCGAAGACATCACTATTGCCGGTATGGGTGGAATACTCATAAAAGAGATACTTGAGCGTACTCCGTGGATATATGACAGCAGAATTCATATCGTAGCTCAACCGATGACTCACGGTGAAGTGCTCAGAAAATTTTTAGTAGAGAACGGATTTGTTATTGATAAAGAACTTGCTGCAACCGACGGGAAAAGACATTACTGCATAATTTCCGTTTATTATGACGGCGTAAAGCGTGAGGCTGAAAGCTGGTATACATATATAGGAGAGCTTGTTAATAATACAGATGATGTTTCAAAAATGTATATCGGTAAGGTCGTATCAGCTCTCGAAAAAAAGCTTGATGCAATAAAAAAGGCAGGGATTTCCGACGAGGAAAATCTTGAAAAGACTCTTTGTTCAATTAAACAGAAAATTTCGGAGGTAAATAATGGTTAAAGTAAAAACTGTTTCCGATTACATAAATGAAATTGCTCCATATAGTACACAATGCTCGTGGGACAACAGCGGAATTTTAGTGGGCGATGAAAATGCTGTGGTCAATAAGGTGGGTATTTGCCTTGACCTTACAGAGGAGACTTTACAAAATGCTTTAAGTGAAGAAATTGACCTTATTATCACACATCACCCTCTAATTTTTACTCCGCAGAAGACCTTTCTTTCAGATGACAAAGCGTATAAGCTTGCAAAACAGGGCATACATCTTATTTCTGTACACACCCCATTTGACTGTGCACAAGACGGTATAAACGATGTGATATGTGATATTCTCGGCATACAGAATACAGTCGGTGTAGAAGATGCCGAATGCCCGTTGCCTATGGCAAGAATAGGCGATGTAAAAGAACAAAGCTCAACGGAATTTGCTCATCTTGTCGCCGAAAAGCTTGACACAGTCTGCCGTGTAGTTGACTGTAAAAACACTCTTAAAAAGGTTGCTGTCTGCGGCGGAGCAGGCTTTGACTTTTTTATTGAAGCTGTAAAAATGGGTGCAGATGCCTACGTTACGGGAGAAATCAAGCACCACGAAATGCTTCTTGCAAGAGATTTGGGTATAACAGTAATTGATGCCGGTCATTTTAATACGGAAAATCCTGCTATGTCAGCTCTCAAAATAAAGCTTGAAAAGAAATTTAAAGATGTAGATTTTGTACTTATAAATCAATCTGCACCTTGTGAATATATAGGGAAATAATCATGGCTCTTGATGGAATCTTTCTGACAAAAATTAAAAATGAGCTGAATGATAAGGCTGTCGGTCTTCGTGTCGACAGAGTTAATCAGCCTACAAATGATGAGATTGTGCTTAATCTGCGCGGAAGGAGCGGAAACTACAGGTTGCTTTTCTGTGTCCGTGCCGACAGTCCGCGACTTCATTTTACAAGTCACGGAATCGATAACCCTGCTGTGCCGCCGATGTTCTGTATGCTTCTTCGTAAATACCTTACGGGCGCAATTATCAAACAGTTCAGACAGCACGAAAGTGACAGAATTCTTTTTGTCGATTTTGATGCTACAAATGAAATCGGTGACAGAATAGAGGTTAGTCTCTGCATTGAGATAATGAGTAAATACTCTAATCTCATATTTATCAGGGGCGACAAAATAGTCGATGCCCTTAAGCGTGTCGATTTTACCACCTCTTCCGTACGACAGATTCTTCCCGGAATGGAGTATCGGTTACCTCCGGCACAGGATAAGCTCGACCTTGCACAGTACAGTTCTGAAGAAGCTGTAAAACGTATTCTTTCTTATGATAATAAGAGCCTTTCCGGTGCGATTATGGCATCTGTTCAGGGCGTTTCTCCCGTTGTAGCAAGAGAGATTGCTAATAAAGTAGCTTTTGAGGATATAGGTGTTTCACAACTTAACGAGGATAATATCACAGCTCTTACTGCGGAGTTTCAGCGAATTAAAGATAACCTTACTTCCTATGATGAAGTTTATATGCTTACCGAAGAAAACGGTAAGCCGAAGGATATGTCGCACATTGAGGTCAGACAGTACGGCGCTGTGCTTAACTGCGTAAGATATGAAAGTCCCTCGGAGCTTTTAGACGACTTTTATTTTGAAAGAGACAGAATCAACCGGATAAACCACCGAGGCAGAGAGCTTATCAGGCTTCTGAATAATCTTATAGAAAGAACCTCAAGAAAAATAAGCCTCCGTCAGCAGGAGCTTAAGCGCTGCGAGGATAAGGATACGCTGAAGCTTTACGGCGAGCTTATTGTTGCTAATCTTTACCGTCTTCAGAAGGGAGCGAGCTTTTACGAGGTTGAAAACTATTATGATGACTGTAAAATCATTAGAATTCCCTGTAATCCTGCTTTAAGTCCACAGGAAAATCAGAAGAAATACTATAAGGAATATCGTAAGGCACAGACTGCGGAAAAGCTTCTTGCTGAGCTTATACTTGAGGGCGAAGAGGAGCTTGTTTACCTCGAATCTGTACTCGACGAGCTTTCGAGAGCTGATACGGATACGGAGATTTCCCTCATACGTCTTGAGCTTTCGCAGGGAGGATACATTAAAAATACAAAAGCTAAAAAGAATAAGCCGCCGAAAGAGCTTCCCCCATATGAGTTTATGACAACAGACGGATTCAGGGTGCTCGTCGGCAGAAACAATATACAGAATGACAGGCTTTCGCTTAAAACAGCGAAGAAAACCGATATGTGGCTTCACACCCAGAAAATTCCCGGTTCGCACGTTATTATATGCGGTGATAACAGAGAAATCAGCGACCTTGCTATTGAGCAGGCAGCGGTAATTGCCGCAACTTACAGTAAGGCGAAGGATTCATCTCTTGTACCTGTTGATTATACAAGGGTGAAACAGCTTAAAAAGCCTGCAGGAAGTAAAGCCGGTATGGTCATATATCACGAGTATTACACGATTATAGTAAATCCCGATAAGGATTTTACCGAAAAACAGAGAATAAAATAACAAAGGAGGCAATAATATGGCGTTCACACATCTGCATCTTCATACAGAGTACAGCTTGCTTGACGGTGCTTGCCGTATCGGTAAGCTGATGGACAGAGTGAAATCTATCGGTCAGGATAGTGTAGCAATTACTGACCACGGTGTTATGTACGGTGTTATAGATTTCTACAATGCTGCAAAAGAAAAAGGCGTTAAGCCGATTATTGGCTGTGAGTGCTATGTTGCCGCCAGAAGCAGACACGATAAGGTGCACGGAATTGATAATAAAAGGTACCATCTTGTACTTTTATGCAAGAACGAGACGGGCTATAAAAACCTAATAGCTATGGTTAGCCGTGCGTGGACAGAGGGATTTTACACTAAACCGAGAATTGACCGTGAGCTACTCAGTAAGCATAGCGAAGGACTTATTGCTCTTTCAGGCTGTCTTGCCGGTGAGGTTTCCTCTGCGCTTGTAAGAGGGGATTATAACGGTGCTAAAGAGGTGGCGTTATGGTACCGAGAACTTTTCGGTGAAGACGGATATTATCTTGAAATTCAGAATCACGGACTTCGAGAACAGCTTGAGATAAACCCCGATCTTATCCGACTTTCGCGAGAAACGGGTATTCCCCTTGTTGCGACGAACGACTGTCATTACCTCGAAAAAGAAGACTCCTCACTTCAGCAGGTGCTTATCTGCATACAGACAAACCATACTCTCGGTGAAGAAACAGGACTTGAATTTTCAACTGATGAGTTTTATGTAAAAAGCGAGGAAGAGATGCTTTCGCTTTTCTCTGAAATTCCCGAGGCTGTAACGAATACAAAGAAAATTGCCGATATGTGTAATCTCGACTTCGAATTCGGCAACACAAAGCTTCCTCATTTTGAAGTGCCGAATAATATGGATCACTTCGAATACTTTAAAAATCAGTGCTTCTTCGGACTGTGTAAGCATTTTGGTGATAACCCTGCGCAAAATTACATTGACAGACTCAATTATGAGCTTGATGTTATCAATAAAATGGGATATGTTGACTACTTCCTTATAGTCCACGATTTTATTCGTTATGCTAAAAGCCGGAATATCCCCGTAGGTCCGGGCAGAGGCTCGGGTGCAGGCTCGCTTGCGGCTTATTGTATAGGAATTACCGGTATAGATCCACTTAAGTATAATCTTCTCTTTGAACGTTTTCTTAATCCCGAAAGGGTCAGTATGCCTGACTTCGATATTGATTTCTGTTATGTAAGGCGTCAGGAGGTTATCGATTACGTTATATCCAAATACGGAGCTGACCACGTAGCGCAGATTGTAACCTTCGGTACAATGGCGGCACGAGGCGCAGTGCGTGATGTAGGAAGAGTTCTCGGAATACCTTACGGTACTGTTGACGAGGTTGCAAAGCTTATCCCTAATGAACTTAAGATTACTATTGATAAGGCTCTTAAAATGTCACCCGAGCTTCGTCAGCTTTATAATGATGATGACAGAGTAAAGAATCTTATTGATATTGCACGTAAGGTTGAGGGTATGCCACGACATGCCTCGACTCATGCGGCAGGTGTGGTTATCACGAGAGATCCGGTTTCAAGCTATGTTCCTCTTGCTCTTAACGATGAAGCAGCGGTTACACAGTATACTATGGTTGCCCTTGAACGCCTCGGACTTCTTAAGATGGATTTTCTCGGACTTCGCACCCTTACTGTTATTGAAGATGCCGTAAAGCTTATAAAAAAGAACAATCCCGATTTCGACCTTAATTCTATCGACATCAGGGATAAGGCTACCTTTGAAATGCTGTCTCAAGGCAGAACAGATGCCGTTTTTCAGTACGAGTCCGCCGGTATGAGAAGTGTGCTTTCGCGTCTTAAACCCGAAAGTCTCGAAGACCTTATAGCTGTTATTTCCCTTTACAGACCGGGACCTGCCGATTCTATAGATACTTATATCCATAACCGTCATCATCCCGAGGATACAAATTATAAATCAGAGCTTCTCAGAGATATTCTTGATGTTACTTATGGGTGTATGGTTTATCAGGAGCAGGTAATGGAAATCTGCCGTAAGGTTGCAGGTTACAGCTACGGCAGAGCCGACCTTGTGCGCCGAGCTATGAGTAAGAAAAAGCTTGACGTAATGGAAAAAGAACGTCAGATTTTCATTTACGGTATTCCCGGAGATGAGGTGTGTACCGGTGCAATCAGTCACGGTGTAAGTGAAAAAGTTGCAAATGAAATCTTTGACGAAATGAGCAATTTCGCAAAGTACGCCTTCAATAAATCCCACGCCGCCGCCTATGCTTTTGTGTCATATCAGACTGCGTGGCTTAAGTGTCACTATCCTTGCGAATTACTTGCCGCAACACTTACAAGTATACTTGATTCTTCAACGAAGGTATCAGGCTATATTTCAGAGTGCACAAGACTCGGAATAAAAGTACTCGCTCCAAGTGTCAACAGCAGCTTCGAAGGCTTCACAGTTAAAAACGGAGCAATCCGTTTCGGTCTTCTTGCCATTAAGAATCTCGGCAGAGGATTTATCCGCACAATTATAAACGAGCGTGAAGCGGCGGGGAAATATACGAGCTTTTATAGCTTTTGTAAGCGTGTATACTCAAAGGAGTTTAACCGTAGAGCCGTAGAAAGTCTCATTAAATGCGGAGCTCTTGACGGACTTGACCTTAACCGACGTCAGATGCTGTATATGCTTCCTGTTATTGTCGGTGAGCTTGATGCAGACCGTAACAGAAATGTTGCCGGTCAGATAGGATTTTTTGATGAAGGTTCTCAGTTTTCCGATATGAATGTAATGTCTGCTCCCGATTTTGAGGAATTGCCTTACAAAGAACTTCTGAATTTTGAAAAGGAGATAACCGGCCTTTATATTTCGGGACACCCGATGGACGAATATAAAGAGGTGGCAGTCAAAATCAGAGCTGACCGTATATCTGAAATAGTTGAAACCGATGGAGGATTCGGCTCAAAATACAAAGATAACGGCAGAGTAAAAATTTACGGAATAATTTCGAAGGTTGAAAAGAAAACAACAAAAAACAATTCCGTAATGTGCTTTATAACTCTTGAGGATATAAGCGCATCGATTGAATGTATCGTTTTTTCAAAGCTTTATGCCGACAGAGTAGTACACTTGCAGTCAGGGAACGTAATTGTAATTACAGGGCGACTCAGTTTGCGCGAAGAAAAAGAGCCAACGGTTATATGTGAAACCATTGAATCGAATCCTTATAATGTTCTTAAGTCTGAACTCGGAAAAAAGAAACAGAGAAAAGGTGTTTTTCTTCGTTTCGAAAGTTATGGAGCAGCCGTCAGAGGTAAGGTTGACAAGGCTCTTGAGGGCTTGAACGGTGACACGGCATTGTATTATTACTATATTGATACAAAAAAATATGAGTCAAAAAATCCTGTTCATATCAGCAGGGAAACGCTCGGTTATCTTAAAGAATTACTCGGTGAAGAAAATGTTGTTGTAAGAGAATAATATTTGCTTATTTGTGTTGAAAAATGGTATTCTTTATGATATTATTGAACGGTATACGAAAACATAGAGTGAAATTTGTGAGGTGCTTTATGAACTTTAAAGACAAGAAAATTTACACAATCGCAACAGCCCATCTTGATACTGTATGGAACTGGGACTTTGAACACGTTATCAATGTTTGTCTTAAGGACACACTTTATGATAATTTCAGACTTTTTGAAAAGTATCCCGACTACAGATTCAACTTTGAGGGTGCTTACAGATATGAGCTTTTTGAGGAATATTATCCCGAAGAGTTTGAAAAGGTCAAGGAATTTGTAAGAGAGGGCAAGTGGAATGTTACCGGTAGTGCTTATGAAAACGGTGACGTTAACGTGCCTTCACCCGAAAGCCTTTTCCGTAATATTCTTTACGGAAACAGATACTTCGAAAAGACCTTTGGTATGAGAAGTAACGATATTTTCCTTCCTGACTGTTTCGGCTTCGGTTGGGCATTACCTTCTATTATCAGTCACGCAGGACTCAAGGGCTTTTCAACCCAGAAGCTCACATGGGGCGGCGCTTACGGAAGACCATTTGACATCGGTCTCTGGTACGGTGTTGACGGTAATTCCTGCTTTGCTTCAATCGATGCTAAATCTTATTGTACGGTTTTCAAAACCGTAAGAGGAAAGAAAGAGCTCACAGATAAACTCAGCAGTAATATCAAAAAATATAATCTTCCTTGGACATTCGCTTATCACGGTGTAGGTGATGTGGGCGGTGCTCCTAAAGAGGAGTCAGTTAAAACTGTTTGCACAGAGCTTTCTGAAAATGACAGTAAAGACATCAAGGTGCTTTCTTCCACTCCTACTGAATTTTTCGAAGATATGGCACAGCTTGACGAGGACGATATGTCACATCTTCCTACCTGGAACAACGAGCTGGTTATGACCGACCACGGTGTAGGTTCATACATCTCACGTGCTTTCAGTAAGAGAAGTAACAGAAAGAATGAAGAGCTTGCCGATATGGCTGAAAGAGCCGCAGTTACTGCATCTGCACTTTCAAAAGTACCTTATCCTAAAAGAGAGCTCGATCTTGGTTGGAAGAGAACGATTGCACATACCTTCCACGACGATATAACCGGAACATCTGTACAGCGCGTGTATCAGCGTTCATGGAACGACTATATTCTTAGTGCAAATCAGCTCACAAATGTATACGAATCAGCAAGCGCTGAGGTTATCCGTTCACTTGATACATCTTGGGTCAAGGGTGTTGCTGTTGTGCTTGGCAACAGTATCGAGCACGGACGCTTTTCGGCAGTTGATTTCGAAATACCTGTTGCAGACGGTTATGAATATGTAAGAGCATTTGATAAGGCAGGCAGAGAAGTACCTGCTCAGGTAAACAGCTCCGACAAAAAAACAATGAAGATTACTGTTGCTGCATTTGTTCCGGCGATGGGTTACAAAGTAATTGATGTGATTTACAGCAAGGAACCCTGTCAGATTAATACAGGTCTTCGTGTCGGCTCAAGGGTTATTGAAAACTTCAAGTACATCGTTTCAGTTGATGATAACGGTGATATTTCATCGATTATTGATAAGACACTTGACGATAAAGAAATTCTTAACAAGCCTATAAGATTTGAACTTAACAATTATAGCGGTGCAAAGGAATATGCTGCTTGGGAGCTCAGATATAAGGAAATTAATAAGTATCCCTGGGAGTACGCAAGACACGGCGTATGCACTGTTTATGAAAAAGGTCCTGCAAGAGTTACACTTAAGGTTGAGCAAAAGACGGGAAAATCTTCATTCAGGTACTATGTTTCACTTGTTGCAGGCTGTCCATATGTAAATGTTTACAATGAAATCGAATGGAGAGAATTCAAAAAGACATTACATAACGGATTTATGTTCAATGCTGTTAATGAAACAGCTACATTTGACCTTGGTCTCGGTGCTATCAAGAGAGGCACTGCAACAAAGAATCTGTATAGCGTACCTGCACAGAAGTGGGCGGATCTTACAGACCGTTCAGAGAATTTTGGTGTATCCGTATTTAGTGATTGCAAGTATGCCTGGATGAAGAAGGATAACAGAACTCTTCGTCTTACAGTTCTTCACTCACCCAAGAGATACTACAGAGACGACAGCGCTCAAGGTATGCTTGATTTCGGTCTTAACAGATATTCATACGCTATTTATTCACATATCGGTGATTACTCAAACGGCACACAGCTTTATTCACGTTTCTTTAATCAGCCTGTTACAGCGTTTATCTGTGACAAGCACGAAGGCATACTCGGCGATGAATACTCATTCTGTTCAATCAATACAGAGGATGTAATTATTAGAGCTGTCAAGAAGGCAGAGGACAGCGATGAAATTATAATCCGTGTGAATGAAGGCTCGTGCAAGGTGATTGAAGCTATTGAGCTTTCAATGGGTAAGGGTATCGTTTCAGCTCGTGAGTGTAATGCTTTTGAAGATGAAATAGGTGAGGCAAAGGTTGTAGACGGTAAGCTTGTATTTGATATGGCTCCATACCAGATACGCACATTTGCTGTTAAGCTTGCAGATATGGCTGTATCCGAACCTTGTCAGCAGGCTGTGATAGACCTTCCATATAACAGGAACGGCATAACTTTCAACACTAACAGAGACAGTACAGTTATTCCTAAGATTAATGTTTCAATCCCCGGAGAACTTTTCCCGGAGACTATCGAGTGCTCCGGCATTACCTTCAGAACAGGCTCAACAGCACCCGATGCAAACAATATACTTTCTGCTGACGGTCAGGAGCTTTCTGTTTACGGTAAAAAGCTCTACATTATTGCAGCAAGTCTTGGCGGTGACAAGGAATTTGAGTTTACTGTCGGCGATGAAAAGGTTAAGCTTACAGTTCAGTCTGTAAATGAACGTATCGGTCGTTGGGATCTTTATGATCTTGCTGAAACCGCAAAAATCAAAACAGATAAACTTGCGTGGGAGTGCACACATACACATTCGCTTAAGGCTGATAATGCAGCAGCACAGCTCTTCTTCTTTATGTATGAGATAAGCCTTGGAGATGCTGAAAAGGTTGTTCTTCCCAAGGATAGTGACCTTATTATTCTCGCCGCAACCCAGAGCCGTGATGGTTCCTTTATCAGACTTGAAACTCCTCTTTACGATAGAGTCGAGGAGCGCAAGTTTGATTATAAGATGGGTCCCATTGAAAAGATTAATTATAAATTCAACAAGACTATTTCAAAGAAAACCCCCAACAAATCATAAAAATTTACAATCCCTGTGTAGTGCAGGGATTGTTTTATGCAGGTGATACAATGTTTAAATCAAACTGTCATACTCATACAATATACTGTGACGGTAAAAATACAGCAAGAGAAATGATAAATGCTGCCATAGAAAAAGGCTTTGTAAGTCTCGGCTTTTCAGGTCATAGTCCGATGAGAGATGAAAATGAATGGACTATGACCGCTGAAAAAACTAAACTTTATTCCGAGGAAATCCGAAGTTTAAAAAAAGAGTATGCCGATAGAATAGACATTCTGTGCGGCATTGAGCTTGACAATGACTTTGATGGAGTAAATCCTGACGACTTTGATTATGTCATCGGTTCCGTGCATCAGTTAAAAAGAGACGGAAAGGCTTATGATGTTGATTACACAGCTGAAATTTTGAAAAATGCGGTTGATGAATTCTTTGGTGGATCCTTCATTGAAATGAGCAGATATTACTATAAAACTCTTGCTGATTTCATAGTCAACACCAAGGTAGATGTTGTTGGACATATAGATCTGATAACTAAATTCAATCTTGATGTTGCTCTTTTTGACGAAAGTGACTGCGAATACAGGAAAATCGTTTTTGACGCAGTTGATCGAATTATTGATAGTAAGCCTGATATACTTTTTGAGGTAAACACAGGTGCTATGTACCGTGTCGGCAAGAAAGTGCCTTATCCTGCAGAGTTTATTCTCCGATATATCAGGGAAAAGGGTGGTAGACTTACACTGACCTCGGATTCGCACAACACGGAGTCACTCGATTTCGCTTTTGATGAAGCAGTTAAGCTAATAAGAAAATGTGGCTATGACGAAATCTTTTATATCACTTCAGACGGTTGGAAAAACATTAATATAGGAGACATAGGATGAGTATTTTTGAACTTTTCATAATTGCTGTCGGACTTTCTATGGACGCTTTCGCTGTTGCTGTATGTAAGGGCCTTTCTGTTTACAAGCTGAAGCCAAAGCATATGCTTATAACGGGTCTGTGGTTTGGCGGATTTCAGGGCCTTATGCCTCTTATAGGCTATCTTCTCGGCTCAACCTTTGATAAGTACATAACGCCTGTTGATCATTGGGTGGCCTTTGTCCTTCTCGGGATTATCGGAGCGAATATGATAAAAGAATCCATCTCAAAAGATGATGAGTGTGATTGTGAAGACGGCGGAGATAATGCTTTTTCCGTTAAAACAATGTTTGTAATGGCGATTGCGACAAGCATCGATGCCCTTGCGGTAGGAATAACCTTTGCACTTCTTCCTGATGTCAATATCACCGCTGCGGTTGTTTTTATTGCTGTAATCACGTTTGCGCTTTCCTGTGTGGGTATAAAAATCGGCAACGTTTTTGGTGCTAAATTCAAAAGCAAGGCAGAATTTGCAGGGGGAATCATACTCATTCTGATGGGAACAAAAATTCTCCTTGAGCATCTCGGTGTAATTAACTTTTAAGCTTATTACGGCAAAGTTTCTCTTGACAAAGCAGAGAGCTTATGCTATTATATATGAGCTTTGAGGGTGTAGCTCAGTTGGTCAGAGTACTTGCTTGACATGCAAGGGGTCGGTGGTTCGAGCCCACTCATCCTCACCAAAGGAAAATCCGTTCACGAAAGTGGGCGGATTTTTCGTTTGTATTATTCATTATTCAATATTCATTTTTCATTATTCATTTATTTAGAACGGATTTACAATGAATAATGAAGTCGCTTCGCTGATGAATAATTAATAATGAATAATTATGGGCGGGACACCCGCACTCGATTTATAAAAAGAAAAACTATTGATTTTTTCGCATAAAGGTGTTAAACTAATTATGCCAAACAAACTGAATAAACAGAATTGACGGGGATATTTTATCTTTTTACGGGATAATTATACCTTTATTTTGTCATAATGAATTAGGACTTTGTTAAAAATGCAGATTCCATTAATTCATTATGGCTTGGATTGTTATATCCCCATTCTGTTTAGTTTGTTTGGCGACAATCGGAGTTTGCGTTTTATGTGCGTCAGCTTCGGTTGGCGCACTTTTTTATTTTGTGGGATAAATTGGTGCAAGTTTTTGAGGAAGGAGAAAAGGAAGAAAATTAACCACAAAATAAAAATGAAAGGATGTAAAAGAATGAATGAAAAAATTGTATATGAATTTGATAGCGCACTATCAAATTTAAAAGTTTATGAAGAATACTGTGTTTTAACAAGCAAACAAAATGCATTTACTTTTTTATTGACTAAAAAGTATTATGCAGGTGAAAAGAAATTTTACTACTCTGATTTGACATCTTTACAATTTAAACGTCCTGGAAAAATAATAGATGGTTATATTGAATTCGAATATCCAGGTTCACGTAGTGGCAATAACGCAGACGCTTATAACAGTGAAAATAGTGTAACCTTCTCAGACATTCACTTACAACAAATGGAAGAGATTTACAAATATATCGAGGAAAAAATCAGAATATGCAAAGAGCAAAAGAATGCACCTATGGTTACGATATCACCTGCTGATGAAATAAAAAAATACAAAGAACTTTTAGATATGGGTATAATTACGCAAAGTGAATTTGACATTAAGAAAAAAGATTTGCTTGGATTTTAAAGTTTTTTTAACAATAAGTAGAAAGGTAAATGATTATGGAAGAAAGAATTGTTGCAAATGCTTCATTTGATAAGAAAAAAATATTGATTTTATATGTATTAGGACTGATAAGTTTAGCAATTGGAGTAGTTTTTTCGATTTGGGTATACTTTAATGAGGAATTTAAGTATTACTACTCTATTTATCCTGTTCCTGATTATGAATATGTGCCATATTATTTATATAAAGATTATCCTTTATTCTTTTTTCATTATGGGCGCAAAGAAGGCTTTGGATATTTTGTTGTACTCGGAATTCTATTATTTTTAGTTGCAATAATTTTCTCATGGAGAATAAGTAAATGTAATTTAATAGTTAGTGATAAGTTTGTTAAAGGACAAACATTTACAGGTACAAAAATCGATTTACCGATAGATGCAATTTCTGGTATCATAGAGGTGAAATGGTTAAACGGTATAAAAATTTTAACAACATCTAAAAAGATTGTCTTTATTTCCATGAAAAACGCAACAGAGGTTTCAAAAACAATAAGTGATTTTATTGCTACTAATGTCAATGAAGAAAAAGGAATAGCCGATTCAAACAACACCAATGCTGATGAACTTAAAAAATTCAAAGAACTTCTTGATATGGGTGTTATCACAAAAGAAGAATTCGACCAAAAGAAAAAGCAGTTACTTGGTTTATAATAACAATTTGAAGTCAACAACTTGCTCGAAAAACCGAAATAATGATTATTAAAAGCAAGAAAAATGCTATGAAAATCGTACCTTAACGCCGTCAGGCTGGCTTGACATGCAAGGGGTCGGTGGTTCGAGCCCACTCATCCTCACCAAATAAAAATCCGTCCACTGAGGTGGGCGGATTTTTCGTTTGTATTCATCTGTTATATCAATCTTAATTTTTTTGCTATTCGGTTACCGTTTACGTCTATGTAGCTTATGCTTGAAGAAGTGATGCCTGCTTTAATCGTTTCACCGTTGATAACAGCCGTTAGCTCGTGTGGCGTCTCAACAAGCATCTCAATTTCATCGTAAACGTATCCGTCAATAACAAGCTCGTTTATACGCTTGACTCTGCGGTAACAGATATGGTGACCGTTGTGTTCTCCTTCAGCAAGGGTGCGTGATTTTACTTCAGCATCTGCTCTTCTTTTGTATATCGTATTACCGTTGGTATCGGCATTGTTTTCGTAGCTTGTGTAGCCGTCTTCGATAATTCCTTCACCAAGGCTGTCTTTGGTCGCTTCAAGCTCTTTAAGCTTTTTACCTGTGTTAAATCCGACTATAAGATAATAAAACACAAGAGCGTGAATAACCATATCGAATATGCCTGATTCTATTTCACCTGAAGAAGCGTAAAGATAAACCATTGCTATCGTATCAAGTGCAAAAAGCACAGTTGCCACGATAAACCACTGATACTTTTTCTTGCTCATAAACCAGCATATCAGGTACAGAGCAATGCAGATTACAGCGACAATAATACCGAAAATTGTAAGCTCCGGCTCACCGTTCCAATACCCCATTCCCACGGCAAAATAGGGGATGGTTGCTGAAAACAGCATCATCGTATCGCTGCCAATAAACATCAGAATAATGTTTGCTACTGTAAGTACAATCATTATAAGAAGATCTGCTCTTGCGGTTGAATATCGCTTCTGATGAGCTTCGAAGGTGTTTTTGGCGGGTGCGTTGTTGTTTTTCATTTTTAAAACTCCTTTGTTGTGTATTTTTATGTCGCATCTGCATTATACAATATAAGTATTTAATTTTCAATAGTTTTGATTAAACGTGCGGTTTTTTCGTCTGAACGGCATTTCTTTGAAGAAAAGATATTGACAAAGCACTTGATTTTATAGTAAAATTACTTCATAAACCTAATAAATCAAAAGCGTCAAGGAAAGAAGTTTATCCTTTTAACCTTTACAGAGAGCGGTGCCGTTGGCTGTAAGCACCGTAAGGTAGGGGAATGAACCGCTACTTTCCGAGCTGTTCCCGAAAGGGCAACCGTTTCGCCTGCGTTAAAGGTTAAGAGTGGCATTGGTTTAATGCAATTCGGGTGGTACCGCGAGTTCGTCTCGTCCTGATTTTTAGGACGGGTTTTTTTATTTTTAAATAATCATAATAAGATAAAGGAAGGTTTAATTATGAAATGGATGGGCTTAAATGAAATCCGAGAGAAATATCTCTCTTTTTTTGAAAGCAAGGAGCATATGAGGCTTCCAAGCTTCTCACTTGTTCCTCAGGGTGATAAGAGTATTCTTCTTATCAATGCAGGTATGACTCCTATGAAAAAGTATTTCACAGGCGAGATAACTCCTCCCAGTAAAAGAGTTACAACCTGTCAGAAGTGTATCCGTACACCGGATATTGAAAACGTAGGTAAAACTGCACGTCACGGCACATATTTTGAAATGCTTGGCAACTTCTCCTTCGGCGATTACTTCAAGAGAGAAGCAACCGCCTGGGCTTGGGAATTCTTTACAAAGGTGCTCGAAATTCCCGAAGAGCTTCTTTATGTCAGTGTGTATCTCGAAGATGACGAGGCTTACGACATCTGGACAAAGGAAGTCGGTGTTGATCCCTCACATATGGTGCGCTTCGGTAAAGAAGATAACTTCTGGGAACACGGCGCAGGTCCCTGCGGTCCTTGCTCGGAGATTTATTTTGACAGAGGCCCCTCAAAGGGTTGTGGCAGTCCTGATTGTAAGGTTGGCTGTGAATGTGACCGCTTCATCGAAGTATGGAACCTTGTTTTCACACAGTTTGAAAACGACGGAAACAATAATTATACTCGCCTTGCCAACCCTAATATTGATACCGGTATGGGTCTTGAGAGACTTGCTTGTGTTATGCAGGACGTTGAAAACCTCTTTGAAGTTGACACGGTGCAGAATATTATGAAACACATTATCAGCATCGCAGGTATCAATTATCACGACGATGCAAACAAGGATATTTCTCTTCGTGTTATAACTGACCACATCAGAAGTACAACCTTTATGGTTGGTGACGGTGTTCTTCCTTCAAACAGCGGCAGAGGCTATGTTTTAAGAAGACTTCTCCGCCGTGCTGCAAGACACGGAAGATTAATTGGCATAGACAGACCCTTCCTTGCAGAGGTGTGTGACACAGTAATTGCTGAAAATGCAAACGCTTATCCTAACCTTGTTGAAAAGAAGGATTATATCAAAAAGGTTATTTCTATGGAAGAGGATAGCTTCTATAAGACCATAGATTCAGGTCTTGGTCTGCTTAATGAAATGATTTCAAAGGCTGAAGGCGGTGTGCTTTCAGGTGAAGATGCCTTCAAACTTCAGGATACCTATGGTTTCCCCATCGATCTTACAAAGGAAATCGCTGAGGAAAACGGACTTACTGTCGATGAAGAAAAGTTCAGAGAGCTTGTTCAGGAAGCAAGACTCCTTGCAAAGAGTGCAAAGCGTGACGCAGCTGATTCCGACTGGAGAAATTCAGGCGTATCGCTTAAGGATCTCCCTGCAACAGAGTTTACGGGATATATTGAAAACAATACATCTGCAAAGGTGCTTGCGATTGTAGCTGACGGCGAAAGAAAAGAATTTATCGAAAGCGGTGCAGATGCAACACTTATCCTTGACAGAACTTCATTCTACGCTGAAAGCGGCGGTCAGGTAGGCGATTGCGGTATAATTACAATCGGTGAAAGCTCATTTGAGGTTACAAAGACAACTAAAGATGCTGACGGTGTAATCATGCACCATGGCTCACTTTCAGGCGATGCGATAAAGGTTGGCGACGTTGCAGTTACGGCTTATTGTGAAAAAGCACGTCAGGCTACTGTCAGAAATCATACATCTGCTCATCTTCTTCAGGCAGCTTTAAGAGAAGTTCTCGGTTCACATGTTGAACAGGCAGGTCAGCTTGTTGATAAGGACGTATGTCGTTTTGACTTTGTTCACTTTGCCGCTATGACAAGTGAAGAACTCGCTGCTGTTGAAGATAAGGTAAATGATATTATCCTTTCTGCAATAGATGTTGATGTCAGAGAAATGCCTATAGATGAAGCAAAGGCAATGGGTGCAATGGCTTTATTCGGCGAAAAGTATGGTGATGTTGTAAGAGTAGTTAAGGTCGGTGATTTCTCAACTGAGCTTTGCGGCGGTACACACGCTGAAAACACAGGTAAAATCGGTCTGTTCAAGATTGTTTCCGAATCATCTGTTGCCGCAGGTGTAAGACGAATCGAAGCAGTTACCGGTAAAAATGTAATGAAATACATTGATTCAAAGCTTACCCTTATTTCTGAAGCTGCATCAGCTATGAAGGTAGCAAATGCAAACGACCTTGCTGTAAAGGCAGCTGCCCTTACAGCAGAGCTTAAGGCGAAGGAAAAGGAAATCGAAAAGCTTTCGGGTGTTCTTGCCAATATTAAGACGGAATCAATGCTTTCAAATGCAGTTAAGGTTGGCGATATAATGCTAGTTACTGCATTCCTTGAGGACACAACAGTTGATGAGCTTCGTAAAATGTGTGACCTTGTAAAGAGTAAGGGTGACAATTATGTAGGTGTAATCGGCGGCGTACAGAAGGCAAAGGGCACAGGTAATATCTGTACCTGTTGCGGTAAAACCGCTGTAGCTGCAGGCGCACATGCAGGTAATCTTGCAAGAGAGGTTGCAAAGCTTGCAGGCGGTTCGGGCGGCGGTAAGCCTGACAGCGCTATGGCAGGTGCAAAGGACGTTGATGCACTTCCCGAGGCAATCAAAAAGGCGGAGTCAATTCTTTCATCAATGATCTGACAGAAAGGACGATTTCTATGAAAAAAGCAATAATATCTGCATTCTTATCGTTATTTATTGTTTTTTCATTTACTGTAAATGTCTGGGCTGAAGAAGAGGTTTACTGTTTTGATGAAATTAATTTTGTAATACCTGAATACTGCTCTGAAATCCCTTATGATTACGACGGGGATACAGTAGGAAAGTGGCAGACCAACGATGCTATGGTTGAGTTTTCTTTACAGCAGGATTTCAACTATGACGGGTTATATATTTACGAAATGTCTCTTCAGGAGATAGAATACCTGTACCGTAATTTCCTGACTCCTGACGGAGGCGAATTCGAATTTGAAAGTGCAGATTATGTATATGATTACGATGCAGACTGTGCTTTAATTTCCGGAACAATTTCGTATAACGATGTAAAATCAAAGTGCATCTCTTATGTGTTTTCCACGAACGAATATATTTATGTGTTGAGCTTTTCTGTATTTGGTGATAGCGAATATAACTGTGTCGTAGATGTGGTTTCTTCGCTTTACTTCGAGCCATACTATACTGTTTATTATGATGAAACTGATGAGTATTATTATGAAGATGATACTGATGAGACGATACTTGCCGTTATTCCGATTGTATTCTTTTCTGCAATAACTATTCTTTTCAAGTTCTTAAGCAGTAAAGATAAGGTGAAGGTGAAAAAGAAGAATACCGATACATCTTATCCGACTCCGCAGGAACAAATTGAAGATGATCCTGACTATGAGATAAACGGTAAACGCATAAACAAGTTCAATGAACGTATCGTTACCGGCAGTAGCAGTGCAACGGGTTTTGCCGCAAGAGAACTTGAAAGGGAAAGAAAAGAAAGAGAAAATATGTTTAAACAAGGATGAGGAGAATGAAAAGAATAATTTCTTTGCTTTTGATTATTATAATGCTTGTGACGTGTACGGCTTTTTATGCAAGCGCATCGGTGTATTCGGGCTCGGGTTTTAGATTTGAATTACCCGAAGATGCGGTTATCAATAACGAGCGTGCAGAAGCAACCAATTCTACAAGATCGTGGATTACCGAGGATAACCAGTTTGCCGTTGATATTCTGATTAAAGATAACTATGATAAAGGCTGTTATATAAATTTTTCGGAAGATGACATTCGCGATGCTTATTACGGTTATACTTCGAATCATGACGGAAATCATGAACTGATAAGCGGCAGAAACTTTTCCGCAAACGGCTTTGAAGGTTTGAGGCTGGATATGGAGTACGGTGACGCGGAACATACTGTTTGTGCGTTTTCTACCGATGAAAAGGTGTATACGGTCTACTTCTATGTTCTTGATAGTGATTACAGTCATTATATTGATCAGATTATAGACACGATTACTATTGACGGTAAGCCTTACAGTAACGCTGCAAGCGATTTTATCGGCGGAGTATTTTATATTTTTGCTATTATTTTCGTTTTAGGTGCAGTTGTTTATATTGTCAGGAAAAAGCCGGCAAAGAGTGTGAAAAAAACACACCCTGTAAGTGTTGCTCCGTCAGACGAGGCTCCTGTTATAATTGATTCTGGTAAAGATACTTCGAGTAGCAATAATTATCACGATAAAACTTTTAATTCCATCGAAAAGTTTTAATCGGTAGCTTGAATAAGCATAGTGTAATAAATTAAAAATACTAAAAAGGAGACGACATTATGGATTGTATTTTTTGTAAAATTGCTGCAGGGGAAATACCTGCTAAAAAAGCATATGAGGACGAAAGTGTTATTGCTTTCTATGACCTTGAACCGCAAGCTCCTGTTCATATTCTTATTATCCCCAAGAATCATATCGCATCTTGTGCAGAGATAACAGAAGAAAACAGTGCAGTAGTTTCTCACATTTTTGAAGTCGCTGCAAAGCTTGGTAAAGAGCTCGGTCTTGATAACGGATACCGTATTGTGAATAACTGCGGTGCCGATGGCGGTCAGACGGTTCATCATCTTCACTTTCATTTTATGGGCGGAAGACAGTTCGGTTGGCCTGCAGGCTGATAAAATTCAGATAAGAAAAGGCGTGACTTGTAGTCACGCCTTATATATTTGTGGTGTTTAATCTTCAAAATATCTTTTTCTCATACCGCCGACTACATCGGGAAGGTCTGTTATTATACCGTCACAGCCGATTTTAAGTAGTCTGTCGATATTGAACGGATCATCGACTGTCCAGGGATTAACCTTTATGCCCATTTTATGAGCGTCCTCTACAAACTTTTTATTAACAAATAAATAATGGGGGTGTACAGCGTCACAACCGATTGATTTTGTATATCTGAGCTGACGCCATATCATTTTTGCTAAAGTAGGACTTTTCGGTGAGTAGAGGAAACCGGTTTTGCACCTATTGTCGATAATCTTTGCTTCTACGAGAAGTCGGGGGTCAAAAGAGGAAATAAGAAGCTTGTCTATAAGTCCGTGCTCATTTACAGCTTTGATCGTTTCTCTTACGATAGCTGTTTCTTTTTCTTTAGGACTCTTTATTTCAATGTTGAGTACGGAAATATCTGTTGTTTCAACAAAGGAAAGAAATTCATCGAGAGTGGGAATCTCTGTCCTTTCGTATTTTTTGCTGTAATATGAGCCGAAGTCATAGCTTTTGAGCTGCTCGAGGGTCATATCTGAAACCTTTCCCTTGCCGGTAGATGTTTCGTCTATTGTATAGTTGTGGCAGATAACAATCTTTCCGTCCTTGGTAATATGAACATCGGTTTCAAAGCCTTCACAACCGAGTTCATAAGCTTTTTTAAAAGCGGGAAGGGTGTTCTGTGGAGCGTATTTGTTGGCACCGCGATGTGCGATTATCAAACTTTTAGCCATAGCAATTTCCTCTGTTTCATAGTTTTTTTATATTATATCACCTTGTATGACAAAAATCAATAATGTTTAATATAATGAAATGTTTTTAATTATTTATTATTGACCTTTTTGTGTAATGTGTGGTAAAATAATAAAAACTATATCTTAAGGAGAATTTTTATGGACAGAACGACGTTGATTCAGAAAATTATTTTCCGCCTTTCTGCAATTCTTTTTGTTATGAGCACAATAGTAGGTTGGTTCAATATCGGACCGGAACATATTCTGCTTAAGGTTGATACACTTTGTCAACAGCAGGAGATTACCGGTTGGGGCACATCGGCTTGCTGGTGGTCACAGGTTGCAGGTGCAAGTGAAAAAGCCGAAGACTATGCTAAACTTCTTTATTCTGAAGATGGACTCGGACTTAACGTTTACCGTTACAATGTAGGTGCGGGTGAAAAAGACAATCCGGATTCACGCATATGGGATAACAAGAATTCTTGGAGAGCTGCCGAAAGCTTTCTCGTATACAATGAAGAAAGCGGAGAATATGAATACAACTGGAATAAGGACAAGGCTGCACAGGATATGCTTGATCTCTGCCTTTCCTACGGCTGTATAGATACGGTTGTTCTTTTTGCTAATTCGCCGCACTATTCGATGTGTGTATCTGGTCAGGCATCGGGCGGTCTAGAACCTGCACAGAGCAACCTTAAAAAGGATTGCTACGACGATTTTGCTGAATATATGCTCGATATAGCAGAATACTTTATCAGTAAGGGTGTACCCGTAAAGTATATCAGTCCCATAAATGAACCCCAGTGGGATTGGGGCGGTGAATGGGTAGGTCAGGAAGCTTGTCATTATGAAATTGACGAGGTTATTGAATTAGCCAAGGTGTTTGCTGCTGAAATCAAAGAGAGAAACCTTGATGTTAAGCTTTCACTTGCCGAAAGTGGTCAGGTTGGCGATCACGCTATGGATTGTATCGACAGAATTTATGAGAATGACGACATAGTTGATATTCTCGGCACGTATGCTTATCATAGCTACTGGACAAACGATTTCCTTTTGAAGAAGGCATACGGTGAATATATTCACAAGAATTACAGTGACGTTGAGCTTGAAATGAGCGAATGGTGTGAACTTCCCTGCGAACACACAATTGATGACATCGAAGGTGCACTTATTATGGCGAGAACCATCAGCGAAGATGTTACACTTACAGGGGTAAACAGCTGGAGCTCCTGGGTTGCTGTTAACCAGGGCGGTATTTACGCTGACAGTATGATTGCCGCTTCCGATGACTGTAACAGTTACGAAATCGCGAAGAGATATTATGCTATGGCACACTTCTCAAAGTTTGTACCGGTAGGAAGCCATGCGGTTAACTTCGATGTAAGTATTGCGGATATTACTGCAGAAGAGGCCTGGTGGAAACAGGAAATTGACGGTAAGGAATATCCTGTATACCTTATTGAAAATAATATGAATGTTTCGGCATTTAAAACTCCCGACGGTGATTATGTTGTAGTTATTGTAAACCAAGGTGAGGACAAGGCTGTAAATCTTTGTATGCCTTTATTTGACGTTAAGGCATATACAACTGATGCCGAAAGAAACCTCGAGCTTACACATGAAAGCTGCGGTGTTACAACTGTTGACATTCCGGCAAGCAGCATTACAACGATTGTTTTTGAAAAATAAGAAATAATTTTCAGAAAGGTGCGTCCCGGGTATCTTCGTAAATTACGGAGATATTCGTGACGCATGGTAATTATTATGAGACTTTTAAGCAGTGAAGAAATGAAGCTTGTTGAGCAGTATGCTGCAAAAACAGGTCTGACATATCAAAGAATGATGGAAAACGCAGGAAGTGCCTGTGCCCGGAATATCCGTACAGAGCTTGAAAAAGAAGATCTGCGCAAAACCAAAGTAGCTGTTGTCTGCGGTAAAGGCAACAATGGCGGTGACGGTTTTGTGGTAGCAAGAAAGCTTTTTGAAAACGGATATAACGTTTGTGTTGTTCTTGCGTCAGGTTATCCTACAAGTCAGGAAGCAACATATATGTATAAGCTTGTCCTTGACCAATCTATTCGAACAGTCTGGTACGATGCAGACAGAGAAATTTCACTTCAGACAATCAGAAATGCAGAGGTAATAGTTGATGCTGTTTTCGGCTTCAGTTTTGCAGGAGCTCTTGATGATGAAATGCGCACTCTCATGAAGGAGATGAGCGCTTCAAAAGCAGTAAAATTTGCTGTTGATGTTCCGAGCGGTGTGTATTCTGACAGCGGATACTGTGATCCTGATTGTTTCAAAGCTGATTACACTATTGCAATTTCTGCGCTTAAGCCGGCTCATATATTTCATCCTGCATCGGAATGCTGCGGTGATATTATAATTGCAAATATCGGAATACCTGATGATTGCTACCGTGTTGTAGGTGACAATATTTACACCTACAGTAAAGCGGAGGTTAAGAAGTTGTTTCCTCAAAGGAGAATTACTGCTCATAAGAACACCTTCGGTCATGTTCTGTGTATATGCGGAAGTAAAACGATGGCAGGTGCACCGGTGCTTGCCGCTTCAGCTGCATTAAGAAGCGGTGCAGGACTTGTTACCCTTGCTTTTCCGGAAAGTCTTTATAATATCGTTTCACACAAGCTTACAGAAGCTCTGCTTATGCCGCTTCCTGAAAACGAGGATGGAACACTTTCATCTTCTTGTCTTAAAAAGCTTCTTTCAGTCCTCGATAAATATGATGCTGTTGTAATCGGTTGCGGTATGGGTGTTAATGAGGACACAAGGGCAGTTCTCTGTGAAATTATCGAAAACACCAAAGCTCCCGTGGTTGTTGATGCCGACGGTCTAAACATTCTTTCACAGGATCTTTCGGTTTTGTCAAGAGCTAAGAGCAAAATTGTGCTAACTCCTCACATCGGTGAAATGCAACGCTTGAGTAAACTCGAGAAAAACGTGATTCTTTCTGATAAAATCAACGTTGCGCAGCAATTCAGTGAAAAGCACGGTGTTTATCTTGTTTTAAAGGGTGCAAATACGGTTGTTTCTTCACCGGAAAGCAAGAGAGTCTATATCAATAACACAGGCAACACAGGGCTTTCTAAAGGCGGTAGCGGTGATGTGCTTGCGGGTATTATCGGTGGATTTATTGTACAGAGCTTTGACTTCACCGATGCACTTACAGCGGCAGTTTTTGTTCACGGATATACAGGAGATGCTGTAAGTGAAAGAACATCTAAAAGCGGTATGCTTCCGTCAGATGTAGTAAATGAACTCGCATATTCTCTTAATTATTTTGAAAATTAAATACTGGTGTGTTATTAAAGATACTCCGTTGCTTTTCAGCTGCGGAGTACTTCTTTTATCAATTAACAATTTATACGATTTTACATAAAATAACACTGTCTGAACTGATTAAATATATTTTCAGTAGGTAAGAATACTAATACGAATACACTTTTTCTGGAGGACAGTATGTCAATTAAACGTGGAGAAATATATTACGCTGATTTGAGCCCGGTTATAGGCTCTGAACAAGGCGGTGTAAGACCTGTACTTATTGTACAGAATGATATTGGTAATAAATTCAGTCCTACGGTGATTGCTGCCGCTATAACAAGTCAGCGTTTTAAAACAAACCTGCCGACACACATCAGAGTTGATGCAGATAATTGTGGTTTAGCAAAAGATTCGATAGTTTTGCTTGAGCAGGTGCGAACTATAGATAAAAAGAGACTGCGTGAAAAAATGGGAATTCTTGGTAAGCAGGATATGAGCAAAATTGACAGAGCCCTGTCCGTAAGCTTCGGTCTTATGGAAATGTAATATACATAAGACGCAGGCAAAAAAAGAGCTGCTACCGAAAAGGTAACAGCTCTTTTTGATTTTAACTTATTTTTTTGCCTTCTTCTTGCCGTTCATAACAAGTGCACCAATAATCATAATAACAATGTAGGTGATAAGGTAGAAGAGAACGGGAAGTGAGAATGTACCGTTAGCTTTTGCTGCTTGATAGGGATAAATGCCGTGAGCAAATATAGCTGCGATAATCATAAAGATTGAACCTAAAAGAGCAAGAACGGGAGCAACCTTACCCTTAATGAAGCCGAGATCCTTACTCTTGAGGAACATGCTGATGAAGATGGGGATGTACATAGCGTATGTTGTGATGATGGGAAGCTCTGATGAGTCAAATGAGAAGAGACCGAACCAGGGAGTGTCAAGGTTAGCGCCGTAGAAGTAGAGGAGCCAGAGACCGCTGATGAAAAGTCCCATCATTGATGAGTTGCCGGGCATGTTTGTTGCGGGGTCAACCTGCTTGAAAATTTCGGGCTTGGGACCCATATCACGTGAAGCAATAGCGTGGAAAGCTCTTGAACAGCCAAGTGTAAGACCGTTGAGTGTACCAAGGCATGAAATAACAACAAACAGGAAAAGTGCAACGCCTGCAAATTTGCCGAATACTGAGGAGAAGGCGATTCTTGCACCTGCCTCGCCGCCTGCCATAATGACTTCATTCTCAATGCCGCCTGCAAGACCGATGTAGTATGTGATATAAACTGCAACAATGATAAGTGTACCCATAACAAGAGCCTTGGGAAGATTCTTCTTTGCATCTCTGAGCTCGGCGTTGATTGATGTAGCGCAGATCCAGCCTTCGTATGCGAAAGCGGTAGCAACAACAGCCTTGAAAAGACCGCTTGAGGTTGAGATGTCTTCGTTGACAACATTCACAAAGTTCTGAACAAGAAGCTGATCACCTGTAAGACCCTTGATTGTGCCGACGATAGCCATAAGGAAAAGAGGGATAAGCTTGATGAAGGTTGCGGAAACCTGGAACTTACCTGCAATCTTGGGAGCGATTGAATTCATAAAGAATACTGCAATAAGAAGAGCAGCTGCGATTGTCATACACTGGGGACCTGCAATGCTAAGCTGAGCATCCTCGGGGAGGAAGGCATTGACGAAAACGCAGAGGTATCTTGAGCTGACCCATGCAAGAACTGATGTGAGTGTCGGGTAATAGAACACAGCAAGGAACCAGCCCATAAAATAAGCATATTTCTTGCCGCACATAGCTTCTGCATAGTCAACGATGCCGCTTACCTTTTCGTGCTTGGTTGCAAGGATTGAAAATGCGTAAGCACAAACTACCATAATGATGCCGCCGATGATCCATGCGAGAATACCAACGGGAAGATTACCGCCGGTTTCGGTGAGAATTTTCTCAGCCTTGAAGAAAACACCGCTACCGATAACTGTGCCGACTACGGTGCAGATTGCAGTCAGCAATCCGTATTTTTTGTTGAGTTGAGTTGCCATAAAATTTCTCCTTTTAAAATTTATAGTATATTAAATTTAACACATTTTTATTTTGTAGTCAATAATTTATCTGTAAAATAATATCGTGAATTAAATAAATAAAGCAAAAAAGTTCAAAATTAATAAAAATATCGTGAAAAACAGTTGATTTTTCTTTTGTCGTATTGTATAATACTTTCATCGAACATTTGTACGCTCGGAGGAATAAATTATGGCTGACAAACAAAGTGCACTTAAAGCTGCTCTTGCCCAGATTGAAAAACAGTACGGAAAAGGTGCTATTATGCGCCTCGGACAGAACACTGAAATGAATGTTGAAGCTATTTCAACAGGCTCGGTAGGTCTTGATCTTGCTACAGGTATCGGCGGACTTCCCAAGGGAAGAATTGTTGAAATCTACGGTCCTGAATCTTCAGGTAAGACAACTCTTGCTCTTCATTGTATTGCCGAAGCACAGAAGGCAGGTGGCGAAGCAGCATTTATTGATGCTGAACACGCTCTCGATCCCGTTTATGCGAAGGGTGTCGGAGTAGATGTAGATTCACTCCTTGTCTCACAGCCTGACAACGGTGAAGACGCACTCTCGATTACAGAGGCACTTGCTCGTTCGGGTGCGCTTGATATTATTGTTGTTGACTCTGTTGCTGCTCTTGTGCCCAGGGCAGAAATTGAAGGCGAAATGGGAGACAGTCACGTAGGCCTTCACGCAAGACTTATGTCGCAGGCATTGAGAAAGCTTACAAGTGTTGTAGCAAAATCAAACACACTTGTTATTTTCATCAATCAGCTTCGCGAAAAGGTTGGAGTTATGTACGGCAATCCCGAAGTTACAACAGGTGGACGTGCACTTAAATTCTATTCTTCAATAAGAATTGACGTCAGAAAAATTGAACAGCTCAAGGCTCCGGGTAATGAGTTTATCGGTGCAAGAACAAGAGCCAAGATTGTTAAAAATAAGGTTTCTCCTCCGTTTAAAGAGGCTGAATTTGATATTATGTATGGCAAGGGTATATCACGCATAGGCGAAGTGGTAGACCTTGGTGTTAAATTTGAAATTATCAATAAAAGCGGTGCTTGGTTCTCCTACGGTGAAACAAGACTCGGTCAGGGCAGAGATAATGTTAAGCTTCTGCTTGAAAGAGAAAAAGCTCTTTGTGCCGAGATTGAGGGTAAAATCCGTAAGGCTATGCTCGGACAGGACGAGAAGAACGAAAAGCCTGTGGAAAAAGAACCTGTTATTCTTACTCCGAAGAGAACGCCGAGCAGCGTAAGAGCAAGAATTGATATTGCAGTTGACGATGACGACGAATAATGAAGTTGACTTATAAGAAGGGTAAAGGGGATAAAATACATATATACATTGACGACGAGTATAGGCTTACTGTTGATGCGATGTATTTTGCCTCTTTGTACCTGAAAGACGGACAGGAAATCAGTCAGGAAGAATATCTTGAGTTGGAAAGCACGGTGCATACACGCCGTGCTTATAACTGTGCTGTTTCGTTGCTTTCGAGACGGGATCATAGCGAGAGCGAGCTTTTGCGTAAGCTCCGTGAAAAAGGCTATACTGAAGGTGCCGAAGATGCGGTTGAGAAACTGAAAATGGGTGGTTATATTGATGATGAACGGTTTTGTCGCCTCTATGCTTCAGAACTTGTAAGGCTTAAGAGTTACGGTAGGCGCAGAATCGAGCAGGAGCTTTACCGTAAAGGTGTAAGCCGTGATGTTATAAGTTGTGTTCTTGATGAAATAAGCTTTGACTGCGAAAAGCTTACGGATATAATCAGAAAGCGGTATCTTTCTAAAATGACCGACGAAAAAGGTAAAACGAGAGCAGTTAATGCACTTATGCGCCTTGGTTATTCCTACGGTGAAATCCGTGACGCTTTAAATGAAATCGATGAAGAAATTCCTTGTGAGGTGTACGATGAATAAAATTGCAATGATAGGATTGGGTTGCCCTAAAAATCAGGTTGACGGTGAAATGTTGCTTTCACGTCTGCTTGACGGTGGCTTTGACATTGTTGGTGAGCTTTCCGAGGCCGACCTTGTTATAATTAACACCTGTGGATTCATAGATGATGCAAAAAAAGAGGCCATTGATAACATTCTTTATGCTGTTTCTCTCAAGGAAGAGGGAGTAATCAGCGGTGTTATAGTTACGGGCTGTCTTGCAGAGCGTTATCAGCAGGAGATTTTAAATGAAATTCCCGAAGTTGACGCTGTTGTAGGAATCGGAGCTAACGGAGATATTGCTACTATCTGCAAAGAAGTCCTTGAAGGAAAAACGGTTGCGCAGTTCCCCTCGAAGTATTGTATGCCTCTTGAGGGTGGCAGAATTCTTTCTACTCCGCCGCACTATGCGTATCTTAAAATTGCAGAGGGTTGCTCCAACTGCTGCACCTACTGTGCGATTCCATCTATCCGAGGCAAATTCAGAAGCCGTGAAATTGAAAATATAATTGAAGAAGCACAAAGTCTTGCTGCAAACGGTATCAAAGAGCTTATTGTCGTTGCGCAGGATACCACACGTTACGGAATTGACCTTTACGGAGAATTAAAGCTGCCCGAGCTTCTCAAGGCACTTTGTAGAATAGACGGAATTGAATGGATACGTATTCTTTATTGCTATCCCGAGTGTCTTACCGATGAGCTTATCGACGTTATGGCAAACGAGGATAAAATCTGTAACTATATTGATTTGCCATTACAGCATGCCGATGGCGATGTGCTTAAGCGTATGAACCGCACAGGTGACGAAGAAAGTTTAACTACGCTTATTGAAAAGGTAAGAGCGAAAATACCTGATGTTGTTATCCGCACAACCTTCATTACAGGTTTTCCCGGGGAAAGTGAAGATAATTTCGAGACACTTTCCAGGTTTATAAACAATGTGAAGTTTGATCGCCTCGGTTGCTTTGCCTATTCGCCTGAAGAAGGTACCTTTGCGGCGAAAATGGATAATCAGATTGATGATGAAATCAAATCTCATAGAAGCGAGATTATAATGCAGCAGCAGTATGAGATTTTTTCCGGCAAGCAGGAAAGAAGAGTCGGTACTGTTATGACCGCCATTGTAGACGGATTTGATGAAGAAAATATGCTTTACATGGGCAGAACTTATATGGACGCTCCCGAAATAGATTCCAGCGTAATTATTTCGACCGAGGACGAGCTTGTCGAAGGTCAGTTTGTAAAAATAAGAATACTCGGTGTTGATGACTGTGATCTTGTGGGTGAGGTTATAGAATAAAACTTATTGAGGTGTTTTATGGTTTATTTAAGCACTTTTCATTTGCCTTCTCAAGACGAGGATGAAAACTTCTTTTTTGGCTTCAATCCCAAAAATATGAGAAATGTTTATACCAGTAAATATCCCTTCGGAATGTTCCGTTACAGAGGTCTGCCTGATGATTTTGAATTTTCTGACATAACAATCATTTGCGGAAACAACGGGAGCGGTAAAAGCACGATTCTGAATGTAATTGCCGAAAAGCTTGAGCTGAAGCGCAATTCACCTTTTAACCGTACGGATTTTTTCGGAGACTATGTTGAACTTTGCGATTACACGCTTGAAAAATCTCTTTCTCCTAGAAGCTGTGTTATAACAAGTGATGATGTGTTTGACCGTGTGCTTGATATTCGTCGGGTAAATGACGGTATTGACAGTAAAAGGGAAGATTTGTTGCAGGAGTGGCTTGAAAGTAACAGCGATACCGCAGACACCATTTTACACGGACTTGATGACTATGAGCGTTGGAAAAGAGTTTCTGATGCGAGAAACAGAAACAAAAGTCAATCACAGTTTATCCGTTCGAGACTTATAAGAAATATTCAGGAGCGCTCTAACGGTGAAAGCTCACTGTCTTTGTTTGTTGACAGCATAACGGACGATGCCTTGTACCTTCTTGATGAGCCGGAAAACAGCCTTTCGCCGTCAAATCAGCTCGAGCTGAAATATTTTATAGAAGATTCTGTAAGAAATCACGGTTGCCAATTCATTATTTCGACTCATTCACCGTTTCTTCTTTCGCTTAAAGGGGCAAGGATATATGATATTGATTCTAATCCTATGAAGCTTCGCAAGTGGACAGATCTGGAGTGCGTAAAGGTTTATTATGATTTTTTCAAGGAAAACGAAGACAGTTTTTTTCTTTAAATAATTTAAATCTGTTGACAAAACTGCACCCGATGTGTATAATGTATTAAACAATATTCAAATGCGTTTAAAGGGAGAAGTAATCACATTTCCTTTATCTCAGAGAGGGACAGCAAGGTGAAAGTGTCCTGTTAAAGAAGTGATGAAATGCACCCGTCAGCACCCGAGGGGAACTGTAGTATCCGAGGGCGTAAGCCGGCGTTAACGGTGAGGCTATTATTATGTAGCTTGAGTTATAAGTCAGAGTGGAACCGCGTATTAACGCCTCTGTCCGAAGTTTTTTTCGGTACAGGGGTTTATTTTTTTATTTACAGGTGATAATATATGTTTGACAGATTGAAAGAAGATTTACAATGTGTCAAGGACCGTGACCCTGCCGCGAGAAGCAATATTGAAATTATGCTTCTTTATCCCGGATATAAGGCGGTCAGAGCATACCGAAGGGCACATTGGTTCTATAATCATAAAATGTACTTTCTTGCTCGTGCGATTTCTCAGCACTGCGTTAAAAAGACCAATATAGAGATTCACCCGGGAGCACAGATAGGCAGACGCTTTTTCATCGACCACGGAACAGGTGTTGTAATCGGTGAAACGGCTATAATCGGCGATGACTGTACGATTTATCAGGGCGTAACCCTCGGAGGTACCGGTAAAGACCACGGCAAACGACACCCGACTCTCGGAAACAACGTGCTCGTCGGTGCAGGTGCAAAGGTGCTCGGCCCCTTTACTATCGGCGATAACTCAAATGTAGCCGCAGGCTCTGTCGTTCTCTCTGCGATTCCTGAAAATTCAACTGCCGTCGGCTCGCCTGCGAGAGTTGTGAAGCAGAACGGCAAACGGGTCGATAAGCTCGACCATATTCACACGCCCGACCCCTTATCACAGGAACTTTGCTTGTTAAAAGCTAAAATAGACAAACTTGAAAAACATATAAAAGAACTGGAGGAAAAACAATGAAAGTTTTCAACACTCTCACAAGAGAAAAACAAGAATTAAAACCAATTAAAGAAGGCGAATTTAAAATCTATGCCTGCGGTCCTACTGTTTATAATTTTATCCACATCGGTAACGCAAGACCTCTTTGTGTTTTCGACGTTCTTCGTCGCTATCTTGAATACAGAGGCAACAAGGTTAACTTTGTTCAGAACTTTACTGATATTGATGATAAAATTATCCGTCGTGCAAATGAGGAAGGTGTTACTTTTAAGGATATTTCTGAAAAGTATATCGAGGAATTCTGGGTTGATGCCAAGGGTATGAATATCCGTGAAGCAACAACTCATCCCAAAGCAACAGAAACAATGGATGAAATCATCAGCATTGTTAAGGGGCTTGTAGACAAGGGATACGCATATGAAGTAAACGGTGATGTGTACTTCAGTACAAAGAAATTCAGTGAATACGGCAAGCTTTCACATCAGCCTCTTGAGGATCTCGAGGCAGGTGCAAGAATCAACGTAGGCGAAGTAAAGCGTGAGTCTATGGACTTCGCTCTCTGGAAGAGTGCAAAGCCGGGCGAGCCCTATTGGGAGTCACCCTGGGGTCACGGCAGACCCGGTTGGCACATCGAGTGCTCTGCTATGGTGCGCAAATTCCTTGGCGAAACAATCGACATTCATTGCGGCGGTCAGGATCTTATCTTCCCTCACCACGAAAACGAAATTGCACAGAGTGAATGCTGCAACGGTGCTCCCTTTGCAAATTATTGGATGCATAACGGCTTTATCACTGTTGATAAGGTTAAGATGTCAAAGTCGCTCGGAAACTTCTTCACTGTCCGTGATGTTGCTGAACAGTATGGCTATGAGCCCATCCGTTACCTTATGATTTCCTGTCAGTACAGAAGTCCCATCAACTACAGCTTTGATGCTATTGCACAGTGTAAGGCTTCCCTTGAAAGACTCTATACCTGCCGTGACAATCTTGACTTTGCTCTCAAGAATGCAAAGGCTGAGGCAGGGGATAAGGATGCTGAAATCCTTGCTCTTATCGACAGTAAGAAGGATAAGTTCATTGAAGCGATGGAGGATGATCTCAACACCGGTGAGGCTCTCGGAGCGGTATTTGAGCTTGTCAAGGATATAAACACAAACGTAAATGACGGTGTGCAGTCGAAAGCTCTCGTTGAATATGCAATCAAGGTATTTGACGAGCTTATGGAGGTTCTCGGTCTCCTTTATAACCGTAAATCAGCTTCAAACCTTGACGATGAAATCGAAGCTCTTATTCAGCAGAGAAACGATGCAAGAAAGAACAAGAACTGGGCTGAGGCTGACCGAATCAGAGACGAGCTCAAGGCTCAGGGTATCGTTCTTGAGGACACTCCCCAGGGTGTAAAGTGGCACAGAGCATAATAATTAATTATCGAATAAAAACTGCAGAAACTTATATTATTTGAGTTTCTGCAGTTTCTTTTTTTAAAATTGTGTGATATAATAAACAATAAGGTGGGTGAAAATGATGGAAAACAAAAAATCAGATCCTATTGCAGTAATAGATTCAGGTATGGGCGGTATAACGGTGCTTCGTAAGCTCTATAAGCTTATGCCTAATGAAAACTTTATATATTTCGGTGATTCGGCAAACGCACCTTACGGTGTAAAAACTACAGAAGAAATCCGTCAGCTTACGGTTGAAGGAGTAGAAATGCTAATGGGTATGGGTGCGAAATCAATCGTAATTGCGTGTAATACAGCAACAAGTGCCGCTGCAGCAGGACTTCGTGAAAAATATCCCGGTTATCCTCTTATAGGTCTTGAGCCTGCAGTTAAGCCTGCAGCTCTTTCTATGGAGCAACCTATTGTTCTCGTTCTTGCAACACCTCTCACTTTAAGGGAACAGAAATATCTTAAGCTTGTTGAGCGGTTCGAAGGTGAAGCTACATTTATTCCCTTGCCTGCTCCGGAGTTAGTGCGTTTTATCGAGAGCGGAAATCTTGACAGCAAGGAAGAAATAGATTATCTCGAAAAAATTCTTGCCCCATATGCTGACAATAAGGTTGATGCTGTTGTACTCGGTTGCACACATTTTCCTTTTGCAAGACGGCAGATTCAGCGTATCCTTGGTGATGAAGTGCTTGTTTTTGAAGGCGGAAAGGGTGCTGCAAGGCATTGTAAAAGGTTGCTTGAAAACCTCGACTTGCTTGCCGATGAGGATCAGGAAGGCACAATAAAATTTATGAACAGCGATGAAAACAAAATAGATCTTTGCAAAAAGATGTTTTTCTACAAAGGATGATTAAAATGCGGATTCAGGACGAGCTTAAAGAATATCTTATTTCCCAAGGTGCAAGTGATGTAGGCTTCTGCAGCGTCGATGACGGCGATTTCGGTGAGTGCCGTTATGCTGTGAGCGTTGTAGTTGCACTTTCAAAGGCTATTGTTAACGAAATCGGTGAAGAACCAACTCACACATACTTTAACCACTACAGAAGCGTTAATGTCTTCATTGACTCACTCCTGCTTAAAGCTGGTCTTTTTCTTCAGCAAAAAGGCTATGATTATATTACTGTAGCCGCATCTCAATCCATCAATAAGGATGGGTGGAACTATAAAGGCAGATACTCACACAAGAAAATCGCCGCACTGTCAGGACTTGGTACGGTGGGTAAAAGTTCTATGTTCCTTCATAGCAAATACGGTGCAAGTGCAAGACTTGGCACTGTTTTCACAAATTGTCCATTTGAGGTGGAAAACACGGTTCCTGTTTCACCCTGTGAAAGCTGTAATGCCTGTGTTAAAGCTTGTCCGAGCGGCGCAATCAGCGGCAAATCGTGGTCACCCGACTGTGAGCGTGAGGACATCTTTGATGCTGAAAAGTGCAGCACCTATATGAAGGAGCACTTCAAGCATATCGGCAGGGGAGCCGTCTGCGGTATATGTATGAAGGTGTGTCCTTACGGGGAAGATAAGTAGTCAGAAGATAGTAGTTATTAGTAAGGGAATCCCTCGTTGAGGAAACTGGATTTTTTCGCAGAAAAAGACTGAGGGAATGAAAATCCCTTACAATTTTGTTTTCAAAGTGTTAAATTGTTCTTGCAAGATAAATTAAATAGCAGTAACAGATTGGCGCATTATTATATTTTCAAGGAGGAGTAAAAATGAAAAATATGAAGAAACTCTTATTGACCGTTGTTGTTGCCATAGTGGCTGTGGTGTGCTTCGCTTTTTCAGCAAGTGCTTTGGCTGAAAAAGGACAGTGCGGTGATAATGCTTATTGGGAGTATGACAGTGCAAATAAAGAACTGGTTATAAGTGGCAGCGGAGCAATTTATAATAATTATGGGGAATATAATAGTAATATCGAGTCTGTCGTTATCAAAAGTGGCATAACAAGCATAGGCGATGATGCGTTTACGAATTGCACAAGTCTTGCAAACATAACAATCCCCGACAGCGTAACAAGCATAGGCGAATTTGCGTTTTATAATTGCACAAGCCTTGCAAGTATAACAATCCCTGACAGTGTAACAGAAATTGGTGAGAATGCTTTTTCAAATTGTAATAGTCTTAAGAATGTCGTTATCCCGGATAATGTAACATTTATTGGTGAGTATGCATTTGCTTACTGTAAGGGTATAACAAACGTAATTATAGGTGATGGCGTAGTAATGATTGGAGCTTCAGCTTTCTCTCAATGCAGTAATCTGATGAGTGTGACTGTCGGTAAACGTGTAGTGGAAATAGACGGGTATGCTTTCTATTCCTGCGACAGACTTATTGACGTATATTACTGTAACACACAGGCACAGTGGAAGAAAATGTGGTTAGGCCAGGGAAACACTGATTTAACAGATGCGATTATTCATTATAACTACTGTACTCACAAGAACAAAACATCTTATAAAGAAAAAGCCCCTACCTGTGATGAAAACGGCTACACAGCAGGTGAATACTGCAACGACTGTGAAATGTGGATTTCGGGTCATAGCGAAATAAAAGCCATAGGTCACTCCTTTACAGAAAAAATACCTGATTTGAAGCATCTTCATACTGTGGCAACTAACGAAAGTGCAGCTGTTTATAAATACGATTGTGCAAACTGTGATGCTATTAGTCCGGATCAGTTTTATTCTTACGGTGAGCCCCTTTCTCTCGGCGTGACAGCATCTATTACTGCCGTTCAGAACACCTCGGCGATCAAGCTTACCTGGGCAAAGGCGGAGAAAGCTACAGGCTACCGTATCTATTACAAGCTTGCCGGTGACATAAGCTGGAGAACATCGGTTCCCTACACAACAGCAACGACTATAACCTACAGTAAGCTTCCTGCGGGTCAGTCCTATCGATTTGCAATAAGAAGTGTTTATAAAGAAGTTGACGGCACATATATTCTCGGTGGTTACAAAGAAATCGCAACTGCTACCAAGGCGGCCGCACCTGCAGATGTTTATTCGTTTCAGAATTCTTCTGCCATCAGACTTATCTGGACAGCTTCCAAGGGAGCAACGGGCTACCGCATCTATTATAAGTCGGGTAATGTCTGGAAGGTCTGTGTAAGTACCACAGCATCAACTACGCATACCTTCAAAAATCTTAAGGCGGGTTCAAAGAATACCTTTGCAGTACGTCCGTACATTATTGTTGGCGGAGCTGTTATCTGGAGTGATTATATTACAATCACTACCGCTACACGAACAATCTCGCCTGTTGTTACTCTTACAAGTCCTTCAAAAGGAAAACTTAACCTCTCATGGAATGCGGTAAACGGCGCGGAAGCTTATCAGGTTTACTACAAGATCGGAAACGGCAACTATAAGCTTTACAAAACCTACACAGGTGTGCAGAGCCTCAGGTTCTCAAATCTTAAGTCAGGTACAAAGTACACCTTTGCTGTTCGTGGTGTAATCAAGGGAAGTGAAGAATATATCTACGGATTCCATAATCCTGTCACTGTTTCTGTCAAGTAACCTGAAGTCATATTTCCTTGTGATTTTGTATAAAATTATCTTGATATAACGCGTTAAACCGACACCTTGCCGAAAATGAATTAAAACTATTGAATTTTTATCGTAATTGTGCGATAATAACAATATAAATTTTAGTATAAGGAGTTTATCATAATGAAAAAGATTATTTGCAAAGTTACTTATGATACCGATGCTTCAGAGCTTGTAATGAAGAAGACAAGCGGCGAATTCGGTGACCCTGCAGGCTACGAAGAAAGCCTTTACAAAACTGCTGACGGAAAGTTCTTTCTCTATGTTAATGGCGGTGCAGAATCAATCTACCCCAAGGAAGATATAAAGAGAATGGCTGCAAAGAAAGCAGAAGAGTGGCAGGCTAACGCATAATTTTAAAAGTTATATCCGGCTGCATTAGGTGTGGCCGGAACTTTTTTTGTTTATTTATGTGAAAACTATTGACTTTATCGTGCTACTATGCTAAAGTATTAAAGCAATATATATTTAGGGGAAAGCATAATGAATATCGAATCAAAAATCTTGAAGCCTGACGAAAGAGCAGCTTGTGTTCTTCGTTCACTTTACTGCAATCTTGGCTACTGTCAGTACAAAATGAGCAAATTTGAAGAGTATGCCCTTTATGTAAGAAATAAGGATTTTCTTGTTTCTGACGGTATCATTTCTTTTACCGATACCAATGGCAGACTTCTTGCTTTGCAGCCTGACGTAACACTTTCCATTATCAATAACTCTAAAGATGTTCCCGGTTGTGTACAGAAGCTTTATTACGATGAGAATGTTTACCGTATCTCTAAAAGTTCACGTGCATACAAGGAAATCCGACAGACAGGTCTTGAGTGCATCGGTGATGTCGGATTGCTTGAAATCTGCGAGGTGATGCTTCTTGCTGTAAGAAGCCTTGAAAGCATCAGTAATAATTACATATTTGAGCTTTCACATGAAGGCGTTGTTGAAGCTGTACTTGAAGATTGCGGAATGGACAACGGACTTCGCAGAAGTATTCTTTCGGCTGTCAGTAGAAAGAGTAAAGGTGAACTCGAAGCAATATGTGCAGAGAATAACATTTCTGCTGACATTGTGGATAATCTTTTTGCCTTTACTGAAAACTACACCGATATAAATGTTGCACTTGATAAGCTCAGAAGTATCTGTAAGAGCGATAAGTCTGTTAAGTGCTTCGAGGAATTTGCTTTTCTTGTAAACTTCCTTAAGGAAGCTGG
Organism: Acutalibacteraceae bacterium; assembly: GCA_045532935.1. Lineage (GTDB taxonomy): Bacteria > Bacillota > Clostridia > Oscillospirales > Acutalibacteraceae > UBA6857. The sequence continues at coordinate 67,594 of JAZSGW010000046.1, forward strand.
TTTTGAAAATAATATAAAAATTGATTTCTCACTTACAAACGATATGAGCTATTACAGTGGTATTGTCTTTAAGGGATATATAAAAGGTATTCCTGCAAGCATACTTTCAGGCGGTCAGTATGACAAGCTTATGAAGAAAATGGGCAGAAGCTCCGGCGCTGTAGGATTTGCTGTTTATCTTGATGCTCTCGAAAGATTTAATCTCGAGGAGGAAGAGTATGATGTTGATATTGTGCTTCTTCATTCCGGCAATATCGCAGATACACTTAAAACTGCCGAGTCGCTTTCTTCTGCCGGTAACACTGTGAGAGTGTGCAGTAAGGTGCCTGAAGGTCTGCGTTACCGCCACGTTCTTAATGTTTCACAGAAAGGGGAGTAATACGATGGAAATGCTTGATATTGCTCTTCCGAAGGGAAGACTTGGTGAAAAGGTTTATTCTATGTTTGAAAAGGCGGGTTTTGAATGTCCGTCAATCCGTGAAGAAAACAGGAAGCTTATTTTCGAAAATGAAGAGCTTGGTATAAGATTTTTTTGGGTTAAGCCTTCGGATGTTGCTATTTACGTTGAAAGAGGTGCGGCTGACATTGGAGTAGCAGGAAAAGATATCCTTCTCGAATATGAACCCGATGTTTTCGAGCTTCTGGATCTTAATATTGGTAAATGCCGTATGGCTGTCGCCGCTAAAAAGGGCTTTCGTGACAATGTCAATACAACGTTGCGTGTTGCTACAAAGTTCGGTAATATTGCGGAACATTTTTATAGGGAACGATGCCGTGATATTGATATAATTCATCTTAACGGCTCTATTGAAATTGCTCCTATTCTCGGTCTTTCAGATGTAATAGTTGATATTGTTGAGACAGGGAAAACTCTCCTTGAAAACGATCTTGAACCTATTGAAACGATTGTTCCGATCAGTGCGAGATTGATTTCCAATAAAGCAAGCTATCAGTTTAAAAATGAGATAATCGAAAAAATCAGACTCGGACTTTCCGAGCAGGTAGGTGTATAAAATGATAAGCATTTTAAAATACGGTGGGGTTTCTAACGATGAAATTTTCGCCCGAGGAACAGCTGTTACCGATGTTTCGGCTATTGTTTCCGATATAATTGATAATGTAAAAGCTAAAGGTGATGCTGCTCTTTTTGAGTATTGCAGAAAATTTGATAAAGCCGACCTTGATTCTCTTGAGATAAGCGAGGAGGAGATTCAGGAGGCTTTTGAAAGTGTGGAACCCCGTTTTATAGAAATTCTTGAAAAAGCAGCCGCAAATATCCGTGCCTTCCATGAAAAGCAGGTCAGAAATAGCTTTATAATAAATGACAAAGACGGAATAGTAATCGGACAGAAGATAATTCCTATAGAAAAAGCAGGTTTGTACGTGCCTGGTGGCACTGCGGCTTATCCTTCTACCGTGCTTATGGACAGCATACCTGCCAAAATCGCAGGTTGCAGTGAATTATGTATTACAACACCCCCAAATGCTGAAGGAAAGATTAACCCGGTTATTTTGGCTGCTGCAAAAATTGCTGGGGTTGACCGCATATTTAAGGTGGGCGGTGCACAGGCTATTGCAGCACTTGCTTACGGAACGGAATCGGTACCTAAAGTTGACAAAATTGTAGGTCCGGGTAATGCTTTTGTTGCCGAGGCGAAGAAGCAGGTATATGGTCTTGTTTCTATAGATATGATTGCAGGCCCGAGTGAAATTCTTATTGTTGCTGATGGTAAGAGTAATCCTAAATTTGTCGCCGCTGACCTTCTTTCACAGGCTGAACACGATAAAATGGCAAGTGCTGTGCTTGTAACTGACAGTATGGATTTCGCAAGAGCTGTAAGCGATGAGCTTGAAAGGCAGATTCCTCTTCTTCCCAGAGAGGAAATAGCAAGAGCTTCGATTGATAATAACGGTAAAATTATCGTAAGCGATAATCTGATGAGGGCTATCGATATAGCAAATGAGATTGCTCCCGAGCATCTTGAGCTTTGCGTTGATAATCCCTTTGATTATCTTGATAAGATCAAGCACGCCGGTTCAATTTTTATGGGAAGATACTGTCCCGAGGCTCTCGGAGATTACTATGCAGGACCTAATCATACCCTTCCTACAACAGGTACCGCAAGATTCTCAAGCCCACTTTCAGTTGATGACTTTGTTAAAAAGACACAGTACACATATTATACAGAAGATGCACTCAAACGTGTTGCCGACGATGTTGCTTTCTTTGCTGAAAAGGAAGGTCTCTCTGCTCACGCAAGAAGCGCTACTGTACGTTTCGAGGATTAATAATGAGCAGATTTTTAAACATAAAATATCAGAAGCTTGAAGCATATACTCCAGGTGAACAGCCAAGAGATATGAAGTACATAAAACTTAATACAAACGAATCACCTTATCCGCCGTCGCAGGGTGTCCTTGATGCCGTGAATTCAGAAGAAGCTGCAAATTTAAGACTTTATTCTGATCCCGAATGCAAACACCTCAAAGAGGCGATTGCTGCGCTTTACGGTGTTGCATCAGAGAATATTTACCTTTCAAACGGTTCTGACGATATTCTCAATTTCTCTTTTATGGCTTTTGCCGGAAACGATGTGCCTGCGGCTTTTCCTGAAATAAGCTACGGCTTTTATAAGGTTTATGCAGAGCTTTACGGCCTTGAGTACAAAATGATTCCTCTTAAAGAGGATTTCTCTGTTGATGCAAGTGATTATTGCGGACTTAACAGCTTTATAGTTATCGCGAATCCAAATGCACCCACCGGAAAAACTATCTCAAAGGAAGATATTATCAGGATACTTGAAACCAATCCGAACAATGTTGTACTGATTGACGAGGCTTACGTTGATTTCGGCGGTGAATCAGTTTATCCTCTTATAAAGGAATATAAGAACCTTCTTGTTGTACAGACATTCTCAAAATCCCGCTCAATGGCAGGAGCAAGATTGGGATTTGCCTTTGGTGATAAGGATATTATCGATGACCTTAATCGCATTAAGTACTCTACCAATCCTTACAATCTTAACAGAATAACTCTCGTTGCTGGTGAAGCCGCAATCAAAGAAAATGATTATTATATGGCTAACTGCAGAAGAATAATCGAAACACGTGAGTACATTACAGCAGAGCTTAAAAAACTTGGCTTTGAGGTTATTGATTCAAAGGCTAACTTCATCTTTGCACGAAGTAAGGATATTGACGGTGGAGAGCTTTACAGAACACTTAAGTCAATGGGTATACTTGTAAGACACTTTTCCAATGAAAAAATTTCTGATTTTATTAGAATTACAATAGGCGCAAGAGAGGATATGGAAACCTTTGTTGCTACAGTTAAAAAGATTCTGGAGGAGAAAAAATGAGAACAGCTGAAATTATCCGTAAAACAGCGGAAACAGATATTCTGTTGCGACTTAATATTGACGGCGTCGGTAAATCAATAATAGATACCGGTTGCGGTTTCCTGAACCATATGCTTACGCTTTTTGCAAAGCACGGCAGATTTGATTTACAGGTCGAATGCAAAGGCGATACGGATGTTGGTTATCATCACACCGTTGAAGATATTGGTATTGTTCTCGGTCAGGCTTTCAGTCAGGCACTTGGTGAAAAAAGAGGCATTGTACGTTACGGTGATTTTATACTTCCGATGGACGAGAGTCTGATAATGAGTGCCGTCGATATTTCAGGCAGAGCCTATCTTGGTTTTTCTCTCGACATACCTTCACAGAAGGTTGGCGATTTTGATACAGAGCTTGTTGAAGAGTTTTTTATTGCGTTTTGTCACAACGCTGCTTTAAATCTTCATATCCGTCAGCTTTCAGGCTCTAATTCGCATCACATAATTGAAGGTACATTTAAATCTGTTGCCCGTTCACTTAAGGCGGCGTGTGCGATAGATGAAGCATTCAGCGATGAAATCCCCTCTACAAAAGGAGTACTGTAATGATTGCAATTATTGATTACGGTGTCGGTAATCTCTTTTCACTTTCCTGCTCCTTAAAGGCTGTAGGCGCAGATGTTGTTGTAACAGGAGATGCCGACGATATAAGAAAAGCTGATAAACTTATTCTTCCGGGTGTAGGTGCCTTTGAAGATGCGGCAAATAAGCTTTTTTCTTCAGGTTTAGACAAGGTTATACTTGAAGAAGTCAGAAAAGGTAAGCCTCTTATGGGCATATGCCTCGGTATGCAGATGCTATTTGAAAAAAGTTACGAATACGGCGAACATAAAGGCCTTGGTCTTATTAAAGGTAATATTGTCTCTATGGAAGGCAGGATTCCGGCCGGGCTTAACATACCTCATATAGGTTGGAACGCACTTTCTTTCAAAAAAGACAGCACTCTATTTAAATATATAAATGAGGGTGAGTGTGTTTATTTTGTTCATTCCTATTACGGTAGCGGTTGCGATGAAAGCGTTACTGCAACGGCAGAATACGGAATTGATATTACCGCCTGTGTAGAAAGCGGAAATATTTTTGGCTGTCAGTTTCACCCTGAAAAAAGTGGCGAAACAGGCCTGAAAATTCTTAAAGCATTTTGTGAAACGGGGGAGTAAGAATGAACATTTTTCCCGCAATAGATCTTGTTAATGGTTGTGCGGTGCGTCTGTATAAGGGTGATTACAATCAGATGACAGTTTACAGTGAGCATCCTGAGGAAATTGCAGTAGATTTTGAAAATTGCGGTGCAAAATTTCTTCATCTTGTTGACCTTGAGGGCGCAAAGGACGGCACGACCCCGAATATTGAAACTGTAAGAAAAATCAGAAACGCCTGCAATCTTTTTATAGAAATCGGCGGCGGTATCCGTAATATGGAAACAGTTGAGACATATCTGAAGGCAGGTGTTGACCGTGTTATTCTCGGCACAGCGGCTGTAAAAGACGAAGCCTTTCTTAAAGCTGCCGTTAATAAGTACGGCGAGAAAATTGCAGTCGGTGTTGATATAAAAGACGGATTTGTTGCAATAAAAGGGTGGACTGAAAAGTCTGAATTTGACGGTTTTGAATTCTGTGAAAAAATGCAGAAAATAGGAGTCAGGACAATTATTTGCACAGATATATCGAAAGACGGTGCCATGAAGGGTACTAACCGTGAGCTTTATAAAGCACTGTCCGAAAAGTTAAGCATTAATATTACTGCTTCGGGCGGTGTATCCACTATAGAAGATGTAAAAGCTCTCGCTGATATGGGTCTTTACGGTGCAATTATCGGTAAAGCTTATTACACCGGTGCAATTAACCTTAAAGAAGCTCTGGAGGTGGCAGAATGATTACAAAAAGAATTATTCCCTGCCTTGATGTCAGAAACGGCAGAGTGGTAAAAGGCGTAAACTTTGAAGGATTAAGCGATGTTTCATCACCTGTAAGTCTTGCTGAATATTACAGCAATAACGGTGCTGATGAGCTTGTTTTTTATGATATTACTGCTTCCTTTGAGGAAAGAAAACTTTTTACTGATATTCTTACAGAGGTTGCATCAAAGATTTTCATTCCGCTTACTGTTGGCGGAGGCATAAACACACTCGATGACTTTGAACGTGTGCTCGGCTGTGGAGCTGATAAGGTAAGCGTCAATTCCGGTGCAATCAGAAATCCTGACCTTATCGAGCAGGCTGCAAAGCGTTATGGAGACCAGTGTGTTGTTCTGTCTGCAGATATAAAAAGAGTAGACGGTATTTTCCGTGTGTTTGCGAAAGGCGGTAGAGAGAACACAGGTATGGAGGCAATCGAGTGGATTAAGCGCGGTGTGTCAATGGGTGCCGGCGAAATTGTTGTAAATTCCATTGATACAGACGGAGTCAAGAAAGGCTTTGACCTTGAAATGCTCAAGGCTGTATGCAATGCTGTAAAGGTTCCTGTTATCGCTTCGGGTGGTGCCGGTTGTGTAGATGATTTTACAAAGCTGTTTAATGAAGTACCTGAAGTATCGGCAGGGCTTGCTGCTTCAATTTTTCATTTCGGCGAGGTTGCAATCAGTGATTTGAAAAATGAACTGAAAAACAAAGGTATTACTGTGAGGTTATAAATTATGATTAATATAGATGAACTTAAATTCGACGAAAAAGGGTTAATCCCAGCGATTGTTGTTGATTCTCTTTCGGGAAAGGTGCTTACTCTCGCATATATGAACAGAGAAAGTCTCGAAATTTCACTTGAAAAGAAACTCACCTGCTTTTTCAGTCGTTCAAGACAGGAGCTCTGGCTCAAGGGTGAAACAAGCGGAAACTATCAGCATATAGTTTCTATTACGGCAGACTGTGATAAGGACGCACTGGTTGTAATTGTTGAGAAGGACGGCCCTGCTTGTCATACAGGCACAGATTCGTGCTTTACAGCACCTGTTTTCGAAAATGAAGAGCTTTCACAGTTTACTATGGACGGACTTTATGAGCTTCTTAAAGGCAGAAAAGAAAATCTTCCCGAGGGCTCTTATACAACATATCTTTTCAAAAAAGGTATTGATAAGATACTCAAAAAAATAGGTGAGGAATCAACAGAAGTAATAATTGCAGGTAAGGCTGACGATAAGAAAGAAACTGTCTATGAAATTGCTGACCTTGCTTACCATATTATGGTTATGATGGTAGAAATGGGTATAAGTGTTGATGATATAAGAAAAGAACTTGCTTCACGTCACATAATTGATCATAAGGTAAAGCAGGAAAAAATGACAGGTGGAGATGCCTGATTTAGGATGAATTAAATGAAACTTATAGAAATAGCACAGCAATATGCGGCAAAAATAAAAGACGAAAAACTTTCAAAGATGTTCGTTCAGTGCTTTATGAGCACTTATGATACAACTGCAAAATTTGAAAAAGACGGCAGCTGCTTTGTTATAACCGGAGATATTCCTGCTATGTGGCTTCGTGATTCCTCTGCACAGGTGAATCACTATATACCATATGCGAAGACTTCAGAGGAGGCTTATCGCATTATTTTCGGATTAATATGCCGTCAGGTAGGTTGTATTCTTACGGATCCTTATGCGAATGCATTTAACCGTGAAGCTGACGGAAAGGGACAGACAAAGGATAAAACAGATTTTAAATCTCCTTATGTGTGGGAGAGAAAATATGAGGTCGATTCCCTTTGTTATCCTGTGAGACTTGCATACCGTTTTTGGAAAGAAGCGGGCGAGACGAGACACTTCACACTTGAGTTCTATCGCGCAATAACAAAAATAATTGACCTCTGGACTCTTGAACAGAACCATGAGAATTCCCCTTACTTTTTCAGAAGACACTTCTGCCCTAAATCAGATACACTTTCTCATAAGGGCAGGGGGATACCTGTGGCATATACAGGTATGACTTGGTCAGGTTTCCGTCCGAGCGATGATGCTTGTGAATATGGCTACCTCGTACCGTCAAATATGTTTGCTGTTGTAGCGCTCGGATACATCAGTGAGATTTGCACTGATATTTATAAAGATCTCAATCTTAGTAAAAGGGCACTTGATTTAAAAGAGGAGATTCAGCAGGGAATCGACACTTTTGCAGTTGTTAATCATAAAGATTCTGAAGTTTATGCTTATGAGACCGACGGTTACGGAAACCATAATTTAATGGACGACGCTAACGTTCCGAGTTTGTTGTCGCTTCCGTATCTCGGTTATTGTTGTAAAGATGATAAGCTTTACAGCAATACCCGCGAATTTATCTTAAGTTCTGATAATCCGTTCTATTTTGTTGGCGATTCAGCGAAAGGTATCGGTAGTCCTCACACTCCGAAGAATCATATTTGGCCTATATCTCTGTGTATGCAGGGGCTTACAAGCGACTGCAAAGGAGAAGTACTTGACATAATTCGTATTCTGCGTGATACCGATGCAGGCACAAATTATATGCACGAAAGCTTCCATAAGGATAACCCGGAAAAATTTACAAGAGAGTGGTTTTCCTGGGCGAATACGCTTTTTGCAGAGCTTGTTATCAGGTATCTTGATGAATTCGAGGGTGTTGATCTATAAAATACTCGACAAAAAAAGACGACCTTTGGTGTTTACCAAAGGTCATTTTTTATGGATATATATTACAGTGTGAAACAATTCGCACAAATCACTTGTAAACAAATTGTAAATTCAGTGTCAAATGTATATTATAAAGACAATTTAAATTGCTTTATTGTAAGTATTATGATATTATATATTAGACAAAAAGTTGGCGATTGTTTATCTTGACGATTTGCCGTGTCTTTTAGATTGAAACTTGAAGTATAAAAAGTGTTAAGTTATAACAAGTGATAATTCAAAATAACTACAAGCCATTATAAAGGAGTATAACATGTTTAAAGGTAGTGAGTATGCTTATTATGCAATGTATCTTGTCGGATTTGCGATAATGATGGTTGTCAATTTAAAGACCTGCAAGAAATATGATTTGAAAAAAACAATTACAGTTATTATAACATTAATAACATATGTTGCCGGTGTCAGAGGCGCAATGATCATGGGTGATGCTTATACTGCTTTAACAGCAAATTTTGATGCCGGCGGATCTTCTGTGGCAATTTTCGGAGCAGTGGTTTTTACTCCGATTTTTATGACGGTGGCTGCTTTAATTCTGAGCCAACCGTGGCGTAAAGTAATGGATATGCTTGCACCGGGCATTTTCATAATTCTTGCTTGCGCTAAATTCGGATGCTTTATGGCAGGCTGTTGTCCCGGTCGTGAATGCAGTTTTGGCGTTTACAATCCTAAACTTGAATTGACAGTCTTCCCGTCGCAGCTCTTCGAATCAATAACAATGGCTTTTGTTGTAGCTTTTTGTTTCTGGTATGCCTTTAAAAATAAAAAATGCATGTCCGGTTCAGTATATCCTGTAACGGCGGCTGTTTATTCGGTAACCCGTTTCTGTTGGGAATTTATGAGATATTATAAATATGAAGAATTGCGTTACTTAGTGCTTGGGATGACCTTCTGGCAGTTCTGGTGTATCGTGGTTATTATTCTTTCAGTTTTATGGATACTTCTTCTGAAATCTCAAAGATTAATTTCACTTGAAACAAGGTACTATTCTTTTATAGGTGGAAAATATCAGAACCTTGCCGACAAATTTGAAAAATTTAAACACAGAAACGACAAGAACATAGTTCACCACAAAAAGAAGAAAAAGAAATAAGTTCAGTTATTTATGGTTTTTTATTCAACTTGATTTTTGAAGTTTTATATTAAACTTTAAATATAAAGTAATTATGTATGGGAGGAATGATAAGCTTAAGCTGTCAAGTCTCAATGGCCAAGGGACTTGGCGAAAAAGCGGGGTAGCGCCCCAAAAGAAAATTTCAAATGGAGGAAAAAACATGTTAGTAACAAAACGCGAAGTCAAGATGGCTTCAAAGAAGCTCCTTAGTGTGCTTCTCGCTGTCATTATGATGATGACAAGCATGAGCGTGTGCTTTGGTACCTTTGTTACGGCTTCAGCAGAAGATACTGATTATACTCAGGAGCTTGCTGACAAGCTTAAAGACAGTGCATACGCAGATACTCTTACTCTTCTCGCAAATGGCTCCGACTCCGGTAGCGGTCTTGCAAGAAAAGTAAATATCACATTTGCAAACTACAAAAATTACAAGCAAGCGGCAGAACTTATTCGCCTTATAGACTTAGCTATGAAAGAGACAGAAGCATGGGCTCAGGCAGTAAAGTTCTCTAGCGAAGGCGGTACCGACCAGCAGAGTGCTTGTGTAGGACGTAATGCAGACGATGTTTACGGAGACCTTACAAAAAATCTCAACAAAAAGGGCGTTACTCTTACTGAGAATGTAACAAAACCCTTAAAGCTCATTTACCATATGAATGGCGCTACAGTTCATGCTGACAGTAATGGTACAAAATCTTTGAGCAATTGGACAAACACTGTTACTTTCTCGACATCTGACTATAAGGGTTATCTTGCTCAGGTCGGTAAAGCATCAAATGTTGCTTCATCAGTTGAAATGAGCCTCAGTTATGTTGTTGCAATGCAGGGTAACCTTTATTATGAAAAAGCAGGTGATTGCGGTTCGAAAACAAAGCATTATCATCACCAGCTCTGGCCCGCAAAAACTGCAATCAATGCGCCTGCAACAACATCTTCAAACACAGAAATGAAAGCAAAGCTTGATGCACACATTGCCGAACTCAACAGTTTCAGCAACATTACCTTTGCTCAGCTTCTTGAAATGGCAAGTACCGGCAGCATTGACAATAAGGTTACTGAGTACAACACAGCTAAAGCCAACGCAATTACATATTGTGGTTCACAGTCAACCTATGATGCTCTTTATGCCGACTATAAGGCAGGCATCGACAATTTCCTTACATCAGTCGAATCAGCTAAGGCTTTCCAGAATTTTATGCCTACAGTTGATGCATGGAACGATTTCGTAGATGCTAACCCCGATTACGGCGTGTTCCAGTATGACAATTTCGGTGCTGCAGGTTCAGAAACACAGGCTAAGCTTCTTGAAGATTTCGCAACCTTCAAGGCTTACCGTGATTATCTTCTTACCGGCGGTTCAATCTATGATTACCTTGTTGATTATCATTATATCGACGAAACATATTACACAAACTTCTACGACAACGTAGTAGCTTATGACCTTCAGGCTTCAAAGGATAAGGCTGATGCTCTTTATCTTAAGTATTCAGTATCCAATCCTTCAATCGACGGTGAGGAGTTAGCTCCCGGTCTTGAAGAAAAGAATCTGGTTTATTCAGAGCTTTGCGGTTATATAAATGCAATCGGCAGTTACTCAGCTCAGGTTGTAAATGCTGTTTACTATGACGGCTATGCTTACCTTGTAGACCTCAGAGAAATGCTTAAATGCGATATCAACGAAGCAGTTCTTTATTTTGCTGAAGAAGCTGACAAGACCTTCACAACTCTCAGTACAGCAGCTCTCTGGGCTAAGATTGATGAAGCAAAAGCTAAGGATGCCGCCCTTACAGCTCTTTACAATGACGTAAAGTCTAACGTTGGCGAGGCAAGAGCAAACGAGCTTCTTTCTGCAATCAGAGCTTCTGCAGCAAATATGATTGAAAATCTCTATAAGACTCTTGCAGACCGCTTCACAACCGAAGTAAACAGTGCTTGGGATCTCTATGTAGAAATGGGTAAGCCCACAGCTCTTAAGGTTGACTCCTTCCTTAAGCTCAGTGCTGTTATGGTTGCTATTGAACCCGATATTCTTACAGATCTTCAGGGCGTAGGCAAAGCCGGTTATATCACACAGACAACAATCGACAGATATAACGAGCTTATGAAGGTAGGCGGTATCTATGAAATCTGGAACGCTTACGCTACAACCTTCGGCTTCCCTGACTATAAGCAGACTCAGATTAAATACGATGACCGTATTCCTATGGAAGGTGATGAGCTCAAGACAGCTAACGATCCTGTAACAGAAGCTGAAATGAACAACCTCATCACAGCTCTTGATAAAATTATCACAAGCGACCTTGTCGGTGACCTTCTTGGCGGCCTTCTCGGCGCTGAAGAGGGCGAAGAGTTCAACCTCGGTGCAATGCTTACAGACCTTATCAAGGGTGCTCTCTTTACAGATGATTTCATCAACACTGTTGTTCAGATGCTTTATCCTCTTGTTCTCGGTGAGTTCAATAAGGTTTGGGCAACGCTTCCCAACTCAGTTGAATACTCAGGCATCAATGTATCAGTTCAGTACAAGAAATCACTTCACAATATTCTTGATGAGGGTAACTTTGAAATTTATCCCGACCTTCTTGCTCAGAAGCTTGTTGACCTCGGCTACGGCGCAAAGTATGCTGAAAACATTGCAGCTCTCAATGCAGCGGGCGGTGACGCTGATTCCTGGGAATCACCTGAGCTCGTTGACTACGATACAGGTAAGCTTAAGCTTTCCTGGGGTGTAGCAGAGCAGAAGGAAAAGCTTGATGCAGGTGAAATTACACAGGCAGAGTTTGACAAGTTCTTCTATGATGCATTTGAACATGCAACAGCAGGCCTTCTTCCTCTTCTTACAACCCTTATTACAAATGTAGCTTGGACTCCGAGTCAGTGTGCAAACATTGCTACAGGTCAGGCTGCAGTAATCACTCTTAATGTTGCACTTCAGCTCGGTTCTGAAGCTAACCGCGGTTACGCTAATATGCTCGTACCCATCTATGAGCTCCTTGGCGTTCCCTATACAGCAGTAAGCTCAGTTGAAGGCAGTACAGACGTTTCTTACGTTCTCGAGCAGATTCTTGCTCCCATCTTTACATTCCTTAACAAGCTTGGCGATAAGCCCGTAGATACACTTCTCGGTATTCTTCCCAACCTTGTTTATGCTCTTGCATTCCGTATGGCTAAGCCCATGCTTAATATGCTTCAGACAAAAATCACTTATGATGCATCTGCAAACCTTGTCGGTTCAGTTCTTGCTGACGGAGCAGAGATTAAAGTTGGTGATATGCTCATCGGTAACGAAGAAGATAAGCTGCTCAAGGAAGAAATGTTTGTAGGCGGTCTTAACTCTCTTCTTTCATTCTTCGGTCTCAGCATTCCTGCTATAGACCAGGCAACTCTTGCAACTCTCGGTAAGCTTGATAAAGTTAACACAACAAGAGGTGCGTACATTTATTCAGGTCTTGAAGGCACAGGCAAGGCTTACTCAATCACAGCTGATAAGGCTGACGTAGGCTACTATCTCCTTCAGTACATTCTTGGCGCAGTCAAGGATGAGGCAGCCCTCACATCACTTCTCGGTCTCTTTATGACAAAGGAAGTTGACGGTGTAAAGGTTCCCGATGAAGAAGCAATGGCAGGCATCAAGAAGGTTATCTATGAGGATCTCAATCTTGACGAAATGAATGTCGGCAATGTAATCGCAGCAATCGTTGAACTTGCTAACCAGGTTGAATACGGTATTGCTCCTTATTATTGGTATGCCGGTGAAAACAATTCTCCCCTTGGTTCAGCAGCTGCTGACATTTACCTCAATCCGAACAACGACTGGACAGAAGACAAGGCTGAATATCTCTATAATAACCTTGAGGCTCTTCTTGCTTCAATCTTCTCAATGGCAAAGCTTGACCTTGATAAGACAACAGAAGAAGCTGACGGTTCAATAGAAGTCGCTCTTGCAGATGTTCTCGGCGGTCTCTTTACTCCCGAAACAGTAACATCACTTGCTGCTCTTCTCGGTTCACTCGACCTTAATTCACTTCTTGCAGGTGATAAAGACGCAGAAGAGGGTGAAACACCTGATGCTAATGAGTCTGAAACTGTAGAAGAAGGTGAAGAAGCTCCCATCATTGATCTTAACAAACTTGTCAAAGACGAACTTGGTATTGACCTTGTTGCTGCTTACGGTAAGTATGCAGGTCTCGAAAAGGGTGCGGTACATGAAGATTTTGCAGGCGTAAACGATGCAAAGTCATTTGCCGATGCTCTTGTAACTCTTCTTAATCCTCTTAAACCTCTTCTTGATTTCATTCTCGGCGGTAAGGATCTTACTCTTATCGACAGTGCAATCACACTTCAGGGCTATAAGGGATATGACAATGCGATTATTCCTCTTCTTGAGGCTCTTGGCGCAACCCCCACAGCATACACAGATGGTGCAGATACACTTGCACTTACACTGGATGCTCTTGTTGGTCTTATCAACAAGCTTACAACAAATGATCCCGCAGTAGAAAAAGACGGCACTATCTATACTATTATAGATATCCTTCCCGGTATACTTTTCTACATTTCAAGCAATGGTCTTTCACAGGGTGTAGATAAGCTTCTTACTCCTGTATACGCACTTCTTGACACTATCCGTCCTATTTTTGATATCAGTCTTGCAGAAATGATTGCAGGTATCGAAATCGGTGAAGAAGGTGCAAAGAAGCCTCTTGGTCTCGACATCAAGAATCTCACATGGGACGCAATTATTGCTCTTATCAGCGATCTTGCCCTTAAGGATATAGATCTTGGTACACTTCTTACCGACCTCGTTCAGGTAATCTATGATGTTTGTGATGATATTGCTGTTGATTACAACTCCGTATCAGCTCTCGAAAGCACATGGAAGAAGGGTGCTTATAATGAAGGCTTCAGTCAGGCTGATATGCTTACAGTTGTCCTTTCATATCTTCTTGATTGGGCTACAAGAGATGGTAACGCAGCGAAGCTTGACACTCTTCTTAAGACTGAAGGACTCATGTCTTCAATCGTCACTGTATTCGAAGATGTAGAAATCACTTACGGTACACCTAACTGGATGTACTGGTTCGAATCTGAAGATGCTTTCAACGCTTATATCGAAAGTGGTGCAGGAATTACAAATACACTTGCTTCACTTGAGTATCCTTCAGATAACGAATGGAATCTTGATACAGCTAAGTACTTTGCTGAAAACCTTGATAAGCTTGTTGACATCATCATCGGTATGATCAATAAGGATAAGTTTGATGAGGACGGAAACGCTCTTCCCACAAACCTTTCAGCTCTTCTCAGCAACCTTGTTAACGGTCTTGTTAACGCAGAAACACTTAACGAACTCGTTGGTATGATTACAGGTCTTCTTGCTGACATTGATGAAAATCTTATCAGCACAGTGGGTTACCTTCTTGACATTGACCTTGCAGGTCTCAAGAAGTATGAATGTAAGGCTGAAATCGACTCAATCAGTGACTTCATTAATGAGCTTGCAAACGTTCTTGATACATATGCAGGCGGCCTCGTTAACTGGCTCTTCTTCGGTGACGATTACAGATTCGCTAAGAAGCCCGGTACAGAAGGTCCTGTCGATACAATCGTTATCAACGGTGGTTACGGTTATGAAAAGGGTCTTGCAATGATTCTTGAAGCTCTTGGTTGTGCACTTCCCGAAGAAGCAAACACCAAGTCAGTTCTCGGTGCGCTTGCAACACGCGTTGAAGAGATTCTCGCTGATCCCGTAAACGAAGTTCTCGATCTTCTTCCCAACCTCGTTTACTTCCTTAACGCAAACGGTGCAGGCGTTGCAGTTGACAATCTTCTCCAGCCTGTATATGCGCTTCTTAACAAGATTAACGGTCTTGGACTTCTCGAAAATCCCATCGTTCTTGCAGATCTTCTTAAGATTAAGAAGGCTGACGGAACAGAAATCGCTATTGATCTTGCAAAACTTTCACTTGCTAACGTAGTTGAAATTGTTGAAGGCGCAACAGATCTTCCTCTCGATGCAGCTGAAGCAATTCTTGTTAACTTCTGCACCGGTAAGATCACAAAGGGCTCATACATCTATAAGATGGAAGCTGCAAGAGAAGATGTTGTTACAATTCTTCTTGTAGTAGCTCTTGAGCTTATCTCTGACGATGCTTTCGCAGCAAAGCTTGACGAAATGCTCAAAACAGACTTTATTGCAGAGATTAAGAACATTTTCCAGGGCGGTATCGTAACGTACGAGACACCTGAATGGAATTATATGAACGGCATTGAGAATGATGGTGTTATCGAATATGTAAATGCTATCACATCATATCCCAATGACTGGACAGAAGAAAAGGCAAAGTATCTTACCGATAATCTCCCCGAACTCGTAGATACAGTTATCAAGATGGTAGAGATTGGTGGCGTGAAGTATGATTCACTCGCAGCTCTCCTCCAGGCTAACGTTAATATCTTCACAACTGAAACTCTCAACAGCCTCCTTGATACTATCAAGAATCTTCTCGGTAATATTGACGCCGAACTTCTTGAGGTTGGCTTCATAATTGATGTTGACCTTGCAGGTCTTATGGCTTATGAAGTACCCGAAGGCATCTCAACTGTTGACGCTTTCGCTGAAGAACTTGCAAATATTCTTACAACATACGCTAAGGGTGCAGTTGAATGGCTCCTTCTCGGCAGAGACTTCAATCTCCTTGTTAAGGATAATGACGGTATCGGTGCCGGTCTCGAAGGCGTACCCTACATTACACTTAATGGTGCACACGGTTATGCAGAAGGCCTTGCACTTCTTCTTGAAGCACTCGGCTGTGAAAACCTTCCCGAAGTTTACGGCGTAGAAAACCTTGATACAGCAGCTACAGTTAAGGCAGTTCTCGCTTCACTTGCAGCTCGTATCAACGAAATCTTTGCCAACCCTGTAGAAGAAGTTCTTGATCTTCTTCCTAACCTCATTTACTTCCTCGATGCTGACGGCGTTGCAGTGGTAATTGAAAACACAACATCAGCTCTTATGGCTCTTGTTGGCAAGCTTGGTGCATTTGGTATTGATCTTGATATCAACTCACTTGTTAACCTTCCTGAACTTATGGGTATTGCCGATAAGTATGCAGAAGGCGAAGAAAAGATTGGTCTTAACAATCTTACACTTGTAGCTCTTCTCAGAGCACTCTCACTTATGACAGATCTTGACTTTACGGAGCTTCAGAATGTACTTGTTCCCTTCGCTCTCGGTGAAGCACAGAAGTACGATTCAGTAAGCGCAAGTGATGCTTACAAGATGGTTTATAAGGACGAATACGACAGGCATGATATGATTTCTGTTATCGTAACAGCTGCTCTTCGTTTCGCAGTTGAAAACGAAGACAACGCTGCAAAGCTTGATAAGATGATCGGTACCGACATTATTTCAGCTCTCAAAGATGTATTTGCAGATGTAGAAATCGTATATGCAACTCCTGATTGGGAATATCCTCTTGCAGATAACGGCGCAGTTGATGCAATGAAGTATTCAATCACATATCCCAACAACTGGACTGAAGCTACAGCAACATACGTTACTGAAAAGCTTCCCGAAATCGGAGATCTTATCGCAGGTCTCATTGATAGCAACTATAGCTCACTTTCAGCTCTTCTCAATGATAAGGTTAATGTATTTACTACAGATAATCTTCAGGCTATTGTTGATCTTATTGCAAACCTTCTTACGGATATTGACGCAGGTCTCCTTGAGGCAGCAGGTGTACTTCTTGGCGCTGACGTTATAGGTCTCCAGGCTTATAAGGCTCCCGAGGGTATCACAACTGTTGATGCTTTCGCAGCAGAACTTGCAAATGTTCTCAACACATATGCAAAGGGTGTTGTTGAATGGCTTCTTCTCGGAAACGATTACACATTCTTCGTTAAGGAAGTTGAAAACGGTGCTCCCGTTGACTTCATTACAATCAACGGTGCTAACGGTTATGCAGAAGGCCTTGCACTTCTTCTCGAAGCACTTGGCTGTGAAGATCTTCCTGCAGTAACAGAAACAACAGAAGACATCGTAAGCGGTGTTCTTGCTTCACTTGCAGCTCGCATTGAAGAAATTTTTGCAGCTCCTGTTTATGAAGTTGTTGAAATGCTTCCCAACCTTCTCTACTTCCTCAATGCAAACGGTGTTGCAGCAGTAATTGATAACACTATTGCAGCTGTTACAGCTCTTCTTGAAAAGCTTGAAGCATTTGGCATTAATGTTGATATTAACGAGCTTGTAAATATCAAGAAGCTTATGAAGCTCGAAGATACTGATGCAACAATCAGTCTTGACGATCTTTCAATGAAGGCAATTCTTGAAGCTGTAGGTCTTATGGTAGGTCTTGATCTTACACTTATTGAAGATGTACTTGTTGGTTTCGCTCTCGGTAAGGTTGGCGAATATGATTCAATCAGCGAAAATGCTGCATATAAGATGACTTATAAGGCAGACTTTGAGAAGTACGATATGGTTACAGTTCTTGTTAACCTTATAGTTCTTACTCTTGCTGATGAAGACAATGCAGAATTTGTTGAAGGTCTTGTAGGTGCTGATGCCTATGCAGTAATTGACAACATCTGTAATAAGGGTGTAATACCTGCAGATATTCAGGCGTTTGATTGGCAGCTCACAGATAAGGCTGATACAGGTTATGTATTCTCAGCTCTTTCAACTTCAGAACTCTATTCAACAGGCAAGTACGGTCCTCTCTATACAGAAGAAATGGCACTGTACATTGCTGATAACTTCGGAGACTTTGTTGATAACATTATCTATCTTCTTGGTCTTCAGATTAACGGTACCAACGTTAACAACCTTAAGGATCTTATCAACGGACTTCTTAACGGTTCACTTTATAACAGCACAAATGTAATTGCTATCCGTGATGCACTCGCAGGTGTTCTTGCAGGTATTGCTGATCTTGAAGTGAACGGTAAGAATGTAGGCAACTATATTGTTGAAGTTCTTGCTAAGTCAGAAGTAGCTGATATTGCTGCAGTGGCAAATGTTGAAGTTCCTGAATTTACAGAAAACAGAGAAATGTTTGTTCAGTATCTCTGTGATGTTCTCGAACCTCTCTATCCCGTACTCAGATGGGTACTTTCAAAGGATAACATAGAATTCTTTGTTGACCTTGAACAGGAAGCTGCTATCAAGCTTCAGGGTGGTGAAGGCTACGCTTACGGTATCATTCCTCTTCTTGAAGTTCTTGAGTGTGAAAACGTTCTTGCTCCTGATGCATACTATGCTGCAGTTGAAGCAAACAGCGATGTTGTAATTACTTCCATTCTTGATCCTCTTCTTGACAGAGTTGATGCGATCCTTGCAGAGGATCCCGCAGGCGAAATTCTCGATATGCTTCCCAATCTTATCTACTTCCTCAACTCCAACGGTATTGATACAGTAGTTAAGAATACTCTCCATGCAGTATACGGACTTCTCAGCGCAATCGCGCCTATCGCAGAAATCGACCTTTATGAACTTATCGGTATTGATCTTGCTGACATTAACTTCGATTGGCTCTTCAATAAGCTTCTTGAAATTATTGCAAATTCAACCGGTTATAAGTTCGATACTCTCGATGCAAGTGCAATCGCAGAACTTACAGTTGGTACACTCGAGTCTTACACCTCACTCAACGGTGAAACAGCATATAAGATGATTTATGCTAACCACGATGATATTCAGGGTGGTAAGGCTGAGATGGTAACAGTTGTTATGAGACTTCTCGTTACATTCATTATGCACGAAAACAACAGAGAAATGCTTCTCGGTCTCCTGAGAGATAACCTTGGTATGTCAGCTGATGCTGAAAAGTATGTAAGCGGTATACTTGATACTTTTGCAACTATTTCAACTGAAACATATCTTGGTATGGACCAGGCGCTTGCAACACTTTACTACCTGTTCTACGGTGCAGATCTTGGTGTTGAGGGTGCAGCAGGCGGTCTCAAGGACATCAATAAGGAATGGCAGAATATCCTTAAAGAGCTTGGCAGATCAGACAATCCTGATGAAATCACCATCGGTAACCTTCTTGCTAAGTTCCTCGACAAGTATATGGACGACGTTCTTACAGAGGAAGGTGTAGCTCCTAACGGACTTATCGCATTCTTCCAGAAGATTATTGACTGGTTCAATAAGATTGTTGAGTGGTTCAAAAATCTCTTTAATTGATTATCAATCTGATAATTTCGGCACCGCCGCTGTTTACAGCGGCGGTGTTTTTCTGAAATAGTAAACTTTATAAAAACAATTACAATTATTTACATATAGTTTATTAATTTATGTTATTTTAAAGTAAAAAGAATAGTATGTTTTCAGAAATTTGAAAGGGTGAAGTAAATGTCAGGTTTTATTGATTATGTAAACAATTCGTTGGCTGATGTAGAAAACAGTAAGTCTTTGTATCTCTTTAAGCAAAAGATTATTGCCGATATGACCAAGAGAGCAAATGAACTTATAGAAAAGGGTGTCAAGGACGATAAAGTAATTACAAACATTATCATAGGTGAGTACCCGGATTTAAAAGCGCGTTATTGGCAGGAGGTTGCAACCTCAAACAACAAAAAGAAAAAAGTTAAATACACAAAAGCCGGTTTTCTTGGAGTCGTGGGTTATGTGCTTGCGCTTGTGTTTGTTTTTCTTGGGGTGAGTTTTTTGACTTCAGCCTGGCATATAACATGGCTGATTATTGTCGGAGGTTTACTTGTACCGGCAGGATTACTTATGATTATGTCGGCGTTTAAATGGAAAAAAGGTGGCATAGTTCAAAGATTTGGCATTTTCTTGGGTGTTATGCTTATAGTTACAGTTCTTTTCCTTATTATGCAGATAGGATTCGGTATAAGCAAAAGCTGGATTCTTTTCTTGCTTGGAATTGTTGCTGCTCTTGTTGTTGATGCGGGATATGCAACCGCCTGCAAAGAAAAGGTTACATACGGAACTTATGTATTATATCTGCCTATAGTTGCTGCGTTAGTATACGTAATCGGCGGTATTGCTAAATTCATTCCGTGGCACCCCGGTTGGATGCTGATAATAGCCGCTGTTATAGTCGATATAGTAATTCTTATGTATAAAGTGTTGACTTCCAAGAAAACTGAGGAGGATAAAACATGGAAAAAAGGATAACTGCAGAATTATGGGATAAGATGCACTATCTTTTCCGTGATTTTAATGACAGAATGGTTCATCTTGAGCTTCATTACGATTATGAGATAAATATAGATGCCCTGAAAACCGTTCTTATCTGTTTCCTTGAAAAGAATCCTGTAATGCACTCAAGTTTTGTCGATAATAAGATAAGTCCTTATTGGAGTGTTAAGTCATACAATATCGATGATGTGCTTATTGTATCGAGACCTGATGATGTCAAAAGGGCTATTGATGAGTTTCTTACACAGTACATTCCGCCTGAAAGTGATTTGCAGATGAAAGTTGCTGTTTTCTTCTATGAAGGTAAAACAGCCTTATGTATCGTTGAAAACCATATGTGTATGGACGGTGGAGACTTTAAATACTTTATTTCAGCTCTTTGTGATAATTATAATAATTACGTTATAAACGGCGTACCACCCACAAACTTCAAAACAGGCAGCCGTGCTTATGATGAAGTGTACGGTGATTTTTCGAAGGGTGAAGAGGAAATGGCGCGTAACCTTTATAAAAATGTTTCGTCGAAGGATTCTCACGCCTTTCCGTTCAGTAAATCAACCAAGGAGGATAAATCATTTATTGCAAGAAGAAAGCTTTCAGAAGAAACATTTCTTAAAATTAAACAAAAGGGAAAGCAACTCGGTGCAACTGTCAATGATATTCTTACCGCTGCATACTTTTATTCGCTTTACAGTGTTGCCGGCTATGACAACAAGGAAAGCGTGACTATTTCCTGTGCAATCGACCTCAGACGACATCTCGACAGTGCTGACGATCTCGGTGTAACCAATCATACTGCTTTTATGCAGTGCAATATTCCTGAACGTGGCAGAGATATTTTTGAAACCTTGAGGTATGTGGTAAATTCAGTCAATCAGTTTAAAAGCGATCGGTTTATGGGCCTTTACGGTTTGCCACTTTTGGATTTGGGATATAGTATCCTTCCGCACGTTGCAAGCGAAGAAATAATAAAAATCGGTTACAATAATCCCTTGCTTGCGATGAGCAATATAGGCATTCTCGACCACAAAAAGCTTTCGCTTGAGGGTAATGAGCCTTTTGACGGATTTATGACTGGTGCTGTCAAATATAAACCTTATGCACTTCTTTCGGCCACATCGTTAAAAAATGTTATCACTCTTTCAATGTGCGTCCGTGGAAATGACGAGGATATGAAAACAGTTGAGAAATTCTTTGATACTTTTGAGGAAAGTATTGCTTTAATCCTCGAATAAAACTTTTAACGGGCACTTTCGAGTGCCCGTGTTTTGTTTCGGATTCAGCAGTAAAGCTTTTTAACATATAGTTGTTGATTTAATAAAAGAATTGATGTATAATTACCTTTGATTTATGATTAATTAAGGAATGGTAATATAAATGGCAGTTAACAGAATTTATAAAGGAATACCGACAGTGGCTGTACGGGGTATTGTTATTTTTCCCGGTGTAAGATTTCATTTTGATATAGGGCGCAGTATTTCTATCGCAGCTATTGAAGCCTCTATGGAACAAGAACAGAAAGTATTTCTTGTGGCACAAAAGGATCCGTCAGTAGAAAATCCGACGCCTGATGACCTTCACACTATCGGTGTTATTGCTAATATCAAGCATATAATCAAGGATTCAAAGTCCAACCAGCTTAAAGTGCTCGTAGAAGGCGTTGTAAGGGCTGAAGTTGTTGATGTTGAGTCTGTTGAGCCTTATTTTATCTACAACGTCAGAGAGCGCAAAACGCCCGAAATAAGCAGTGATGATATTGCGTATAAAGAAGCTCTTTTGAATAAACTTAAAACAGAGCTTTTAAACTTTATGCAGTACACCTCAAGAAATGAAGAAGAAGCAAAACGTGACCTCGAAATCTTTTATTCTGAAGATGCGAGTGATTTTGCTGACTTTGTTTCGGGTAATGTAATTCCTGATTTCAGATTAAAACAGCAGCTTCTTGAGAAAATTGCTCTTATTCCCAGACTTGAATTTCTTCTTGATGCGTTGAGAAAAGAAAATAATATACTTGAACTCGAAAGCCGCATAGAAAATCAGGTTGAAAGTCAGATGGAGGAAAATCAGAAGGATTATTATCTTCGTGAAAAAATACGAGCTATTTATTCGGAGCTCGGAGAAGGTGAAGATACTCTTTCGGATTCGCAAAAATACAAAGCAAAAATTAAGAAACTTAAATGCTCTGATGAAATTAAAGAAAAGCTCATAGGGGAGTGCGACAAACTCTCAAAAATGCAGGGTACGTCTGTCGATGCTTCTATTATAAGATCATATCTCGATACAGCATTATCTTTGCATTACGGTGACTATACTGTGGATAATTTTGATATTGAAAGAGCACAGATGATACTTGATGATGACCATTACGGTTTGGAAAAAGTAAAAGAGCGTTTTGTCGAAATGCTGGCTGTTATGGCACGCACTGATGATCTTAAGGGTCAGATTATATGTCTTGTCGGTCCTCCGGGTGTCGGTAAAACCTCAATAGTACGCAGTGTTGCAAAGGCAATGGGCAGAAAATATGTGCGTATGTCTCTTGGTGGCGTAAGCGATGAATCCGAAATAAGAGGCCATAGAAAAACTTACGTTGGTGCTATGCCCGGAAGAATTGTTAATGCGCTTATTCAGGCGAAAACCTTTAATCCGATTATTCTTCTTGATGAGATAGATAAGCTTGGTAAGGACTACAAAGGTGACCCTGCATCGGCCTTACTCGAAGTACTTGACCCCAAACAGAACAACACGTTCAGAGATAACTATATGGAGTTTCCTATTGATTTAAGTAAGGTTCTCTTCATTACAACAGCGAACGACCCGTCAACCATACCGGGACCGTTATATGATCGTATGGAGGTTATTGAGCTCGTAAGCTATACACAGCAGGAAAAAGAGATTATTGCGAAAAGGCATCTCATTCCCAAGCAGACAAAGCTACACGGGCTTACCGGCAACAACATTCGTTTCGGTGATGAAGCTATCAGTAAAATTGTCAGTGAGTATACCTCTGAGGCAGGCGTGAGAAGACTCGAACAGGTTATCGCTTCTGTTTGCCGCAAGAGTGCTGTTCTTATTGAAAAAGGCGAGGCAAAGCGTATTACTGTTACAAACGAGGTTCTTAATAGATTTTTGGGCCCCGGAAAGTATAAAAAGGACGAGCTGCTTGATGAAGATGCTATCGGGGTTGTAAATGGCCTTGCATGGACGAGAGTAGGCGGTGAGCTCCTTCAGGTTGAAGCTGTAACTATGGAGGGTGACGGAAAAATCGAAATCACCGGCTCACTTGGTGATGTGATGAAGGAATCAGCAAAGGCAGCATACAGTTACCTGAGAAGCATGAAGGAAAAGTACGGAATTCCTCTCGAGGCCTTCACCAAGAAGGATATACACATTCACGTGCCGCAAGGTGCTGTGCCGAAGGACGGACCTTCTGCAGGTGTTACTATTTCAACGGCGTTACTGTCAGCACTTACAGGTAAGCCTGTTTATAAAACTGTTGCCATGACAGGAGAAGTGACTCTTACGGGAAGAGTATTGCCTATCGGAGGTCTTCGGGAAAAATCCATGGCAGCATATAAAGCGGGTATAAAGAAAATAATTATACCTAAAGATAATTATGTTGACTTGTGGGAAATTGATTCAGTAGTTAAAGATAATGTTGAGTTTATACCTGTTTCAAAGCTTGATGAGGTTTTTGCTATTGCAATCAAAAACACCTTTGAGGAGAGTAAGTCTTCGGTAATTTTCTCGCCCCATGATGTAATTTTAAACAACAGGAGGAAAAGAGATGAGATTCGATAATCCGGTATTTGAAACCTCTTTTGGCTCTTTTAAACAGCTTAAGGTATCCGATTTACCCGAAGTTGCTTTTTCGGGCAGGTCAAACGTCGGTAAAAGCTCGCTTTTAAATAAGCTCCTTTCCAGAAAATCTCTTGCGAGAGTCAGCTCTGTACCCGGCAAAACCGTAACAATCAATTTTTTCAAGGTTGACAAATGCAGATTTGTCGACCTTCCCGGCTACGGTTACGCAAAGGTCGCACGTGACGAAAAGCTTCGTTGGGCGGAACTTATGGAAGGTTACTTTTCTTCGGGCAGAGATATTCGTCTCGTCGTTCAGTTGATTGATATGAGACATATGCCGACAGAGCAGGATATAGATATGATTGAATATATGCTTAGTACTAAAATACC
The DNA here is from genome assembly GCA_045532935.1 of Acutalibacteraceae bacterium. GTDB lineage: Bacteria > Bacillota > Clostridia > Oscillospirales > Acutalibacteraceae > UBA6857. Next base: position 92,101 of record JAZSGW010000046.1, read on the forward strand.
TTTTGTGGTTGCGCTTACAAAGTGCGATAAACTCAATAAGACCGAGCGTATGAATCAGCTTGAAAGTATTTGTACGCTTCTGGCAAAATACGGCAATATCAGCGTTGTACCCTTTTCTAGTACGAAGGGTGACGGTGTAGATGAGTTAAAAGCTTTGATTTCTAAAGCAGTAGAAGGTGAATAACTATGAAAAAAATCTTTGCTGATAAGCTTAAAAGTAATCCTGTTATAGCAGGTGTTAAGGATATGGCTAATCTTGACGATGCTCTGAAATCGGATTGTTCAGTTATATTTCTTCTTTGCGGAACTATTTTTGATCTTAAGGATACAGTCAGTAAAGTTAAAGAAGCAGGAAAGCTTATATTTATTCACGTGGATTTACTTGACGGTTTTTCAAAGGATGCAACAGCTCTGAAATATATCAGCAGTGAAATTCGTCCTGACGGCATAATTTCTACAAAAAATAGCCTTCTGAAGGCTGCAAAAAGTATGGGTCTGCTCACTATACAGAGAGTTTTTATTATAGATTCTCTTTCTATTGATACTGCAATCAAGGCTTCTCAACTCATAAATCCTGATGCTATAGAAATTTTACCGGGAATAATGCCCAGAATTGTTGAAAAGCTAAATAAAAGTTTGGACGTGCCGATTATTGTGGGCGGTCTTGTTAGCGAAACTTCTGATGTTCGTACAGCTGTTGCAAGCGGTGCACTTGGCGTTTCGACATCATCAAAAGAAATATGGAGGATGAAAATATGATTGGAATAAGAAAATATCAGGAGAAGGATAAACCGGCAGCTCTTAAAATTCTCGTGGAGACATCAAGACTTCCGGTTGAGACAGAAAAAGATCTTAGGTACCTTCGCCTTATGTATAACGATTACTATACAGAGGTTGAGCCTGAAAGCTGCTTTGTTGCCGTGGACGATGAAGATGAAGCTGTCGGTTATATTCTTTGTGCTCCTGATCATTCGAAGTTTAAGACGCTCTTTAAAAAATTTTATCTTCCTGAAATAAAAGAGCTTGGTCTAAAGTTTTACATTCAGGCACTTATGGATATTTACAGTCACACGCTTTATGTAAAAAAATATCCGGCACATTTACATATTAATGTTCTTAATGTTTGCCAGGGTCAGGGTACGGGTTCACAGCTTATGGACTCGCTTAAAAACGAACTTCGAAGCAAAGGTATAAAGGGACTTATGCTCTCCTGTGCAGCTGATAATGATGGTGCCATAAGATTTTATAAGAGAAACGGTTTCAAGGTGCTTGCAACGGTTGCAGGCGGCTGCATTATGGCTGTTGAATTATAATTTGAATAAAAAAAATAATCATGTCAATAATAGAATCAAAGGAGTTGAATTGACATGATTGATAAAATAGCATTAATTCTTACGATTATCGGCGGTCTTAACTGGGGACTCATAGGAATTTTTCAGTTTGATCTTGTAGCATGGATTTTTGGTGGACAAAGTGGAATTATTTCAAGAATTATCTATACTCTTGTTGCCATTGGCGCTATATGGTGCATTTCTATGCTTTTCAACGATAGAAAATGCTGTGACAAAGAATAAAGCTTTTTGCTTTCCCTGGCGTGTTCTGACGTCGGGGTTTTTCTTGAATTTGATTTGAAAATATAGACAACGATATATGTACGTGATAAAATAAAGATAGTTTTAAAATATATTTGGAGAAAGATGATATGAGCGCTATCAGAATACATCAGAATGACAATGTAGAAGTAATACTTTCAAGCGGACATAAGAGAGCAGTTTCTGATATAAAAAAAGGGGAAGAAATCATAAAATATGGTTATCCCATCGGTGTTGCAATTTGCGATATAACTAAAGGTGACCACGTACATACTCATAATATGAAAACACAGCTTAACGATGTGCTGTCATATAATTATGAACCTGATTTTGAAATTCCTGAAAAGATTGCGCCTTTTACAATCAATGCTTATGTAAGAGATAATGGCGACATTGGAATCAGAAACGATATATGGATTGTTCCTACAGTAGGCTGTGTCAACGGAATCGCGCAGAAGTTAGCTGAAAAGACAGAGGCAATAGCTTTCTCGCATCCTTACGGTTGCAGTCAGCTTGGTGACGATATGAAAATTACCGGGCTGATATTAAGAGGACTTATAAAACACCCGAATGCAGGCGGAGTGCTTGTTTTGGGCCTCGGCTGCGAAAATAACAATATACCGTTGATGAAGGAAGTAATAGGAGACTATAATTCTGAAAGAATAAAATTCCTTTCAGTTCAGGATTGTGTTGATGAGATTGAGGAAGGCATTAAGCTTATTGAAATATTGAAGAGTATTGCCGCTACGGATAAAAGAACGCCTGTATCTGCATCAAAGCTACGGATAGGGTTGAAGTGCGGAGGTTCTGATGGCTTTTCCGGTATAACAGCCAATTCTGTGGTAGGTCTTGTAACTGACCGTCTTTGTGCTATGGATGCATCTGCTGTTCTTACAGAGGTTCCCGAGATGTTCGGTGCGGAGAGAGTTTTATTCAAACGCTGTATTAACGAGTCCGTTTTCGAAAAAAGCGTAAAACTTATAAATGACTTCAAAGAATACTTTATATCTCACGGTGAACCCGTTTCAGAAAATCCGTCTCCCGGAAACAAAGAGGGCGGGATAACCACTCTCGAGGACAAGTCTCTTGGTTGCGTACAAAAGGGAGGAAAAACTCCTGTTGTTGATGTTTTATATTACGGTGATATTGTTCGTAAGTCCGGACTCAGCCTTCTTGACGGCCCCGGAAATGATATTGTTTCCATTACGAATCTTTCGGCTGTCGGCTGTCATTTGATTCTTTTTACAACCGGAAGAGGTACTCCCTTAGGTGGTGCTGTGCCTACAGTCAAGATCGCATCTAATGAACAGATTGCAAAAAAGAAACCGCATTGGATAGATTTTTGCGCCTGGGGCGAGGATAAGGAGAAAACTGCATCTGATCTGATCGAAATTATAAAGTCAGTTTCTGATGGAAAACTGACCGAAAATGAAAAGAACGGAATAAGAGAAATCGCAATTTTTAAAGACGGTGTAACATTATAAAAAACAGAGCTGCTACTTTTGGTAGCAGCTCTGTTTTTTATACTTATTTGAGGTTGTATTTTTTAATATAGTCGTTGATTTTCTGTATAGGATTGAGGAAGGGACTTACTGATCTGTCATGGTTAAGAGTATCAATTATGAGTGCAACATACTTTGACATATCAACTGAATAGTACCAGTCTTTTTCAAGAAGCTGGGGGGTCTGATAAATAAGATTTGTAGTGAAGATTTTATCGAATACACCTTCTGCATAAGCTTCATCAAATCTCTCAAGACCTGATGAGAAGAGGCCAAATGATGAGAAAACGAAAATTCTTCTTGCTTTAAGCGACTTAAGCTGACGGCAAACGTCAAGCATTGAGTCGCCGCTTGAAATCATATCATCAACAACAATAACATCCTTGCCTTCTACATTAGTACCGAGGAATTCGTGTGAGACGATGGGATTTCTGCCGTCAACAATTTTCGAGAAGTCTCTGCGCTTATAGAACATACCAAGCTGAACACCGAGTACCTGTGAATAATATACACATCTACCCATACCACCTTCATCAGGTGAAATCATCATTGTTGTTTCAGGGGAGAATTTGATGTCGTTATCAAGACTCTTGGCGATAGCTTTAATCATCTGATAAGTAGGAGAAACGCTTTCAAAACCGATACGGATTGAGTTCTGAACTCTGGGATCGTGTGCATCAAAGGTTATAATGTTGCTTACGCCCATATTTTCAAGCTCCTGAAGAGCAAGTGCGCAGTCGAGAGATTCTCTTGCTGATCTTCTGTGCTGTCTGCCTTCGTAAAGCATCGGCATAATAACAGTTATACGCTTTGCTTTACCTGCACAAGCTGAAATAACTCTCTTCAGATCGGCAAAATGATCATCGGGACTCATAGGAACCATAAGGGGATTGCCGTTGGCGTCCTTAAGGTCGTACATTTTGTAGGTAACATTATAATTGAAGCAGTCGCTGATGATAAAAAGATCGTATCCTCGAATTGATTCATTAATTACAGCCTTGCCTTCACCGGTAGAAAATCTCGGGAAAGTCGCAGAAAGTATGTAGGAATCTCTGTGATAGCCCTTAAGATGAAGGTTAGTTTCGTTTTCAGCTTCGAATTTTGAACGGCATTCAACAATCTGATCGCTAACCTTTTTTGCAAGCTCCTCGCAGCCTCTCATTGCGATGATTCCGAGACGACCCTGTGGAATTGTGTCAAGATACTCTGTAAGTGACAACATAAAATACCCCCAATTTTTTATTAACAATTAACTTAACTATATTTTACTTTTTTCGCTGTTTTTTTTCAAGAGCTTTATTACAATTAGAGCATAAAATAAATTAGAATATTTATACAATATTTTGTGCAGTTTGTCTTCAGTATACATTATATATATTAAACGAAGCTATTATCAATGGTAATTACGCAGTAATAACTGCTGTCAACAGCGTTGATTTTTTCTTCGATAAGCCGCTTGAGCTTTTTATCACTTATTTCAAATCTGTAGGGGACAACAACATCAAATAAAAGATTCGTATGTGTAGGGCCGTCTACTATTCTGAAATCGTGAATACTTAATTCACTGCTGATCTCTGAAACTGTTGTAACTGCAATAGATTTAAGCTTGTTTACTTTTTCATTGTTGGTTTCGACGGGATCTATGTGAATAACAAGCTCAATCCCGAATTTTTCTTTGACAGCTTTTTCTATGTTGTCTACGGTATCGTGGGCTATGAGTATATCTTCATCAGCTGATACCTCGGCATGAATGGATGCAAAGGTTCTTGAAGCGCCGTAGGAGTGAATTACAAGATCGTGAATTCCTATTACTTCCTTGTGAGAGAGTATATAACCGACAAGTTCGTTGACTGTTTCAGCTTCAGGAGGAACGCCCAGAAGCACACTGATTGCATCTTTAAGTATACCATAGCCTGATGTAAGAATGAACAGCGAAACTATAATTCCCATAAATCCGTCAACTGATAAATCCGTAAATAATGAGAGTATGATAGAAACAGCAGAGACAAATGTGGCAATTGTATCGCTCAGGCTGTCTTTAGCAACAGCGAGCATTACAGGGGACTGGATTTTTTTACCGAGTTTTTTATTGAAAAGATACAACCATACCTTGCCGAGAATTGAAATTGCAAGAACTAATGCGGCAGGTACCGAAAAAACAACAGGTTCAGGGTGAATGATTTTATTGATTGACGATTTAATAAGCTCGTATCCCATAAGCTCAACGAGAAAGCCGACCGCAAGAGCAGCTATATATTCAATTCTTCCGTGACCGAAGGGGTGTTCTTTATCGGGTTTTCTTGCAGCCATTCTGAAAGAAACAAGCGTGACAATACACGAAGCGGCATCGGCAAGATTGTTTATCGCATCGGCAGTAATTGATACGCTTTTGCTTATTACACCAATCATATATTTCCCTGCAGAAAGAAATATATTTACAACTATCCCAACGATACTGCCGAGAGTGCCGTATTTTTCTCTTATGTCGGGATCTTTTGTATTATTGTAGTTTTTAATGAATAACCTGAGTAAAAGATTTGTCATTTTAATTATCCTCAATCGTCTTTTTTTATATGCACATCGACCTGATTGAACGGAATATCGATTCCGCTTTTGTCAAGGGCAAGCTTTACTTCTTCCTGCATACTGTAATATACAGTCCAATAGTCGGCACTTTTACACCAGATTTTTGCAACAAGGTTGATAGAACTTGATTCGTGTGAGTTTACAAAAACACCGGGTGCGGGATCAGAGAGTACAAGCTCATTAAGTTCAGCTGTGTTCAGAATGACATTTTTTGCATCGGCGATATTGGCGGTATAGCTTATCGAATAAATAAGGTCAATTCTTCGTATGTCTTCTGCAGAATAGTTTATAATGTGGCTTGTTGTAATGTGTGAGTTAGGGATAATGATGCGTTTGTTGTCTGCTGTAGTGATAACTGTATTCATGAATCTTATATCAGCGACATTACCCTGAACACCGTTAACCTCAACATAGTCTCCGTTTTTGAAAGGGTGATTCATAAGTATCTGTATGCCGCTTGCAAATTGAGCTACACTGTCCTGCAGACCGAGCCCCGCGGCTACACCGGCGGCACCTATTGCTGTTACGAGTGAGCCGATATTAAAAAACAGAGAGAAGGCCATAAGTAAAAAAGCAGCTTTGATCAAAACCGAAACAGCGCGTTTGATAAAGTTATAAACACTCGGATCTACATTACGGGCTTTGAGTGCCTTGACAACGAGCCTTGAAATTAGCCGTGAGAGCACAACTCCAAGTAAAATCAGAATAACGGCTATTATTACAGACGGTATTTTTTCGGTTATTTTATTAATGAGATCTAATCTTTCCCACCATGTTGCTACATTATCTATTGCTTCTGAAGGTGCAAGAAGTTGACCGTTTTCATCAAGAAGCACGTTGCCGGGAGTTAATACACTGAAAATTTCAGTTGTAGTTGTCTCGCTGCTCAGTAAAAAAGTTTTCATTATTTTCAACTCCATTTAGTTTATTTCATAATATAATATCATTTTTTATATTTATTTTCAATTATATTTCGGATTTATCTTGACAAATGAAGATTAATTTTATAAAATAATTTGAATTTGAAAATCAGTTTCAATTTGGAGGTGCAATATGCCTGCTTCAGTTTATAAAACGAAACAAAAAAAGCTGATATATGATTTTTTTGAAGGTAACAAGTATAAGCAGTTTACATGCGATGAAATAACATATATGCTTTTAAATGAAGGTACACCTGTAGGAAAAACTACTGTTTACAGACAGCTGGAAAACCTGATAAAAGAAGGGAAAATAAAAAAACTCAACCCTCATAAAGGAAAGAGTTTTTTGTATCAGTATATTGATGAAAACCTTGATTGTGAAAACCATATGCACTTAAGATGTGTCAGGTGCGGAAGATATATTCACCTCGGTTGCGAATTTATGAATCAAGTAAGCAATCATATTTCACAGCACCATAGTTTTATTGTCGATAATGCAAAAACAGAAATTCTCGGTCTATGTGAAGATTGCTGTAATTAACCCTTAAGGAGCTTACTATGTCACTTATCAGTTGTAAAAATATATGTTTAAGTTATGAAAATAACATTGTTATAGAAAATCTTTCTTTCAGTGTAGAAGCAGGTGACTATCTTTGCATTGTCGGTGAAAACGGAAGTGGAAAAAGCACTCTTGTAAAAGCTGCACTCGGACTTAAGGAAACTACCTCGGGACATCTTCATTTTGGCGAGGGTCTGAAAAAAGGTGAAATAGGCTATCTGCCGCAGCAAACAACGGCACAGAAGGATTTTCCTGCTTCAGTTTTTGAAGTGGTAATTTCTGGCTGTTCCGCAGATAAAAAAGGTATATTTTATTCAAAGTCCCACAAAAAGCTTGCATATGATAATATGCAAAAGTTGGACATTCTTGATCTCGAAAAGAAATGCTTCAGGGAACTTTCGGGCGGTCAGCAACAAAGAGTTCTTCTTGCCAGAGCTTTATGTGCAACTAAAAAGCTTATACTTCTTGACGAGCCAGTCACCGGACTTGATCCTATCGTAACAAATGAGCTTTATTCGATAATTTCTTCGATAAATAAGGAGCTTGGTATCACTATTGTAATGGTTTCTCACGATTTGCATTCAGCTATCGATAACGCAAGTCATATACTTCATCTAAAAAAGAATGGTTATTTTTTTGGTACAGTTAAGGAGTACTTAGCGAGTGAAACCTATAAGAGCTTTTCCGGAGGTGACGTAAATGGTTGACGCTATAAGTCTGATTTTCAGCCAACAGTTTCTTGTTAGAGCTCTTTTTGTTGGTATAATGATTTCATTATGCTGTGCGCTTTTGGGTGTCAGCCTCGTGCTTAAGCGTTTTTCAATGATTGGCGACGGACTTTCTCATGTTGGATTTGGTTCGATGGCTATAGCTTGTGCAGCAAATGTTGCACCGTTGTATTTCTCGCTTCCAATCGTTCTTGTTTCTGCTTTCCTGCTTTTGAGAATGAATGAAAAAGGAAAAATAAAGGGCGATGCGGCAATAGCTCTTATCTCAACAGGCGCTCTTGCTGTAGGTGTAATGGTTACATCTGTGACAACGGGTATGAATGTCGATATTTATAATTATATGTTTGGCAGTATTCTTACTATGAGTAAGGATGATGTTGTGATAACTGCAATAATTTCATCTGTTATTATTGCGCTGTTTGTTTTGTTTTATGATGAGATTTTTGCTATTACATTTGATGAGAGCTTTGCTCAGGCTACGGGAACAAAAACATCGTTTTACAATATGCTTATTGCGGGACTTACTGCAGTTACTATTGTAATCGGTATGCGCATGATGGGTGCACTTCTAATCTCTTCGCTTATAATTTTTCCTACAGTTACCTCAATGCGACTTTGTAAAAGCTTCAGAAGTGTGGTAATTACAAGTGCCGTTGTGTCAATTATATGTTTTATAGCGGGTCTTATACTTTCAGTAGAATACGAGACACCTACGGGCGCTAGTATCGTATGCATAAATATTTATGCACTTGCGTTTTTCTCTGTCGTTTCTGCAATCAGAAAACACATTAAAAAGCCGACATTATATAAAGCTGTATCCGTAGCTGTTTCAATTATTTTTATTGCCACGCCTTTAGTTGTTTCAGCTTTTAATAAGGCTGAATTCGCATCAAAAACAGATATTTCCATTGTTACAACAGGCTTTGCTGAATATGATTTCGCAAGAGAAATAGTAGGCGATAAAGGCGATGTTACAATGCTTCTTTCTCCCGGTGAAGAAAGCCACACTTATGAACCCACGCCGTCTGATATTGTAAAAATTCAACAATGCGATGTTTTTGTTTTCGGCGGAGGAGAGTCAGATAAATGGGCAGATAAAATTATCGGAAGTGCAGATACTGATTTTTCTGTTGTAAAAATGATGGAAGTTACCGATGTGTGTACACTTGAGCATAATCATGAGGAAGAACACGAGGAGGAGCGTGATCACGGAGAATACGATGAGCACGTGTGGACTTCTCCTGTAAAAGCTATAGAAATAGTCCGTGCAATATGCGATGCAATTTGCGAAATTGACGAAGCAAACGCAGGTTATTATATCGGAAATGCAGAAAAATATATTGCGAGCCTTCGTGTGCTTGATGAGAAGTTCCGTGCTCTTTCGGAAAAATTTCCTGACAAATATATCGTAATCGGAGACAGATTTCCGTTGAGATACCTTATGCTTGAATACGATATTGAATATTATGCGGCATTCTCGGGTTGTTCAGCTCAGGTTGAGGTTAACCCGACAACAATTTCAAATCTTAATGAAATGATTAAAAAAGATGGCATAAAGTCCGTGCTTAAGGTCGATTTGAGCAAGGGCGATGTGGCAAAATCTATAAGCGAGGCTACAGGTGCCGAAGTAGACACACTATATTCCTGCCATATAATTTCAGCGGAGGATTTGAAAAGCGGTGAGAGCTATATCTCTCTTATGAATCGGAATTATAAAGCGATTGAAAAAGCATTAAATTATTGAATTTGACTAAAGCGGCTGAAAAACTCTTCTGAGGGGATGCCGCTTTCTCTGTTGTATCTGCCAAGGTTATAAAGAGAATCAGGTTCATTTTTAACTATCAGGTTTACCCTTTCTTCACAAAGCATTGTGCTTTTAAATCCAAGCTTTTTGATTATACCGATGGTTTCGTTGCTGTAAGCTCCAAAGGGGTATACCACACATTCGGGTGTCATATAGCATTTCAGTTTTAATATTTTCTGAACCGTAAGCAAATCGTTGGTCAGGGCTTCTTCGTATTGTTTATTACTTTCTGTTGCTAATTTGCTTATACCTTTTCGTTGCCCCTGTTGAGATTTGTGCATATCGTAGCTGTGATTCTGTATTTCTACGAACCCTTCAGACAGCAGTTCATTAATTTTATCGAAATTAAGGTTTGAGTAATTTATGTTGTGGTCATCTATTTGTGAGTATTTCTCGGTGACACTGCCTATCACCGAAACCACAGATTTCATACTGTTTTCCTTCAGAATCGGGTAGGCGAGTGTTGCGAAACTCTCAAAGCCGTCATCAAATGTAATCATTATAGGTTTTTCGGGTAGGGTTGAATCACCGTTTACATAATTGATTAAATCTTTTACGGTTACAGTGGTAAATCCATTTTTTTTGAGCAACGCTATATCGTCTTTAAATTCACTTAATAGTACCGTGTATTTGCCGGATTTGCTTTTGCTTTCAGTTATATGATGATACATAATTATGGGTAATTCTACGCTTTCCTTGTTAGCTGAAGTAGGTGCAGAGGTGTTTTCTGCGCGCAAAGCAAAAATAAAAGAAATACAAATTATTATCCCGCTTAAGACAAAAGCCTCAAACTTTCCGGGTCTTACGATCAAAAAAATCATCTCCGTATAAATGGTATTTTAAGTATATGCGTATATGATAATGATGTTTCACAGAGAAATGTTTTTTCTTGACAATTAGTTTATTTGTGATATAATGACGATATTATACGCGGGTATGGTGGAATTGGCAGACACGCAAGATTTAGGTTCTTGTGCCGCAAGGTGTGCAGGTTCGACCCCTGTTACCCGCACCAAACCAATATAATCCGAACCAGATTTTCCCCGTGGGAAATGGGTTCGGATTATTTGTTTATTTCAAGAGATACGAACAAGTCTATTTCCCCAATGGCGCACCCATACGGCCAGAATCCAAACCGAGAGGGCCAAGGAAGAAAAAGGCCCAATAAATAAGAAAAGAGCTGCCAGCAAGGCAGCTCTTTTCTTATTCTTCAATTCGGCTTGTTCCCGCTCCCAGGCTTCATATTCTGCCTGTCCCGCTTCGGTCGAAAAGAACTCGATAACATCATCGAAGATGCAACGGGTAAATCGTTCAATAGCCCAATCGGGATAGTGTGTCTTATTTACAAACTTGTGCTTCCTTCCCATAATTCGTAACCCTTTCACAATAAATATTTCTATTTTTATTGTGGTAAAGGTGCTTATTTTTGAGAGGGAGAAACAGAAGAAAAAAAGATAATGAACAAGAGCAGCCGTTAATTCGGCTGCTCTTTCCTGCTTGTACGAAAATGCTCAATCATTGTAGACGGGTGGACATTATGGGCTGCCATAGAATCCATTTTCTACTATCGTATCATTAGGTGTAGTCACAGACACTGCAGCGGAATCACCGCAGTAGATGCTACCATCTCTTATCACGAAACCATCCACATTATATTCGCTATTTACAAATTCTTCCCATGTCATGCCCTTTTCTGCTGTACATACGATTGGATGAGTGTTCATATATGTAAAAGTAATCAATTCCACGGGTGCCACAAACTCAACATTATAGTTGAACTTACCGCTCCAAGTGCCGAACAATGCATCTGCTGGCATAGCTGCAACGGAAACGGCTTCTGTATAGGTCTTTTCCTCGGTATTATCGCCAGCCTTTTCAATGCCAGCAAAACCAATATCCAGGGTCTTGGTATCAGCGGCGTTGATGCTGTTGGTCAGCACAACATTGGCATCGGCTGTGACCTTAACAGTTTCATTGCTGGCCCATTTGCCCTTCAGAGTAACTGTGCCAGATTGACCAGGCTGCAACTCTGCTGGTACGGTGATTGTGTATGCTCTGTTTGCATCGCTGTCTGCGGTGTACTCAACAGCTGTGCCAGCTGTGTAGTCCACATCGGCGGCCATTGCGGTGGGAATCATTGAGACCACCATCAAAACAGCCAGAGTTAAACTAAGAATCTTTTTCATGAAAAATACCTCTCTTTTATTGTTTTTAGGTATCTATAGTTTAGAATATTGTCCAATTTACTGTAGGGCCAATATTAAACCCAGGCTAAATGACAGCCTGGGCTTTTTCTTTTTCCCGTCCATATTCTTCCCTTGCAGCTATAATCCCACCAGAAGAATTGCAGCCGTTTTTCCCCTGACCGCTGGTCAATGTTCGGCTGCTGCATCTTCTATCTTTTTAATGCTGAAATGTCCAAAAACTCATTGTTTATATACGGGAAGCTTATAGGTAGTCAAAACCACACTAATACTTTTACCATAATAGAGAGGTATCACATATGCAAGAGAAGCACACAACATTGGCCCGCTGGCTTTCAAATGCTGGGTATGAAACAATAGAACCGATGGAGTTCTATCGTGCTATGTTTCCATCTGGGGAGTTAGCAGAATACACCACTACACCCAGAGCAGAAGAAGCCAACCAGGAATGGAAATATAATGCCATACTTTTAGAGAACACCCACAAGACCAGAAAGGTTCGTAAAAAAGACCCTCGTTCTGGTGAAATCCATTTAACAGAAAAAGAGGTTTGGAAAAATTACATAGTGACTGATGATTTGAGCCGTATTGAGCAAGCGGTCAATCAATACGGCGAAACAGATAGCGAATTTTACATTGCCCCTTTGTCATACTTGGGCCGTAAAAGAACCAAGGCCAACGAGCGGTGGATATATGCTTGTATCGTAGAGGTTGACCATCCCAAAACAGAAATGGTTGAAGATGAAGACCCCGTTACTGGAAACATTACACGGCACCGCAAGCAAAGAGGTATGGAGCAGCTTATATGGGACTGGACACAATCTTCAATCCCATATTTAATGCCAACCGCTTGCGTATGCTCTGGCTCTGGTCTACATTTGATATATTTGCTTGACCGCCCATATCAAATCCAAGAGGAATACCAAAAGCAGCAATGGGACAACTTCCGTGTCAAGTTCACCGAACGGGTATGGAATAAGTATGTCACCAAGGCTGCCATTCAGTACGAAAACCATTGTCAATCGTTCCGAGTAGTTGGAACCCGTACAAAGAAAAACCAGCTTGTCGAAGCTTTCTGGTTATCCAGGAAGCGGTATACATTGACTGAACTATTTGACCAGGTTCGTTATGACCCTATGCCAAAGTGGATGGGCAAGTGGAAGACTCCAGAAGAAGCTTTTAAGGTCATCGACCAACGGAAGATGAACGAATACCAGAAGCTGCTGCAAAAGCCTAACGAGTTGATGCTGGTTGAAAAAGTCCCAATGCCCAAGCTGGCCCAGGAGCCAACGGCCAAAATGTTGGCCGCCCAGGAACAATGGCCAGAGTGGTACCAGCGCAGAGTGATTGAACACCAGCCGCCCAAACAGCAAGGCCAATGGACAAGCCCCCGTGGTCTATATGACTGGTATCTTCGTGAATCTAAAACTGGTGCCTATGTTGGCTCCCGTTATCATAGAGTACACGCATTGGCAGAGTTTGCGGTCAAGTGCGGTATTACATTTGACGAGTTCAAAAAAGATGCTTATGACCTTTATGTGATATTTAATGAAGTAGACCCAAACCAGCCTTTCCACTACCACGAGTTTGTAAAAGCTAGGGATGAATATTTCAGCAGCATAGCCCATAAAAGTACCCGTGACTGGATAGAACGCAGCACGGGCATCCACATGAAGCCCCCAGCCAAAAGAAATGGCCGCAGCCGTCAAGACCATATTGCCCGTGTAAATCTCAAGCGCAAGATGGAACATGAAACCTTTGGCGATGCTTATGCTGGTGGCAGACCACCCAAGCAAGCCCAGGTCGAAGAATGGCAAGCTGCACATCCAGGCGGCAAGAAAATTGACTGCCACAGAGATACGGGACTTTCACGCAGCACCATTGATAAATGGTGGCAATAACAAAACCCAGGGCCGCAGCCCTGGGTTTTATTGTGTCTATATTTTACTGAATCTTGCCTTCAATAATCATGTACTCGATTGCATCATTATATGTGTGCAGCGAACAATCGAACTCGTCAAATTCTGCGGAATTGATAATATCATCCAGAACAGCTTGCCAGTATGTTTCAAGCTTATCATCGGTCAAGTCTTGGCTGTAGGCTCTGGCATACTGGAAGAACAGCAGCTTATAATCGTCAGCGGTTTTATCTGCGCTGCCATCAATAACCAGCTTAATACTGCTGCCGAAAGAATTACCCGTGATAACAACTTCCACATCATCCCTGGTAAAGATAATCTGGTCATCATGTTCTTTTCCGTGGTGATAATAGACTTCAAACAAGTTAGAATCAATCAGCTGGTCGGGGTTTGCAGCATTAAAGCGGTTCAAGTACAGATTGACAGTTTCATCTCTGTCATAGTATGTAACCAGCTGCTCAACATCTTCTGTTGCATCTTGCGTGGTATCTTCGGTTCCAGCAGTAGAAGACTGCTCCGTCTGGATTGTGGTGCCAGGAACATCTGTCTGGGGAGTATCGGTTTCACCATTACCAGACAGACCGATAACAAAGAACAGCAGCCAAGCAGCGGCAATGATACCATACTTAACAGCGGGCTTCATGTCCTTTTTCCGCAGCATAAGAATTGTGAGCGGAACGGGGAAAATGCAAATCCAGCCCAGAACCCACAGCCATGTCTTTCTGCCAGAACTCTTGCTTGCTGCGTTGGGGTTCCAGGTAAAACCGCAATTCTGGCACAGCCCAACAGTTCTATATGCAGACTGGCTCACAGACTGGCCCGTTCTGCCAGTACCGATAATGTTCTTGTGAGAACTTCTCTGCGTAGAGGTTCCGACCCGTTCTCTTTTGAATGTGACATTGGTGCTGCCGCACTTGGGGCAGCCGCCAACTTGGGGCTTTTCCTGGGGCATTTCGCTGCCACAATATTCGCAGAATTTGCCTTGCGTTTCTGCACCGCAGCTGGGACACTTCATAAGCATTTCCTCCAGTTGGTTCTTAATTTGATTCATTATAGCACAGTATGACCCTAAAAATCAACATCGGCCAATTAAGTTGCGTATTCCATCCACCAGCCGCCAGAACAGCGGTTTGGGCCGCAAATCCACCACGCATGGCCGCCAGTCTGCGCAGCCCTCGCAGAAGTCTTCCTCAAGCCATACTTCGTTGGCTTGGTAATTGGTGCCGTTAATTTCATTGAAGCATTTAAGGCAAAATTCAGCCATGATATACACCCCCTCTTGGTGATGTTTTCTCCTTAATTATACTCCATGGGTGATAAAAGTCAATTATTCTATGCCTATGAAATATTAAGTACATCATCCATGGATATTATAATTGGAGTATCTTAAACTGTCTGGGGGTGTATGCCGTGGGTGATAATGAATTTTTGAAAACAATGGGCCAGCGCATCATGGTTCGCAGAAAGTCACTACGCATGACCCAGGAAGAAC
>JAZSGW010000022.1:0-3297 GCA_045532935.1 Acutalibacteraceae bacterium
GCAAGCAACAAGAATGCTTCGATTTCGACTCTGATGTCATATTCATGGGGCGCACTCTCAGGAGCATTCCTTGGACCGTTCCTGTACGGACTTTTCATGAAGAAGGCATCAAAGGCAGCATGTTGTGCAAGCTTCATCACAGGTATCGGCATAAGCGTTGCCCACATGGTATTATTCAGCCTCAATATTGAAGCATTCAGTGGAATAAAGGATGCAGTGATTAAGCTTGATTGTCCACTGAACCTTCTTTCACCGATTAACGCAGGAGCGTTTGCAATGATTGTATCACTTATTATTGTTCCTGTAGTAAGTGCATTTACAAAGGCTCCCGATAAGAAGATAGTTGACAATGCATTCAGCTGTCTTTCGGCAAGCAAAAAATGATTTAATTGAAAACTGCTCAATAACAATCAAGTTACTGAGCAGTTTAATTACTTTACGGAGGTTAATTATTGTCACGTTTTTCAGTTGTTAAATTAACCCGAAGCACGGTTTTGTGGGGGCTTCTCACGTTAATTTGTATGGTATTGATATTCTGTTTTTCTCTTGACAATGCTGAGATTTCCGCAAGAAAAAGCGGTGAGGTAACAGAGTCGATTGTAAAGGTTGTGGTTGACGATTACAGTGAGCTGCCTGAAAAAAAGCAGATGTCGTTACTGGATAAAGCTCATCATATTGTGCGGAAAACGGCGCACTTTGTTATCTATACAATGCTTGGATTCTTTGCGTCATGCACTGTGGGGAAACGCAGATTATTCGAAAAGGGGAGTCTTGCTGCATTGATTTTCTGTTTTCTGTATGCCTGCAGTGACGAGCTTCACCAGTACTTTGTTCCAGGCAGGTCATGTATGTTTACGGATGTTCTTATAGATACAAGCGGAGCTATGCTTGGGATAATCGTATCGGTTGTCTGTATGAACGTTTTCGGACTTATTCGTAAGAGAAAAAACAGGGGATAGTTCTCTGTATGATTAAATAAAAAGAAGGCTTACCATGAGGGGAAGCCTTCTTTTTTATATTATTGGAGGGATTAAAATGAAACTTGTTTATGTGAGACAGCAGTTTTACTGATGCATGCCGCCTCTTGTATAGAAGTTATCCTGAATTACGAGAGCACATCCGCCAAGGAAGTTGTTTTTGCCTTCGAGCTTACTGAGCACAACTCGGTCGGAGATTTCCTCGCTTACAAGATGGATCATTTCACGCTTAACGTAATCGAACTGCTTCTCGTTAAGATTGAAATTATGGAGAACGATTTTCTTTGCAAAATGGCTGATAGAAAGGTTGTTGATGAGTACAGTATATTTTGCGATGATATCGTCCACAAGACTCTTAACAGGTTCTTCACCTCTGAAAAGAGCGTTAAAGACAGCGTCTGTAGTGATTTTAGACTTATCACCGTCAGTAATCTCGTAAAGGACGGGAGTTTTGTCCTTTGAATAGATTTCGGCGAAGGCATTATGGAGAGCATTTTTAGAAAGTTCAGCCTTCACAGAGCCGTTTGGATAGCCCTCGTAGGACTTTCCATTGGGACAGACGATATACCTTTCGATTGTTGAGGTATATGAAACGTAGTCACTTGAGAGTTCGTTTTTATTGATGATAGCCATATTGATCTGATTTCCACAGTGAATGAACGCCTGATTTGTCTGGTAGCCGTTCTGTGTTCTGAAATCGTTGTTAGCGAGAGCCATAAGACCGATAGCATTTCCGCAGCATATATCACAATCAAGACCGCTTGAAATTTTATCAATGAAGTTGGTGAAATCGAGCGTACCGTCCTTGAAGAAGATTTTGAGCTTTCCCCACATGGAAGGTACAACGCCTACACCCAGACCAAGAATCTTATCCTTTGTAAGACAGCTGTTTTCGATCATTTCATTACTTGCCTTAATGATGAAGGTGATAATATCCTTGCTTGTAGTGCGTTCATCAATAATCATGCTTGACTTGTCGAGGACTTCAAGGTTGAGGTTGGTCAGACCGATAGTAACTTCTTTTTCGTCAACAGTAGCGCCAAGTGCAAAGCGGCTGTTGACATTGATGTCGATAAGGATTTTTCTTCTGCCTTTCTGGAGCTTCTCTGTATTTATCGGAGCTTCACCAATTTCAACGAGAACGCCCTCTTCGATCATTTCATTTGTAATAATTGTGACAGCGGCTCTTGTGATTTCGAGTGCACTTGCGACATCAACTCTTGAAATCGGGCCGCATTCTCTGATTACTCTCAGAATCTGCATTCTGTTACGCCTTTTTAGGTCGAGCTTACTAATTCCTCTTTTTTCCATAAATTTTTCTCCATTCTCAATATGTTTTGTTTTAGTTTAATGCCGCTGTAAAATAAATGTGGTATATGCTTCTCTCACTACACATATTATAACATATTCTCACAAAAAATCAAACACTTTTGGCGAAAAAATATAAAAATCAGCACTATCAACAAAGCAGATAGCACGGGATTGTTAAAAATTACGTGCAAATATTAATCAAATGTAAATATAATTAAGCATATATGAATAAATAGTGTACTGTTATTAATAAATGTAGTAAAAAAAGGGTTAGAAACATCATGTTTCTAACCCCGATATTTTAACCAAATAAATCTTCGATGTTGATTGCGCTGTCAGAATCTTTATCTTTGTTCTTATCAGCCTTTTCACCATATGACTTAAGTGTGTCAGCGTCTGTAACAAGAACCTTCCAACCCTCGCCCTTGAACTTTACAACGCAGATCTTATTTCTTGTAGTTTCTTTGTCTCCGGAATCCTTATCCTTAATCTTGTATGTAAGCTTGAATTCATATCCCTTTTTAGCCTTGAAATCGTCAGCTTCAAGATCCTTATCATATTTGCTGTTATTCTTTGCGAATAAGTACTCTGCACCTTTAAGCTCCTTATTGGAAAGCTTACCTGTTTTCTTTACAGATTTTACTTTAACCTTTGTATCTTCACGGATGTCTTCCATGCTGTCGTTAAAATCATCGATCATATCATCGAGCTCATCGCCCTTAAGATCCTTGTAAACGTCATCACTGAGTGTCAGTGAGTAAACAGCTTTTCCGCCGTGCTTTGAGAAAACTTTCTTAGCATATTTTCTTGCGATTCCTCTTGCACCGATACTGTTGAAAATGAAAACAAAAATGAAAATGAAAACTAAAAGAGCGATTACAGCTGCTACAAGAGTCTTAAGGGGATCCTTCTGAGCAGTTGCAGTCTGAGCAGATGCCTCTTCAGTTACTGCTGGGTTATTGTTTACGGGAGCCTGTGATGCCTGACAATCACATACAGCGCCATCAGC
>JAZSGW010000010.1:0-44944 GCA_045532935.1 Acutalibacteraceae bacterium
CGAATATCTGTGGCCGATTGTTCGTGAAATGATAAAAACTGCTATTGAGAATAATCAGAACTTAATTGTCGAAGGTTGCTATATTCCATTCGATTGGCAAAAAGACTTCGAGCAGGAATATCTTGAACATATTAAATACTATTGTTTGGTGATGAGTGAGAACTATATAAGAAATCATTTCGCTGACATCAAGAAATATGCAAGTGTCATTGAAAATCGTGGAAATGATACAGATTGTACTTTGGAAAGTGTTTTAGCAGACAATTTAGAAGTGTTAGTCCTTGCACGAGAGTATAATGTAAACTATATACTCATTGATGATAATTACGAAATCAATATTGATTTATAACGACAAATTCCAATTTGTTTAACAGTTGAAAAAACTAGATCCTTAGGAGAAAAGATGATAAAACATATTGCAAATATAGTCACAGGTTGTCGTGCTTTGGGTAGTGTTTTGTTGTTGTTCTTTCCTGCGTTTTCAGTAGAGTTTTATATTATATATATCATCTGTGGTTTTAGTGATATGATAGACGGTACTATCGCAAGAAAGACAAACAGCACCAGCGAATTGGGGGCTAAAATTGATACTGTAGCCGACCTTGCTTTTATAACAGCATCTTTGATTAAAATATTGCCAACATTTAATATTCCAGGGTGGTTATGGATATGGGGCATTGTAATCGCAATCATCAAAATTGGCAATATCATATGGGGATATGCTTCTAAAAAACAGTTCATATTCCTACATACTATAATGAACAAGATTACGGGATTGTTATTGTTTCTTTTGCCCTTAACATTGTCTTTTGTAGAATTGAAATACAGTTCCGTCGTAGTATGTTCCATAGCAACATTCGCAGCAATTCAAGAAGGGTTTTATATTGAAACAAACTGTGAAAACAAGTAAGAATTTGACGAGGTAAAACAATGGTTATTGAAACAGAGCGTTTATACTTGAGATAAATGAAATTACAAAGGTATCTGCGATTTCAAGAAATGAGTGGATTAACCGATAAATTCCAATCGGACTGAAACCTTAGATACAACATCCTGAAAACTGTTGCTTTTTGTTATGTATGGGTGGTATAATTATTTTGTAAAGGAGATGTTACCGTGAAAAAAATACTGTTATTAATCATTCCCGTTGTTTTAATAGTGGCAGGTCTTGTTATTTCATATTTTTCCCCGCTTTTATTGTTGGGAGATTTGACCATGACACCATTTGCAAATGATTACAAAATTCCTGAAAGTATTCCGCAATATCAAACAATTTCTACTGCCGGAAAAACTGATTGGAAGGCTAATTGGATTTGGGATAAGGAAAATCTTACAGAAGAGAATACATGGATGTGCTTTAACAAAAAGGTTACTCTTGAAAATGTTCCTGAAGAACTTATTGCTCACATCTCGGCCGACTCAAAATATTGGCTTTACATAAATGGTGAAACTGTTATTTTTGATGGAAGCGTGAAGCGCGGACCTTCTGAGAACAGTTGTTATTATGACAGTATAGATATTGCACCATACTTACAAGAGGGCGAAAACACTGTTTGTGCTTTGGTGTGGTATTGGGACAACGAAACAAGCTATTCATATAACAGCAGTGGTCAGGGCGGATTTATTTTTGAAGCCATAAATGAGGACATCACCATAATTTCCGACAACAGTTGGAAGGTAAAAAAGAATGATGCTTACGGAGACAGCATTCTTTTCAAGCCTAATTACAGACTTGCCGAACATAGTATTTATTACGATGCAAGGGAAGATTTGGGCGATTGGATAAATGAGTCTTATGATGTTTCTTCCTGGGAAAATGCAACCGAATATGGTGCCGGTGGCGAGGGTGCATATGGTAAGCTTTACCCCAGAGGAATACCGTTTTTTAAGGTTTACGGTCTTAAGGGTTATGAAAATTCAGAAGAATATGAAAACTATACTGTAAAGAATCTTTTTGGCAAAAAAATAACCGTAGATGTTCCATATAACGCACAGCTTACACCATATCTTAAAATTATAGCACCTGAAGGTAAAAAGATCCGCATGATAACAGAGAACACTCCGCTCGGTGCAGTTTCAACTACCTATGTAACTAAGGAGGGTGAGCAGGAGTTTGAGGCCTTGGGTTGGTTTAACGGAGAGCATATTTCTTATTACATACCGCACGGTGTTACAGTTGTTTCTCTCAAGTACCGTGAAACGGGATATGACAGTGAATTCTCCGGCAACTTCATTTGTGATGATGAATTTATGAACACCTTGTGGCAAAAGTCCTTGCGTACACTCTATGTCAATATGCGTGACAATCTTATGGATTGTCCCGACAGAGAAAGAGCTCAATGGTGGGGTGATGTCACAATAGAAATGAATCTGCTGATGTACTCAATGGACAGCAATTCATATTTGTTGTATCAGAAGGGCGTTGAGGCAATGCTTTCCCACGTTGACGAGTCAAAGGTGTTACAAACAGTTGTGCCCATAAGCGGCGACTATTTTGAGCTTCCGGTTCAGGGGCTTGCAGGAATTGTAGGCTTTATGACCTACTATGAATACACCGGTGACAAGGCATTTATTGAAAAGGTTTATGACGCATCACTCGACTACCTGAAGCTTTGGGAAATGGGAGAAAATAATCTTGTTGTTCACCGTGAGGGCTCATGGGATTGGGTTGACTGGGGATACAAAGCAGATGTGACCGCCATTGAAAATGCATGGGTTTATTATGCTCTTTCCGCCACAGAAAAAATGGCGAAAACTTTAGGAAAAGATGAAGATATCGCATTTATTGCTGAAAGAAAAGAAGCAATCGCAAAGGGCTATAAATCACTCTGGACAGAAGATGGATTCAAAAGCGAAGACACTAAAAAACCCGATGACAGAGCCAATGCTCTTGCAGTTTTGTCAGGCCTTGCAACAAAAGAGCAGTATGAAACCATAACAAATGTACTCGCAACTACTCAAAATTCAGGTCCGTACATGGAATATTATGTTCTTGAAGCTCTTTGCAAAATGGGAGAATATGAACTTGCCGAAGGCAGAATAAAAGACAGATATGAAAAAATGGTAGGCAAGGATTATTCAACCTTATGGGAGTTTTGGCCCGCTTGGCGAGGCTCTAAAAATCACGCGTCAACCGGTGGACCTCTTGTTATAATGAGTAAGCATTTTGCAGGTATCACCCCGATTGAAGCAGGCTATGAAAAGGTTAAAATCGACCCGCAATACACTCTTTACGATAGTATGAACTGTACCGTTCCGAGTGTAAAAGGGTTAATTACTCTGGACTACGAAAAGAATTCAGATAATTACATTATCAACCTTACTCTCCCACAAGATATGAACGCTGTTTTATATGTGCCGGATGGTGCCATAGTAAATATCAATTCAGCACCATATTACCAAAACGGCGAATATGTAAACAATGAAATCGGCAATGTCGAGATTGTGGAAAAAGCATTCTAAGAACCTGTTAAAGGGTGCAATAAACTATCAAATTAACTTGCAAATTGGTGCGAGTTATGCTAAACATAAACCCCTGACTTCTGAAAGTCAGGGGCCATTTCATCTGCTTACTGTTGATACAGAGCTTACAATAATTCAAGAAATCTTTCAACAAGCTTGAAGGTTCTGTTTAACTGCTCTTCGCCTTGATTTGATATCAATAATCTTAAAGCACCGCCAATACAAAAACGGATTGCAAATTCTGTGTCCTGTGAAACACCGATATCGGAAAACTTTTTAAGAAGCTCGCTTTCAATATCATCCACCAAAGCATGGATATTGTTTTCGTAGAGCTTGAAAAACATCTTCTGATTTTCAAGAAACAGATTATATGCCGAATTAACGAATGTTTTCGTATCGGTGAGCATTTTTTCTATATCAGGGCACTTGTCCAGAATTTCTGATGTGTATTCACGGCATACCTGCTTTTTTAACACTTCAACAGTTTCATAATGAGTATAAAATGTCGTCTTGTTTATCATTGCTTTTTCGCAAAGCTCTGTAACCTTTACCGGCTTTGAGGTATTGCTCTTTAAAGCAAAATAAGCCTCCTTGATTGCTATTTCGGTTTTCTTATATCTTAAATCATTTTTATTCATACACTTTCTCCTTTTTGTAATAATAAACAACTGTTTTTATTAAACGTTGGTTGATTGTGCAACTATGGTTGTTTATAATAATATCACAATAGAATAATAGATTCAAGAAGCATTGTGATAAAAGAAGTCAAAAACAGTAAAACGGAGGAAAGTCAAATGAATAATACACTCTATCTTCTCACAGGTGCCACCGGATTTCTCGGCGGTGAAATCTGCCGTCAGCTTGTTGCTGATAATAAAAAAGTCCGGGCGTTTGCTTTGCCTTCTGACAAAAGTGTAAAATATCTGCCCGAAAATGTTGAGGTCTGCCTTGGTGATATATGTTGCTTTGAGGATGTTGAAAAATTTTTCTCTGTTCCCGAAGGAACTGAAACTGTGATTCTTCACATTGCCTCCGTTGTTGCTCTCAACGGTGACTATAGTCCCTTACTTATGAATGTAAATGTAGGCGGAACAAAAAATATTATTGATTGCTGCCTCAGGCATCCCGAATGTAAAAAAATGGTTTATTGCAGCAGCACCGGTGCTATTCCGGAAGAAAAAAAGGGCAGAAAAATAAAGGAAGTAATTTATTTTGATGAGGATCAGGTTTTAGGATACTACAGCCGTTCAAAGGCTTTGGCTACACAGGCTGTTCTTGATGCCGTAAGAAAAGAAGATCTTAATGCCTGTGTGGTTCACCCCAGCGGAATTTTAGGCCCCGGAGACCTTGCTATGGGACAGATAACAAGCACTATTCTTTCGATTTTAAAAGGAGCTATGCCTATGGGTGTAAACGGCACCTTTAACCTCTGCGATGTCCGTGACCTTGCTGCAGCGACAATTTCTGCTGTTGAAAAGGGCAGGAAGGGTGAGTGCTACATTTTAGGAAATGAAGAGGTGACATTCAAAGAGTTTGCAACAACTCTTGCAAAAGCCGCAGGAATGGAGCCTATAAGATTATATGCGCCATTGTCCCTTGTTCAGTTTGCCGCTAAGGCAGCGGAAAAGCCGATGAAGCTTTTAGGCATTAATACAATTTTTTCTCCGTTTATTGTGTATAATCTTGCGAGAAATAACGCCTTCGATTCGAGCAAGGCTCAGAAAGAATTAGGTTATACTGTCAGACCTTTTTATGAAACACTTAAAGATTGTGTGGAGTGGTTAAAGGAAACAGGAAAAATATAAGTTTTCTCAATAACAAACATCAACCCCTGACCAAAGTCAGGGGTATTTTCATTCACTCAATTCAATTACTGTCTTCCCTTGCCTTTCCGCCAATGCCTTAAACTGCCAGGCACCGCCGTAGGTTCGGGCAACATAAGTAATGACAATATCAGACTGCTCAAGCATCCACTTGTTTCTGTAAGAGATTGCAAAGCGTTTGGGTACAGTTTCAATGCCTTCGGGGATGATAGTGTTGGTGAAGCTATCATACTTGCTTTTCTTTGTGGGTATATATGCTAAAACCACGCTGTAGGTTATGGGGTAGGTGTAAGACAGGTCTTCAAGCTGACGACGGACCATAGCATCAAAATTGCCGTGGTTGCCAACATAAAACACAGTTACATTTTTATTTTCAATCAAATTTATAAGAGTCGACCTGAGTGTCGGCTCTGTATTTTTAGGCGTGTCCTTGTGACCAAAGAAGGTACAAACCATAAAATACCACCTCTTTATATGGGATATATCGTAATTATAGCACAGAAAATATAAATGTGCGATATATCCCACACGATTTATCGTAGATTTTATTAAACTTTAATCAGCGATATATCGTAAAGGTGGTATAAATATGACAGTTAAACAGGCAGTTGAAAAGAGAATCATAGAGCTTTGCGAAGAAAGAAACATTGCGATAAATGCACTTGCAAACCTTGCAGGTGTTGCCCCCTCGACTTTTTACAGCATGCTCAACGAAAAGAGTCAGAATCCCGGTGTTGCATCAATCAAGAAATTATGCGACGGTCTTGAAATAAGCATCAGAGAATTCTTCGACAGCGATTTGTTTGATGATCTTGAGCAGGAGATTAAATGAGAGAAGCCACCCGTGAGGGTGGCTTTGGTGTTAGGTGAATAAATTTCGCAAAATTTGCAAGAAGTTGATTAAAAATGGTAGAAAAGTAAAAAAAGGCCTAACCGAAAAATTTATAGATTTGCACGACCCGTTATTGTAAATTGATTCCTAATTGGTTGAATTGTTCGTCTTTGATTATGCATGAACCTAAAATAAGAAAATATAGCTGAAGAGCTCTGTTTCTTATTTCTTCTACTTTTTTTAATGAGTGTAAATTGTCCTTGTGAAAATATCCGTTGCGTTGCTTTTCTCTCCAATCTTTTATTATGTCAACCAAGCAATTCTTAGCGTAATGGTTAATTTCTAAAATATCTCCGTTATATCGAATTGCGTTTTCAAGAGCACCTAAAGTAGTATCTATTATTTCTTCGTTTTCTTTTGTTAATTTGATAATTTTTTTATCTTTACTTCTTATTGTTATTTTTCTATCAGTTGATAATAAAATTATAGCTAGAAGCAGTTGTTCAATTGATTTTAAATAACCTGCAACAATATTAGTTAAATCTAAATTTTCGGTTAATTGATACATATTATAAAACCATTCTGATGTTATAAAACTAATAGCAAAATTGCTGTCTCCTATCATTGCTTTCCATAATTTTCGGTTTTCATAATTATTTATAAGTGTTTTATATTGCTCGTGGAAAGCATCGGGGATGTTTAATAAATCAACAGGTTTTAATAGTGCAGAGCTACACTTTTCTCTAAATTTGGCAAGAGCTTTTTCTGAGGGTGTAATCACAGTGTTGAATCCTATTATTTGTTTTGCTTTTTCATTAAACATTTCTATAAATTGCACTAACTCTTCGCATTCTTCTTCTCCAAAATAGATACTCCAAAATTCTAATATTGGAATACGTTCAATTTGAATGTCACAATGTTCATGCATTGTATTTACATCCGAAAAAAATGTTTTGTAAGAAAAACTATCTGGTTCAACTAAAATAATCATTTTAATTTTATCTACATTATATTTACCTGACATAAAATCTTTTGCTGCTTTTCTCACATCATCAAAGTTGCCGAAAACCAAACCTACTCTTTTTTTGTTTTCTTTCAATACAATCTCAAAAGGTCGTGCTTTATTTTGCAGATGAGCAGGGTACTCTTTATTCTGGATGGCTTCTGAATAAAAAGTAAAATCATCTCTCTTTTGTTTTGTGAATAATTCTACAGCTATAGATTCGATTGCTTTTGCAGCACGATATTCATTTGCTTCTACTATTGATTTGTATGCGCCGAATTGTTTGTCTCTTAAAAAAATGAGTTCTCCAATTGAATCTTCGAAAAGTTCATGATTTTTCTGTAATGCATCACAACTTTTTTCTACGATATCAACAAGTTCTAATAAAACTTTTTCATAATATGGTTTCATACTTTTACTCCTTTTGAATATAAGAAAGGGCACACAATCCTAAGACTATGCGCCCTGATGCTTTGGCAGAGTTTTAATGCTCGCTTTTTGTAAGCCAAAACTCTTTGGCAGCATCAATTGCATGAATTGACACTTCTTCGATTGCTTCAGAATCCATTCTTATAGCAAAAATGGTGCCGATTGCAATCACACCAAGGGCAACAACAAACCTCCAATCGGTAACATTGGTTTGGTTCATAGAACTACCTCCTTTCTAGGGAGTTAACCCAAAGAATTAAAAATGGGTAGTCTATGTTGCCTAGCACCGATTTTATTATATAGCAAATACAAAAAAATATCAATAATAATATTGATTAGTAGTATACGATATAAATTTATTGATACTTGTTTTATCCTCCATTTTTCACTTTTTCAATTATCTCTCCATCCCATCTTACATACTATTAGTATAACTCCTTTAAATACGATTGGCGTACATAATTTAACTCCTTACATCTTTTGTTAAAAGAGAAAACGAACCTGCCTTTATTTCGGGCGGGTTCGTTTTCTTTGCTGCCGGGGCAGCGGTATAAGATCATCACGAATTGGATGCACCTTTCCGGTGCTATATATAATATGTAAGATTTACTTTGGAAAAATGAAAAAAATCAGATTATCACCTATGCCGAACTTTCATTATATGAGTAAGAGCTTAATTACGAATGGAGGTTTAACATGTACGATGCTATAAAAGGCTTATACTACGGCAATCTTGAGCCGATGGAAATGACAGATGAATATGCTTCAAGCCTCAGAAAGCAGCTGAGCAGACTCACGACAATCGAGGAGAGATTACAATCAAGGCTGACGGATGAGGATAAGCATCTCTTTGAAAAATACCGTGATGCCTATGTGGAATTCACCTCGACGAGCTGCGCAGACAGCTTTCTTCACGGCTTCAGATTAGGTGGTAAGATAGCTGTTGAAATGCTCGATGGCTGAAAGTAAAATGTCCCGGAAAAACTCCGGGACATCTGTCATAATATCTTCTTGTCGAGCATTTCAATGCTTACTGAAAGCATTTCGTTCAGTTCAATAAGAGTATCCACAAGCTCTGTGTCAACCTGTGCTTCGTTTTTGTCAAGCTCACTCTCTATTAAATCCTGAATCATTACGGTAAGCGTGTTCCCGACGATGATTGATGCGATTTTAAGTTTGTTTATATCCATTGCTTTGCTTCTCCTTTCTCAGTTCTAAAAATAGTATGAAAGATGAGAAAGGAAAAGTTGGAAAAAGTGAAGGTAGCTCAAATAATTCACTCCCTTTAAGTTTGTTTTAACAACCAATGCTAAAATTAACCACACAGTAAAACCTGCAAATAATCAAAAAACAACCACGAAATCTCCTCAAAATTCTCCCTCAAAAAACCCACCCCGTTTTACCCCAATTTTACCCCAAACGATTGAAAAGTTAAGTGAAGTTGCGTGAGGTTACATTTTTTGCGAGCTCTCAGAAACCTTGTAAAATCTAGGGTTTTCGAGTTAAGTGAGGTTATGTGAAGTTATATGAAAGGGCAAAAAAACCGGTTGTTTTTTTCCCCACAAAGAGTGCACATAGAAAATAGAGGAAGTGTCGCCATAAAATGCCCTAATATTACACATATTTTCAAGAATTTTTTTAGAACCCACCTTCGAATGAGGGTGGGTTTTGTGCGATAAAAAAGATAAGCAGTAGTGCTTCGCCCCATTCTTGAAACATACATAAAAATGATAAATGTATTGTTAAAATATAAATATGAATATTTAACACCGATTCAACAAAAACTATTGACCAATGCACCCATTGGGTGTATAATGCTATCAGAGGTGATAACTAATGAATATTCGTGAAATGAGAATACAGCTTGGTGACACTCAAAGTGAGTTTGCTGCAAGATATAATATTCCTTTTCGTACTATTCAAAATTGGGAGTTGGGCACACGTAAGCCGCCTGAATATATAGTTAGTCTGTTGGAGCAGCGCATAAAGGAAGATTTAGTAAACCGAAAGACTATAACCTTACCTAAGTATGATCCGCAAAAGAAGAACCTTCCTAAAAGAAGTGATTATATAGGCGCAATGTCTTGGCTTAGAGCTGTAAGGGAGTGCCTTGGAGAATCAGTTGTATTTGCTTTAGATGAGGCTCTTATGTGTCAAGGCAATTTTGGTGGTCGCAGTGATGAGTACATCGTATGGGTCTATGGTGACGATTCCGTTAAGCGTTTCAATGGAGTAGTTGTTTTAGGTAATCGTATCAGTTCGCATTATATAAAGAATAAAAACGGTTTGTCATATACCGATTTTAACAGAACGATACACGATGCCTTTACAAATGAAGCAATTTTGGATATGCAAGGTATAACTGAAGCTGTAAGTAGATACTATTATTCAAACGGAGATAGTTTTGAAGGTATCTTTATTGCTCCTGAATATCTGGAAAGGTTTGAAAGACTGGCTAATGATGCAATCGATTATTATGGGTAATGAGGTATGATTCTATGAAGATAACAGCAGAAGAAAAACTGATGTATGATGTAATGAAAGCTATATATGATAGTGGTATTCCTGTTGATTTTAAGGGTTCTATGGTTTTGAAGGCCTGTTTAATCGAGGCGGGATATGAAGAAGAAACCCGACATACTGTTGATATTGATGCTAATTGGAATTCTGATATTCCTCCTACAACGGAGCAGATAAAGGATTCATTACAAAGAGCGATAGACAAAAGCGGTATTGATCTGGAAGTGAAAATCTTCAGACAGTATGGTGAGAAACGCTCTGCCGGATTTGAGCTTATTGACCGATGTTCTGATGAAACTCTTTTCACTATGGATATTGATGTAAACAGACCTGCTGCACCAACAAAAATATATGAAGTAGAAGGCATCAGGTTTTGTGGCGTTTCTCCGGTGCAGATGATTGCTGATAAGGTTGAAACAATTTCTAAAGAAAAAGTATTTCGCAGAATTAAAGATGTTGTTGACTTGTATTATTTTTCAAAGGTTTTTAATTTCGATTCTGATAGTGTTCTTCAAACTTTGAAAAACAGCGAAAGAACTCTGGATACTTTTTATGACTTTCTTTATAGAAATGATGATTTAAAACATTCTTATGAAAAGTTCCGTTTTTCGGGCGATGCAAATAAACCTCCGTTTGAAGATGTATATAAAAGCGTAAAAGAATATATAAAGGATATTCTTCCGTGTGAATAAAGAAAGAGTACAGCAAAACAAGCCCCAACATTAAGCTTAATTTTAACACCCCATGCTAAATAACCATACAGTAAAACCTGCAAATAATCAAAAAACAACCACGAAATCTCCTCAAAATTCTCCCCCAAAAAACCTACCCCGTTTTACCCCAATTTTACCCCAAATGATTGAAAAGTTAAGTAAAGTTAAGTGAAGTTACGTTTTTTTCGGAATCTCAGAAACCCCGTAAAATCAAGGGTTTTCGAGTTAAGTGAGGTTATGTGAAGTTATATGAAAGGGCAAAAAAACCGGTTATTTTTTTCCCCACAAAGAAGAGCCTTGACAAATAAAATTTAAAGATTAAGCCGCCTTCAAAATTGAGGGCGGTTTTTGTGTTATAAAATGCAGTATTTTTATAGCACGGAATCGAGACGCTTTATATTTGAAAATCGAGCATTAAAAATCATTCAAAAGCCTCATGATAGGTTGAAAACAGAATAAAAAATGTGTTATAATCAAATTGGTAATTAAGCCGAAAAGGAGAAGATATTATGGAGTTTTTTAAATTTATTGACAAGGTAAAGTATGAGGGCAAGGACAGTAAAAATCCTATGGCCTTCCGTTACTATGACAAGGACCGTGTTATCCTTGGCAAGAAAATGAGTGAGCATCTTCCTTTTGCTATGGCTTGGTGGCATACTCTCGGTGCCTGCGGAGTTGACATGTTCGGCGCAGGTACAGCCGATAAGAGCTTTGATGCTGAAAGAGCAACAATGGCTCATGCAAAGGCCAAGGTTGATGCAGGCTTTGAATTTATGAGCAAAATGGGTATTGAATATTTCTGCTTCCACGATGTTGACCTTGTTCCCGAGGATGAGGATATCAATGTTACAAATGCCCGTCTTGATGAGCTTTCGGATTACATACTCGTTAAGATGCAGGAAACCGGCATAAAGTGCCTTTGGGGTACTGCAAATATGTTCGGTAATCCCAAATTTATGAACGGTGCCGGCAGCACCGACAGCGCAGAGGTTTATTGCTTTGCGGCGGCTCAGATTAAAAAAGCTCTCGACATCACTGTTAAGCTCGGCGGTAAGGGCTATGTTTTCTGGGGCGGCAGAGAGGGCTACGAAAGTCTTCTTAATACTGATGTTAAGTTCGAGCAGGAAAACATTGCCCGTCTTATGAAAATGGCAGTTGAATACGGCAGAAAAATCGGTTTCACAGGTGACTTCTATATTGAGCCCAAGCCGAAGGAGCCTATGAAGCATCAGTATGATTTTGATGCGGCAACAGCTATCGGATTCCTGCGTCAGTACGGTCTTGACAAGGATTTCAAAATGAACATTGAAGCTAACCACGCAACTCTTGCAGGTCACACCTTCCAGCATGAGCTTCGCATTTCCGCTATCAACGGTATGCTCGGCTCTATTGATGCTAACCAGGGCGACTTTCTTTTAGGTTGGGATACTGACGAATTCCCCTTTGATGTTTATGAAGCCACAATGTGTATGTATGAGGTTATAAAGGCAGGCGGCCTTACAGGAGGCTTTAATTTTGATGCTAAAAACCGCAGACCCAGTAATAGCTTCGAGGATATGTTCTACGGTCATATTCTTGCTATGGATACCTTCGCTCTCGGTCTTATCAAGGCAGCGGAGATTATCGAGGACGGCAGAATTGATGCTTTTGTCAAGGAAAAATATTCCTCCTTCAATGAGGGTATTGGTGAAAAGATTTTAAGAGGAGAAGTAACTCTTGAAGAACTTTCAGCTTACGCCTGTGAAAAGAAAATTACAACCAATCCCGAATCTGGCAGACAGGAATACTTGCAGACAATTGTGAATCAGATTCTTTTTTAAGAGGTAGATTATGAATTATTATGTTGGTATAGATCTTGGTACTTCCTCTGTCAAAACCTTGCTTTTAAGCGATGACGGTGAGGTTGTAGCCTCGGCTACGAGGGAATATCCCTTATATTTTCCTCAAAGCGGTTGGAGTGAGCAGAATCCGGAGGATTGGTACAATCAGACTGTGGCTTGTCTTAAGGAGCTTTTTGCTGATATTGATACAAAGGCTGTACGTTCTTTCTCCTTTTCCGGACAGATGCATGGTCTTGTAATGCTCGATGAAAAGGATAATATTATCCGTCCTGCACTTTTGTGGAATGATTCAAGAAGTCAAGAGCAGACAGACATGCTTAATGAAAGCAAGGATTTTCTTCTTGATAACACAGCCAATATAGCCTTTGCAGGCTTTACTCTTCCCAAGCTTTTATGGGTAAAGGAAAACGAGCCGGAGAGCTATGCGAAAATCAGTAAGATTATGCTGCCGAAGGATTATGTGGCTTACAGGCTTTCGGGATCCTTCTGCACCGATGTTTCCGACGCTTCGGGTACACTTTATTTCGATGTTCAAAACAGATGCTGGGCAAAGAAAATTCTTGATGCACACGGCATAAAGGAGGAATGGCTTCCGAGGGTGCTTGAAAGTGACGAATGTGCAGGAATGCTTAAAGCTGACCTTGCTGATGAACTCGGTCTCGGTGAAGTGAAAATCATCATCGGTGCAGGTGACAATGCAGCGGCGGCTATCGGAACGGGAACCGTAAAAGACGGTGACTGCAATATTTCTTTAGGCACAAGCGGTACAATCTTTACTGTCAGCGATAAATTCAGCTTTGACAGAGAAAGCGCTATTCATTCATTTTGCTCGGCAAGCCGCAATTATCATCAGATGGCTTGTATGCTTTCGGCAGCTGTCTGCTGTAACTGGTGGGTAGAAAAGGTACTTCGTGACGGATATGACAGCGTAAATATCAAAACAAGCCGCCTCGGAGAGAATGAGGTTATGTTTCTTCCTTATCTTATGGGAGAGCGTTCACCCCTCAATGACACCGATATAAGAGGTTTATTCTGCGGAATGAGTCTTGACACGGATAAAGACGATATGAGCCTTGCGGTTCTTGAGGGCGTGGCCTTCGCTCTTCGTCACAATATTGATATTATCAAAAATATGGGTATCAATATTAAAAAGTCAAATGTGTGCGGCGGCGGTACAAAGAATAAGCTGTGGCTTAAGATTATTGCGAATGTCCTCGGAATAGAGCTTATGATACCGGAAAATCAGGAGGGAGCGGCTCTCGGTGCAGCTTTACTTGCGGCAAAGGGTGTACTGACCTGTGATGAATATGCAGTTCTTGAAAGTAAGGTTTACAGAACTGCTGAAACTGTAAAGCCCGAGGAAGTGCTTACAGTAAAATACGAAGAAAAATATCTTAAATGGAGAAAGCTTTACCCTGCTATCAAGGGTATAAATTAAGGCGGTGATGGAATGAAAAAAGGAAGAAAAGCTAAAAAAGCCGTGCTTGGAATTATAATTTCTATAGCTCTTGTTATTGTTCTCGGCATTACAAATATTGTTCCTTATTTTGCCGTTATCCCCGACATGGTGAAGGTCGGAGTTGACTACATAAGCCTTGACAGAAATCCGGATTATCCCGACAAAGAGCAAATAGAAAAGGCTCTTACGGAAAATTCTGAAAAGGAACACCCCTTTATCCTTGCTGACGGTCTTGATTTCGACAGAGTAAGAGAAGAATATAAATCAGGTGAATTTTCCGATTACACCAAAAAGCTTACAGATTATGTTCTTTCAAATGCAGACACTCTTTGTGATATGAATGCTTATCCTCCAATGGAATATGTCCTTGACGAAGAGGATAGCATTCTCCCCATTTCCCGTGAGGTTATCAGTCGAATGGTGATTTTAGGCTATGCCTGGCAGATAACGGGCGAAGAAAAATACGCCGAAAGAGCAAAAGCAGAAATTGAAAAGGTCTGCTCCTATGACGATTGGTGTACCTCTCATTTTCTTGCCACAGCTGAAATGGCACTTGCGGTTTCCGTTGCTTACGACTGGTTTAACGATTATCTTGACGAGGACATAAGGACTCTTATGGAAGAAAAGGTGTGGGATTATGCTATTTATTCTGCACTTAACGACAACCATTGGTTTACCTGGTCAAAGAATAACTGGAACAGCATCTGCTACAGTGGAATAGGCATTGCCTGTATGATATTCTATAAGTATGACATTGATTCAGCAGCAGAGTTTCTTTCAATGTGCTATGAAAATATGCCCATTGCTTTTGAAAACTTCACTCCTGATGGTGTTTATGTTGAAGGTCCCGGTTATAGTCAGTCAGGTATGAACTCAATTGTTTATTTCGTGGCGACCTCAAAGAATTTCTTCGGTACAGATTTTGGTATGAGTGAAATTGCAGGCTTCAAGGAGCTTGGCAAATTTCCTGTTTACATAACCACTCCTACAGGTGTGTTCAATTTCGGTGACAATAAGGCAAGAATGTGCTTTACACCGGCACTCCATTGGTATGCTGATGAATATGATTGGCCCCTTCTTTCTTGCTATCAGATGTGGGATGAGCCCGGTGCTTTTGTTGCAGATACCTCGGGCAACACAGAAATAAGCGGAAAGGGCAGAGAGAATGCACTTTCACTTTTGTGGTATGACAGAAGCTATACTGCCGAAAATGCAGATTTTTCCGATGAGCGTCTTTATCTTCCGCTTTACTCTGACATAGGTCAGGATATGGTACTTATGAGAAGTGCTTACCTTGATGAAAACGCAACCTTTGCAGGTGTTAAGGGCGGTTATAATTTCATTAACCACGGTGACCTTGATATAGGTACATTCGTCTTTGACTCAATGGGTGAAAGATGGGCTGAGGAACTGGGACCTGGTCCCTATGATGCCCCGAACTATTTCCTTAATACTCCTGCAGGCGGCAGATGGAAAAATTACAGTAAGCGTGCCGAGGGTCAGAACACCCTTGTTATTAACCCGGATATGACTCTCGATGACCAGTATGTACTTGCTGAAGGTAAATTCACATACTTCAAAGAAACTGCTGAAGGCGGCAGATGCGGACTTGACATGACCGATGCCTATCGTATGAACGGTGCAACAAAGGTAGTGAGAGAGTTTGAACTTGAAAAGGAATATACTTGCCTTAAAATTACCGATACAATAAAGTGCCTTTTCAAGAGTGATATTTACTGGTTTATGCATACTAAAGCAGATATCGAAATCTCCGAGGACGGCAAAACTGCAATTCTTTCAATAGGTGACAAACAACTGAAAGCCACCTCTCACTCGGACGGTGTATTCTCCATTATGAAGGCAGAAAGACTTTCGGGAGAATGGGAGTGGGATGAAGAATATCCCGACATTCAGAAGCTGACAGTTAAGCTTGAAGATGTTAAAAAGGCAGAGATCTGCATAACATTAGAACCTTTAAGTAAATAAAAAAGTAATCACGGTGATTCCCGTCAAAAGGATTTCACCGTGAATTTTTTATTATTTTGCAAGCCAGTCAAAGGATTTTCTTCCGCAGACTGCATGTTTACCGGGGAAAACATCAATGTGAAACTTAGATTCGGCATTCATAAGAGAATACACTCTTTTTATCTTGCTGTGTGCCGATTCTGAGGCTTTTATAGGAAAAAGCTTATCCTTTTCACCTGACTCGATAAACAGCTCCTTTGGTGCCAGAGCAGAAGCAAAATCGTAAATCTCACCCGCCTCGAGAATGTGCGGGATGTAGTTGTCAGGACAGTGCCACATTGAAAGAATGCTGTCTTTAAATGTGTTTATATAACCGCAGATAACTGTTTTATAAATGCTGTCGTCAAGTACCGATGCATAAAGTGCCGTAAGACCGCCTCCCGAAATTCCCATAAGTGAAACCTTGCTTTCGTCAACGTTTTCCATTTGTCTTAAAATTTTTGCACAGGTAAGAGCCTGATAAACTCGAAGGGATGCAGTAGTCAAACCGTAGGGGAGAAGATGATGGGAAAGTTCATCGCAGGAGCTTATGTAAAAGGGCTTCCACATATCGTGCTGAAGTCTTGCCTCACCGAAGCCGAAAAGCTCGGGAGCAATAACGGTACAGCCTCTTTTTGCCATTTCTACGGCAAAGTTGTTCTGATAATTGTCGAAATAGTTGAAATGCTTTTTGTTGCCTTTTTTTGAGATGTTCAGTATCTGTCTTACACCGTAGCCGTGACCGCAGAGAGCAACAACTCCGCCCGTTTTACCATTAACCTTTTTCGGCTCAAGGATATAGACAAGACTGTTAAAGCCTTGGAAAATTTCAACAGAATACTTTTTTAGTGTATACTCGGGATAATCAAGGACTTTACCTGTGGGGATAAGCTTTAATTCAGTTGCCATGGAGTCTAACCTTTCGAGCGAGAAAAGCTCCTTGGCTTTCTCTTTTATGCTTTTGCCGATTTCAAGTGCATCTTCGTAAGAAGTTGCATTTTTATAAGGCTCCGCCTTGATTTTTCCGTAAAGCCCCGACATAAATTCATCGGGTGAATATGGGCTTTTTTTCATTGATTTCACCTCTTATGTCAGAACGTTATCTTTCCTGCAACTGTTACATTCTTACTGTCTGTACCGACATAAACCGTGTAGCTTTCATCAAGCTCCCAGTTGCCGTTTTCGGGGTTGTAGAATCTGATATCGTCAATCAGCACATCGACCTCTGTGATAATGCTTTCCTTTGCTTTAACGCTTACACGCTTAAAGCCCTTGAGCACCTTGATGGGTCTGTCTTTTTCTGTATTGTCACTGCCGACATAAATCTGAATTACCTCATCACCGTCAATATCACCGATATTTTTTACAGTAGCAGTAACCATGATTTGTTTTTTATCTTTTTCTAAAGAATTACATTCAAGCTCAAAATCAGTATAAGAAAGACCGAAGCCGAAGGGAAAGTGAGCCTCAATGCCCTTTTTATCAAAGAGAGTATAGCCGTGATAATAGCCGTATTCGATATTTTTATCCTTTGCGCCAAGGTGAAGGAAGGGAGGATAATCCTCTGCCTTTTGAGCTATTGTAAAGGGAAGCTTACCTGCGGGTGTAACATCACCGCTTAAAATATCAGCCAGAGCATTACCACCCTCAAGACCGCTGTAAAAAGACATAACAACGGAATCGGCAAGTTCGATCCAATCCTTGATAACATAAGCACTGCCGCCCATAATGTTTACAATAAGCTTTTTGCCGAGAGCTGAAAGAGCCTTTATGAGAGTAATATCCTCTTCGGGGATTCTTAAATCTGCTCTGTCACCGCCTGAGCCCTTGGGCTTTTTCTTTACATTGCCGAGGTTAACAAGGAATTCGCCCTCCTGAAGCCAGTCACTGCCCACGCATACAACTATGTAGTCACACTTTGCAGAAGCTTTCATAGCTTCCTTACAGCTTGAGCCGTTATAGACGGAAACATTCTCATCACCGAAACGGTTCTTCATACCCTCATAGGGAGTAACTGCATAGGGGCTGAAAACATTACTGCTTCCGTGGTCACCGGTGTTGCGCTTATTTGCATATCTTCCCACAACAGCAATCCTTTTGCCTTCGGGAATAGGAAGAACTTTATCTTTATTTTTAAGAAGGACAATGCCCTTTGTTGCCGTTTCTCTTGCCAGGTCTGTATGCTCTTTCGAAAGAATAACCGACTTATCCTGTTTTTTGTATTTAGGCAGAGTAGAAATAAGAGCTCTGAGAATTCTTACAGCGGATTTATTTATATCCTCCTCGGTTATATCTCCCTTTTTAAGGAGATAAGAAAGAGCTGCATAACGGAAAAGATAAGGCATTTCCATATCCATACCTGCCTTAAGGCTTCTCTTTGCATCATAAATACCGTAAAAGAAATCGGAGAGTGAGAAGCCGTCAAAGCCCCATTTGTCGTGAAGAATATCTGTAAGCAGCTCTTTATTCTCACAGGCATAGGTGCCGTTGACCTTGTTGTAAGCGCCCATAATCGACATTGCACCTGCATCGATACACTTTCTGAAATGCGGCAGATACACCTCATGAAGTGTTCTTTCGTCAGCTATCGCATTAGCTGAAAAACGAAGGTCTTCGATGCTGTTAAGGGCATAATGCTTGGGGCAGGCTATAATGCCGTTATCCTGCATAGCTTTTGTAAGAGCAACACCCATTCTGCCTAAAAGATAAGGATCCTCACCGTAGGTTTCCTGAGCTCTGCCCCACATAGGATTACGAAGAAGATTTATACATACGCCTGCAAAAAGGTTAGCATCAAGTGCAGAGGCCTCTTTAGCAAAAACCTCACCGATACGGTATTCGAGTTCGTCGTCAAAGCTTGCACCTCGAAGCATAGATACGGGGAAGCAGGTACACTTGCCCATAACGATACCACGGGGACCGTCGGTAAACATTACAGGAGGTATACCGAGTCTTTTGCATCCGCCGGCAGGATAAGCCTCACCGTTATAGAATCTTCCGTTTTTAAGAAAGTTCTTTGCCGTAACACCGAGAGCGTGTCCCTGAAGAAGACGGATTCTTTCATTGACGGTCATTTCCTTTAAAAGTAAATCTGCCACCTCATAAAGCTTTTCTTTTGTTGGCTCGGCAGAATAAAGCTCTGTTGCTTTTTTGAAATCCATAATATTTTCTCCTTTTTATGCCATTGTTGAAAGCATTTCTTTTGTAACCTCGTACTGTGTTTCCTTGCCGTTAAGACAGTTATCAAGCTGTTCAATCATATAGTAAGCCATTCTGTGAGTTTCGTTGCCCATACTGCCTGCAATATGAGGAGTAATGATAGCGTTAGGACACCAGAACAGGGGATTTATGTAGGGAATATATTCAAGCTTCAGCACATCAAGCACAGCCGTTCTCGACGGATGAAGAATGAGATTTTTTGCAAGTGCCCATTCGTTGACCTGATCGCCTCTGCCTGTGTTAATAAAGGTGGAATACTTTTTCATTGAGGCAAAATGCTTGTTGGTGAAAACATTTTTCAGCTCTTTTTTGTTTGCAAGGTGATTACTGATTACATCACATTCCTCAAAAAGCGTTTCAAGGTCAACAAGCTTTACTCCGAGCTTCTCTGCTTTTTCTTTACTGCAGAAGGGGTCAAAGGCAAGAACCTCAACATCGTATGCTTTAAGTCTTTCAGCAACCGTTGAGCCGATAGAACCAAGACCTGCAAGACCTACCTTTATGTCAAAATTGCCTTTGCTTTTCTGTGTGTGAATGAAAGAAGAAGGCAGAGCGAGTCTGTAGCGTTTTACACCCTGATAAAAGCCTTTTGAAGCAAGAATAATCTG
Source organism: Acutalibacteraceae bacterium (assembly GCA_045532935.1). Taxonomy (GTDB): domain Bacteria; phylum Bacillota; class Clostridia; order Oscillospirales; family Acutalibacteraceae; genus UBA6857. Next base: position 19,914 of record JAZSGW010000010.1, read on the forward strand.
TGAAAGGGTATATTCTGCAACGGGTACCGCATTAGCGGCAAAGGCGCTGAAAACTCTCACACCGCAATTGAGAAAGGGCTTTGCGAAATACTGCACAGTACCTGCGGCGTAAAAGACAATTTTAAGCTTAGGCAGATACTTTCTTATTTCCTCTTCACTTAATTTGAGCATACCCCAGGTGGAGAAAGCAACCTCGCATTCAGCAAGGAAATCCTTATTCTTTTCCATGTTGCCTTTATTTATAAGCTCCGGTGAAACTTCACCGTACTCTTTTAATTTTTTCATTACATCTTCACTGAAAACAAGGTTGAATTTACCCTTGTTTGTGCCAAGTAATGCTATCTTCATATCATCAACCTCAATAACTTTTAAGCTTTTCCGTGTCCTTAAAGAAGTTCTTTTCACTGTTGCCCGACACAAACTCAATCATAACAATACCGCTAAAGCCTTTTTCTTTGAATTTTTTCAGAAGAGTGTCAAGATAGTTTTTGTCCTTCTTTCTGAAAAGCTGTTCTCTTTTAAGGTCACGGTAGGATACGTGAACATCCTTTATATACGGGTAAGTTCTGCCGATTCTGTCAAGGTCATATTCCATGCGGAAATATCTTGACTGAAAATAGGTTTTGAAATTATCCCTTTGCAAATCCCCGATAAAACGAAGAATCGCATCAGTAGTATTATTAAAGGTGTTGTCGTGACATTCGGGGCAGACGATAAGACTGTACTCTGCCGCAATATCGCACATCCTTTTTGTGTTTTCGAGGAGCAGATTATATTCCTTATCGGATGTTACCTGACTGTTCTTTTTTCCGAGCCATATTCTTATTGACTCTGCACCCATTTCCCTTGCAATTTCACAAGTATAGATCCAATTGCTCTCGTCAAAAACGGCAGAGTTGAAATAACTTCCGTAGGAGCTGATTTTTATACATGCTTTGTCGCAGAGGGCTTTTACCTTTTTTGCATCGTCAAGGGTTTTAACGTGAACATCACCGCCCCATTCGATAAAGCTGATATTTGCTTTTTTGGAGAGGGCAACCACATCTTCGGCAGTTTTCTTTCTGAAGGTAACACTGCAAAGACCAAGCTTGAAGTAATTCATAATTTATGCCCCTGCTGCCTCGGAAAGCTCTTTTTCAAGAGCCTCCTCCTTAGCCTTTCTGTATTCGTTAAGCTCGTCCTCGATAGCGTTTTCGTCAAACTTGAAGAAAAGCATAGGTATAGCCTGAGCGATAAGAGCAATAGAGCCGAGAGCGGTCAGCATAAAGAAAATACCGTTAAGAAGAGCTGTATAGTTTATGCCGTCAATGACATTTGCTTCAAGAGTTGATGTGATAAGAGGAATTCTTGCACCGTTGGTGAGAGCCTCCATTTTTTCGGCGTCGTAGCCGAGACCGTTGATGATGTTAAGTACGACAACATTGAAAACGGCGGCTGAAATTTTGTAAAGCAGACCCTTGAAGGAATATACTGTCGCCTCGATTCTTTCGCCTGATTCCATTTCAATACTGTCGGTAACGTCTGCAATAATGGATGTAAGAAGCACAAGGCTCATACCTACGGGGAAGTTTGTGAAGAAGCGAAGTACTGCATAAATAATAAAGCCTGCAGTTGTGTTGTAGGGTACGAGATAAATGCCGATTACATAAACAATGATATTTGCAACTGCTCCCACAACGGACATAACTATCCACAGTGTCTTCTTGTTCATTTTCTTGAGAAGGGGAGGTACAAGAAGCATTGAAAGCATATAGGATATACCGCTTGAAACTGAAAGAAGAGTGGGAAGAATTGCAACTGCATCGATGTTGGGATTCTTGCCTACAATACCCTCGATGAAGCTGTTAATCTGATCCATAGGTAAAATACCGATGCAGTTCCATCTTGCAAAATATGAAAGGAACATAGCACCGAGATTGATAATGCCGTTGAAGAATGCGGCAACAAGAAGAGCGATGATACGCTTATCCTTGAGTATTCTTTTGAGGTTTTCAGAGGTTTTTGCTTTTTTCGGGGGGATATATACCTTTTCCTTTATGCCGAAGAAGGAGCCCATCATAATAGCGGCACCCATAAGTGCAAAGATGGCAGCTGACCAGAAGTAACCCATATCGGTCATATCTTTTTTACCATTGCCTAAAAGGCCTGCCATAGTCCAGATAAGAACTGAAGGAAGAATTGTGCCTAGTGAGCCAACTGTGTTTGAAATTGAAACTGCCTTAACTCTTAAGTCCTTCTGAGGAAATACGAGGGGAGTGAGACTGTTTCGGGGAATTTCCATAGCAGTATAAGCGGTAATATAAACCATATACATAATGAGCATATAGATGAAGTTACCTGCATTACCGAGGTTTGTTCCGTCTGCAGAGATGATGTTCCAGCTTTCGGGGAACTTAACCGGTAAGAAAAGAAGTGCCGTGGTAATTGCAAAGGGAATTGATACCCAGAGAAGATAAGGTCTGCATTTGCCCCACTTTGTTCTTGTTCTTTCAACAATCTGACCCATAATAGGATCGTTGATTGCGTCCCACGCCTTTGTGCCGAGAAGTACAATAGAAACAAGACCCATGCTCAGCTTAAGTACGTCGGTCATGTAAAAGTTGATTACTGTGTAAACTGTGCAGTCAATAAAGAAAAATCCGAGAGGTAAAAGTGAAAAGGCAAGGATTTCTCTGTTTGTCGCACGCTTGATATCGATTCTTCTGTTTCCTGTCATATGCTTTTCTCCTTACATATTTTACATTTCATTTTCATCGATTTCGCTTAAATAATGCTCAAAGGGCTTTTGTCCGTAGGGTACGGGTGAAACCCTGATATATTCGGTTTTGCCGTCTTTTGTAACTGTGAGATAATCTCTGTAATAGGGATTTTCTTCTGTCACCTTGCTATTCTTTATGAAAACTGCACCGCCACGGCTGCCTGTTTCAGGGAGCTCTGAAACGATAGCTTCTAAAAGTGCTTTCATACTCAGCAGCATATCCTTGTCACGGTAGTAGTCGCAAAGGCTTCTGTGCTTTTTCGGGTAAGAGTCAAGAGTACCCTTTATCTCACCGAGAAGCTTTACGCAGCCCTCATAATCTCTTTTGAAGGAAGCGACATTGCTCATTTCCTTTTTGAAGTGAGCATAGCTGATGCTTTTATCAAAAGTGAAATCAGTTTCACTGTTTGAAAGGCTATCATATATGCTTTCGTCGGAAATGTTGTCGGTTTTATTTGCTATATGCTTTGCACATACAAGACCGCCTATCTGAGTATCATTAAGAGCAGAGCCGCCGGGACGGGAAAGGCCGAAGGTGCCTGCGGCTTCACCGATAACGTAAAGACCTTTGACATCGCTTTCAAAGTTATTGTCTGTATAGACGCCGCCATTATTATGCTGTGCACAGACGGCTATGCGAAGCATATCAGTTGCAAGATTTATACCTTGACGAAGATAAACATCAATAGCCTTACTGTTAAGCTTCTTAAGTCTTTCAAAGGGTGTATCTGCCATACAGTCGGTTGAAGTTATGTAATCCTTTGCTTCGTCACTAAGCTTTTCAAAGCAGAAATCAGCAGGATTTTTTCTGTAATCAAGATAAACCTTTCTGCCCTTGCTTGTTTCACTGTGTACGGCAAAATCTATCTGAGAGCTTTCCTTTGCTCTACCACAGGAGAAGGGCCATTGATAGCCCTTAAGGAAAACGAAGTTGTAAGCCTCGTGTATGTCTTTGAAGTAATCGGCTAAAAATTCATGTACATTGCCTTTTTCATCTATACTGACAAAACGAGGAATGACCTGCATAAAGCTGCCGGATACATTCCAGCGGAAATCAACCGATGCCATACCGTACTGCCATTGGGTAAAATTGCACATTCTGACACCGGCTTCAATAAGAGTCCCTGTCATACCGTGCTGAGATTCAGGGTAAACACTATCCTCATAAATACACGCAGGAGCTCCCGTGGCACAGATTACATTTTCGGCAAAGATATTTTCTTCTTTATCTGTTTTCAGATTAAGCACCCGTACACCGTAAGTTCTGCCATTATGGGTAAGTATTTTAATTACAGGCATATTGTCAAATAGCGGTGTTTTGTTTTTTTCAAGAACAACCTTTTCAAGCTTTTCCGTCATTTTTTTTGATGTAAGAGGACCCACTGAGGTTGCTCTTATTGTGTCATCGTGGTCGGTTTTGTAGCCGGGGTAACCGCCGAATTTATCTGTAGGGAAATTAACTCCGTATTCGCAAAGACGAAGAAAGCATTTCTGACTGTTTACTGCTTCAAGGTACATCTTTTCTCCGTCACAGGAGCCACCCGAAAACATATCAGATGCCATTTTGTAGGGACTGTCGGGTGTAAAGCCGTCCATAGAAATCTTATAATATGTCTGCTTATCGCTTCCTGTGTTTCTTGATGTGCCCGAAAGCCTGCCTTCCGTCACTACGGCAATATCCTTTATGCCTTCTCTGTAAAGCCAGTCTGCACAGCTGTAAGCTGCTGCTCCGCTGCCTATTACGATAGCCTTATAAATCTTTCTCATAATCGCCTCACATTAAATCCACCGTCGCAGTCTATAACTGTACCTGTGCAGAAATCAAAATTACCTTCTGCAACAGAGATAACGCACTTTGCAATATCCTCAGGCTTGCCCATTCTGTTTATGGGGGTGATACCTTCAGCTATGAGCTTTTCATATTTTTCTTTGACTTTGGCGGTCATATCAGTTTCGATTATGCCCGGTCTTATTTCAATGACACTTACTCCGTATTCAGCAAGTCTTGCGGCAAAAAGCTTGGTTATCATTGAAATGCCTGCCTTTGAAATGCAGTATTCACCTCTGTTGACTGATGCCGTATAAGCTGACATTGAGGAGATATTCACGATTCTTGATTTTTCGTTTGCAATAAGAAGGGGAGTAAGCTCCTGTGTCACGAAGAAGGTGCCTTTTAAATTTATATCTGTGAGATAATCGAAATCCTCGGGAGTGATTTCAAGAATATCCTTTCTTTCTCTCGGTGCTACTCCTGCATTGTTTACAAGTAAATCAAGCTTACCGAATTTTTCTTTCACAAAACAAGCAAGATTTTTACGGTCCTCTTCCTTTGATATATCGCAGGGCACAAAAAACACTTTTTCTTTATATATTTTTTCCAGTTCTTCTACCTCGGTACCTTTATTTCTTGCGGTAACGATAACAGAAAAGCCTTTTTCGAGCAGTGCTTCGGCAATACCCTTACCGATACCTCTGCTGCCGCCTGTTACAACTGCGGTCATATTTTCACCTTATTTCTTCATTACATATTTCTGATAGTAGGGCATATAGCATTCGTTGTCTCTGATTACACAGCCTGAGACAGTGCCAGCACGCATAAGCTCGGAGCATTTGCTGCACTTGATACAAACCTTGCTTTTGTCGAGTGCACCTTTTTCAAGATAATCCTTGTAGAAAGTGGGATAAGCAAAGGTCATTCTGCCGAATCCGACAAAGTCGCCCACGCCTTCACCCAGAAGCTTTTCGGCATAAGCTACAGCTTTTTCGCCTTCATAAGAAAGAGCTGATATAACAAATTTCATATCGGGAAAGGCTGATGTGATTTCTTTTGTCACATCATAAACTCGCTTCATACCTATCCTGCCGTCTTCGGGAGCCTTAACGGCATAAGGTCTGTTTGTGTGAGGAATAAGATAGGGGTTTCCGATAGTGAGATTTACAAGCTCAATGCCTTTTTCCTTGAGTTTTTCTATAATAAGCTTTGTTTCGGTAAGGTCGATTTCTTCCTTTTCATTTACACCGTATCCGTAGCCGTAGGGGAAACAGTCGCAGGAGTTGAGTCTCGTGGTAACAAAAGCCTTATCACCTACAGTTTCTTTTACAGCATCGATGCAATCAAAGTAAAGTCTTGTTCTGTTTTTGAGACTTCCGCCATATCTGCCTTCTCTTCTGTAAGCACTTAAAAGTTCGTTGAAAAGGTAACCATGACAGCATTTTACATCCATACCATCGAAGCCTGCCTCAAGTGCCAGCTTGGCGGCCTTTTTATACATTGCGGGAATAGTGTCAAGATATTCGTCCGTAGCAACAACAAAGGGCTGATTTTCTTTGCCTTTTTCCCAGAGTTCATTTCTGTATGCTACAATAGGCTCAGGTGTGCCATTTGGCTTGCTGTAGCGTCCGCTGTGGGTAAGCTGAACTATAATAAGTGGCTCAAAGCCATGAAGCTCTTTTGATTTTGCCTTGATTTCAGCTACAAGATTTCTAAAGCTGTCAATGGTGCTTTCGTTTATGTAAAGCTGGCGGGGATTAGCTCTGCCCTCGTTACATACAGCAGTAGCCTCAAACCATATAACACCCGGTGCACCCTCGACAAAACGCATATATCTGCGGTAAGACAGCTCATCAATTGCACCCTCTGCCGTACCGTCACAGCCCTCCATTGGTTGAAAAAGAACACGATTTTCTGCAGCTTTGCCGTATATTTCTATGGAAGTTGAAATAAGATCTTTCATCATATCATTCCTATATATATATTCCTTATAATAATAACATTATAATAAGGAAAAAACAACGATATAAATCTCTGAAATTTCATCTGTGTTTTTGGATAAAATGTTTAAAGGCTGCTGACGAAAAAGAAGACAATGCAAGAGGCAAAATCAATTAACGCTTAAAACAAGCTCAAACATTAATCTTAATTTTAACAACCAATGCTAAAACTGAGCTTACAGTAAAAGGAACAATAATCAAAAATACCCACCGAATCAACCCGTAAACCTTACCCCAAAAACACAACCCCGTTTTACCCCAATTTTACCCCAAACGATTGAAAAGTTAAGTGAAGTTGCGTGAGGTTACATTTTTTGCGGGCTCTCAGAAACCTTGTAAAATCAAGGGTTTTCGAGTTAAGTGAGGTTATGTGAAGTTACATGAAAGGGTCAAAAAACCGGTTATTCATTTCCCCACGATGAAGAGTATCCAAAACTGATTATTAAAAAATCATAGGTTTTGAGGCGATACATTTATCCAAAAATCATCCGAAAAAGTGGTTTACGACAAATCAAAATTTGTTCAGGAGCAAAAATTTACGACAAACGGCTGTCGTAAATAATAAAAAGTCAAAATATTTATCCAAAAAAGAGCAGTTTTAAGGACTGCTCTTTTTTATGTCTAAACTTTTTAAGAGTAAATGACTTCGTGTTTAATAATTGAATTTATATGTTGAATAATTATATTTAGTGTTTATTTAATTTGAAAACGTTGTTTATACTTAGCAGGTGTAACACCGTATTGTAATTTAAAATCTCGGATAAACTTAACGGTATCATTATATCCTATTTTTTCACACACATCGGCAAGCTTAATTTTAGGTGTTGTACGCAATAGTTCCTCTGCACGGACCATTCGGAATTCTCGAAGATTTTGAGAAAACGTCTTACCTGTGCCCTTGTGAATCAGTGAGGATAAATAGGATTCATTATAATGAAATTCAGCTGCAAGCCCCCGCAATGTTATGTTGCGGTAGTTTTCAAAAATGAAGTTTACGATTTGCAATGTTTTATAGTTGCTTATGTTTTCCATATTAAGCGGGTACATAGTGTCATAGTATGTCTGCATTAAATATGTAATCAGCGCTGAAAAAAGGTGTATTATTATTTCCTCATGATAAGCCTGAGCGTTTTCTTGTTGAGAATAAATTGTAAGAATAGAGTTTAGTACTAAGGGGTCGTCTTTGCAGGGAAAAAGTAAGGGTAGTACAAACAGAGCGGTATTGGGAACATGAAGGGACACGAAGAAGTCTTTTTGTATTTTCACTGTAAAACAAAGACTATTTTCAGGAACTTGAATTGTATGTGATACTCCCGGAGGAATAACTATAAAATCTCCTTCGTCATGCGTATAAATATGGTGAGAAACATATTGTGTACAATTGCCCTTCAAAACATATACAAATTCTAAAAATTCATGGCTGTGCTCGGGAATATCTACATAACGAAGAGTTTTTTCTATTTCCAATTCTTTTCCTTCAGAGAAAAAATCCTTGCTTTGCAAAAATTCATTGTTATAAGTAGCGTATGAAGGCATAATGTGGCTGTAATCCATATTTTTGCCGTTTTTTAAAAACCAACTTTGTCCTAAGCGTTCATATTCATTAAGCTCAAGGAGCTCATCAATGAGTTGTTTATGTTTCATTTTTTTACTTCCATATGTTTTTTCTTGTTATTTTATATAATAATTGATTTAAATCTAAAAATCAACCTATTTTTTCTCAAAAAATATGAGATATTTTTTTGCTGAATGCTATTGTATAATGAAAATATGAGAAATTATATATAAATTGATTATGCGGAAAGGGTGCAGTCATGGGAAAATTTATAAATGATATAAAATGCTTGGCTGTTCAAAAGGCAGTGTATCTTTCGCTGTATAAAGGGCACAAACCAAATGAATGGGAGCCATGGAAAGAATCAAAAAAAACAGTATATGAAAACGGTTTAATTTGTTATAACGATATCAGATATGGTAATAGTTACCCAAACAGTTTTTTTGATATTTGGTACCCTGATGACAAAAAAGAAAAAAAGCCCGTAGTTGTCTACTTTCATGGCGGAGGCTTTATTTTCGGTGACAAAACGAGCGGTGATCCGTTATCTGTCAATAACGGAGATGTCAGTAAGCTTTTGGAAATAGTAAAATCTGGTTACATTCTTGTTAATGCTAATTACGCATTGGCACCAAAATACCGTTTTCCGGTTCAGATATTGCAGATAGATGAACTGTTTAAATATTTGCTTACACATGATGAGGAATTAAACATTGATATGAATCATGTCTGTCTTGCCGGAAGCAGTGCCGGAGCGATTATGACGGAAATTTATGCTACGTGTGTTTGCAATCAAGATTACGCACAAAGATTCGACTTGAATCCGATTATGTCAAGTGACAAACTGAAAGTTCTGGCTATTGATGAAGCCGCTTTAGATGCAAGTACATTTAATAAAAACATGTATGCCATGCTTGGTTGTGTAAGCGGAACAAGGAAAAACTCACCCGACAGTGACATAGCAATAATCAATGCAAAGAAATATATAACAGATAAATATATACCTACATGGATAAACGCCTCAAATGAAGGCGGAGAAAACGGACCTTTTGCAGTAGAGGCTAAAGGAGTTAAAGCTAAACTGGATGAAATAAGCTGTCCGTGCACTATGATCTATTTTCCTGATGAAAATCTCCCTCACGGATATATGGATCAGTTATCAACAAATGATTTTGCAAAACAAGCGTTTAACAGTATGATGTCCTTCATAAAAAAATACATATAAAGGAGATAGGAGATTATGAAAAAGAAAGAAAAAATAAATAAGCATCCTGATTGGCGGCTTAGTGGTCGTGAAAGAACTAATTATTATTTGTCGGATACAGGACGCCTTTTTGGAACCGCAGTATTTCAGACCTTTATGACATCATTTCTCGCATTAAGAGGCGTTAATCTGACTCTGCTGTCAGGAGCTTTGCTCGCTCTTAAAATTATCGATGCGGTAGATGATGTGGTCTTCGGCTATTTTATAGACAAGCTTAAAATTACGGAATGGAAAGCATTTAAAAGATTAACCGGTGACGGAAAGTATCTGCCTTGGTTCAGGCTGACATTTTTCCTCTTTCCTTTGTTCACAATGGTGTTTTATTTAATGCCATCAGATTTACCTCAAGGTATAAAAATAGCGTGGTTTATGGTCAGTTACTTGCTTTATGATTTTTCCTGCACTCTTAATGAAGTGCCGATGAACAGCCTGATTATGACACTGACCGATAACACTGATGAAAGAAATCACATAATTACTGTAAAGGGACTCATAACCGTTGTCGCAGCAGTTGTTGTCGGAATAACACTCAATTTTCTTGTTGATCCTGTTGCCGGCCCCGGATTCAGTTTTTCGTCAGTTGCAATAGTTGCTATGATTATATGTATCGCTGTGATGCTCCCGTTGGCTAAAAACGGCAAAGAATACAATCTTAATCTTAAAAATGTAGAAGAACAGAAAAATGAAAATTATTCCCTCAAAGAAATGTGGAACTGTGTTAAAGTCAACAAGTATATGATGATTTATCTTATCTCATCGCTTATTGCAGGTATCACGGCTACATCCTCTGCTGTCGGTTCTCTTATTTCGTTCTATCTTTTCGACGGAAACACAATGATTATGTCATTACCTGTTTTAATTGCTTTTGTTCCGGCCATTATACTCAATACAAAGGCTGACAAAATCTCAAAGCGTTTTGGTCGTAGAAATTCTCTGGTTATACTCGGAGTTATTTTTGGCGCTATGTACATTATTCAGTATTTTGTAGGCTATGATAATGTAACAGTTTTTGTCATTCTTGGTTCAATTGCCGGAATTGCGAACTCGCTTCGTGCAATATTCATGAACTTTATAGCTCCGGATACTATAGAATATACGAGATATAAAACAGGAACGGATTGTGCAGGTATATTCTATTCGCTCAACGCTTTTGTAAGCAAAGCAGTCGGAAGTGTTGGTGCAAGTATAGGCTTGTTTGTTATGGGCCTTTTCGGATGGCGAGAGGTTCAGGCGGACAGCTATGAACAACTTTTGGAAATGGGCATGGAAATCGGGCAAGCAGGTTATCAGACACCTGAAGCAATTCAGGGTATGTGGGTTGTATATGCCTTGATTCCCGGTATAGGATTTTTATTGTCAGCATTGGTTCTTCTCTTCTACAAGCTTAAGGATAAGGATGCTGAACTTATGGCAAAATGTAATTCAGGTGAAATTACCCGTGAAGAATGTCAAGCTCAGCTTATAGGTAAATATTAATGAAAAAAGAAAGCTTCAATAACGGTTGGCTATGTTATAAGGGTGGCGGAACTGCTTTAGAAAAAACAGTAAATCCTCCTGAAGCTCCGGTTGAGGTAACTTTACCTCATGATGCAATGATCGGTGAATACAGAGATCCAAAAATTTGTACCGGCAATGCTACAGGCTATTACCCGTATAAAACAGTACATTATATTAAAGATTTTGAGTTAAATGATGTAAGTGGCAGTTGCTTCATCAAGTTTGAAGGAGTATACAAAAACACATCTGTCTTTGTAAACGGTTGTTTGGTAAAACAGCATTCAAATGGTTACACACCATTTAATATTGATATTTCTCCTTTTGTTAAGATAGGAAAAAACAGTATAAAAGTATTGGTACGTAATGGTGTGCCGTCAAGTCGATGGTACACCGGTACAGGAATATATCGGGACGTTTGGATGTATACCGGGGGAAATGTTTTTATTGAACCCGACTCAATAAAAATTACTACATTGCAAGCAGACAGCAAAGTTGCTGTTTTGCAGATTAAAACCGTTATTGTTAACCGGAACAATTCGATAATAAAAACAAGCCTTATTCATAAGGTTGCCACGAATGAAACGGTTACACCGGTTACATTGATGCCCAACGAAAAAAAAGAAATTAACATCCGTATGGAAGTTGATTCACCCATATTATGGGATACGGATACACCTTTTTTATATGAGTGTCAAACAGAAATAAAGAATTATGACTGCGAAAAGAATGTTTTTGGAATTCGTACTCTTTCGTTGGATACAAAGAGGGGTTTATGTATAAACGGTAAGAGCATTAAATTGCGTGGCGGCTGTATTCATCATGACCACGGAATTATAGGTGCTGTTGAGCATAAAGGTCTTACCTACCGACGTATCAGAAAGCTTAAAGATTCAGGTTATAACGCTGTCCGTTGTGCACATTTTCCGACAAGTCAGACTGTCCTTGATGCCTGTGACGAGATTGGTATGCTTGTGATGGTTGAATTGTGTGATGCATGGACACAGCCGAAAGTTGATTTTGACTATTCATCAGATTTTGAATCTTCCTGGGAAAAAGATACAAAGGCTATGGTTGAGCTGGTGTATAATCACCCCTCTGTTATAATTTATTCTATAGGTAATGAAATAGGAGAAACAAGCAACCCTGTTGAAGCTCAGTATGGCAGAAAAATAACCGAATTAATAAGAACTCTTGATAGAGGAAGATACATAACTAATTGTATAAATATTGCTTTATCTCTTATGGATCAGATACCTCACTTGGCTGTAAAGGCGGGTGTAGATATAAATTCTATTATGAACGGAGATAAAGGTGAGCTGGTTCGTTTAATGTCATCCAAGGAAATCGGTGAACCTCTGGAAGAAGCCTTCAGCTATCTTGATATTGCAGGATACAATTATGCCGCTTACCGATATGAAGCAGATTCTAAATTATATCCGCACAGAATAATTCTTGGAGCAGAATGCTATCCGGGAGAACTGTTTGAGAACTGGGCAAAATGTCAGTCATCTCCTCAGATAATCGGTGATTTTGGGTGGGCTGCATGGGATTACCTCGGAGAAGCAGGCGTCGGTCAGCACAGATACGGTGATGCTGTAGAATATGATCTTTACGGAGCATATCCTTGGAAAACAGCCAATTGCGGTGATTTTGACTTGATTGGTGACAGAAGACCGATTTCTTATTGGCGACAGATTGTTTGGGGGTTAAGAAAAGAACCCTATATAGCAGTTCAAAGCCCTGAGCATTACGGAGAAAAGCAGTCTCCGACACGTTGGGGTTGGTCAGATGCAAAGAGAAGCTGGAACTATCGAGGCTTTGAAGGAAAGCCTATAATTGTCGAAGTCTATTCAAACGCAGACGAAGTGGAGCTTTTCAGAAACGGAGAATCTCTCGGCAAGAAGAAGCCTATAAAATGTAAGACTTATTTTGATATTACCTACGAGCCGGGTGAGCTTTATGCTATAAACTATAAAGCTTCTCAAAAAACGGGTGAGGACAAGCTTCTCACCGCATCTTATAACATATTGGTTAAAAACGAATATTTGGGTGACGGCATTACCGAGATCAGTATTATGGACGAAAACGGAATATTGAATCCCGATGCCGACATTCAACTTGAGATACCCGAAGATGATATGGGTGATATTATCGGATTTGGATCGGCAGACCCAAAAAGCGAGGAAAACTACTTTGACAGAGTTATTAAAACATATAACGGCAGAGCCCTTGTCGTCAGCAAGGGAGATAGATTGCCAAGAATCGAGGTAAAGTCATAATGGCATTTACGAGAATTAAACGTTGGTTTTTTACTACAAGGCTAAAAAAAGCAAACGAGCATTATAAAACCGATAAGGTAATCGGAGAGCGAGGCATGATCGAGAGGAATGGAAAAAATCCCGTTGAGGTGATATTCTACTATCCCCCAAAACGAGAAAATATGCCCGTATTCGTTCAGGTGCACGGTGGCGGATGGGTAGGAATGGATGCAGTCGATGATGATGCATACTGTGACCGATTGTCAAAGGAGCTTGGTGCCTTTGTGGTTAACGTCAACTACAAAAGACTCTATGAGGAGAGCTTCCCCTATTGTCAGGAGGAGGTAGCAGACGTTGTCAGATGGCTGAAGATAAATGCCGAAAAGCTCTCTATCGATCCCGATAGAATTGTAGTTTCCGGCGGTAGCGCAGGCGGACATATTACGGCAGGTGCGGCTATACTTTTGGCGCATGACGGAATAGAAATCGCAGGACAGGTAATAGAGGTTCCTTTCCTTGATTTTACAGGTACGATTCCCATTAATTTCCCTGAAGGAAACAAGTTGTATCGGCTTATGTTCGAGGTCTGCCCGCCAAAGGTTCCTATTGACAGCGAGCTTATTTCCCCTGCGGCAAGAATCAAGGATGAAACTATAGAAATGCTCTCTCCCGCAGTAATTATAGTATGTGGAAGAGATCCCTTGCATCCACAGGGTGAACACTATGCAAAGCTGCTGAAAAAGTATGGAAAACTTCACGACATAATAAAATATGAGAACGGCTATCACGGCTTCGGAACAGAGCGTGAGGATGAAAAAGAGGAGCAAGACCGCCTTCGCGAGGAATGCTTTGAATACAAGGTTTGCAAAACCCGCGAGCTTTATGAATTATCAAAGCAGGAATAAATACTTATAGTTAAAGGATACTTTTTATGGAAAATCTTCCGTACAAATTTTATGACGAGGAGAGGGAGATAAGTTTTAACAAATTCGATCTGCCTCAGCCTTGGATAAACTATCTTTCAAACGGCAGAATGCACGCATTTGTATCACAGGCGGGCGGTGGAATGAGCTGGTGGCTTTCTCCCATTGCTTTTCGTATTTCACGATACCGCTTTTATAATATGCCAATAGATTCTCCGGGCTTCTATATCTATATACGCATGGAGGACGGTACCGTATGGTCACCAACCTTCCGTCCCTCTGAAACAGTGGTGGATATGCGAGAATCTGCTCACGCACCGGGATATTCTACGTTTACGGCTAAAAAAGGCGGTCTTGTCGCTACGTTAAAGCTCTTTATGGCACAGGATTACGATGCGCTGATATGGGAGCTTAAACTCAAAAACGAGAGCGGAAAAGATATAAGCTGTGATGTGTTTGCTTACGTAGAGCTTTCACAGTTCCTGTCAAAGGAAGAAAACACACTCGGATATTACTTGAAATGGAATACAAGGGCGGTTTACGATAAGGCGCTTGATGCTATTACATATGCATACACTGCATGGATGCACCCACGTGCAAGCGAGTCTCCCCTGGTATATTTTGCATCCGACGATAAAATAAAATCATTCTGTTGCAACCGTGATGCGTTTTGCGGCAATTACAGAGATGAAAGAAATCCTGTTGAAGTAGAGCACGGTGTGCTTTCTTGCACAAATCTTCACGGTGGTGAGCCTTGCGGAGCTTTACATAGACATATAACTGTAAAGCCCGGGGAAGAAAAAGTAATTTATTATTATCTCGGTGTTACCGAGGGTGCACTTTCCGATTATGATAATGCGGTTTCTGAAACGGGCAAAACCCTCGCCAAGCTTCGCAACACAGGAGAAGTCGACGAGCAGTTCGAGAAATGTGTTGGTTGGTGGAGTGAGCATCTTTCGGTGCTTAAGTGCAGCATTCCCGATAAAGACGGAGAGAGACAGATAAATACTTGGAATCCTCTCCAATGTGTACATACAGCCCGCTACTCAAGATCCATAAGCTCATCAGCATCGGGTGTTCGAGGTATTGGCTTCAGAGACAGTGCTCAGGATATGCTGGCTCAGGCATACAGAAAGCCCGAATGGGCGTATGAGATGCTTGAATATTTGGCATCACAGCAATTTGAGGATGGTCATCCCGTTCATATTATGTGGCCGCAGGAACGAACTCCTGCTCAGGATATAACCCGTTCGGATAATCACCTTTGGATAGTGTATCTTGCTTATGCAATAATTGCAGAAACGGGAGACATGTCAATTCTTGACCGTGAGATTCCATTCCTTGCCCCCGATAAGATAAATCACACAGGCAGTGCTACCCTTTGGGAGCATTTGCTTCGCGGCATAGAGTTTACAGAAAACCACCTCGGCGAACACGGCCTGCCCCTTATTCTTTACAGTGACTGGAATGATCATATCGGTCCCTTTGGCAGACGTGGTAAGGGTGAGAGCGTTATGGTTTCAGAGCAACTTATTTATGCTCTCAGACAGCTGTCAGAGCTTGCTTCGCTACGTGGAGAGGTTGAGCTTGCAGCAAAATTCAAGGACAGAATAAAGCAGCAAGAGGATGCACTTTCCAAATATGCCTGGGACGGAGATTGGTATATTCGCGGACTCGATGATGATTCGATGCCAATAGGTTCTCATTTAGCAAAGCATATGAACATTTGGCTTAATGCGCAAAGCTGGATGATTATCTCAGGTGCAGGCGACAAAAAGAAAAATATTCATGCGATGGACAGCGCAAGAGAAAAACTCGATACCGGACTTGGCCTTCTTCTCAATGCTCCCGGTTTTCCCGGTTGGCCGGCAAAGGAATCATCAATGGTAAACGGATTACCTGCAGGCTTTTCTGAAAATGGCGGAATATTCGTTCAGGCAAACTGCTGGGCTATTATGGCAGAAGCACTGCTTGGCAGAGGAGACATTGCCTGGCAGTATTATAAACAAGTAATGCCACATAGCGTTATTAAAAAGATGGGCATAGAGCGCTATCGTTCTGAAGCATATGCTTATTGCTCAACAATGCTTGGAATCGCTAACGAAAAATTCGGTTGGGGTTTGGTTTCCCAGGTGACGGGAACAGCCGCCTGGATGGACGTTGTAGCAACGCAGTATATCCTCGGAATAAGACCTACTTTGAAAGGACTTCTTATTGATCCCTCGATCCCTTCAGAATGGGATGGCTACACGGTAGAGCGTATATATCGAGGACATAAGCTCCATATCAACGTGAAAAATCCTGGACACGTTTGCCACGGCGTTAAGTCGGTAACTGTAAACGGGAGTCCTATTAATATTACTAACGGTGCATACATCAATGACCAAGCTATTGCTAAATGTGTTAATGCACAAGTAACCGTTGTTATGGGATGAATAACTAATAGTTTAAGATGTTTAATATGAACATCAAAATCTTTTTGATTATATTTTATCAGAATATACCAAACAAGGATCAGAAAAAATATATTGAAAAAGCGTATTGTTTGTATAGAAAAATTGTTTTTCTATAAGAGTGAAGTATTAACAGGAGGTAACAATGGCTAAACGAGAAACACATAAGGAAGATAAAAGTAATTGGCCTATTTTTAACCGATTGCTTTATTCGTACATAGAACTCACTCGTTTTGATGAATTGCCCGAAAACCCGAAAACAGGTAAAAATTATGAATATTGGCCTGAAGGGTGCTTGTGTGCAAATGGAAATCCATATCACGGTTGCATACGTTTGGGCAGTAAAAATAAACTTATTATAGGTTTTTCAGGAGGCGGAGTTTCAGTTAACGAATACACTGCTGCAAGACCCCAAAGAATCGGTGGAAAAGGTGAAATGTTTTATTCCGATGATGTAAGATTTGCTGATATTGTGCCGAAAGTTGGCACCTTTGGGAAAGGAAAGAAAAATCCGTTCAAAGAATGGAATTTATTATTTGTTCCATATGCTACAGGAGATTTTCATTGCGGAACGGGAGATTTCAATTATAAGGATATAGACGGGAAAAAAGCTGTTCTTTACCATCACGGATATAAAAATTACCGTGCCTTATTAAAAAAAATCAAGGAATTGGTACCTGAACCCGAGCAGATACTCGTGACCGGATTCTCGGCAGGTGCTTTCGCAACAGCATTGCTTGCATCTGATATAGCCGAATATTTTCCGGACTGCCACAATATTACTGCTTGTGTTGACAGCGCTATAATGCATTATGATTGGCACAAGGTAAGCAGAGATGTATGGAAAACGCCTGATAAAATTTCTGAGCGACTTACGGGGACAGAAATCGTTTCAGATTCTCTGATTGCACTTCATAAAAGCCATCCTGAAATAAAGATAATGTTCTGTTGCTCTAAACGTGATGCGGCACTTACACAAATGGATATGTATTTTGAAGATGGCAGATGGATACCGGACAAAGCCGCCGGACTTAGTTTTGAAAGAAAACTAAGCAATATGATTAATAATTTAATTGAGGCAATACCGGATATAAGTATTTTTATTTTTGATACACCGGATAAACATAACAAGGCAGCCGAACTTACTGTTCATTGCCTTTGTGGTTCTAACGGGGCTTTTTCAACATTCGTTGATGGTGTTTCTTGCGCTGAATGGATGAGACGCGGTGTTGACGGAGAGGTTATGAAACTCGGATTAAACAAACTGAACGGAGATTTGAATTTATGACGACAGAAAAAATTCTTTTAAACGAAGAGCGAAATGTAACACTGACCGCATATATTCAGGAATGCGATGGTGAATTTGGTTTTTCAAAGAGACCTGCAATGATAGTTATTCCGGGTGGCGGTTATGCTATGTGCTCTGACAGAGAGGCAGATCCCGTGGCAACAGCTTATATGAAAGCAGGTTATCAGGCTTTCATTTTGCGCTATACTGTTAAAAGCAAGGGCGGCTGGCCTAATCCTATTAAAGATTATGAAGCAGCAATGGATATGATCGTTTCAAATGCAGATAAATGGAATGTAGATACATCAAAAATAGCTGTTGTAGGATTTTCTGCCGGCGGACATCTTGCTGCTTGTGCAGCAACGATTTCAGAAAAAAAGCCTGCTGCCGCAATTCTTGTATATCCTGCCATTTTGAAAGAAATAGTGGATTTATGTCAGCCGGATATGCCTTATCCTAATGAGCATGTAACGGCCAAAACAAGTCCTTGTTTTATCGTTGCCGCAAGAGATGATCGAACAGTAGATATAAGGAATGCGCTTGAAATGGAACTTGCACTTGCAAGAAATTCAGTGCCTTTTGAAAGCCACATATATTCATATGGCGGACACGGTTTTTCAACAGGAGAAGAATGGATCATAACCAATTCAGTGAGTGAACGTGTTGCTGATTGGATACCCGACAGTATAAGCTGGCTAAGCGAAGTAATGGGTAAATTTACCCGTAACGGTTTTACACAACCCAATACTTCAATTTGTCTGAACGGTGATGCAGCACCTGTGTTGAGTGTAGAATGCACATTAAATCATATCCGCAAGCAAAATCAGGTTGTCAGAGAAATAATGCAAAAGATGTATCACGGTATTGAAGTTGCCGCAAAAATACGAAATTGTTCAATAGAAGGCTTAATGGCTGCAGTGGGAAACAATACGGTGCGTGAAATAATGGAGATTTGCCAGATTCCTGCCGATGAAATTGTAGAAATAGACAGGAAACTTCATGGAATAGTTAATACTCCGGAGGTATAAATATGTTGAAGATTAAAACGCCTGATGTGCAGGACTTTGAAATAAGACACACCGAATCGCTTCGTGCCATTGCACCTGAATGTATGGTTCTGCTTAAAAAAAACGGTGATTTTCCTTTGAAAAAGGCGTGCAGTATTGCTCTTTACGGTTCGGGAGCGAGGGAAACAGTTAAGGGCGGCACCGGCAGCGGTGATGTAAATGTTAGAAATTACATTACGGTTGAAAAAGGTCTTGAAAGTGCCGGGTTTGAAATAACAACAAAAACATGGTTAGATGACTATAAAAAAGAAAAAAACAAGTGTGAAAAAGAGTTTTACGATTCCATTCTTGCACAGGCAAAGAAAGAGGGTAAGTCGGCTATACTTTTAGGTATGGGAAAAACTCCGCCTGAGCCGAAATATCAGCTGCCTATTGATGGTGAAGCAGATGTTTGCATATATGTTCTTTCACGAAACTCAGGCGAAGGTGCTGACCGCACTGTCTCAAAGGGAGATTTTCTTATTACCGAGGATGAAAAACGAGATATTCTTTTATGTAGTGAAACCTATAAGAAATTTATGCTTGTATTGAATGTTGGTGCTCCGGTTGATGTCAGTCCTGTTTCGGAACAAGTTGAGAATATCCTTCTTTTAAGTCAACTTGGTACAGTTACCGGACAGGCTTTTTCTGATGTATTGTTGGGAAAAAGCTATCCGTCGGGAAAGCTTACATCAACCTGGGCAACAGCTGAAGACTATTCTTATATTAAGGATTTTGGTCAAAATGATGACACAAATTATTTTGAAGGTATTTTCGTAGGCTATCGTTATTTCGATGCCACAAAAACAAATCCTTTATTTCCCTTCGGATACGGCTTAGGTTATACAGATTTCAGTATTGATGTCGAGTCTTTTGATGTTTACGGCAAAACAATTACGGTTAAAGCAAATGTAAAGAATACAGGAAGTTTCCCGGGCAAGGAAACGGTAATGCTTTTTTATTCATCGCCTGAAGGTGCATTAGTAAAGCCGCTTCGTGAATTAGGTGCATACAAAAAGACAAAAGAGCTGCTGCCCGGTGAATGTGAAACTGTTATCCTTGAATTGCCGATAGAAAACATGGCAAGCTGGGAAGAGAAAAATTCATTATGGATTCTTGAAAAAGGCAGATATACCATAAGCCTTGGCTCGTTACCTGTAGGAAGTATAGTAATTGATAAAAATGTTATCACAGAAAGGTTAAGTCCTTCGGGCGGTACAGCTTCTTTTGCAGATACAGTTGTTCCTGTTGAGCATCTGAATTATAAGAGCTTATCTGAAATAACTGTTGATACTGCTTTGTTAGAAGAAGCAGGACATTTCATAAGTAATAAGATTGAATATGATAATCTGCCGGTATGTGATATGTCTGATTTTTCAATTGAAGAACTGGCTGAAATATGTGTAGGAAAGCACACGAAAGCACAAGGTATGGCTGCGATGATAGGAAATTCCTCCGCGCGCCTTGCCGGAGGTGCAGGCGAAACAGCTGACATTGTGGCAGAAAAAGGATTCGGGGCTCTTGTAATGGCTGACGGGCCAGCGGGTCTGCGAGTGGCAACAAAATATGTGGAAACAGAAAAAGGTCAGGATAGCATTGATGATGCTTTTTCTGATATAATTCGCTTTCTTCCCGAAGAAATACAGAAGCTTATATATGCTAAGATTGAAAAAAATAAAAAATTGGCTGAAACTCAAACCGTCTTGTATCACTATGCTTGCGCTATCCCTATAGGTACAGCATTGGCTCAAAGTTGGAATGATGAATTGTGTGAACTTTGCGGTAATATAATAGGTGAGGAAATGGAGATATTTGGTGCAAATGTCTGGTTAGCTCCTGCTCTCAATATACACCGTTCCCCGCTTTGCGGCAGAAATTTTGAATATTATTCCGAAGATCCGTTGGTTTCAGGCAGAATAGCTGCTGCTGTTACGCGTGGCGTTCAAAAAAATGATAAGTGTGCCGTTACAATCAAACACTTTGCTTGCAATAATCAGGAGACAAACCGTTATGGTTCCAACAGTGTTGTGTCACAGCGTGCACTCAGAGAGATTTATCTCAAAGCTTTTGAAATATGTGTCAAGGAGTCTGCTCCTAAATCAGTTATGACATCATATAATCTCCTTAACGGTATACATACAGCTAACAGAAGAGATCTGTTAACCGATATATTGCGTAACGAGTGGGGGTTTAAAGGTATTGTTATGACTGACTGGGGAACAACAGACGGAAAGTTTAATCTCGGCTCTTATGGAAAAAGCAGTGCCTCACAATGTATTTTTGCAGGCAACGATCTGATTATGCCCGGAAACACAGATGATATAAATAACATAACAGACAGTGTTGAAAACGGCGAACTTAAAAGGAATGATCTGGAAAGCTGTGCCGCAAGAATACTTACTATTTCAGCGAGGTTATCATAATGGCTAAATGGATATGTCATCCGGAGGATAACAGAGAGTCAAGACTTGTGCCGGTTTTCAGACGGAAGTTCAGTGTAGGACCCAAGCTTAAAGAAGCAAAACTGAGAATTTCTTCGCATGGTTTATATGAGGCTGAACTCAATGGTGTTGCTGTTACACAAAATAAATTCACGCCCGGTTTCACAAGTTATTACCACCGTATACAAGTTCAGGAATATGAAATTTCAAAACTGATAAAAACAGGAATGAATGAGATTCGTGTTACTGTAGGTGACGGATGGTGGCGTTGGAACAATAATTTCGGTTACACTATGGCCCTTTGGTGCGAGCTGATTCTCGAATACGAAAATACAACTGAAATCATTGAAAGCGATGAAAACTTTGAGGTTTCTGTCGGTCCGGTTATTAAAACTTATTTACAAAAGGGCGAATTGTACGATGCAAGAGTTAAACCTGAAAAATGGCAAAAAGCTTGTGTTTGTTGCGAAAACACGCAGGGAAGACTAATTGCAACTGAAGGCGTACCTATAAGAGAGCACGAAGAGTTTGAAGGTAAACCTTTTCGTGACAACTCAGGTAATCTTGTAATAGATTTTGGGCAAAACATCTCAGGATATGTAAAAATGAAACTTTTTGATACATATCCTGGTCAAGTAGTACATCTGAAACACGGTGAAGGATTAGATCTTAACGGCAATTTTTCCACATCTAACTGTGATGCAGGAAAACCGGAGTTCCAGGAAATTACTTATATTTGCTGTGGTGCAAAAATTGAGGAATACAAACCACATTTTGCCGTATTCGGATTTCGCTATATTTTGGTTGAAGGTGTTGAACAAGCTGATTTTACTGCTGTGGCGGTATATTCGGATATGGAACAGACCGGCAATTTTAAATGCTCAGAGCCTCTCATAAATAAGCTGGTTGAAAATGCAAGGTGGAGTCAGAAAAGTAATTTTTTGGATGTAGCTGTAGATTGTCCGACTCGTGAACGCAATGCATGGACAGGTGATGCGATGATATATTGCCGTACAGCTGCCTATTTTATGAATGTTCAGGAGTTTTTTAAAAAGTGGCTTGCGGATCAGCGCATAGAACAGTATGCAAGCGGTAAGCTTGGAATTACATTTCCTTCAACATCAAGTGTGCACAACCCCGAAGAATTAAAAAACGTAAAAAAATATAATCCCGCAATGGAATTAGCGGGACCTACGGGCAACGGAAATATGGGCGAAGACAGCGTTGGTTGGGGTGACAGTGCAGTCTGGATACCTTATCAGCTCTACCTTATGTACGGAGATAAGAGTATTCTTGAAAGTCACTATGATACATCCAAGAGATGGCTTGACTTTTCGCTTTCGTGTATGAAAGAAAAAAATCCTGTATATGCTGACTGTGAATGGTACAAAAACTCAGACGGCGATTATATATATGACACCCGTTTTCATTATGGCGAGTGGAATGAACCCTTGCCACCTTCGCCGGAAGTTCTGAATTTATTTGCTAATGGCGGCACAACAGCTGATTACGTTTCTCTTATGGCAAAGAACGGAAAGCCTGAGGTTGCTACCGCTTATACTAAGCGAAGCTGTGATAATTTAGCGCACATTGCAAAAATCCTGGGAAATGAAAAGGATGCCAGATACTATTCAGGTCTTTCATTGAAAATCAGGGATGCGTATAACAAATACATAATCAGTGAAACAGGAGAAATTCAAAAGGGGCATCAGGCACCTTACATAAGAGCTCTGGCCTTTGATTTGGTAAGCAAAGAAAAAAAGCCTTTGGTTATTGAACAGCTAAAAAAAGAACTCAAGGACGCAAATTATCATCTGAACACAGGTTTTTTAAGTACAGGTTATCTTTTACCTGTGTTATGTGATAACGGTATGTCAGATGAAGCTTTTAGAATTTTGGAACAAAAGGATTTGCCCGGATGGCTGCATCCTATAATATTAGGTGCCACAACAATTCCTGAAAATTGGAATGCTTTCGATGTTTTCAGAGACAGTTTTAATCATTACAGTTTCGGGTCTGTGTGTCAGTTCTTTTTTGAGTATATAGGAGGTATTCGTCCTAAATTTGAAGCTCCGGGCTTCAAAGAGTTTGAATTAAAGCCTATTGTTGGCGGATCACTCACATGGGCAGAAGCAACATATAAAACTCAATATGGCACAATTATATCGCGGTGGGAAAAAAGAGAGGAAAGTTTTGTTTATTTTTGTGAAATTCCTCATGGCTCCAAAGCTCATCTTACATTGCCCTGCGGTAGAAAAGAGGTGCTTACAGGAGGTGTCTACAACTTCAAAATAAGTATATAATCGTCATAAACGAATGAATATTCCGGAATTACTTAGTAAGAAGCAACAACATTAATATTTTAATAACAGAACATCAGATTTTCCTGAATTGCGACTGTCGGATAATAAGTCGTAAATATAAAAGAAAGGTATGTTAATTATGAAAAATAGCAAAAGAATATCAGTAATTATAATCTCAGCGATTCTTATCATAACCGTAATGACCGGTTGCAGCAAAAACGAAGAACAGGATAATACCACAACTATTCCAACAACATCTGCTACTACAACAACTCAGCCAGTAATATCAACAACTGCGCCTACTACCACTCAGCCTTCAACATCAACTACCGCACCAACTACAACCGAACTGCCTACATCAACCACCTCTACAACGGAATATATTCCTCCTGTAACAGAAACCTCTACTTCAGCAACACCTGCGATTAATTACCCCTTGATTAATGAAAATAACGGATTTACCCTTACTTTGAATGCTGATGGAACATTTGTACATAGCGGTGTTTATAATTTGGATCTTTCAGCTATTGGAATAAATGACCCTTTACCTATTGCAGTAGAGAGCAAAGGCAACTACACGGTTAATTCGGGTAGCTTTTCATTAGCTAACACAAAAATTATCATCAACTGTACTGATGAAACTGTAAATCAATTATCCGGTATTGTAAAAATTGCAGCGCGAGCTTTAAAAAATATTGAGCTTACAGACAAATCTACTGTCAGTTTGTCCGGCGGACAGTTGTCAATAACATTTGCCGGAAGCAACGGCAGTGATAATTACACCTTTAGCACACATACATTTTCTGTTGAAGAAACATCAGGAATTATGGCAAAGTAATTGTAAAAATGCGTCTGCAAGTTTGCAGGCGTGTTTTTTGTGCGCTATTGAACAGGAGGTATCTATGTATCTTGCTATAGACATCGGTGCTTCTTCGGGCAGACACATTTTAGGTCATATTGAAAATGACAGGCTCTGCCTTGAAGAAATCTACCGATTCCCGAACAACATTAAAAATGAAAACGACACACTTATATGGGACATTGAAAACCTTTTTGCTGAGGTGAAAGCAGGCATAAAAAAGTGTGCTGAAATCGGTAAGTTTCCCAAAACAATTGCCATTGATACCTGGGGCGTTGATTATGTTCTGCTTGATGAAAGCAAAAAAGAAATACTCCCTGCCGTTTCATACCGTGACGGAAGAACAGAGGAAAGTTCAAGAGCTGTTAATGCAATTATCTCACAAGCCGAGCTTTATTCACGCACGGGCATACAGAAGCAGAACTTCAACACGATTTATCAGCTGTATTGTGACAGGAAAAGCGGTAAGCTGTCAAAGGCAAAGCATTTTCTTATGATGCCTGAGTATCTTTCCTTTAAGCTGACGGGACAAATCAGAAACGAATACACCAACGCAACTACAGCTAACCTTGTAAATGCTGAAAGTAAGCAGTGGGATAAATATATTCTTGATAA
>JAZSGW010000012.1:0-98845 GCA_045532935.1 Acutalibacteraceae bacterium
GGCAAAGGCGACGATTATTGACAAATCTTTTGGTTATATCAATGTACGTCGGGTCGCCGTCCCCTGCAAACAAAAAACAATACCTAAATTCAGAAAGGTAGTATGATATAAATGAAATATGCAGTAGTTCTTTATGACGGAATGGCTGACTACCCCGTCCCTGCACTTGACGGCAAAACGCCTATGATGCTTGCAAAAAAGCCCCTTTTTGACTCTCTTGCCAAGAAGGCAGAGGTAGGACTTGTCAAGACTGTAAACGATGCTCTTAAGCCCGGCAGCGACGTTGCAAATATGAGCGTTATGGGCTTTGACCCGATGAAGTATTACACAGGCCGTTCACCTCTCGAGGCTGTCAGCATCGGCGTAAAACTGAAGGACGACGATGTAACACTGCGCTGTAATGTTGTAACCCTTTCCGATGAGGAAAGATACGAGGACAAAACAATGGTGGACTATTCTGCAGGTGACATCAGCAGCGAAGAAGCTGCCGAAATTATCAAAACCGTTGAGGAAGCCTTTGGAAGTGATAAGTATAAGTATTACAGCGGTGTAAGCTACCGTCACTGTCTTGTAGTATCAGAGGGCACTACAGACCTTGGTAATATGACACCGCCTCACGATATAAGCGGCAGAGTTGTAGGCGAATACCTTTCCACAAGTGAAAACGCAAAGGAGCTTGTCGGTATGATGAAGAGAAGCTACGATCTTCTCAAAAATCACCCTGTAAACCTTAAGCGTGTAGCCGAGGGCAAGAGACCTGCGAACTCTATCTGGCTCTGGGGCGAGGGCAACAAGCCTATCCTTCCCACCTTTGAAAGCCTTTACGGACTCAAGGGCAGCGTTATTTCCGCTGTTGACCTTCTCAAGGGTATCGGTATCAGCGCAGGTATGAGCACTCCCGATGTAGAGGGCGCAACCGGTTATATCGACACAAATTTCAGAGGTAAGGCAGAGTGTGCTCTTAAGGAGCTCGAGGACGGCAAGGACTTCGTTTATATCCATATTGAAGCTCCTGACGAGTGCGGTCACCGTAATGAGCCTGAAAATAAAATCCGTTCTATCGAGCTTATCGACGAGCTTGTACTTGCTCCTCTTCTTGAGGGACTTGAAAAATACGATGACTATAAGATTATGATTCTGCCCGACCACCCCACACCCATTGTGACAAAGACTCACGCAAGAGATCCCGTGCCCTATATGATTTATCATAAGAGTAAGCCTGCCAGCGGTGTTGATACAATCAACGAGGATACTGCGAAGGCTACAGGCAACTTTATAGAAAACGGCGCAGAGCTTATGCCGAAATTTCTTTCATAAAAACTGAAAAGCAGGTGTTTCGGAATTAATCTGAAACACCTGCTGATTTTTTTAATGCTCGTGGTCGTGATCCTCAATAACTCCTACGATGGGTACCGGGTCGATGCCCTGACGGGTGTAGTAGTCGGAAAGAGCAGCCTTGATTGCCTGTTCTGCGAGAACACTGCAGTGAATTTTTACTGCGGGGAGTCCGTCGAGAGCCTCTACAACAGCCTTGTTTGTGAGCTTGAGAGCCTCGCTGATGGGCTGACCCTTGATAAGGTCGGTTGCGATTGATGATGTTGCGATAGCACTTGCGCAGCCGTAGGTCTTGAACTTAACGTCAACGATGATGTCGTCCTCGATTTTGAGGTACATCTTCATAATATCACCGCACTTTGCGTTGCCGATTTCACCGACACCGTTTGCGTCTTCGATTACGCCAACATTGTGGGGGTTGGCAAAATGTTCCATAACTTTCTTACTGTATTCCATTGTTAATTACTCCTTTTCTGCCTTTTCATTTTCCATAATGTGCTCCCAGAGAGGTGACATTTCGCGAAGTCTGTCGATAATGGGAGGAAGCACCTCAAGAATATAGTCTACATCTTCTACGGTGTTGTTTTCGCTAAGGGAAAGTCTGAGTGAGCCGTGAGCTACTTCGTGCTTGAGACCGATTGCAAGAAGCACGTGACTCGGGTCGAGTGAGCCTGAAGTACAAGCCGAGCCGCTTGATGCGCAAACGCCTTTCATATCGAGCATAAGAAGAAGGCTTTCACCCTCGACACCCTCGAAGCACATCGAGAAGTTACCGGGAAGGCGGTTTTCTCTGTCACCGTTGATTCTTGAATGTGAGATTTTACTTGCACCTTCAAAGAGACGGTCACGAAGAGCCTTTACCTTTGCGTAATTCTCATCGATGTTCTCACACATATCTGTAATTGCAACACCGAGACCTACGATACCGGGAACGTTTTCCGTGCCGGCACGCTTGCCTCTTTCCTGTGCGCCGCCTTCGATAAGGTTGGGAAGTACGATACCCTTTCTTATATAGAGAGCACCGACGCCCTTTGTTGCGTGGAATTTATGTCCTGAAAGGGAGAGCATATCTATGTTCTGCGCCTTGACATCAATTTTAATGTGACCTACAGCCTGAACTGCATCAGTGTGGAAAAGTACACCCTTTGCCTTGCAAAGAGCACCGATTTCAGCGATAGGCTGAACTGTGCCGATTTCGTTGTTGGCATACATAATTGTCACAAGGCAGGTTTCATCGGTGATAGCATTTTCTACGTCCTCAAGCTTTACAATGCCGTTTTCGTAAACATCGAGGTAGGTTACGGTGAAGCCTTCCTTTTCGAGAGCAGCCATTGTGTGAAGAACAGCGTGATGCTCGATCTTTGTGGTGATAAGATGCTTTTTGCCCTTTTTTGCACCGAGAGCAGCGGCTCCCTTGATAGCCCAGTTGTCGGCTTCACTTCCGCCAGAGGTGAAGTATATCTCATTTTCACCGCAGCCGAGTGCTGCAGCTACCTGCTGACGTGCTGTTCTTACTGCACGTGATGCGACCTGACCTACTTCGTAAAGGCTTGAGGGGTTACCGAAATGCTCTGTCATATAGGGGAGTATAGCGTCAACAACCTTTTTTGAAACAGGAGTTGTTGCCGCGTTGTCTGCATATACGTATCTCATTTCAAACACTCCAATTCTGTTTTGTCAATCTGTAAGCTTCTTTCAGCAAGGTCCTTAAGGGTTATTCTGCTTACAACAGCGATTGTGGCCTTATAAATCTCTGTCCATATAAAAGAGGTTACGCAGTCACCGTAGTTTACGCATTTTCCGTTATCCTCTGCGCAGGCTACGGGAGCAAGTGAGCCCTCCGTTGCCTTCAGAATTTCCTCGACAGTGATTTCTTCGGGGCTTCTTGTAAGATGATAGCCGCCTTTAGCACCTCTTAAGGATTTGACAAGACCTGCCTTTGAAAGCTGATTGACGATTTGTTCAAGGTATTTTTCGGAAAGGTGCTCTCTTTCGGCGATGTCTTTCAGAGAAACACAGCCGTCACTACCGTTTACTGCAAGGTCGGTCATAACACGAAGACCGTAACGCCCTTTGGTTGATATTTTCACAGGTATGGACACTCCTTTCCAAATAATTCCTACTTTATTAGTAGTATATCACTCTTTTTAATTCATAGCAATAGACTATGAATTATTTTAGGGAGAAAAACGGTGTATTATACGGATATTTTTTGTGTATTTTGACATAAGAGAGAAAAGCGCGTAGTGTAAGTCGTATAAAAAAGAAAACCAGCCGTGTGTACTTAAACACACGGCTGCAGAATGACAGTCAGTTATCAGTCCTCTTTGCCGACAAGCCAGTTGATTGAAACACCGAGAACTTCAGCAATAGCTACAAGCTCATAGTCGTTGACACTTCTTATCTGTCCCTCGAGCTTTGAAAGACCTGAAGCTGTAAGCTCAACACCTTTTATCTGGAGCTGAGTGAGCAGGTCAATCTGCTTAATGCCTAATTCCTTTCTTTTTTCTTCAATTCTTGCACCGACAATGTTGCGGTCGCCGAGAGGCTGCTTACGGATTCTCATTTTTTCACCTTCATACATTTTTGCTATATTGTGAGTGAGTGTTCACTTCTTTGACATCATTTTATCATAGTTGTTATGGTTTGTCAAGGCACTTTTTTGACATTATTGTTTATTTTGCAACACAACCATTGTAAAAATTAACTAATATTCTAAAGTGAAAATTTAATACAATTTAATTAATTTTAATATATAAAACTTTAAACATCTTTTAATTTTTGAAATTAAGTAGTATAATATAATTCATAATTTTGTTGTGTGCAGAATTGGAGGTATTGCATATGGGAAACACACTCGAATCGAGAAATCTGACTATGCTGGTGGATTTTTATGAAATGTCAATGGCAAACGGATATTTCACCAACGGACTGCAGGATAAAATAGCATACTTTGATATGTTTTTCAGACGGGTGCCTGATAACGGCGGTTTTGCTATTATGGCAGGTCTGAGGCAGCTTATCGATTATCTTAAAAACCTTAAATTCACACAGAAGGATCTTGAGCTTTTCGCAAAGAAGGGCTTTAATGAAGATTTTATCGATTATCTTCGTAATTTCAAGTTTTCCTGTGATGTCTGGGCAATACCTGAGGGTACACCCATTTTCCCTGGAGAGCCTATTGTTACGGTTAAGGGTCCTGTAATAGAGGCGCAGCTTATCGAAACTATGGTGCTTCTTACCATCAATCATCAGTCACTTATCGCAACAAAGGCAAACCGTCTTAAGAGAGCTGCAGGAAACCGTACGATTATGGAGTTCGGTTCACGCCGTGCCCAGGGCTATGACGCTGCAATCTACGGTGCAAGAGCTGCTTATATCGGCGGCTGTGATGCTACCGCCTGCGCTATAGATGAAAGAGACTTCGGCATTCCCGCAGTGGGAACTATGGCTCACTCCTGGATTCAGCTTTTCGGTGATGAGCTTGAGGCATTCTGCGCTTATGCGAGACAGTACCCTGATAACTGTACACTTCTTGTTGACACATACAATGTTCTCAAATCCGGTATTCCCAATGCAATAGAGGCATTCAGAAGAGAGGTTCTTCCCCGTGGTTTCCGTCCGAAGGGAATACGAATCGACTCAGGTGATATTACCTATCTTTCAAAGAAGGCGAGAGAGATGCTCGACGAGGCAGGATTTCCTGACTGTCAGATTGTTGCAAGTAACTCTCTTGATGAAATTATCATACGTGATATGCTTATTCAGGGCGCGCAGGTTGACTCCTTCGGTGTAGGTGAAAGGCTTATCACTGCTGCCTCTGCTCCTGTTTTCGGCGGTGTTTATAAGATTGTTGCCGTTGAAGAGGACGGTAAGGCTGTTCCCAGAATTAAGTTAAGTGAAAATGTAGCAAAAATTACTACTCCCTGCGCTAAAAAAGTTTACCGCCTTTTTGATAAAAAGACCGGCAAGGCTCTTGCTGACGTTATTACTCTTATCGACGAAGAGCTTGAGGGACTTGACAGCTATGAGCTTTTCGATCCAAACTACACGTGGAAGAGAAAGACTGTTACAGACTTTATTGCAAAGCCTCTTCTCATAAAGGTCTTCGACAAGGGAGAATGCTGCTATCAGAGCCCCGACATAAAGGAAATCAAGGCATTCTGCAACGAGCAGGTTGATACTCTCTGGGAAGAGGTAAAGCGCTTTGAAAATCCTCATACTTATTATGTTGACCTTTCGCAGAAGCTCTGGGACGAGAAAAACAGCCTTCTCGGCGAATACTCTAAAAAAGGATAACAGCCTTGAGAGAAATAGAATATACGGTAGAAGAATACTTTGAGGGTAAAAAGCTTATAAGTTTTCTTCGGGGACACGTTAAAATTTCTGTAAGGCTTCTGCGCTCGCTTAAAAGAGTTGACGGTGGCATAAAGGTTAACGGTAACCACGCACGCACCGTTGATATAATACACGCAGGTGACAGAGTAACGCTCACTATTCACGAGGACGAAAGCACATCTATTCCCATTGATTATCCTCTTACGGTTGTTTACGAGGACGAAGATATACTCGTGATTGATAAGCCTGCGATGCTCCCAATGCACGAAAGCCATAACCACCAGGGGGATACTCTGGCTAATGCGGTTTCAGGCTATCTTAATAAAAAAGGCAGAAGTCTTTCTTTCCGTGCCGTAGGCAGGCTCGACAAGGGCACAAGCGGACTTGTTATATGTGCGCTTAACAGTCACGCGGCGGCGAGACTTTCGGGTAATTTCGAAAAGACCTATTATGCGATTACCACGGGACGTTACGAAGGCACAGGCACAATAGATAAGCCGATATACCGACCCGATCCTATGAAGACCTACCGCACAGTTGACGACAGGGGAGACAGAGCTGTAACACATTATAAGGTGATCGAAAGCGGAGAGAATTTTTCCCTTCTGGAGATAAATCTTGAAACAGGCAGAACACATCAGATACGAGTGCATTTTGCATTTCTCGGCACACCGCTTTACGGCGACAGAATGTACGGTGCGGAGCATAAGCTTATAGAAAGGCAGGCACTTCACTGCTCAGCTGTCAGCTTCGTCCACCCGGTAACAGGGGAGAGAATTGAGCTTGAGTCACCTTTGCCCGAGGATATGGTAAGAGTGCTCGATAGCGTGAGAAGCAATAAATAAATTCCGACAAAACAAATGCCGCAGGTAAAACCTGCGGCTGCTGTTTTTGTGTTTTACTTTTTTAATCGGGATAACCGTTGGGATTAGTGCTCTGCCATCTCCATGAGTCAGCACACATTTCTTCAATGCCTCTTTCTGCCTTCCAGCCGAGCTCTGCATAAGCCTTCGCAGGGTCGGAGTAGCAGGTAGCAATATCACCGGGGCGGCGGGGTGCGATTTTGTAGTTAATTTTAACACCGCTTGCCTTTTCGAATGCCTTTACAACGTCGAGTACACTGTAGCCTACGCCTGTGCCGAGGTTGTAGATGTCGAGGCCGGGCTGTGAAAGTGCTCTGCCGAGAGCCTTGACGTGACCGAGAGCAAGGTCAACAACGTGGATATAGTCTCTTACACCGGTACCGTCGGGAGTTTCGTAGTCGTCACCGAATACGCTCAGGCACTCACGCTTGCCGATAGCAACCTGGGTGATGTAGGGCATAAGGTTGTTGGGAATACCGTTGGGGTCTTCGCCGATTCTGCCGCTTTCGTGAGCACCGATGGGGTTGAAGTAGCGAAGAAGAGAGATTGACCATTCGTTGTCTGACGCAAAGAGGTCGGAAAGAATGATTTCAATCATATATTTTGTTGTACCGTAAGGGTTGGTTGTGCCGCCGGTCTGCATTGTTTCCTTAAGAGGGGAGACATTGTTCATACCGTAAACTGTTGCAGAGGAGCTGAAAACGATTTTCTTACAGCCGTTTTCTTTCATCACTTCGCAAAGGCATACAGTACCTGCGATATTGTTATCGTAATATTCAAGGGGCTTTGCGCAAGATTCGCCTACAGCCTTAAGACCTGCAAAGTGGATTACTGCATCGATTTTTTCAGCCTTAAAGATTTTATCAAGACCTTCCTTGTCGCGAATATCGCACTCGTAGAAGGCAAATTCCTTCCCGCTTAATTCTGCAATACGTTTGAGTGACTCTCTCTTACTGTTGTAGAAATTATCAACAACAACGATTTCATAGCCTGCATTAAGAAGCTCAATACAAGTGTGGGAGCCGATATATCCGGCGCCGCCTGTTACAAGAATTGACATTATCCTTCACCTCGTTTATAATATATAAAGTATACTATTTGATTATACAACGCTTAAAGGTAAAATGCAATACCTATTGTTAAACAGGAGACAGTTGAAATGAAAAATTTATCAGATATTTCTGTTATAAGGGATGTTATGGAAAGGCACGGTATGAGCTTTTCAAAAGCTCTCGGGCAGAATTTCCTTATCAATCCTTCCGTCTGCCCGAGAATGGCGGAAATGTGCGGAGCTGACGAAAATACGGGCGCAATAGAGATAGGTGCAGGTGTAGGCGTGCTTACGGTTGAGCTTGCGAAAAGAGCAAAGAAGGTGGTTTGCATTGAGCTTGATTCACGGCTTCTGCCTGTGCTTGATGAAACCCTGGCGGATTTTGATAATATCGAAATTATAAATGCTGATGTTATGAAAACTGACCTGCATAAGATTATTGCGGAAAAGTTTCAGGGCCTGAAGGTGGTTGTATGCGCTAATCTCCCTTATTATATCACCTCACCGATTATCACGATGCTTCTCGAGCAAAAGCTTCCTATTGAGTCCGTCACCGTTATGATTCAGAAGGAAGCAGCGGAGCGGTTCTGTACTCCAGTAGGCTCAAGAGAGTCAGGTGCAATTACCGTCTGTACTAATTATTATGCTACGGCAAAACAACTTTTCGGTGTATCAAGAGGCTCGTTTATGCCCTCACCCAATGTCGACAGCGCTGTAATAAGACTCGATGTGAGAAAAGAGCCTGCCGTAAAGGTAAGTGACGAAGAGAAATTCTTCAAAATGGTAAGAGCAGCCTTTTCTCAAAGAAGAAAGACGGCAGTAAACTCAATCAGCTCATCACTTTCAATCCCCAAGGAAAGAATTATCGCTGCCTTGAAAAAATCAGGACTCAGTGAAACCGTCCGTGCTGAAAAGCTTACGATGGAGGAGCTTGCTCTTCTTTCTGAAAATCTGTTCAGGGAGGTTGAGTGATGAAAGGATTCCTGACGGTTTTTTATACCAGACCTGCAAAAGCTATATATCTGCTTATTATCGTAATTCTGTCTTATTTTGTCGGAGAGTATCAGGTTAAATATTTTGAATATTTCTCCGCAGACAAGGAAAGCTTTATTAATTCGGCAGCACAGGTTGACTCTTACGATTATGAAACGTCATATTATTTCAGAAATACGGTTAATAATACTATTGAAGCCGTGGTCGAGCTTACAATGGAATATCCCGTGGTTTTCAGTGGAGAGAAAAGCGAAGAGGAGCTTATGATCTACTTTGACGGAATAGGTGACCGCTCGTTTGCGAAAAGCATAGAAGTATTAAAGAGTGTTGACGGACTCAGCTTTGCCGTTGTGAATCACAGCAAAGGAAAGGTTTATTCCAGCATAAAGGAAATAAACGGTGTAAGCTCGGGTGAAGATATACGAAAATACTTTGGTGAGTCGGGTAAGAATCTTCTTGTTGCAAGAAGCTGTAAAAATCCTTATTTTGCTACAAACAGCTATATTGATTTTGCGGAGAATATCCGTGACTGTGCCGATGAATATCCGGATAATTTTGATCTTTATATAAGATTCGGCTCTATAGAGCAGTTTGATTCTGCCGCCGAGAAATGCAGACAGCTTCATTTTGAGATGCGTTCAAAAATTGAAAAACTGAATAATACTGTAGCGGCTTTGGTTATATGTATTATTGCTGTAGCTCTGCTGATGCTTATTGTTACGGGAAAGCAGGAGCCCGGAGGAAAAACATATCATACGGCGATGAACAGAATCCCAAACGATCTGCTCGTGATAATATATTGTATAGTACTACACTGCATAATCGCCCTTTACCGCACATCAGCAACGGTGGTCATAAATCACGGTATGGAGCTTGATACGCTGTGGTTTATGCGTTCGGAAGAATTTTATATATCCAGAACAAAATACTGTGCAATTATTTTTATATGTATTATAATAAATCTTGTGTGCGTGTTGAAGCGTTCGTATAAAACGGGAACTCTTTTAACAAACACCTATTCTTATCCGGTTATCAGCAATCTGCTTAAGCGTTTAAAAAGAAAAAGTGCCGAAGAGGATAAAGAAAACTCTTAATATTTGTAAAGAATAAAGCTTTACAGTTGCAAAAGTAACTGTAAAGCTTTTTACTTGCCTATGTGGAAAACTCGGTGCAAAATGTTAAAACAGTTGAACAACTCACGTTTTAGTGCTGTTTTGGAATCAAAACAGGTTGAAAAAGTGTAAAGTTTTCAACTTTACTAACAGAGTTATCAACAAACATGTTAAATATTACTGCGGAATACTTTTTTTACAGCTTTTTGCTTACTGGAGATTGTTTCGCATTTTTATAAGAATAGCCTTCTCCTTTCTTGACACCTGAACCTGACTCATACCCAGCTCTTTTGCTGTTTTCACTTGAGTAAGTCCCTTGAAATAACGCAGTTCAATCAGCTGTCTGTCACGCTCGTCAAGAGAATCAAGTACACTTTTCAGCGAAAGACGTTCGCTTATTTCTTCTTCCGGGGGGAGCGTTGGAATGTCAAACTGACCGCCGTTTTTGCCGTCCTCATTAACCGTAAGAGATACTGTAGGCATTGATACGGTGATAAGCTCTGTTGTGGTGGGAATATCGGTGCCGAGCTTTTCGGCAAGCTCGCTTACAGTTGGTTCTCTGCCTAATTCAATGGAAAGCTCGTCACGTATTTTCATAGCATGGCGGGCTCTCTCTTTCAGACTTCTACCTATTTTTACCGATCCTCCGTCACGGAAAATGCGTCGGATTTCACCGAGTATTACGGGGACTGCGTAGGTGGAAAATGCAAATCCTCGTGAGGCGTCAAAATTGTCAGCCGCTTTAACAAGTCCTACACAGCCTGCCTGAAATAGGTCGTCATAATCTACGCCTCTGCCCCTGAATTTATTGGCGCAGGCGTGTACAAGACCGTAGTTTTCGTTTATTAAGCTTTCGCGGTTTGATTGCGAAGTGGGCATAGTATCACCTCAGAAAAAGCATCAGTATTTTCCCTTGATTTTTTTCTCAAGCACAACCGTAGTGCCCTTGCCGGGAGAGGAAATTACCTTAAGCTTATCCATAAAGCTTTCCATAACGGCAAAGCCTAGTCCGGCTCTTTCACCGCCGGAGGTAGTGAAAAGCGGCTCCATAGCCTGCTCGATGTTGTCGATTCCCACACCCTTATCACGTATGCGGATTTTCACTCTGCCTTTTTCAAGGATACTTACGGTTATGTATATTTTACCCTCCTTTTCACGGTAGCCGTGGACAACGGCATTTGTAACTGCCTCGCTTACAGCGGTTTTTATGTCTGTCAGCTCCTCGATATTAGGGTCAAGACAGGCAACAAAGGCAGAAACCGCAACACGCGAAAAGCCCTCGTTCACGCTTTTTGAATCAAGAGTCATTTTAAGCTCATTTATGATTTTCATATTATATAACCTCCTTTTGCTTTACTTCACCGAGACGTTCAAGCCCTGCAAGACACATCACCTTATAAGCTCCCGGTGAAAGATTAAGCACTCTGATTTTTCCGCCAAGACTTTTCATCAGCTTATATCTTCCCATAACGAGACCTATGCCTGAGCTGTCCATAAAGCTCACCTTTTCAAAGTCCAGCACAAGAACAAGCGGTCTTTTTCTGATTATTGCCTCGTCTATGCTTACTCGTATGAGTGATGAGCTGTGGTGGTCTATTTCTCCGTCAAGAAAGACGTCGATTTCTTTTTGCTTGTATACAATTTTTGCTGCCAATACTATTCCTCCAATAAAAAATCCCTTATGATGAAACGGAAATCGCTTCCGCATAATCATAAGGGATAGTATAAAAATTTTTTGCCGAAACAGGTCAGCTCGAAAAGTAATTATTTCTGATTTCGCTTACGAGGTAAAAAGAGCCGCACACAAGAAGAAGTCCGTTGTCACCGACAGCTTTTTTTGTAAGTAAGAATGCGTCAGTAGGGCTTTCGCAGAAGTGAACGGTTTTGCAGATGTCCTTTGCTTTTTCGCAGAGAATCTGCGGGTTCTCACCGCGAAGACTGTCAGCGAGAGTGAAAACCATTTCGTCGCACAAGGGCGCAAGGCTTTCTAAACAGTGAGTGTAGTCCTTGTCCTTCATAAAGGCGCAAAGCGCAACAGTTTTCCTTCCTTCTGAAAAAAGAGCAACATTTTTTGTAAGCTCTCTGACAGCACCCTCGTTATGCCCTGCATCGAGGATTATAAGGG
The DNA here is from genome assembly GCA_045532935.1 of Acutalibacteraceae bacterium. Taxonomy (GTDB): domain Bacteria; phylum Bacillota; class Clostridia; order Oscillospirales; family Acutalibacteraceae; genus UBA6857. Next base: position 11,818 of record JAZSGW010000012.1, read on the forward strand.
GATTATGGCTTACACATTCGAGTCTGCCGGGGATAAAAAAGTCGGCTATTCCTTTTTCTATTGCGCCATCGTCGATAATAAAGGAGCTTTGTGAAATCACCTGTGCCGCCTTTACGGCAGTTATGAGGTTAGCAATCTGGAAATTTCCGCAGACGGGTGAATCAAGGTGAAGATTTCCGTAATAAAGCTCGGTACCCGTAAGGTCATTTTTAATAAGACGTACTTTTTCCGGTTCAGGAAGGTAGAGTGTACTGCCTTTTTCGGCACACTGCTCTATGATTACTTTTGCCGCCTCGGGATTTTGCGGATTGAAGGGTAAGCCGCCACTTTCAAATGGGTAGGATACAACGGGGCAGCCTCCTTTTATAATGCCGCACTTTTCCTTTGCGATTTCCTCGGTGCTGTTACCGAGTACATCGGTGTGGTCAAGTGAAACCGAGGTTATAACTGCAAGACTCGGTCTGCTTATTACATTAGTGCTGTCCTTGCCTCCGCCAATACCTGCTTCGAGGACTACGGCATCGCAGTTCATATCACAGAAGTAAACCATCGCAAGAGCGGTGATGACCTCGAAAACTGTAGGATAAAGCTCTTCCTTTTCCATAAGAAGGATTTTTTCCTTGAGCATAGATGTAATTGAAGCTACAGCGCTTTTCGGAATCATTTCACCGTTTACCCGAATGCGCTCACCGAATTCAAGTATGAAGGGCGAGGTGAAAAGACCTGTGGTATAGCCTGCCCGCTGAAGAATACAGGACAGCGCGGTGGAAACAGAGCCCTTTCCGTTTGTGCCGACAACGTGTATGAAATGCAGAGCCTTATGCGGATTATCTGCAAGCTCGAGCAATCGTTTTATTCTTTCATGTCCGGAGCTTTTCTGGAATTTTCTTCGTGAATAGATAAACTCCAAAGCTTCATTATAAGTCATAGATAAATCTCTTTTCTTAATATATTTTAACCTTCTTCAGTGAAAGCTCACCGAGTCTTTTAACATTGCATTTTTCATAAAGTGCCGAGGCGAAAAGCATACAACCTATGCCTGACGGTCGCAGTAGCTCGTATTCTGTCGGGAGACATACTCCCTCTCCCGTAAAGACAGAGCCGGAAGGCGGCGGGTTATCTGTGAGAGTGAAAAGTATGCCCGGATAAAAGTCACAAAAGGGTACACTATCGGCGCACAGCACAGCGGTGCTTGAGGGAGGTTTGCCGTCGGGCTTGTCGCTTAAAATGAGGGAAACTCCGTAGCTGTCATAGAGTTTTTGTGCAGTTTTTGCATAAAGTGATTTTTCCTTTGTGAAAATCTGAATTTTCGAAAAGAAGGGGACAGCTTTTTCGATTGAGTCTGAATAGATTCCTCTTTTGTCATAGACCGTAAGGGAGCTTTTCACCGGCGGCAGCCGAAGCTGTGCGATATAATCCGTAAAGGAGTTGAAAAGCAGTAGAGACGGAAATACCGACGGCTGAAATTCAAGGCAGCGGGTGTTTTCGTCACAGGGGAAATTGATGTCGAAAATTACGCTGCCTTTGAGCTTTTTCAGTTTCTGTGCTGTTTCGAAGGTAGGAATTTCTCCGTGATGAAAGGGGACCTTCACACGGTAAAAGGCGTCTCCCTCAGGTACAGTCAGCCTGTTTATTTCAAATTCAGGTGGCCTGAAAAGGTCAGCGAGGAAATGTCTGAAGCCGACAGGGGAATCTTTACATTCAACGGTTGCGAGCATCGTGTCACCTCAAAAAGCATATATACAGATTCTATGCTTTTCTTCTGTGAAAAATACCGCGAAGTTATCTTGATGCCTTTGAGAAGATACTGCGGTTGTAGTCCTCATACTCTATGCCCTCGCTTGAGCGGTAAACACTCAACACGAGTCCCATTGAAAGGTAAAGACAAACTGTAGAAGAACCGCCCGCACTTATGAACGGAAGGGTGATACCGATAACGGGAAGGAGCATAAGGCACATACCTATGTTGACGACAACTTGTGCCATAAGCATAAATGCAACACCGTAGCACATAATTTCAGCGGCATAGTTTCTGCTCTTCTTGCCGATTTTTATTATACGGTAAGCAAGTGCTCCGAAAAGAATCAGTAGCACCAGAGCACCAATGAAGCCGAATTCTTCACATACAACGGAGAAAATCATATCGTTTTCACATTCGGGAACAAGCCCGCTGTGAGTATACTCGCCCTTGAAAAGACCCGAGCCGGTAAAGCCTCCTGCCTTGATAGCATTGAGAGCCTGACTCTGCTGCCAGATTTCGTCGGGGAAATTGTCGGGGTTGAACAGCGCAAGAATACGGTTACGCTGAATATCGCTGAAGACCTTAAGCCATATGAAGGGTGAGGCGGCAAGGACTATCAGCGCACCTGCAGGGAAATAAAGCCAGTGAACGCCTGAGATGTACATCATACCGATAAACATAAAAAGGAAGATAAGAGCTGAACCCATATCACCTGTGCCTACAACGAGAAGTACGGGTATTGCGGCGTGAAGACACAAAGAGAAAACATTCTTGAGACTGACAAGATCATTTTTTACCTTGCTGAGATGGAAGGAGAAGGTAATAATAAAGCCTATCTTCAGAAATTCCGACGGCTGAACGAAAAGGGGGCCGAATTTAAGCCACGAGGTAGCATCGCTTCGTCCGTCTGGAGCAACACCGAAGGGGATAAGCAAAAGCATTACAAGCAGACAGCCACCTGCTATTACAGGCCACAGCTTGTAGATAATGTCGTAGTCAATCAGGGAAATTATAAAGCAGGCAGTCACACCGAGGACGAGAGCAATAAGCATAACAACGGTGTCTCGGGAAAATATACCGTCGCCACTCCAGGTGGCTGTACATACCATTAACGCTCCGAAAAGCGAAAGAATAATACATAGGCCCAGAAGCAGCTTATCGGTTTGTTTGAAAAGGTTTCGTGTATCGTTAAGACCGAATTCCTTTAAACTGAATTTCTTGAATTTCAAAAAATCACATCCTGTGCATTAGTATATCTATTATATTATGTATTGTTGAATATTTCAAGTAAAAAGTTGACTTATGGGATTTTTATGATACAATATTATAGCATAATATCGCATAAAAGGTGGTGTAGCTGTGGTATTTCATTCGCACAGTACGGCAGAAACGGAAAATTTTGCCTGTGAACTTGCAAAACAAATAAGCGGAGGCACGGTTGTTGCTCTTTACGGTGGACTCGGAATGGGAAAAACTGCTTTTACAAGAGGTCTTGCGAAGGGCCTCGGCAACACAAGCTATGTTTCAAGCCCCACCTTTGCCCTTGTTAACGATTACGGAGGAAATCCGCAGCTTGTACATTTTGATATGTATAAGGTTGAATCCTGGGAGGATTTGTATTCGAGCGGATTTTTTGATTACTATGACATGGGTGCGGTGCTTTGTACCGAGTGGAGTGAGAACATCGAAAACGCTCTTCCTGAAAATACCGTAAGAGTAAAAATAGAAAAGGGCGACAGCGATAACGAAAGAATTATCACTGTAAGCCGGTGAATATATTTGCAGCTTAAAGGGAGTGTGACATATGAGGGTTTTAGCAGTTGATACAAGTGCGGTATGTGCGGCGGTAGCCGTTACCGAGGACGGAAAAATTCTTTCCGAAAGTCAGACCAATACGGGTCTTACCCATTCGAGAACACTTATGCCTATGATAGACAGTACGCTTAAAAACGCAGAAATCAGCCTTGACAGCATAGACTTTTTTGCCTGTAGCGCAGGTCCCGGCTCTTTTACGGGAATAAGAATAGGTGTTGCGGCAATCAAGGGCCTTTGTGACGGACTTAATAAGAAGTGTCTTCCTGTTTCGACTCTGGAGGCTCTGGCATATAATCTTCTCGGAAGAAGCTGTACTGCAGTCAGCGTAATGGACGCAAGATGCAATCAGGTTTACTGCGGCATTTTCCGTGTTGACGGAGACAGCGTTACAAGACTTACCGAGGACGAGGCAATAAAGATAGAAGATCTCGGCGAAAAGCTTGCGAGTTACGAAAACGTCATCTTTGTAGGAGACGGTGCAAAAATCTGTCATAAAGCATTGGGATATTCTATTGCATCACCTTCGGAGCTTTTTCAGAAGGGGAGCAGTGTTGCTTTCTGTGCTGTCAATAATTATGCACAGGAAAAGCTTCTTGACGGAGCGGATATAATGCCTGTTTACCTGAGACTTCCACAGGCTGAAAGAGAGTTGAAAAAGAAGTCCTTATAAACTGAAGGCGAGGATACAGAAATGAATGAAAAAATGCTTGTCCACGGTGGTGAAGCCTTGGACAGCCTGAAGAGAAAAAAGGAGAGAAATCTCTCTTTGGATATAATAAGAATCGTCGCATTTTCCTTGGTCGTGTATACGCATTTCTTTTTGTATTCGGGCTATTATACAACAGAGCTTGTCGGCGCAAATGCTCTGCTTATGACAGTTGTGCGTTGTGTAGGCACTTCGTGTGTGCCTTTGTTCCTGTTTCTTACAGGATTTCTTATGAAGGACAAGCAGCTGAGCGGAAAATTTTACAGCGGCATAAAAAATACGCTTATCACTTATACTTTTGCAAGTGGAGTCTGCTATATATTCGACTGTCTGTATGCTGAAGAGCCCATTGTTTTCAGCGGATTCTTAAGAGGACTTCTGGGCTTCTCGTCGGCGAAATATGCCTGGTACATCGAGATGTATATAGGCTTATACCTTCTGATTCCCTTCCTCAATCTGATATGGAAGCATCTTCAGGGAAAAAAGCAAAGACTCATACTTATTGCAACTTTGCTGTTTCTTACCGCTGTACCGCAGGTAGCAAATACCTTTGTATTCGGTGTGGAGAACTGGTGGCAGCAGCCTTCTTTGTCAGAGGATTATTTTCTGATTGTTCCCGAATGCTGGTCCAAATTTTTTCCTGTGACATATTATTTTACAGGCTGTTATATAAGAGAGTATGGCATAAAGATAAACAAGTGGCTTAATCTCGTTCTTGTTTTTCTTTCGGCATTTGCATTTGGCGGATACACCTATTACAGAAGTACTCCCGGTATTTTTGTGAGAGGTAACTGGCAGAATAACGCATCACCTTTTCTTTATCTGCTTTCTCTTTTTATTTTCCTGTTCATACTTAATCTTGATGTACGACCTAAATCTCCTGCAGCAAGAAAGGTGTGCAGCTTTATAGCGGAACTTACTCTGGCGGCATATCTTGTTTCCTGCGTTTTTGATGTGATGATTTATGATAAACTCAAAGAAGCACTCGGAAGCCCTGCGGTGAATTTCGGATATATATGGGTTACTGCACCGATAATAATCATTCTGTCTTTGCTTTCTGCATTTGTAATAAACAGTGCCACAAAGCTAACAATAAAAGCGGGTGAGGGTATTGTGTGGCTTACAAGAAAAATTATTCCCACAGGTAAAAAGGAAGAAAAAGCTACCGCAACCGTAAAGTCTGCTGAACAGAAGAAGCCGGTAAGCACGGTAAGGCAGGGTGCAGGTGCACAGCCTGCGAGAAGGACTTTTCCTTCGGAAGATGAAAAGATTATACCGCCGTCGGAGGGTCTTTATAAAAAGAGGGTAAACACCCCTGATGACGACGGTGAAGAGGTGCTTGTTGTCACCGAGGACGGGGACTATTCTGCACCGGTACATCATTAAAGAATCATCTTTACAAAGTACGGTAACTGTGATATTATATAAGCGTAAAAAATATATTTAAAGGAGAATTTATAATGATAGCATTAGGCGCAGACCACGGCGGATATTTACTCAAGGAAGAAATCAAGAAGCATCTTGAAGAAAGAGGCATTGAATATAAGGATTTCGGCACATACTCACCCGAATCCGTTGACTATGCCGCAATCGCATACAAGGTTGGCACAAGCATTACTTCAGGTGAATGTGTAAGAGGTATTCTTTGCTGCGGTACGGGTATCGGTATTTCTATGGCTGCTAACAAGGTAAAGGGAATCAGAGCTGCTTGCTGCAGTGACTACTTCAGCGCAAAATTCACCCGTCTTCACAACGATGCAAACATCCTTTGCATGGGCGGAAGAGTTGTAGGTGCAGGTCTTGCACTTGAAATGGTTGACGTTTTTCTTGACACAGAGTTTGAAGGCGGCAGACATCAGAGACGAGTCGATCAGATTATGGCGATCGAAGCAGGCACTTTTGAGGTGTAATATCTGATAAAAGTGACAAGGTTTTTTATATAGTGTTGTTTATGAGGGCGGATTTTCCGCTCTCTTTTTCACTGTAGATGCAGAGGGGACTGTTCGGGGAGGTCTTTGACCGCGGTCAAAGTAACAGCGATAATGCGGCTTCCCTTATCCGAAGCCGCATTATCGCTGTTTCAATGCTGCGCATTGATCTCCCCGCGTAAGTTTTTTGCAGTAAACATCTCAAAAAGTTTGCTTTTTAATACTTTTTTCTCCGGATAGTATGCTTTTTCATATTGTAAAAAAGCAATAACAAATGTATAATAGCCTTAAAGGAATTCAAAAAAAGGAGAAAAAAATGGAATATCAGTTAAAACCAAACAGAATCCATGCAGGAATGTTAACAGTTGCTTCTCTGGGACTTTTTTTAATGAGCCTTTATGCGCTTTATACAAGCTTTCGGTTAGGAGATATGTTTAAAACGGTATTTGCAGCTGTTTATACTGCTCTTGGCTTGCTGGCACTACTTGTCAGCTATAACAATCTTGTCAAATGCCTTACCTTCAACAACATTAATTTTACCTTTGATGGAAAAACCTATACCTATCAGCAGATAGAGCGTATCGACTCTCACGGAGGCAGATACGGCAGAGTGTTTTACAAAATTTATATTGACGGTAAAAGGTTTTACACCTTTGAAAAGAATTACGAGGGTGCGAAGGAATTTCTGTATTACCTTGATTTTTACAAGGTGCCCGGTACACCGAGAGTGGGAGAATAAATATGAAAAAAGTAATCAAACCGTCACCTGTGATGCTGATTATCTTTGCTATCGCATCGGTCATCTGTATTGCGATTTCTATAGCCGGATTCATTGATACACACACTTCATCACCTGAAATTATATGCTGTGATGTGTTTATAATCGGTGCATTCATATTTTATCTTATAAAGTTCCTTTCCCGTGAGAAGGTTGAATTTGACGATGAGTCCTTTACTGTAGACGGAACAGCCTACGAGTTTTCCGACATCAGTAAAGTGTATGCCGAACCAACGCAGGTTGTAAGGGGAATTACTACGTTGAAGTTTGACATATATGTTAAAAAGGAGTACATTTTCAGTTTCACAAAAAATGAAAGCGGAGCAAAGGAATTCATCGACCTTATGGAAAAGCACGGGGTTAAAATAAAGGTATATGAATAAAAAGGGGAAATTACAATGAAAAAAGTGATCAAACCGTCACCAATGCTGGTATTATTATTCGGCATTGCGACTGCAATATGTTTGATTCTGACGGTAATTGAATTTATAAAAAAGAGTGAATTCGTGTTTTTAGAATTGCTGATGGATCTTGTAGTTATCGGATTTTTGGTATACTTTATTATGAAATACCATAAACAAGACAAAATATATTTCGACGAAAACACTTTTACTGTAGGCGGGAAAAACTATTTGTTTACCGATATTACTAAGGTTACTGTAGATTCGGAGCGTGTCACCCGTAGCTTTTCCACCCTGAGATTAGAGGTTTATGCAGGGGAAAATATGATATGCACCTTTACCAAGGATGATGAGGGTGCAAAGGAATTCATCAGCCTTATTGAAAAGCACGGGGTAAGTGTAAGTATTGATATGTAAAAGGGGAATATTCCCCCTTGACAAACCTTTTTTGCGGTGATAAAATAATTAGTAATAACAGAAAATTCAATATCCCGCAAAATCGTTGAGAAAGAGGATTTTTCTCCTTACGGATTTCACAGAGAGCCTTGTCACCGGCTGTAAGCAGGGCAGATTCAGAGAAAAATCTACCACTTTTGAGTGTGTGCCGAAATAAGGCGCGCCGTAAGACTGCGTTAAAGTCATAAGAGTGCTGTCTGAGCTTCAGACGGAATACGGGTGGAACCGTGGAGCAATTATCGCTTCATCCCAAGTTTTTGGGGTGGAGCGTTTTCTTTTTAGTATGAAAGGAATGATAATAATGATTAATGTAACACTCAAAGGCGGCGTTGTCCGCGAGTATGAAGACGGCTCAAGCGTAATTGACGTTGCAAAGAGCCTCGGCGCAGGTCTTTACAAGGCAGCTTGTCTTGCAAAGGTAAACGGTGAAATCTGCGACCTTCGCACAGTGCTTTCAGGTGACTGCGAGGTAGAAATTCTCACCTTCGACGACGATGAAGCAAAAAAGACCTTCTGGCACACCTGCTCACACATTCTTGCTCAGGCTGTAAAGAGACTTTACCCCGATGTAAAGCTTGCTATCGGCCCTGCAGTAGATAACGGCTTCTACTACGATTTTGACAGCGAAGTAAGCTTCACTCCCGAAATTCTCGAAAAAATTGAAGCTGAAATGAAGAAAATCGTCAAGGAAGGACTTTTCCTCGAAAAGTTCGAAATGGACGCTGACGAAGCAATTAAGATGATGGAAGAAAAGGGCGAAACCTATAAGGTTGAGCTTATCAAAGAGCACGCTGAAAGCGGCGAGCCTATTTCCTTCTACCGTCAGGGTGAGTTTACCGAGCTTTGCGCAGGTCCCCACATTCCCGACACCTCACGCGTAAAGGCCTTCAAGCTTACCTCCTGCACGGGTGCTTACTGGAGAGGCGACAGCAACAAAAAGATGCTTCAGCGTATCTATGGTACTGCTTTTACAAAGGCAGCTGACCTCGAAGCACACCTTCTTCAGCTTGAAGAGGCAAAGAAGCGTGACCACAATAAGCTTGGCAGAGAGCTCGAAATTTTCACAACTGTTGACTATATCGGTCAGGGTCTTCCTATTATGCTCCCCAAGGGCACACATATTATCCAGACTCTCCAGCGTTTCGTTGAGGACGAGGAAAAGAGAAGAGGTTGGCTTCGTACAAAGACTCCTCTTATGGCAAAGAGTGACCTTTACAAAATTTCAGGTCACTGGGACCACTATCAGGATGGTATGTTTGTACTCGGTGATGAGGAGACTGACGATGAGGTATTTGCCCTTCGTCCTATGACCTGTCCCTTCCAGTATCAGGCATATCTTAACAGAGCTCGCTCCTACCGTGACCTTCCCATGAGACTCGGCGAAACTTCGACTCTCTTCAGAAACGAAGCTTCAGGTGAAATGCACGGCCTTATCCGTGTACGTCAGTTCACAATTTCCGAAGGACATCTTATGTGTACACCCGAGCAGCTTGAAGATGAATTCAAGGGCTGCCTTGATCTTTGTGTATTTATGCTTAAGACACTTGGTCTTTACGAGGACGTTTCTTACCGCTTCTCACAGTGGGATCCCAACGACACAGATAAGTATATCGGTACACCCGAGCAGTGGGACGAGGCACAGGGCGTTATGTATAAGATTCTCGACAACCTTGGTATCGATTACAAAATCGGTATCGGTGAGGCAGCTTTCTACGGCCCGAAGCTCGATATTCAGATTAAGAATGTTCACGGTAAAGAGGATACTCTTATTACTATCCAGATTGACCAGATGCTTGCTGAAAAATTCGGTATGGAATATGTTGCACCAGACGGTTCAAAGAAGAATCCTTACATCATTCACCGTACTTCAATCGGCTGCTACGAAAGAACACTTGCTCTTCTTATCGAAAAGTATGCAGGTGCATTCCCCGTATGGCTTGCTCCTGAAAAGGTACGTATTCTTCCTATCGCTGACCGTCATCAGGACGCAGCATACGCAGTCAAGGCTGCTCTTATGGCTGCAGGCGTTGACGATGTTGACGTTGATATAAGAAGCGAAAAGCTCGGATATAAGCTCCGTGAGGCACAGCTTGAGAAGATTCCCTATATGCTCGTTATCGGTGATAAGGAAGCCGAAGAGGGCACAGTTTCCGTAAGAAAACGCGGTCACGGTGACCAGGGCTCAATGACAACAGCTGACTTCGTTGAGCTTGTAAAGAGCGATATAGAAACAAGAGTTATCTGGTAAGCAGTATGAGCTTTAAGGAATATCTTAAGGTTGCGACGCTTGCTCCCGATGAGGACGACGAGATAGAATACCTCAGCATCAGAAGCAGGGTTGCCTGCAACGCACTTGTAAATTCCCAGCGTAACATTCCCGGCACGGGCTGTAATTATGAGGCTGACATTACCGCTTTCTGGGAGGAGTATCTAAAGCTCAAAAAGGAGTGCGGTTATCCGCTTCCCTTCAATACACTGATGATGAAGGTGCTTGTTGAAGGTCTTAAGGCGGCACCGAGACTTAATGCCCACTTCGATTATAAGCACCTCTCCTCTTCGGGAAGGCTGATTATCAAAAAGCATATAGATGTATCTATGCCGGTCTGTTTTGAAAGCGGTGAAACCTTTACCGTAAAAATCAAACAGCTTGAGGATAAGAGCCTTGAGGAAATCTCCGCACAGATTGAGCTCACCAAAGCAAGGCTTGAAAACACTAACTTTAAAAAGGTGCTTTTCAACGTTGCAGGTCAGCGTATGTTCGGTTATGCTGTAAAAGGAAAGCTGATTTCTACCTTTGCGCAGTTTATCACAGGTTATGTGGGAAAAGGCAAGGTTGCGAAGTTTTCCAAGCTCTTCAAAAAGAGCTCATACCGTCATGACGGCTATAAAAAGGACGGTGTCGGATCGCTTAAGGTCGATGACTTTACCGAGGGTACAGTCTGCTTTACGAACTGGGGCACTCTTTACGAGGACTTAAAGGTGGACATCACTTATATTCCGCCGCTTTATCCTCAGGTGTTTATGTTCGGTACGGGTAGAGTGAAAGAGGTAAAGGACGTTTACCGTAATGAAAACGGAGAGCTTGACTACCGTATGAAAAAGGTGCTTCCGCTTATGATGGTATTTGACCATAAGATAGGCGGCGCAGCAGACCTTATGCCCTTTATAAAAAAGATGGACGAGATTTTCGCGAATCCGGAAATTATAAGAGAATGGTAAGTTAAAATCCCCAATCCGATTCAGATGAACGGGTTGGGGATGATTTTATTTGTTTTCGTTTATCAGCCTGCGGTTTTCTGTGCGGCAGCCTGAGCGATAAGATGCTTTATAATTGAGCGTGAAAGAGCGTCGACGTAATCCTGTGTGGGATTTGCGCTTATCTTCTTTACCTTGGCATCAACTGTAAGCTTTGTAGCATCATCGCACTTGTTGTAAAGATAGTAGAATACATCTGTGTAAACGCCTGTTGTTGAGGAGAAGTTTTTCTTTGCCCATACAGTGCTTCCGTCAGCGCCGATACCTGTGAGCACGAGACTGCCCTCACCGAGCTCCCAGTCCCACATATATCGGGGATAAACCTTGTATTCGATGCCGTCAATAGTGAGTTTGTAGTAGTCATTTTCCTTTTGGAGAAGACCTGATGTGTTAAGCTCTTTATTTTTTGCAATATCGTTTGACGTGATGATTGCATTGGAGAAAATAGAGATTCTCTGTGAAGCGGACCTTGCAACAGCTCTGTAGTCTTTTTTATCACAGCCTGAATCGAAAACAAGAAGATCCCAGATTCCGAGCATATCTTCGCTGTCAACATTCTTGTTTGCGAGTCTGCCCGAGAACATTTCAGGCATTGCGAGAGGCCAGCCTGTGCTGTCCCACATAAGCTCTCTTACCTCGAGACAGGGCTCTGTTTTAACTACGATTTCCTGCTGTTCGGCAAGAACTGAACCGGTAACTATATCAGAGCCAACCTTGTAGTAAAGCTGGGACTGTGATGCGATAAGATATGTTCCGTTTGCCGCTTTGATAATTTTAGGGCTACCTATTGAAGCTCTGCCCACATCGGTGTAGGAGACACAGCCTGCGCTTGATGAGGTGAAGTTGTATCCGCCCATGAGCATATAACCCTTGTCATATTGATTGCCTGCGGTGTCATTCATAAGGTTACCTGCAAAATCGGTGTAGGGACCGGTGATGCTTGCAGAGCGTGAAACTCTGATATTATAGTTGGTGTCGTCAACACCGTAGGTAGTAAAGAGGTAGTAGTAACCGGTTGCCTTATTGTGAATAAGGTCAGCGGCACTTATAAGGCTTGTACTTGCAGCGCTGAGTGAGGTGGGTCTACCGGGCTTTGCAATAAGGGTGCCTGCGGGCTTTGCATCGGAGCCGTGAAGGGTGCCGATTTTATCACCTGCGGTATTGATTGCACTGCCTGCCTTGAGTGTGCCGGTGCGGGGGTCGAGCTCGAGCAGATGGATTCCGCCGTTTATGTCTGTGGAGCCGTAATAACCTCCGTAAACCATATAAAGATTTGTTCCGTCAAAGAGTACACTCGGGTGGACAGCGTTCGCTGCGTCATAGTGCTTATTTATGTTTACATCTACGGTTTCTCCGTTGGCATCGGTAGTTTTCTGGTTTTCACCGTGGTTGCCGCAGCTGCAGATTACCATTCCGCCGTCAACCCACTTTTTCTGGCTGATAGAAGCTTCAAGATTGGTGGTCTTTACTACAAAAATTGCGGATTCATTTGCTCCTGTCTGCTTTGAAAGTGAGAAATAAAGGTAGTAAACTGTACCGATTTTAACAATATCGGGAGAAAGGGGAGTCCTGTCAGACTTGCTGTCGGAGATGTTATAGGCTGTATTATATCCGTGCTCTGCTGCCCATTTTCTTACGCTTTCGAACTGTGTGAAGTCCATAATTGCGTTAGTGTTGGCATTTTCGGGAGCTTTGAAGTATGTTGTTCTGCCTGACCAGTTTACAAGATCCTTTGACTTGATAACCACATTATCCGAACCGAAGCAGTAGTAATAGCCTGTTGTTTCGTCGTAGAAGATTGTGGGGTCCTCCACATCGTAAGCTGCATAAGCACCAACATATTTATTATCGTAAAGCTTTGAAATTACGGGAGCTGTAGCTACACTTGCGGCTTCTTCTTTTTCAGCAAAGCCTTCGGGAGCTTCTCCCTTTTTGAAATAAGCGAGAATTGTAAGCTTTTCAGTTACGGGAGTTCTGTACTGAAGCATACTTACCTGCTTTGTAACATCAACACCGTTAACGGTGAGCTTTGCGAGATTGTAGTAGGAATCTGCAGTTCTTTCGGGATTGATGTTTATGGTGATGGTTTCGTCTCTGTCCCACCATACACGGTATTTATTGTCAGAACCTGTCGTCTGGGTGCTGTCAACAGTGAGCACACCGTGATCGAAGCTTTCAATGAAAACGGGATACTGCGACATACGCAGATATTTCCAATAAAGACCGAACACTGCTCCGAAAAGAACAACTGTTACTGTGAAAAATGCAAAAAATTTGGATTTCATAATATCTTTTTACGCTCCTTTTTCAAGATTGTACACTGTATGATTATTCAACCGTAAGCGATGCAATTACATCGGAGTAAATATTAACGGCGTTGTCGTAAAAATTGCGCTTAACAATTTCAATCTGTCTTTCATCGGTAACGTATACCGTAATTCTGAGAAGCTCTGTTCCCATATCTGTAACCGTAAAGGTAACGTGATAGCCGTCGCCGTGCTGCTCGACCCTGACGGAGCTTTCCTTTTTGATACGGTCACGCTGAAGGACGTTAACTGCGGCATTTATAGCCTTTTCTCTGAGTGAGCGGGGGAGATCTCTTTCAATTATAGCTACGGAAAGCTCTGCCTTGGGTGTTATGGTAATGAGCTCGTCGTCATCGCAAAGCTCGCTTGTGACCTGAGAAGAAGAAATGAGGTCGCTGATTGCGCCGTTTATCTCAAAATAGTTTGCGATGCCGTGTCTTTGTAAAATCTCATTTATCTGAGTGCGGGTAAGGGACTTATTAAGACTTTTGAGAAGGTAGCATACCATAAGCTTGATTTCAGCTCTGTCCTTGAGTCCGCCGGGAGCAACTCCCATGCTGAAAGCGTCGTTATCCATCTGTCATACCGCCCGGGTCAGGCATTCCTTTCTTAAGAGTACAAAATTATACAAATATAATTTTACCACAATAAAGAAAAAAGTAAATAGATATTTGAAAAATTTAACAGAAATAATCCGATTGACATTGAAGCGTATATTTAGTAAAATCTATATGTACAGAGCTTTAAAAGGAGAGAGAGTAATGAAAAAAATCACAACGGTGCTTTTCGATGCGGATAACACGCTTCTGGACTTTTTTAAGGACGAGCGTCAGGCACTCGTCAGAGCTTTTGAGAACTTCGGAGTGCCCGTTACCGATGAGAATATTGCCATTTATTCTGAAATAAATCAGGGATTGTGGAAGAAGCTTGAAAAAGGAGAAATAACAAAGCCCGAGCTTAAAAGGGTGCGTTTCAGGCTCTTTTTTGAGAAAATCGGATTTCACTGTGACGAGGAACCGTTAACGGTAAACGAGTACTATCTTTCACTTCTCGGTGAGGGCGGAAACACCCTTGATTTTGCTGTGGATACTGTGAAGGCTCTCAAGAAAATGGCTCTTGACCTTTACATCGTGACAAATGGAGTTGCCGCCACTCAAGCAAAAAGACTTTCAAAAAGCGGGATTATGCCTTACATAAGTGAGGTATTCGTTTCAGAGACGGTGGGTTATCAGAAGCCGAGAAAGGAATACTTCGATTATGTTCTTGAGAAAATTCCCGAAAAGGACAAACAGCAGGTTCTTCTTATAGGAGACTCGCTGACCTCTGACATCAGAGGTGCTATGAATGCTGAAATATCCTGCTGTTGGCTTAATCTTTTCGGTGAAACTCTCCCTGATGAATATAAGCCCGATTATATAATTTCAGAAATCAGGGAGGTTATTGACATAATCAACTGCAGAAACGGTGACGGCCGATAACGGTTATAACCGGACGTGAGTGCATAAAACTATTGCTTGTCTTTGCAGGATTATAGTAATATATCGCACCGCCACTTGGGTCCCAACCGTTGATGCAGTCCTGTGCCGCCTTGAGAGATTCTGCTGTGGGGGCAACGCTCCAGTTACTGTCGTTAACGCAGGAGAAAGCACCTTTCTGATATATAACACCTGAAATACTGTCGGGAAAAGATGCGTGCTCTACACGGTTTAAAACTACTGCGCCTACCGCTACCTGGCCTTTGTAGCTTTCTCCTCGTGCTTCTGCGGCTATAAGCTTCGCAAGAAGCTTTACATCGCTGCTCGTGTATGCCGATGACGATGATGACGAAGAGGAGCCGAGGCCTAAAAATTTAAGGGTTTTTGCACCGGCTATACCGTCGGCGGTTATTCCGCAGTTTTTCTGAAAAGCTGTAACTGCCTTTTTGGTTGATGTGCCGTAAATTCCGTCAACACTTCCCTTGTAGTAGCCAAGCTCCTTGAGCTTTTTTTGAATCTGTCTGACCTCGTCACCACGGGAACCGAGCTTTGAAAGGGTGGAGACGGAGCTTTCATTGTAGCTTATACTGTTATATAAGGTTGCCGAAAGCATAATTACAGATACAAGTAACAATGCGGTTACTTTGAATAATTTGTTTTTGTTTTCCAAAATTAACACCTCAGGTTTATTTTTACCTGAGGTGTAATGTTTATACTTTTAATTGAAATAATCAGGAAGTAAGGGCAGGACAAAGCTGAAGGTTTCGTCAAGGCATTGTCTGCTCTTTTTAAACATTGTTACTATTGTCCATGCGTGAAAACCGACGATTCCGTCACCCTTGAACATACGGTAGGGGATACGGTTTCTGATAAGCTCGTTTGCGAAATCCTTTGTGTCAAATCGGAGATAGTCGTTGGTTGACCAGGCAAGGAAGCAAGGAGGATAGTTGCTGTTGACCTGAGGGTTGAGAAGCTTTCCTTCGGGAGTTTTCATATATGCGTTGAGCTCGTTTCTTTTCATACCGGTAAAAGCTTCAATCATCGCCTTCATGTCGGGGAATTGAGCCTGGGGCTTTTCGGGGTCGCTGAGGTATTTAAGATTGAAGCAGCCGCTGTGTGAAACAAGAGCCTTCACCTTAAAGCTGTCCTTATGACGGAATGTTATGCCGAGTTTTTCAAGGGGAGTCGGGTCACTTGCACAGGCAGCAAGATAGGAGATGAAGTATCCGCCGGCACTTTCGCCTCCAAGGACGATGTTGTCTGTGTCGATGTTGTACTTTTCGGCATTATCAAAGATATAGTCAATAGCTGAAAAGACTTCCTGAAGCTGTCCGGGGAAAATCTTCTGCGGAGCATAGGTATAGTTCAGGGAAAAGGCCTGAAAGCCTTTGTTGACCCAGTTGAGAATATAGGTGTTACGCATTTCAGTTATACCTGAAATCCATCCACCGCCGTGAATATAGATGAAAACAGGCTTCTTTATATCCTTTTTCTCTTTAAGACACAGAGTGTTGAGATATTGGCTTTTTTCCTTGCCGTAGGGAACCTTTTTTTCATAAATAACGTTTTCTGGTATCGGTCTTCCGGTTATAATGTAGGCAAGACTCTCGGTAAAGTTATACCAGGGCTGTGCTATAAGTCCGCGATAATAGATTTTTTTATCCATAATGTCACCTCCGTTTTATGGAACAAGTTTACCATATTTTGTTGCACTCTACAATAAAATATAATTTTTTTAAAACTTTTTTAAATATTGTTGCTGTAAAGCAGTGATATTCTGTCAAAAAAACTCCTATGCCGTTGCCAAAAATAAAAAAATGTGGTATTCTTCAATAGTAATATTATTTGTGCGAAGGAATTATAATATGCGATTGAAATATATTGATTCGGCAAAGGGTCTTGCGATGCTGCTTATAGTATGGGGGCATACGGTGACTTTTTCTGACCCGGTTTCCCAGTGGGCATCTGCGTTCAAGATAAGCCTGTTCTACATTGTGACAGGATTACTGCTCGGCTTCCGTGCGAAGGACGGTGTTGCCCGTAAAACTTCCGTCATGAAGCTGCTTCTGTCTATGGGTGTACCTTATGTCTTTTATTCGCTGCTGTCCCTCGGTGCGGCAATGGTGATGATGCTCATAGAAAAAAGAGATTTTGATTTCATAATTGATAAAATCATTCTGACAGTCACCCTTAACGGAGTTTCAACGCTCTGGTTTCTGCCTTCGATTTTTTTCGGCAGGCTCTTATTTGAGCGGTTGATGTGCAGAAAGGTTGCTATGGCACTTAAGGTAGTTTCTGCGGTTGTACTGCCTGTTTTGCTTGTTATATCAGCAGAATATATTTCTGTAAGCGGACTTAACAAAGTGGTACAGTCCTTGCTTCTGGTTATACTTAAGGTGTTTGTCGCCTTCTGGTTTATAGGTGTCGGATTTGAAATCGGTCAGCGTATGAACGCTAAAGAATCATCTGAGACAAAAGGGTTTCTTACGGCTTTAGTTTTTTTAATTTGCGGAAGTATAACGGCGTTTTTTAACAGAGGGGTTGACCTTAATAATGGGATTTTCGGCTCAAGACCGTTACTGTTTTTCCTTTCGGGTGTGCTTTGTTCCCTTGGTATCATCGGTGTGTTTGCGTTTGTCTGTGAAAGAAAACCGTGCCGCATAACTGAATTTACAGGTAAGAACTCACTTTTTATAATGGTAACGCACTTACCTCTTTACATAGTGCCGATTGTATCTATGGTGATTTCAGCTTTTGTTAAAGCGGAAGGAATAGCTTTTGATTATTTTCGTGCTGTAATCGCATTTGTGTTGGTGCTTGGAATTGAGTGGGTGCTTATATCTGTCAAAATCAGGGTCACGGCAAAGGTGAAAAGCGAGAAAATCAGTGAGTTATTTAAGTATATATGAGTGTGAGATATGCCGCGGGGTTAACCCCGCGGTATTATTGCGGCTGTGCCGCAATACACCATTTTAGGTGGTGCGATGCGCCGGTCCCGCCGGAGGCGGTACCGGCTGAAACGGCGCAGCACTGTTGCAACTCAAGTATATACGAGGTTCGCGGGGAGGCGCAACGCTGTCGCGTTGCCGCAGAAAAAAACGGTTCCGGGGAAAGAAACCGTTTTTTTTGCTGTGCCTTTGACCGAAAGGTCAAAGGGCCTCCTCGCTTTACCGTTATCTCTTACTTAAAGGAAACGAAAAAAGCCGTTCACAACCGAGTTGTGAACGGCTTATAGCTTTGTTGCTTACCAGGTAATATCGTAGATTCGCATATCGTTGTAAAGTCTTGCTGAACCTGCAATAGTTGCTAAAGTAACCTTAATGTCAGCATTGATGTCGATTACAACATGATGAGTGATTGAAAGTACCTGATTGGTTTCCGGGTTGTAAACACATTCAAATACACATTCTCTGTATCCGAGACTGAAGTCATTGAGAGCAAGACCGGGAACCTTCGCTGTTATGTTCTCAACCTCTTTTAAAATATCGTTTCTTGAAAGAGGCTGCATAACAGCACCGTGATTTGAAACAGGAACAAGAGTGTCAGCAGGTGTGGGCTCACAGTTCATTTCTTCCTTGAGGGAGAAACTGATTTTCTTTGTGCCGTCGCCTACATCTTCGCATTTTGCCCATTCAACTGCATCGTAATCAGTCAGAAGACAACCTACCTCTGAATTGTGGATAGGCATATCCCATTTGATGTCTTCACCGCCTGCTGCTCTTACGAGCTCTTCACACTCGTCTTCAGTGGTCATATAGCCTGCAGCGATGTTAAGAACAAGATTACCTGCTGTGCCAAGATTGCGGAATTCTTCAGGAAGTGACTGAAATTCCTTTTTCTTATAAGCGGGCTTTTCCTGCTTGAACTTGTTTACAAGAAGGGTGTACTGGTCAATGATTGACTTTGTGTCTGTAGGATTAGCGCTGTCAGAGGGAGCTGCTGCAGCGGTTGTGTCCTGTACAGCAGGAGCAGCTGTAGTCTGAGTTGCAACGGTGGTTGCCACGGCTGCTGTAGTAGCTACAGGTGCAGGAGTTTCTGCGTTTACTGCAGGGGTGATGTTGCCGTTAACACTGACACTTACATCACCTACTACAGTGAGAGCTACAATAACAACCACTACGATTGAAATAACTGCCGTTAAAATTGACTGCTTTTTCATATTTTTTTTACCCCTTTGTTTCTTTATTTATTATTCCTGTGTAAAAAGAGGTCTTGCAACGTAGCTTGTATGGAGAAGCTCATGAGCCTTGTGGCTGTTGGGCTCGCCAAGGAACTCAGCGTAGATTGTCTTTACATCTTCGTTGAGATGGCTCTTTCTGAGAGGACGGTTTTCGTCGTTTCTGTAAAGAGCAGCCGCTCTGAGACTCTTGAGGTCAACGAAATTACGTACAGAAGCGGGCTGTACAGGCTGACCGCCACCGTTGATACAACCGCCGGGGCATCCCATGATTTCGATGAAGGTGTAGTCGGCAGTGCCGTCCTTAACCTTGTCCATAAGAATCTTTGCATTCTTTGTGCCGGAAGCAATAGCAACCTTAACCTCGAGGTCACCGAGCTTATAGGAAGCTTCCTTAACGCCATTCATACCGCGAACATCGTGGAATTCGGGGCTTTCAAGCTCCTTGCCGGTGATAACCTCAGCAGCTGTACGTAAAGCAGCTTCCATAACACCGCCGGTGGTGCCGAAGATAACAGCAGCACCTGTACCCTGACCGAGAGGAGCGTCGCAGTCCTCATCGGGAAGGAGATTGAAGTTGAGACCTGCTGTGTTGATCATTCTGCCAAGCTCTCTTGTTGTAAGAACATAGTCAACATCTGCATAGCCTGCACCGTTTTCATCATCTCTGCCACATTCGAACTTCTTTGCTGTACAGGGCATAATAGCAACTGAAACGATCTTTGCAGGATCAATGCCGTTCTTTTCAGCAAAGTAGCTCTTGATAACTGCGCCCTGCATCTGCATGGGAGACTTACAGGTTGAAAGATGGTCAAGCTCTGTGGGATAGTAGTGCTCACAGTACTTGATCCAGCCGGGTGAGCATGATGTAATCATGGGAAGAACGCCGCCGTTCTTGACTCTTGAGAGAAGCTCGTTTGCTTCTTCCATAATTGTAAGGTCAGCAGCAAAGTTGGTGTCAAATACCTTGTCAAAGCCAAGGCGACGAAGTGCAGCAAACATCTTGCCGGTTACGTCTGTACCAACGGGAAGACCGAAGCATTCACCGAGAGTAGCTCTTACTGCGGGAGCAGCCTGAACAACAACATACTTTTCAGGATCGTTGATAGCTTCAAATACCTTATCGGTATCGTCCTTTTCATAGATAGCGCCTACGGGGCAGTTTACGATACACTGACCGCAGGAGATACATGATGTGGAGTTGAGAGGAAGCTCGAAGGCTGAACCGATGTGAGTGTCGATACCTCTTGCATTTGCACCGATAACGCTGATGTTCTGATTATCACAGGCAGCAACGCAGCGGCGGCAGAGGATACACTTGTTATTATCTCTTACCATGTGAGCAGCGGAGTAGTCAAGCTCGTAAACGGGCTTGTCTCCGTCAAACTTGTCAGCTTCGGAAACACCGTATTCAAGGCAGAGCTTCTGGAGCTCACAGTTACCGCTTCTGATGCAGGTAAGACATTTTCTGTCGTGAGTTGAAAGGATAAGCTCAAGAGTTGTCTTTCTTGCCTTGCGGACTCTTTCGCTGTTTGTGAAGATTTCTGTTCCGTCTCTTTCGATGGGGAATACACAGGCAGCAACAAGGTTTCTTGCGCCCTTTACTTCAACAACACAGAAACGGCAGGCGCCGATTTCGTTGATTTCCTTCAGGAAGCAGAGTGTGGGGATTTCGATACCCATCTGTCTTGCAGCTTCGAGAATTGTTGTGCCGTAAGGTACGCTGCAGGGCATACCGTTGATTTTAATGTTAAGCATTTTTTCCATTTTCGCGTACCTCCTTATTTCTTAATGATAGCATCAAACTTACAGGTGTCTATACAAGCGCCGCACTTGATACATTTTGCAGTGTCAATTACGTGAGGCTGCTTAACTGAACCCGAGATAGCACCTACGGGGCACTTTCTTGCACAGGCTGTACAGCCCTTACACTTGTCCTCGATGATTGAGTAGGAAAGAAGATTCTTACATACGCCTGCGGGGCACTTCTTATCAACAACGTGAGCGATATACTCGTCACGGAAGAACTTGAGTGTAGCAAGAACAGGGTTGGGAGCTGTCTGACCGAGACCGCAGAGTGAGTTGTCCTTGATGTAGTTGCAGAGCTCTTCGAGCTTGTCAAGATCCTCGAGAGTAGCGTTACCGTCGGTAATCTTGTCGAGCATTACACGAAGTCTCTATGTACCTACACGGCAGGGGGTGCACTTGCCGCAGCTTTCGTCAACGGTGAAGTCGAGAAAGAACTTTGCGATGTCAACCATGCAGTTGTCCTCGTCCATAACGATAAGACCGCCTGAACCCATCATACAGCCGATAGCTGTAAGGTTATCGTAGTCGATAGGAGTATCCATAAGGTGAGCAGGGATACATCCGCCTGAGGGACCGCCTGTCTGTGCGGCCTTGAACTTTTTGCCGTTGGGGATACCGCCGCCAATTTCCTCAACGATTTCGCGAAGGGTGGTGCCCATGGGAATTTCAACAAGACCTGTGTTCTTGATTTTACCGCCGAGTGCAAATACCTTTGTACCCTTTGATTTTTCTGTACCCATAGAAGCGAAGTATTCAGCGCCTTCACGGATAATTGTGGGAATGTTAGCGAAGGTTTCAACGTTGTTTTCTGTTGTGGGCTTGCCGAAGAGACCCTTTACTGCGGGATAGGGAGGACGGGGTCTGGGCTCACCGCGGTTACCTTCGATTGATGTCATAAGAGCAGTTTCTTCACCGCATACGAAAGCACCTGCACCAAGCTTTACATGAAGGTCGAAGTCAAAGCCTGAATCAAAGATGTTCTTACCGAGAAGACCGAGCTGCTTAGCCTGATTGATAGCAATCTGAAGACGTGCAACAGCGATGGGATATTCAGCACGGACATATATGTAACCCTCGGTAGCACCTGTAGCGTAGCCGCAGATAGCCATAGCTTCGATAATGCAGTGGGGGTCACCTTCGAGAACTGAACGGTCCATAAATGCGCCGGGGTCACCTTCGTCAGCGTTACATACAACGTATTT
This sequence comes from Acutalibacteraceae bacterium, assembly GCA_045532935.1. Taxonomy (GTDB): domain Bacteria; phylum Bacillota; class Clostridia; order Oscillospirales; family Acutalibacteraceae; genus UBA6857. The sequence continues at coordinate 33,867 of JAZSGW010000012.1, forward strand.
CTGGTCAGCCTGGTTAGCAGCTGTGAAGCTCCACTTGAGACCTGTTGAGAAACCGCCGCCGCCTCTGCCGCGAAGACCTGAATCCTTGACAATCTGGATTACCTGCTCGGGAGTGTATTCGGTAAGGCATTTTGCAAGAGCCTGATAACCGTCATAAGCGATATATTCGTTGATATCTTCGGGGTTGATAACGCCGCAGTTACGAAGAGCAATTCTCTTTTGCTTTTTGTAGAAGTCAGTGTCGTTGAGACCCTTGATTTTTTCGGGAGTAACTGTCTCTTCGTAAAGAAGACGCTTTACCATACGGCCCTTGAGAAGATGCTCCTCAACGATTTCGGGTACGTCCTCGACCTTAACCTCTGAATAGAAGCAGCCTTCGGGATATACAATCATAATGGGGCCTAATGCGCAAAGACCGAAGCAACCTGTACGGATAACCTGAACTTCTTTTTCAAGACCCTTTGCCTTGATTTCGGCTTCCATAGCTTCGATGATTTTCTGTGAGTTTGAGGAAGTACAGCCGGTACCGCCGCAAACGAGAACATGGGAACGATACATTTAACTTTCCTCCTTATTTTTTAATTGCACCTACGGTATACTCAACTACGGGCTTACCGTTTACAACGTGCTCAAGAACGATTTTAGCAACCTTTTCTTCTGTGAGCTGAACGTAAGTTACCTTTTCCTCGCCGGGAACCATAATTTCAGCGATGGGCTCATACTGGCACATACCGATACAGCCGGTCTGTGCAACAGTAACATTCTTAAGATTGCGCTTTGCAATTTCGTCAACAAACTTATTCATAACAGGTCTTGCGCCTGCTGCGATACCGCATGTAGCCATACCGACAACGATTCTTGTAACCTCGCTTGAGTCATCTCTTGTTGTCATCTGTGCCTTTGCAGCGTCTCTTAAAGCCATAAGCTCTTCAAGTGTTTTCATTGGATTTACACCTCCGTGATTTGTTTAGTGTTTTCGTTGATATAGTCTCTGAGCCAGGCAGAAATTGAAGGCTCACTGAAGGGGACACCTCCGAGAATTTCCTTAAGGCTCCTTGTGTCAAGGGTGAAGCTTTTTCCGTCGACGCTTCTTGTGTAAAGAAAGTCTATATCCTCGTTCATCGTGATAAGGGTCACCATAGTTGATGCCATATCGCCTACGGGAACAAAGTCGAGGTGATCGGTTCTGAAAAGAGCTTTTACTCTTGTGCCGATACCGACTTCGCTTTCTATTTCAAGATGACCACCTGTCATTTCCGCCGCCATTTTGAAAAGGGGAATACCCATTCCTACTTTTCTGGTTGTACGGGTTGTGAAAAAGGGGTCGCGTACGGACGAAAGCTGTTCTGCTGTCATACCCTTGCCGTTGTCGTAAATACCGATAAGAAGTTCATTTGTTTCTGTGCATTCTTTAAGCTCTATTTCAATCAGCGACGCTTTTGCGGAAACTGAATTCTGAGCTATGTCAAGCACATTCAATGAAAGCTCTCTCATTATTCGTATTTAGCAAGAATATCCTTGACATCAGCGGCAGTGATTTTGCCGTAAACATCATCGTTAACTGTAAGTACGGGAGCAAGTCCGCAGGCACCGATGCAGCGGCAGGCTGTAAGAGAGTACTTACCGTCAGCTGTGCACTCTTCGGCATCGATTCCGAGCTGAAGTGAAAGCTCGTCAAGGATTTCCTGAGCACCTTTAACGTAGCAGGCTGTACCGAGGCAAACGGAAATAGCATATTTACCCTTGGGTGAAAGAGCAAACTGTGCATAGAAGGTTGCAACGCCGTAAACCTTTTCAAGGGGCACCTTCATACCGTCGGCAATCTTCTGCTGTACCTCAAAGGGGAGGTAGCCGTAGATTTCCTGTGCTTCCTGCATAACATGCATAAGCATGCTTACATCGCCTGTACATTCAGCAATAACAGCATCGAGCTTGGCTGCCTGTGCAGGTGTGTCCGTGAACGGAATTTTGCTGATTTTCTTAAGCATTAACTTTATCCTCCTTTAAGCGGAAATTTTCGCTAAATTTGTGGGATACGTGCGCTCGTGAAATGTAAAGAGCGTATAATTATCCATACTGTTAAATAATATCACAACTATAGCTGTTTTGCAATATTATATACCAAAAAAAGGTTATACAATTATATATAAAAAACATAAAATTTTTTCGTCATTATTACCATTTATTTTGATTGCACATTTTGCTTTCCGAGAATAGCCTCAAGGTTTCTCACCGTTTCGGCATCGTCGTAGGTATGATAGTGAAGCTCAAGTATGTCTCCTTCGGAGATTCCTGTATGGGAATGGTGGTGTGTGGAGGGCTGTTTTTTTACGGAAAGCACGGTGCACTCGGGCGGCCAGAGTATATCTCTTATCTGCTTTCCAACAGCAAATGCACCCTCTGCAACAGTGAAGCTTCTGTCGAGCACCTTGTCGGTTTTTCCCTTGTGCAGACGCTTGAGCTTACTTTCCATAACTATGTCAGTAAAGTCGTGGATTCCGAGGGTCTCGATTGTAATATATGCGACGGTGATACCTGCTGCTACGGGGATTATACTGTCAAGACAGCCGAATGCTTCTATTGAGAAAACCGTAGCCATAATAGGTGTACGGGAGGTAGCAGCGAGAAAAGCCGTGATACCGATTATTACAACAATGTTATAGTATTCTTCGGGCAGTACTCCTATTGAAATCATAAGCTTTGCACAAAGAGCACCTATGATAGCCCCGAAACACAGCGTAGGCACAAAAAGTCCGCCTGTTATGCCGATATTGTTTGAGACTATGGTCAGAAGCGCCCTTACACAAAAGTAAATTACAAGCATCTTCCACGCTGTTTCTTCTTCGAAGATAGCTTCGATTATGCCGTCGCCCGTGCCGAGAAAGCCGGAGGAGAAATATCCGATTATCGCCGTCAGGGTGAAAACGGTGATGATTTTTGCTCCGGGGGACAGCCTTGAGAGCTTATTGTCAATAAAGTTGTGCACAAGGCTGTATATTTTAGTGAAGCCGGCACTGACAAAGCCGCAGACAAGCCCGGCGAAGATTGCCGCATAGATATAAACAAGAGGCATAGTAGCTTCAACGCTGAAATGGAACATTGTGGGGCTGATGCCTGCAAGAGGGCAAAGAAGCTGCATTACGGCAGTGCTTGTTACGGCGCTTACGGCAGATGTAATAAAAAGTGTTGGTGAGAAACGGCGGTGTGCTTCCTCAAAGGTGAAGAATATGGCTGTGAGCGGAGCACCGGTTGCTGCAGCAAAGCCTGCCGAGGCGCCACCTGTCATAATGAATCTTTCCCATGCGAGATGTCTTTTTGCAAATACTTTAACTGTACCCTTACCCACAGCTGTACCCATCTGTACAGCAGGACCCTCTGTTCCGAGCGGAATGCCGCATAAATATGTCAGGAGAGCCGACGGAAAAAGAAAGAAGATACTTTTGAACCAGGTGAAGGTGGTAAGACCTCTTAAAAGGAGAATGGAGGTGGGGATTCCTCCTCCCTTACAGCTCGGTGCATATTTTATTATAAGCGTAGCCATAAGACCAAGAAATGCCGCCGCAATTATGAGAAGGGGAAGAAATGAAGGGTTCTCTCTTACATAAGCGTAGACTTCCCGGGAAATAAGGCTTACCTTCGAAGTTGCGATTTTAAAAAGGAAAATCAGACAGGCGGTAAAAAAGCCTGTGATTCCCGAATAAAACACGCAGGGGAGAAGTATGTTTTTAATATAGGTTATCTGTGATTTTTCCATAGGACGATGCACCTCTTTGCAGTTAAAAAGACAGGCAGCTGCCTGTCTTTTCTGTGTTGTTTAATAATTATTTGAGACCGAAAAGGCTTTTGAAGAAATCTGCAATGAGAGTGAGGATATAAGAAAGATCCTCCCAGAACATAAGTATGCCCCAATCAGGTTCGGGTACTACTTCGTAACCGTCTTCAACTACTGTTGTTGAGTCTTTTGCCATTTTCATTTCCTCCTTAATAATTTTTTATTTTCGAGTACATTATATACTTTTATTAACAGAATGTCAATAAATAATCTCAATTAACTTTTCGCAGGTTCTGAAAGTCGTTTCTGAAGGAAAAGGCCTGTCAAAAGAAGCAGAGGGAAAACCGCGGCAAAAAGCAGACCGCTTGAGACATTACCACCGCTCACCTCGCTGACTTTTCCTACGACTGCAGGACCCGAGGTGCAGCCCAGGTCACCGGCAAGAGCCAGAAGAGCGAACAGCACCGTTCCGCCCCGTGGGATTTTCTCTGCCGCAAGAGAAAAGGTCGCCGGCCACATAATACCTACAGAAAGTCCGCATAGTGCACAGCCTGCAAGAGAGATGAGGGGAACAGGCGAAAGCGATGTAACAAGATAGCATATGATGCAGAAGATACCGCTTGCGGTCATTATCTTTTCAAGTGAGACTTTGTCCGACAGCTTTGCGTAGCCTACTCTCGCAGTGCCCATAAGGGCGGCAAAAAGACAGGGACCGAGAAGGTCGCCTGAAGTTTTTGAAACCTTAAGTCCCGATTCGGCAAAGAATGATGCCCACTGACTCATAGCGATTTCACTCGCTCCCGAGCAGAGCATCAGCAGGGCGAAAACGTAGAAAAGCTTTGTTTTCAGAAGCCCTTTTATGCCGAGACTTTCTCCCTTTGAAAGCACGGGCGGTATGGGAACAACAGTGAAGAAAACACCGTTTATAAAAGGCACAAGCGCCCACAGAAATGCGAGATACCTCCAGCTCTGTGTGCCGAAGGCGACGAAATAGAAGGTTGACAGTATCACGACGAGCATCTGTCCCCAACAGTAAAAGGAGTGAAGCAGACTCATCTGCGCTGATTTCCTTTCACCGGGACAGGCTTCAACTATGGGGCTTATAACAACCTCGATAAGACCGCTTCCCACAGCATAGGTAACAATAGAGATGATGATGCCTGTGTACGGATCGAGAATGAAAGGGAAAATTCCTAATCCGGCAAGACCGAGAAAAGCAAAAATGTGGGCAAAAATAACGCACTTGCCGTAGCCGAGTCTGTCAACAAAGGCGGTTGAAGCCAGGTCGACAAAAAGCTGTACACCGAAGTTTACAACTATAAGAAGCGAGATTCTGCTATAGCTGAAGCCGAAGCTGTCCTTAAAGGTCAGAAACAGAAGCGGCAGAAAATTGTTTATGATGGACTGTACAAAGTATCCTGCATAGCAGGCATAAAATGTGTATCGGAAATTTTTAAGTCGGGTCATTCGGGTCTTCCTTTTTTGTATTGATTTATAGAATAATAGCACAGCATTAATATATTTTCAACAAAATAAAAACTTTTTTTAAGCACCGTATTGAATTTGACATTAAATTAATATATAATCGGATTACGGTTTTTAATCATTTAAAAGGAGGAAACAATAATGGCAATTATCAACAAAGTTATAGCAGTTATGATGTCGGTGCTTCTTTCAGTTTACGGACTTATCGGCATCAACAAGGGTGTAAGCAACGACTACACCGAAGGTAAGTACAAAAACGTTATCCTTATGATAGGTGACGGTATGAGTTTCGAGCATATCGATGCAACGGAAAAATACCGTGAGGTTGACCTCGTTATGAACAATATGCCCATTCAGCTCAAAAGTGACATTGACTCATTCCTTATCCCCGCAACAGACTCTGCTGCAGGCGGTACAGCTCTTGCAACGGGTATGAGAGTATGGATTAACTCCGTAGGTGTTTATCCTTTCGATCCCTTCTCACCCAACGATATGAACGTACCCATCAGCCTCGGTGAGCTTGTAAAGGCAAACGGCGGTGCCACAGGCGTTGTTACAACAGACAAGACTTCAGGTGCTACTCCCTCTGACTTCTCTGCTCACGTTCTTTCAAGAGGTATGGAAGAGGAAATCTGTGCTGACCAGCTCAAAAACGGCTTCGACCTTATCTGGGGCGGTAAGACAGACAGCGTCAACGAAGAAAACACCGCAGCTAACGGCTGGACATATATTGACAACAGAGACGAAATGAACGCTCTCGAGGCAGGCTCACGCTCCTTCGGTCAGTTCAATTACAGCGATCTTTACAACTGCACAGATAAGAATAACACTCCTTCAATCGAGGAGATGACAACAAAGGCAATCGAGCTTCTTTCTGCTAATGAAAAGGGCTTCTTCCTTATGGTTGAGGGTGCTTGTATCGATAAGTTCTCCCACGACAATATTATGGACGGTGCACTTCTTTGCACCGAGGAATTCGACAAGGCTGTTGCCGCTGCCCTCGCATTTGCAGAAGCTGACGGAGAAACACTCGTTGTTGTAACTGCCGACCACGGTACGGGCGGACTTACCCTTGATGAAGAGTCAGGCGAATACAAGTTCACACACGATACCCACAACATCACCGACGTTCCCGTTTATGTTTCAGCAGAGGACGCAGGCTTCGTTTCAGGTAAAGAGATTGCAAACCGCAGTATCCCCACACAGATTGCACGTGTAATGGGCTACGGTGATGATCAGTTTCCTGCAACAATAGCAAGTATTAAATAATTTCTTGTGATATAAAAAAACAGGTGTTTTGAAGCACCTGTTTTTTTGTTAACTTTCACCGACGGTGTCGGAAGGTTCAGAAAAGCTTTAGCGTTGCATATAAAAATAAAGCTCATTGACATCTTCGGATGATTTGTATACACTATTATAAGCAGATGTTGGAGAAGCAAGATAACTTCCTGATTTTTTAGGAGCTTGCGTAACAACACTGCTATCTTTTTTTGGTAACGTGAATAATCAAGAACTGTTTTTATGACGGTAACTTTATCCTACTGTGTAAACATAAGGCTCATCATAATTCATATCGGCACAAAGTGTAAGAGAGGGATTCGTAAGGTCATAGATTGCTGACCATTGAGTCGAGTAGACTCTGCCCTTTTCGTCGGGGTCTGTGCCTGTGATTCTTACAGCGTTGAGTAAGTCCATACCTTCCTGCGCGGTGAGAAGCGATTTCTTTTCGGTAAGAGTCTTTTCTAAAATTTCGTATCTGTCAAGACCCTGCTGTTCATATTCAAATGGTACATCGTGGAGATAGAAGTTTGTGGCGGCAATAAAATCACCCGTCTTTTCCGTTATAACCATTTCATTGTTTACGTAGGAGACGACAACGCTCTTTCCTGCGGCGTCTGCAATCTGGAAGTGGAAGCAGCCCTTTGCGGCAGCGTACATATCCACGCTTTTAAGAAAGTCGATTGCTTCGTCGGTGGTGGCACATTTGTCGAGCATTGCACGGATTGCAAGGGTTGTGCCTACGTCGGGCTTGTCCGAATCCTGGGCAGTTACCGGTGCCTGAAGCTGAAGTACACCGACTGCAAGACCCTTTTCGTTCACACCGTCAAGGGGGAAGTAGGCCGTAGCAAGGGTGTTGATTCTGTCAAGAAGCTTGTCGGGAGTGTAGCTTTCGTTATAGCCGAGGAAGCTGAGGTTGACAACGGAGACGGAACTGTAGCCGTCCTTGGGATTTGTTTTTATCACGGCAAGGTCCGTTGTCTGATTGTCGAGGTTTCTGCCAAAAATATAGCCTTTTTCAGGAGTTTCAGCATAGAAGGTTGAGCATGCAAGGTTGGGGATTTCATAGGGCACATTGATAGGCAGACCCTTGAGCATAGTTTTGAGTATGTACTGTACAAGCTCTTCTTCTGTTGCGGCGCCGCCCTCTTCGAGAAGCTCGTCAAGCTTATAGTCGGCGGAATAGTTTACCTCGTAAACACCGGTATTTCCGTTTTCCTTTACAGAAAGCAGTGTTCTCGCTTCACCCTGAAATACCGCAAGGGCAATAAGAAGAACGGCAAGAATTGCTACGAGGACGGTGATGATAAATTTTTTAGCTGTTTTCATAATATAATCTCCTTTTATTTTCTTAAGGGAATTATATTGCAGAAAAAAGTCAGAGTCAAGATAACCGACAAAAATTTAATTTTTGTTTATGAATTCACTTATGACGGGTCGGTTACGGTAAACTCATCACTCGCATAAGCTGTTATTCTGTCAGCTTTGAGCGTATATTCTATCGTAAGGCGGTATTCACCTTTTTCAAGAGCCTGGTGTTCATCGGTTATACTGTGGAATATGATTGACTCTACAACACGCTCTCCCGGTGAGAGATCGTAGCCTATATCTGTCCAGCCGTAAGAAATATTTACACTTTGCCAGTTGCCGTTTTCGTCCTTCTTTTCGATTGCACATACGGTGGGCTTGTCAATAGTCCTTCTTGTGTAGTTTTCACATTCAAAGGTGATTTCTGCGCTCTGTGTTGTAACGGGTCTTACCGTCAGTTTTACATTCTCGGGCTTTGCAGGGTAAACGACTGATAAAACTGACATTAAAATTGCTAAAACTGTGCTTAAAAATGCTGACATAAATATTCCTTCTTTCTTGATTTTTACCTTTCGGCAATTTCAGTATAGCACAGCTTATATCTTATGTCAATATATATTTTGCGACACAAAATATAAAGTTTTGCAAAAATACCTTTGACTTACATAAATTTATATGATAATATAGATAAAAAGATAAGGAAAGGAAAATCTGCCTTGCTCAATACGGATAATTTCAAACGCGGAACCGTTGACCTCGTGGTGCTGAGTGTCTTGAGGGAAAAGGATATGTACGGTTACGAGATAGTCAAAGCGATAGAAGAAAAAAGCGACGGCAGATTTCAGTTGCCGTTGGGTACATTGTATCCTGTGCTGTACCGATTTTTAGAAAATGGCTGTCTTTCCGACAGAGATGAGATAGTCAACAAACGCTTAAGAAAGTATTATCACCTCGAACAAAAGGGTGAGGAGTTTTACAGAGAGGCTCTTGCGGAATACAGGAAAATTTCCGAGGGCGTGGATATGATAACGAAGGGCGGTGACGGGAAATGAAAAGTGATTCACTTCTGAACGGATATATTTCATCGGTTTCATCACAGTTGGTCTGTTCGCCGAAGCTTAAAAAGGCTTTTCTTTCGGAGCTTCGTGCTGATGTCAGCGCATATCTTTCACAGGAGGAAAACCCTACAAGGGAAAAGATTGAATGTATTTTTGGCTCACCCGAGATGATAGCATCGAGCTTTATTTCACACTCCGACAGCACTGAAATCAGAAAGAAAACCTCCCTGAAAAAAATTATTACCGTTGCGGTTATTGTTGCGCTTATTATCTACCTTGCCTTTGTTGTAATAAGTCTTATTGATGTTCATACCGAAGCGCACGGCTATTTTGAAGAGGGTATTGTTTCTGCATCTGTCAGTATAATGAAAGGCGGTAGAATATGAAAAGGTTTATTGCGTTAATATTGTCTCTGGTCCTTTTTGCCGTGCCTTTTGCACCCGTTGTTCAGGCTGCAGATGAGCTTTTGCATACACAGACCGAATATTTTGAGGACGGCTCTTATATGGTAATCGGATTTGATAAGCATTCGGAAAATGAAGATTTCGCAGAATCCTCACCGAGCTTTATCGAAAGACTCATAGAAGCGATAAAAAAACTTATAAATATGCTTTTCGGTAAAAACCAAAACAAAACCGGGCAAGATGAAAAATATGTGAAATATTATGACATAAACGGCACGTGCCTGTGGAGTGTTCACCTTAAAGGAACGTTCTCCTATAACGGTGAAAGTGCAAGGTGTACCGATGCCGATGTACGCTATTACATATATGACGACGACTGGAATATGCTTTTCTGTGAAGCGGAGAAAAGCGGAGCAACTGCAACAGCTTCCTTTAAGGTTAGACAGTATAAGCTGGGAGTTGCTCTTAAAACTGTAGAAAAAAGCATCACCCTTACCTGCGATAAGAACGGAAAAATAAGCTGAAAAAACGGCAGATCTCTTCTGAAGGGATTTGCCGTTATGTTATTTTGCAGTTGACGAAGGGCAGTTAAAATGCTATCATAGAAAAGTAAAATAAATCGGGAGGTACATTATGGTTATTAAATCTCTTTGCGGAAAATGGAATCTCACAGACGCTACGTCTGAATACAGTCTTGAGGCTATCGTGCCTGGCTGTAATTATCTCGACCTGATGAATGCGAAAATCATCAGGGACCCCTTCTACGGCGAAAACGAAAAGGACGTCTACTGGGTTTCACAGCGTGACTGGGTTTATTCGAAAACCTTTACCGTAACCGCTGAAGAACTGCAGAACGAGAAAATAGCTCTTATCTGTAAACGTCTTGATACAATCTGCACACTTTACCTCAACGGCGAAAAAATCGGCGAGGGTGAAAACTGTTTTATCGCCTATGAGTTTGATGTGAAGAAATACCTTAAAGAGGGGGAGAATACTCTCGAAATCCGCTTCGAATCTCCCGTTAACTATGTAAAGGAGCGCTATGAAAAGGAGAAAACTCCGCCAAACTCCAACGGTCAGAACGGTATCGTAAGAATCAGAAAACCGCAGTGTCACTTCGGCTGGGACTGGGGCCCCGTGCTTCCCGTCAGCGGTATAGGTGACGAAATCTTCCTTGAGATGAGAAGTGAAGGAAAAATCACCGATATGAAAATCCGACAGAAGAAAAACGAGGACGGCAGCTTTACCGTTTCTGTTAAGCTTAAGGGCGAATTCTATGAGGGAGAAAGGGCAGAAATCAGTCTTATTTCACCCGACGCAGAGGAAATGAAGCTCAAAGTTACAGAGGGTGAATTCACTGTAACCGAGCCACAGCTCTGGTGGACGCACGAAATGAACGGCAAAAAAGAGCAGGCACTTTATACGGTAAAAGCTGTGCTTAAAAAGGGCAGGAAGAATCTTCACTCTATGGAAAAGCAGATAGGTCTTCGCACAATCGAGCTTGACAGAAGTGCTGACGAATACGGTGAAACCTTCCGCTTTATACTTAACGGAGTGCCTGTATTCGCCAAGGGTGCAAACTTTATTCCCGGTGACTCAATCCCCACGCGCTTTACAAAGGATAAGGTCGAATACCTGCTTGATGCTGCACTTTATTCGAATATGAATATGATAAGAGTCTGGGGCGGCGGTTATTATGAAAGCGACGACTTCTACGCTCTTTGCGACAAAAAGGGTATTCTCGTGTGGCAGGATTTTATGTTTGCCTGTCAGGCTTATCCCTTCTTCGACGAGGCCTTTCTCGCTAATGTGAAAAAGGAAATCGAATATAATATAAAAAGGCTCCGCCATCACGCATCACTTGCCCTGTGGTGCGGAAATAACGAGATTGAAACTATGGCTATGGGTTGGCTGAACTTCCCGAAGTATATAAAGTGGACAGAGAAATTCTTCCACAATATCCTTCCCGAGGAGGTCAGAAAATACGATGAGGACACTCCCTTTATTCCCGGTTCACCCTGCGGTACGGGTCATATGAAGGAGGTCGACAGCGACAATTACGGCGATATTCACCTGTGGGCAGTATGGCACGGTCTTCAGAATATGAAGTACTACCGTAAGAGAATGACACGCTTCTGCAGTGAGTTCGGCTTTGAGTCGCTCCCCGATATAAAGACTATACGCACCTTTGCCGAAAAAGAGGACTACGACATACATTCACCCGTATTTATGGCTCATCAGAAGTGTAATTCGGGTAACGATAAGATGCTCTATTACATAGCCTCACGCTTCCGTCTGCCGAAGAATTTCGAGGACCTCGTATACCTTTCACAGGTAACACAGCTCGAGTGCATAAGCGACGCTACCGAGCACTGGAGACGCAATAAGGGCAGATGTAACGGCTCTATTTACTGGCAGTTCAACGATTGCTGGGGTGTCTGCTCCTGGTCGAGTATGGACTATTACGGCAATTACAAGGCTCTGCAGTACCGTGCGAAGCACTTTAATGCTCCCGTTTCCGTTTCGGTGGAGGACAAGGACGGCAAGGTGAGACTCTATATCCTTAACGACAGACCGAAGAAGCAGAGTCTTACTCTTAAGTGTAAGATTTTCGACTTTGAAACCGGTATCATTCAGGAAAAGAGCCGTGATTTTGAGGTGGACGCTCTCGATAATTACGAGTGCTTCACAATCTATGAAAAACAGCTGAAAAGGAAGTTCGACCTTTCACGCATCGGCGTAAAGGCAGAGCTTTACAAAAACGGCAGACTGATTAACGAAAAGACTTACCTCTTCAGACCCGAAAAGGAGCTTCAGCTTAAAAAGCCTGAGTTCACCCTGACTGCAGAGCAGATCGGTGACGAAATCGCAATTACTGTGAAAAGTGACCGCTTTGCAAGGCTTGTCAGAGTTGAAAGCAGTCTTTCGATGCTTCCTCTTTCGGATAACTATTTCGACCTTCTTCCCGGCGAAAGTAAGACTGTGACGATGAAAATTGACACAAAGCTTGACCTTCGTCAGCAGCTTGACAGCTTCTCACTTATGTGTGCAAATGCTATCGAGCCGAAAAGCAGCGAGCTTTATGACCTCAAGGAAAGAGTGAGAGTTTTCATCAAGCCTGAAAACATCGGTCAGTGGGTATACTACGGACAGAAGGGAAAGCAGGAGAAATAGTGAGAGCCGAGGGCATAGAGGGCCAAGGGCCGAGTGGGAAGACAGGCGACCGTTCCCTGTTTTGAGACTGATTTTATTCTTGATATTATGCCGCTTGATGAGTTCACAGCATTCAATCACGAGGAAAACACGGACAAGTGTTTGGAGGTTGAAGAAAAAGAGGTTGTCCGCTTGACAGATGAGCAGGCGAGGGTTATAATCAAATTGTGTTCAGGTTGCAATAATGCAACTGAGTTCCAGCCTTTGCCGAAGGCAGAGCAAGAGAAAAATATTGAAGAATTTAAAATAGAGGCTTGTCAAAACGACAAGTCAGCAGGTTGACGGGTGTTAGTTTTGGCTTGGTCATGAAACATTATTAACACATAGAACCGTCCCCTGTGTTCACGTATTCGAGCTTAGCTGCTTTGGGGGGATATTAAATGAGAAAGGTAATCAGTTTATTTGTTGATCTTGTCAATCATTGCAAATACGAAATTTTACTGTGGTTTTTATTAATATTTTTTGAGAAATTAATAGAGAAAAATGTTATAAAAAATGATTTGTTTCTATTCAGTTGTATTATAGTTTCTATCTGTGTGCTTATGGGTTGCATTGTTATAACCAAGAATTTTAACAGATGGATTGGATTTGTTTCAGTTTTTTTGTATGTTTTTTCTATTATTATTAAATATATCAATATTAATAATAGTTTGAACTATAGTATTTTATTAACAAACAATATAATTAACAAAACAGCATTATGTTTGTTTTTAGGTTTGTATTTTACAGCAAATGTTTCGAAAAGACAGGGGAACCAGAAGATAGAGGACGGTACTATGATTGATGAGCCAAAAGACTAAACCGCAGTGCCTTGGGCGGTGCATTTACCCTCTCCGTCAATGCTTTGCATTAACACAGGGGACGTTTCTGCAGGAACACAGGGGACGGTTCTCTGTGTTCGAATGAAAAAGACTAAACTACGGTGACTTGGGCGGTGCGTTGGCGTAGGTCACGCACCACCCACCCCGCGCCCTTAACACATAGAACCGTCCCCTGTGTTACCCGACCTTAAGGAAAGAGTGAGAGTTTTCATCAAGCCTGAAAACATCGGTCAGTGGGTGTACTACGGACAGAAGGGAAAGCAGGAGAAATAGTGATAGCCGAGGGCATAGAGGGCCAAGGGCCGAGTGGGAAGACAGGGGACCGTTCCCTGTTTTGAGACTGATTTTATTCTTGATATTATGCCGCTTGATGAGTTCACAGCTTTCAATCACGAAGTGAATACGGATAAGTGTTTGGAGGTTGAAGAAAAAGAGGTAGTCCGCTTGACAGATGAGCAGGCGAGGGTTATAATAAAACTGTGTTCAGGTTGCAATAATGCAACTGACTTTCAGGCTTTGCCGAAGGCAGAGCAAGAGAAAAATATTGAAGAATTTAAAAACAGGGGCTTGTCAATACGACAAGTCAGCAGGTTGACGGGTGTTAGTTTTGGCTTGGTCATGAAACATTATTAACACATAGAACCGTCCCCTGTGTTCACGCTTATGTGCGCAAACGCTATCGAGCCGAAAAGCAGCGAGCTTTACGACCTCAAGGAGAGAGCAAGAGTATTCCTTAAGCCCGAAAACATCGGTCAGTGGGTGTACTACGGACAGAAGGGCAAGCAGGAGTGATATATAGCCGATAACGGCGCTTACATAACATAGCTTGTAATGTAAAGAAAATAAAAAAGGAGTATTATTATGAAAAAGATTATTATAATAATTTTAGTCGCTATTGTTGCTGTTTCATGTGCAGTCACTATCAGTAATACTAAACGCGAACAGGAGATCGCGAAAATAGATGCCGAGTTATCATCCATCAGAGCAGAAAGCACAAATAAAACCTCATCAGGAAAAAGTAGCGGTAAGGTTACCTTTGAAGTGTATGAAACAACCGGCAGTACCTACAGCCATGAAACACCCTCTAACCTTTTCGATTTTAAAGGCAGTACAAAATGGTGTGTAACTAATTTTGCTCTGAGCGGTGCAAGCGTTGAATTTAAAGCAAGCGAGCCTGTGAAAATAACGGGATACAGCCTCCTTACCGGCAACGATAATGAAGCTTTCACCGGAAGAAATCCGTCCTCATGGGAGCTTTATGGCGGAAACGACGGAGGAAATTGGGTTTTATTGGATTCTAAGTCTAACTACTCTCTTCCCGAAAAAAACAATGATCGCGTAGATTTCAAGTTACGCAATGTTGATGAAGCATATGAGTATTTCAAGCTTGAAATTACAGCTAATAACGGCGCAAATGCTATGCAGTTAAGTGATTTTTCACTTGATTACAAGGGCGCTGATTATACATACACGGATTTAGCCGGTCCCTCAGATCTGTCCTCGGATTATCAGGGCGGCGGTAGCGGCGGAAGCAGCGGAAGCAGCGGAAGCTCGTGGAGCGGCAGCAATAAAACCAAAACCTGCTCTCGCTGTAACGGCAGAGGAGAAATTAAATGCACAACCTGCGGCGGAACAGGTGTCTGGAAATCCAGCGGCACCACACCGAAGTACGGCTCAAGCTCTTCGGGCGGAAACTGGAGTTCAAGCAAGTCCTGCATGTATTGTAACGGCGGCTACAGAGACTGCCCCAATTGTTAACTGAAAACAAATAATACGGCGCTTTGGGCGTTGATACCGTAAAAGTTATAAGTCAGGACACGGGAAACCGTTGTCCTGACTTTTATCTTACTCATTCGCCGGCCCTTCAAGCACTTTTCCGCCTTCATCAAACCTCGACCCGTGGCAGGGGCAGTCCCAGCTGTGCTCAGCCTTATTCCACTTAAGTGCGCAGCCGAGGTGGGGACACCGCGGCTTTGTCGGAGTCAGAAGATTCACCGTAGTCTCAAAGGTGTTGAGAAGAAGTTGCGAATGAAAAACCGACCTCGACGGTGAGAAAATATCGGCATAATCACTTGTCTTGCCGAAGATAAGGTCTTTGAGAATAAGCGACGCCGCCATAGAAAGACTCATTCCCCACTTATTGAAGCCCGTTGCAACAAAAAGGTCGGGCGTCTTTTTTGAATATTGCCCTATATAGGGCAGTCCGTCAAGGCTCATACAGTCCTGTGCCGCCCAATGAAAGGTTTCGGTACTTTCGGGATAGTACTTCTTCGCCGCAGAGTGCAGAATATCCCAATTGCCGCCGTTTTTGCCCGTTCTGTGTGAGCCGCCGCCAAGGATGAGGTATTCTCCGTGATTGCGGAAGGACAGCCCATTGCCGCTCTCGTCAAGGTACATTCCGTTAAGCTTTGCCGCATTTTTCAGTGCCGTTACATAGGAGCGGTGCTGATAGAGCTTCAGGGAGTAACCGCCCATTTTATTGAAAATCGGAAAGTGAGTCGCAACTATCACCTTATCGGCCTTTACCCTGAAATTATTTCCGTAGAAGCTTTTTCCGTCAAAGCCGAGGACACGGGAGTTTTCGTAAATATTAAGCTTTTTTGCAATTGCTCCGATAAATGCCGTGGGGTCAAACTGAGCCTGATTGGGAAATTTCACAGCACCGAGTACATCAAAGGGCAACTCGGCAAGTGACGGGCAGAAGGTGGCTTCTGCTCCGATCTTTTCAAGTGCCTGCATTTCTTTGTCGAGCTTTTTAAGGTCGGTCAGCGTGTAAATAAAGTTGTCCCGTCTTTCAAAGGAGCAGTCAATGCCTTCACAGATACGGGTATATTCTTCTATCGCTTTTTCGTTGATGCGGTAGTACTTTTCAGCCGTTTCCGTGCCGTACTTTTTTGTGATGTCCGCATATATCAGATTGTGCTGTGAGGTTATCTTTGCTGTAGTGTTGCCGCTGGTTTTTCGGCTGATTCGTTCTGCTTCGAGCAGGATATAATCCACGCCGAGCTTTTGCAGCTGATATGCACACAGTATCCCGCAAAGACCGCCGCCGATAATAAGCACGTCGGTTTTCTTTTCGCCGTGAAGAGATTGAAACTGTGCAAGTGTGTTTTCGTCAAGCCATAATGAATTCATATCAATCACCCTGAATATTATTGCTCATAAAGCCTTGAAATATTGTATCTGTCGTGATAAAATTAAAAAGTAAATCTATGTCCCGATATACGACTGATTTTGCAATCACCTTATTGTTAATCACTAGTTAAAGCGAAGTGTAGTACTTTACGGTTGTAAATCAGTGTGGTCTGCGGAGCTTACCTGACTGTAGCGTAAAAGGTGCGGCGCTAGGCTGAACATCGGACGGCGCAGCCGGGAGCAAAGAAAAGCGTGTTTTTGATTACTTTTGTCACAACCGACAAAAGTAATTGGCCTTAGCGGCCACAGAGCGTCCGGGAAACAAAGCTTACAGTAAAGTAATCTCTATGACTGCAGAGCTGTAAATGATTTCTTTCTGCAAGTTGAAAATCAACCATACGTTGGGACAGAACAAAAAGTAAAAAATAACACAAAGGAGAGAATATTATGGGCAAATATGCAATCTACGGTGCAGGCTCACTCGGCACGGTGCTTGGTGCCTTCATCACAAAAAACGGCGGAGAAATCGAGCTTGTCAACCGAAACAAGGCACACGTTGCCGCACTTAACGAAAAGGGCGCAAAAATCACGGGTACAGTTGAAATGACCGTTCCCGTAAAGGCAATCACACCCGACGAAATGTCAGGGGAATACGATGTAATCATTCTTCTTACAAAACAGCTTTTCAATAAAGATGTTGTCACATTTCTCAAGCCCTTCCTTTCCGAAAAGGGCGTAATCGTAACCTTACAGAACGGTATCCCCGAGCCGGGAATAGCTGAGATTATCGGTGAAGACCATACAATGGGCTGTGCCGTTGAATGGGGCGCAGCACTTATTGAGCCGGGCGTTTGCGAGCTTACGAGTGAAAAGGACAGCCTTTCCTTCCATATGGGTAAAATGAAGGGCATTACCGACGAGCAGGTTGCTACGGTTAAAAAGCTGCTTGAGTATATGTGTCCCGTTCACGAGGAGCAGAATCTTATGGGTGCACGCTGGTCAAAGCTTCTTATCAACGCAACCTTCTCGGGACTCGGTACTGTAGTAGGCGGTGTCTTCGGCGATGTTTCCGAGGATAAGGACGCTAAAAAGGTGGCTATCCGCTGTATGAAGGAGTGCATAGATGTCGGTCACGCTTCGGGAACAGAGTTTGCACCTGTTCAGGGCAAAAATATCGTAGGACTGTTCTATTACAAGGGCGCATTGAAGCGTACCT
The DNA here is from genome assembly GCA_045532935.1 of Acutalibacteraceae bacterium. GTDB lineage: Bacteria > Bacillota > Clostridia > Oscillospirales > Acutalibacteraceae > UBA6857. The sequence continues at coordinate 51,557 of JAZSGW010000012.1, forward strand.
TCGGTACGGCACTTCTTCCTATCGCTATGAAAAAGCACAGACTTATCGAGCCCTCCATGCTTCAGGACCTCAAGAAGGGTAAGCCCTGTGAGGTAGACGCCATCAACGGCGTTGTATGTGAATTCGGCAGAAAGTACGGCGTTCCTACACCTATTAATGACCGTATAGTTGAAATCATAAAGAAAATCCAGGACGGCAAGCTCAAGGCTGAAAAGAGCAACATCAGATACTTTGACGAGCTTTTGTGATTTATACGATATAGGAGAAGAATAATATGTTTAATTCATTCTTGATAAAGCTTCTTTCGTTTCTTATGAGCTTTACTCTTTCTTTCGGTACATTTTTCGGCATTTACAAGGCACCTACAACAAGAGAGGCTGAGTATTACCGCAACGGTGATATCAAAAATGTAATTCTTCTTATCGGTGACGGTATGGGCTTCAATCATCTTGAAAAGACAAAGAAGGAGCTCGGTATCGAGCTTGCTATGGACAGCTTCTCCGTAAAGGGCAGCTCAATGACACGTTCTTTTACCGATAAGGTTACAGATTCCGCTGCCGGCGGTACAGCGCTGTCTTCGGGTGTGAGAACCAAAAACAGTGTAGTTGCGGCTTATGCCCTTGATAAGCAGTCCAAGTATTTCTACCCCAAAACCATAACCGAGCTCTGCCTTGAAAGCGGTATGATGACGGGTGTTATCACAACGGACGAAACCTCTGGAGCAACGCCCGCTTCCTTTTCCGCTCACTCTTCGGACAGATACAATACCGAGGACATTACCAATGACCAGCTTACATCAGGCATTGACCTTATCTGGGGTAGAGAAAACGGTGTAGCGACAAAGGCTGCCGCTGAGGAAAACGGCTTTGAATATGTAACGACCTACAGTGAAATGATGGCTCTTGAAGAAGGCGGACGCAGCTTCGCACAGTTTACAAATTCACTCTGGACTCTTGAGCAGTCCGATAAAAACACACCTAATCTCGAGCAGATGGCAGTTAAGGCGGTTGACCTTCTTGATGATGCGGATGAGGGCTTCTTTATTATGATTGAGGGCGCCCACATTGATAAGCATTCGCACAATAACCTTTCATCAGAAATGACACAGGCTCTTGCCGAATTTGACAGAACAATCGCTGCAATGCTTGAATACGCAAAAAATGACGGCGAAACTCTCGTTGTAGTAACCGCTGACCACGAAACGGGCGGAATCACTCCCGAGGGTGACAGCTATGTATTTACCGATGACGGGCATACAGCAGCAAATGTTCCTGTCTTGGTTTACGGCTCGGACAAGCTCATATATGAGGGAGAGACTCTCAATAACTATGAGATTCCAATAAGAATATCATACATTCTCGGCTTCACCGAGGACGATTTCCCCGTCAGCGTTCTGAGCTGATATACTGTGTAACATACAGTTGTTACTGTATTGAAATAAAGAGATGAAAATCTCGGTTAATCAAAAGGAGAAAAAACTATGGCAAACAGATTTGTACTCAACGAAACATCCTACCACGGAAAAGGTGCAATAGCAGAAATTGCAACCGAAATCAAGGCAAGAGCATTTAAAAAGGCTTTTGTGTGCTCAGACCCTGACCTTATTAAGTTCGGTGTAACAAAGAAGGTGACAGATATTCTTGATGCTGCTGAAATTCCCTATGAAATTTACAGCGAAATCAAGCCTAACCCCACAATTGAAAACGTTCAGACAGGTGTTGCCGCTTTCAAGGCAAGCGGTGCTGACTGTATTGTTGCAATCGGTGGCGGTTCATCAATGGACACAGCAAAGGCAATCGGTATCATCATAGAGAATCCTGAATTTGCAGATGTACGCTCTCTTGAAGGTGTTGGTCCCACAAAGAATAAGTGTACTCCCATTATCGCAGTTCCCACAACAGCAGGTACAGCCGCTGAGGTTACAATCAACTATGTTATAACTGATGCTGAAAAGAACAGAAAAATGGTTTGTGTTGACGTGCACGATATCCCCGTTGTTGCAGTTGTTGACCCTGATATGATGGCTTCAATGCCCAAGGGTCTTACAGCCGCTACAGGCATGGATGCTCTCACTCACGCTATTGAAGGCTACATCACCAAGGGCGCCTGGGAAATGAGCGATATGTTCCATATCAAAGCTATTGAAATTATCGCAAAGAGTCTTCGCGGTGCAGTTGACAACACAGCTGAAGGCAGAGAGGGTATGGCTCTCGGTCAGTACATTGCAGGTATGGGCTTCTCAAATGTGGGCCTTGGTATTGTACATTCAATGGCTCACCCCTTAGGTGCTGTTTATGACACACCCCACGGTGTAGCAAACGCTATCATCCTTCCTACTGTTATGGAATATAACGCACCTGCAACCGGTGAAAAGTACAGAGATATCGCAAAGGCAATGGGTGTAGAAGGTGTTGATGCGATGAGTCTTGAGGATGCACGCAAGGCGGCTATTGATGCCGTTAAGCAGCTTTCAATTGACGTTGGTATTCCTGCTGACCTCAAGGATATCGTTAAGGCAGATGACATTGACTTCCTTTCACAGTCAGCCTTTGACGATGCCTGCCGCCCCGGTAACCCCCGTGATACAAGCGTTGAGGAAATCAAGGAGCTTTATCTCAGCCTTATGTGATGATTCAAACATAGTTTTGCCCGCTGTGATAAGCTTCACAGCGGGCATTTTTAGTGATGTTTTTTTCTTAGAAAAAGTGTTACCGTATCTTAGGAATACAGATGTTGAGGTATACAGCTTTACTAATGAGGAAGTGCTTGTAATGTATAACGATGTGCAAATTACAATGTCACTGCGATTATTTCATAAAAACCTGTTGCAAGGCACATAAAACTGAAAAGGACAAGTTTCTGTTGAAACCTGTTGTTTTTATGGTGCGGGTGCTCATAAGGGATTTACTCAATACAAGTAAAAACCGGCACAGACACTATATATTCAGCAGCCAAAATCATTTGAGTTTAAAGACAGAGTAACACGGAGGAATATATAATGTCAAGCATTATTGAAGAATTATTCTACGGGAATCTTGAACTGCAGGAGCTTACTACTGAAATTACATCAAAGCTAAAAAAGAAATTGAGTGAACTTGTAAAGAAAGAGGAAGAACTGTCCTCAAGGCTCACTGAAGAAGAAAAAGAGCTGTTCTCAAATTATGTGAGTGCATATAATGAGTTTTCAAGTATAAGTAATTCTGACAGCTTCATATCAGGCTTTAGGTTCGGTGCGAGATTTACGTATGATACTTTTGTAAAATAATAATCTCACACATTCGACAAAAGTCGAACCTCCTTGTACAATGAAATTACAAAATACAAGGAGGTAAAATTTTATGTTCAGCAAGAAAATCAAACTTAAACTTGACAGCTTCGAATGCAATTTACTTATCAACGGAATGAATGAGTTTCGCAATATGCTCTTGGCGGAGGATTTACCCATCGAGGATGTTGACGAACTGCTTTTAAAACTCATTGATACTTATGAAAAATAAGGAGGACAGAATTATGGCAAACAAAACAAAGATAACTTATCGACAGGTTGGCGACTTTAAAATTCCAAACATCATCCTGCCACCCGAACAAGCAAATATCATCATCGGCAAATGGGGCCTGATGCACAAAAACTACCTTGAACACAACAAACGAGGTCTGTTTATGCTAATGGTAACCAAATGCACACTTTGGCCTTATCTTGCAGATATTGACCGTCAGGCAAATGAAATGTATGACCTTTTGATTGAACAAATGAAAGAAGCAGAAGGCATTACAGAAGAGCTGAAAGAACAAGACCAACTTGAGTGGGTGCAGAGGATGGAAAACATTCAACAACGGGTAAGAGAGATCGTATGCAGTGAACTGATATATAATTAAATTAAATTTGATATGCAAAAGCACGACTTACGATAAATGTAGGTCGTGCCTAGCTTTTAGTGTTAAAAATGCCTTTTATTCATTAATTTTTCTTTGATGATGCATTGGTCATTCTGAAAATTTCTATCGAATACAGAACAAAATCTAAAAAAATCATACAATATGTTGTGGTTGTAGCGGCGGCTTAAGAGACATATGGTATGAAATTTTCAACTTATTAATAGTGTTATTACATGGCATTATTTCTTAAGAGATAAAATTTGCGGAAAGTTAATTCATATGTAAATAACGAGTGTAACAGAAATTAATTTTAACTATTCATTCATTAAATCAAATGCTAGCGTAATACTCCAACCGTAATCTCTGATAGTCTGATATTTTACCCTGAAATCATATGGCTCAACTACTGTACCTTTTCTGTTGAAACAAAAAGGAGGTGTTCTGTTTTCACTATCATAAAACTCATAGACAGTACCTGTGCGGTTATACCATTCATTTATAACTTCAAGGGTTTTGTCTTTAATCTTTCGGGACAGCTCACCGTATCCGTAATCGGCAAGTCCCCTTGAAATCATATAGTTATAGTTAACCCATACGGGGCCGCGCCACAAATCAGAACCGAAGGTTTTATCTTTTTTTGATATAGTCGGTATAGGAAATTCTGTGCCGAATTCATCGGGATTTTCAAGGTGAGTAATGAGTTTTCTGCATTGTTCTTCACTGCTTATGCCTGCAAATAAAGGCAGAAATGATGAAACTGCCTGCACCTTATTGTAACATCCGTTCTGTATATCGTAATCATAGTAAAAGCCGTCTTCCTCGCACCAGAGAGAGCTGTTTATTTCGGTTTTTATTTCTTCATACCAATCACCGAAGAAGTTTGCACTTTCCTCATCGCTAAGCTCGTCGGCAATTTTTTTCATAAACTTTGCCTCGCTTGCCATATAGCAGGAAAAGTCAATGGCATAAAGGTCGCTTTCTGTATCAAACCTTGGTGAATTATCCATACCCGATTCATCACATCTGTTGTTTAGTTCAGGGTTAGTGTGCCAGGAATAAAGCTCCTTTTCCGTCTTTTTTCTATTTTTCTGACACCAGAGCAAAAATCTTTTATTGTTTTCGAAAACAGTTTTCAGAAACTCTTTATCACCGCTTTTTTCATAAACGAGCCAGGCTCCCCAAGCTATAACAGGAGGCTGTGTTATAGCTGAAATATAGTCAGGTCTTGCCATATGCGGTATAAACCCGTCTTCACGCTGTACATCAAATAGAGCAAGAATTAAATTCTGTGCCAGTTTCGCATCAAGGTGTCTGTGACCGATGGCATGAAAAACCGAATCCCACAGCCACATATTTCTGTGAGGCAGACGGTCAGGTGTTGACCATATTCTTTTAATATTGCCTTCAGGAGAATAAAGCTGACTTCTCATTACGCTTATACATTTAGCATACAAGGCACCGTATCTGTCATTATCGGGAAGTTCTTTTTCAAAAGGCTTTTTCTTAATCTCTTTCAGCTCTTCGAGGTCAATATCAATACCTTTTTCGCAAAGGTCAATAACTTCATTTTCACTTTTACCGTATGCGAAAGCAAATCTGCCGTCTCTTTTAATTATAGCCGTATATTCACCGTCATTACTATCGTGTATCTCTACATCACCTTTTCTGACAGTTTTACATTCACCGCCATGGCTTACGAATACACCTGATATATCATTGTATTCACCGATAACAAGATGTCTTTCAGCAAATATCATACTAAAAGAGCCAAGTAGGGTTTCGAGAATAATCATATCTGAAATTGTACATTTAAGCTCGGGAGCAATAAATTTGTTCATATCTCCGAAGTAAAGCGTTCTTCGGCAAAGTGTATTGAATATAACGCCGATTTTATCACCGCATAAGGTTCCCGTAAAATCGTCTGTAAAAAGCGATTCACCGTCAAGGGCAGAAAAAGCAAACAACTGTCCTTGTCCCCATTTAACAGGCAGCATAATATATCTCCTTACCTTTGTGTTTTTCTTGTTTTTATTTCTCATTCTCAGAGTTCAGCACTTCATAGGCAACATCAGGGATGTCTGTTATGATACCGTCGGCTCCGATGCTTTGCAAAAACTTCATTTTTTCTGCATCATTGATTGTCCAGTAGTGAACAGCGATATTATTTTTATGAGCAAAATTTACAAGCTTTGATGTGCCCATATTTACAATATATCTGTTGGGCGGCACCTGCAAAACATCAAATTTATAATAGCCCTCAGGTCTGTCAATGTCAAGAAGAGCATCAAAGAACAACCCTGCAGCTTCCACATTATAGGCAATACGGGTCAGGTCGGGACAGTTCTCATCAATATATAAAAGAATTTCCTTGTCAAAAGAGGCAATAATCACTCTGTCAACCAGCTTCATATCCGATAAAATATCATAAAGAATATCTGCTGCCTTGAAGCCCAATTCACCGCTGTTTTTGATTTCTATACTGTAATAATACCCACCGCTTTTTTCAAGAAAGTTAAGAGCATCTGTTACAGTTAATACCCTCAGATTATCGGGTATATCCTCGCCACGCAGTCCTTTGTAGGGAGTTTCACCGTCTTTATCTTTAAAAAATTCACCGAAATTGAGATTGTGTATTTCTTCGTAGGTGTAGTTTTCAGGATAATTTTCAGTTTTCCCAAAGTATTCTACCGCATCAGTTACTTCGTCGAGAGTGTCATCGTGAAGAATAATGAGCTTTTCGTCTGCCGTTATATGTATATCAAATTCAAAAATATCAGTTTCAAACTCTTCAGAAGTTACACAGCCCTCAAATGCCATCATCGTGCCCTGAGGGAAAAGGCTTTTACCTGCACGGTGGGCTGAAACCATAGTTTCACTGAGGTTTGTAATGTACTGATTGGTTGCAGGATATTCTTTCGGTTCATCCTGCCACTGATAAGTCACAAGCTTGTAAAGTCCGAAAACCATAAGAGCAATCGTTGTCAGACAAATTAAAATTATCCTGACAATTTTTAAAATTACGTAAGACTTTTTATTTCTGTTTTCTTTTGTCGTTTTCATTATGCTTCCTCTGCTGCTTCAAGCTTTGTTTTTGCTTCAGCCCTGATTACTTCAAGCTCTGCCATAATCTTTTCTTTACGCTTGCCTGTAAAGTTATCGAACATCATAATGATACCGGGAATAAGGTTACCAATAATACCGGGTACTGCAACAAGAAGGAAAATTCCGTGTAAGGTCTCAGGTGTCTGTACTGCTTCAACCATCTGACCGCCAATATTCTGTGCACTCTGATAGCCGATAAGAGCCAGACCGCCGTTTACAAGAAGCTCCTTCCAGAGGTCAGCAATCCTTGACACCATAGTACTGAAGGCAAAAACCATACCCTCGTTACGCTGTGCCACGCCGTATTTCTGATAGCTTTTCCATTCCATATAGTCTGTTGAGTCGGCAAGTAAAACTCTTTTTGCGGCACTCATACCTGCATTGGGAAGACCGCCGAGAGCAATAAGGATACCTACAATCCAGAGATTTTTATAGCCGAAAATAGCAAGAAGTATGTAACAGATAGCAGTGTGCATATAGCCTGCCACAACAATGTCTCTTGATGAAAGCTTCTTGCCGATGAAGGGTACGGAGAAAAGACCTGTATAGGAAAGAGCCGTACTACCCATTTCAACATAAGTCTTCATGCCGTATCTGCCGAGTGTCTGCTTGTAGAAGAAGGGAAGAGAATTATAGCATACCTTTCTTATAGATTCAACGCAGTTAGCTAAGCACAGCAGAAGAAGCGGTCTGTTGAGAAGAATGAGCTTATAGTCAATTTTGACCTTTTTATCTTCCCTTGGCGGAAGAACAATATTTCTTTCCTTAAGCGTCATACAAGGCACAAGCATTGAGAAAAGACCGAGAATACCGAAAAGTAGCGCAACGGTGAAGAATGCCCATTTTTCAGAATTATAGTCGCTGTCCATAGCCTCAATGATAATAGGTACAAGCCATCCCGGGAACATAGAACCGAGAGTTGAAGCAACCTGAGCCACGGTATAAAAGTTCTTTCTTGATTTGGCGTTGGGTGTCATTCGTACTGAGAGAGTTGACAGCGCCACATCGTAAAAGGTATCAGCAATATTAAAGGTAAGATAAAGCACGAAGCTCCATATTACATTGAACATTAGTGAGCCTGAGGGCACCACGAAAAGAAGCATTGAGGCAAGAGTAAAAGGAATGGCAGATGCCATCATAAAGCTTCTCGCATTACCCTTGCCCGAACGGTTATTGTCCAGCAGTGCACCGACGATGGGTGCAATGAGAATATTTGCAGCTGTGGAGGTTGATTTCATAGCTACCACATGGCTTGATTTAAGACCCATATAGTCATACATAAACTGGTCGGTGTATGTGCTTACGGAATCCTGGCCCATACAGTTACCGAACACGCCCGAAACATAGCCGACCTGCTCTTTAAAGGCTACATCGGGATTTTCCATAATTTTCTGAAGTTTTTCTTTAAGTTTTCCCATTTGATTTTCTCCTTTATATTTCTATTGTTTTCTCTATATATTCAGACTGTAAACCATAAACGTTTTCAGCCGTAGTTTTAACTGTATATTTCCCTTTTGGCAAAGACCCTAAATCAGTAGTCAGAATTTCTTCGCCCCTGAAAAGATAATAGGAAGGTACGGTTTTGCCCGATGCCATTTCCTTGCCGTTTTCATCGTAAACAAAAGCTCTGTAAATAAATACGGGCATACCGTCTGTGCTTTCTGCCTTGGGATATCCCGCCGAGTAAATACTGTTTTCTTTCTTAATGCTTATTTCCGAATTTTCGGGAAAGACAGGAGGCTTACTGCGTAAACGCTGTTTTTCCTCGGTGTACTCTCTGTTGTTTTTATCTGCGGGATTTTTAAGATAATACTCGCAAAGAATTTCTTCCGCCTCGCAGTCTATACCCATAAGGTGCAGATTGCCGTCCTTATCGGCTTCAACAATCCAAAAGGTTGCACAATCCTTATATGTAGGCGGATGAACGCACCTTTCATCATCAACGGTAAGTTCAACATATTTCAATGAGCCGGTGCCTATCGCCGTATACTCATTCTGCCACAGGGAACGGGGGTCATTAAGCGGATAATGTGAGTGCCCGGAAAAATCCACTACATTCGGATATTTTTTCAGTATTTTTGTGAAAAGCGGATGTCCCCATCCGTCAAATTTACTGCTGCCGTAAACGGTGTACTTAACGTGTTCGTGATGCATTAAGAATACGGGTTTATCGGGTGTGTCTGCTACTGCACTGTCAAGCTGTTGTTTCAGCCATCTTTTCTGCTTCGGTGAATAATAAAGTGCAGGCAGTCGGCAGGTTGAAAGACCGATAAAATGATAACCGCCGATTATTCTGTGAAAATCTGTTTCCTGATAGGTAGTTTTTCTGAAATAGTCAAGTGATTTCTTTTTGAGAGTGATGCATTCGTGTCCTCTTGCAACAATGCTTAAAAGCGGTGTCCCTTTTTCTTGAGCATAGTTAAAAATCTGCCCAAAGGCGTCAAATTCATCGGGCCTTCCGTGGTCGGTAAAGTCGCCAGCCATAAGTATGACATCGAGCTTTTTATAGCGTTCATCCTTCTTTGCAAAATTCAATGAAAAATCAATTGCTTTTTTTAACCTTCTGTAGCCTACCGAATCTACGCCCTCTATATGGGCATCACTTGAGGAAACAAAGCGAAGTACGGGTAAAAATTCGTTTTTCATACATTCACCCCTTTATTGAAAAATTATACTCAGAGCAAAAAGTGCTTGTGCTGCAAAATAGGTATAGGAAACAGCATTGTGTAGGAATGCTGGTCGGTCAAATCCGCCCTTACCCATACCTATCATAATATCAGACAAGAAGAAAAGCACACCTGCCGTTGTAAGGCACAAGCCATATGAAAGATTTGCCACACTCATTGCAAGAATTCCGCTAACAAGAGCTGAGGCGAAGGCAAAAATCAAAACAGGAGCATAAGCTAAAATCAGTTTCTTTTTACCCTTCAGCCTGAGCTTCACTTTTGCAAAAATCAGAATAACCGCTGAAAGAACAAGAGTAATTCCGGCTACTATTTCAATGTGAGATAAAGCCTTGTAGGTACCGATAAAAAGAAAGGTGCAACTGTAAACGATGTGTCCGATTCCAAAAAATGCGGCACCCAAGGGAAAAAACTTTTTCGATTTATATTCGAGAAAGAAGTCGCCAAGCATACCTAAAACGAGTGCTGTGAGTATCATAACCGAATAAGCCGTAACTCTGTAAAGTGAAAGAGCCGAAATTACACCTGTCACAATATACATAAATGCACAAAGCATTTTCATTTTAAAACCGTACTTTTCCGAAAGTCCCGTTTTCTGTGTTATAACAGGTAGCAATACAGTAACAACCGCAAAAATAAAAGGTAATGTTTTCATATTTTCTCCACTCTTATCAGCCGAGATTATAATCGGTAAGATAAGCCTTTGTATTGTTTACCATCTTATTGAAAAGCTCCTTTGCTTCACAAAGGGAGCAGGTTACAAGAGGATCGTTAGCGAACACCTCAAAAATCTTATCGATATTTCTTTCTGCAATAGCATCGGAGAGTACCTCCTGCTGAGTGCAGATGCGTGAAATAAGAGGATAAATTTCTTTTGGGATTTCGCCTGCCACTACTGGAGTTACCGTACCCGATGTAAAGGAAGCATTTGTTTCAACAACTGCGCCCAGGGGAAGATTGGGAATCTGTCCTCGGTTGGGAAGATTGACATTGGTTACGAAATCACCAAGACCGAGAATTGCCCTCATCTGCTTGACTCCCTCTTCACCCGTAAGCTTAAGCTTGATTTCCTCTTCACCGCTTAAAAGCCTCTTGCTTTTTTCGAGTCTTTCTTTAAGCTCGTCCTTTCTTGACCACACGGGAGTAAGGTGAAAGAGCATACTTTCAACTCTTTCGGGAGATTCAAGGTACCACTTACCCTCACAGAATTCAGCAAGATGTCTGTCACCTGCGGCGGCTATGTAACCAAAGCGTCTGAAAAGGTCAATTTTAACCTTGTGTGCATTACCGTGAAAGCCCTTAAGCCAGACGGGGTCAACATACTCGGTGCAACCGTCCTTGTATTTTTCGCAGAACTGTCTGTAATAAGGGAAAAGGTCTATATTTCTGTAGGTTGCTTTTGTCAGCCATGTGAAGTGATTTACACCTATGGGGTTAACCTTGATTTCCTTTCTCTTTACTTCTTCACCGAAAAGAACGCTTGCCATTTTAGCAAGAACGTCCTGAGTGCCGAAAACCTCGTGACAGCAACCAAAGGCTTTAATTTCAGGGAATACTCTGTAAAGGGTCTTTACGCAAAGGGTCATAGGATTGGTGTAGTTGATAACCCAGGCATCGGGTGAATACTTCTTTATGTTTTGGGCAATTTCTTCAAACATAGGAAGTGTACGCATAGCGCGGACAACACCGCCGGGGCCCGTTGTGTCACCCACAGACTGATAAATGCCGTATTCTTCGGGAGCATGAACATCGCTTTCCATTTCATCAAAGGTACCGGGCAGAATGGAGATGATGACAAAATCTGCACCTGTCAGAGCCTCACCTATGGTTCCAACTGCTTTATATTCCCATTTTGATATTGCATCAGGGAGATTGTTATACTTGTTTCCGATGACTTCATTGGCCTTTGCGGCTTCAAAGTCTATATCATAAAGCTCAACTCTGCCACTCATATCACCTGCTGTTGCAAGGTCGCTCATAAGCCCCCATGCCCAGCCGCGTGAGCCGCCACCTATGTAAGCAATTTTTACATCTTCAGCTTTGTTATCAATGTATCTCATAGAATAAAACTCCTTTTATTGATGATTGAATATTCTTTCGGCAGTATAAGTGCCGTCTTCTGCGATGTTAAGAAGCGTGCAACCCTGAATCCACTCGTTTTCGGGTGAATCGAATTTGCTTTCCATATTATATGAACTGTAACCCGATGACTGGATGTATGAAAGAAGAATACCTTCATATTCATAGCCGAAATCGTTCACGTGGTCGTGACCGAAATATACAGCCTGAGTACTGCCTTTTTCCTTAAGAGCATCAAAAAGTCCTGCATCAAAACCTGACTCACAAACACCTTCACGCTTTTCGCCATAAGCAAAATGAGTGTTCTCGTAATTACCCTCTGCCTGATAAGGCGGAATATGTACAACTGTTACAGACTTGAATTTGCCGTATTCAGCTTCAATTTCATCGTGCTTTTCCTTATACCACTCAACCTGTGAGGTCTTGATGCCGTCGTAAACCTCATCGTCATCCGTTACACCGTACTGTGCTTTTAGTTCATCGGACATATAACTTCCCGAATCCATAAAGAAGAATACCTCTTTGAGAGTACCGTCATTGTTCAGAATATTTACAGTATAATTTCCGTGTCCGTCAATATCTTCTTTGCCTTCACGCATAAAACAGTATTCATAAGATGAGAAAATCTCAACATTTTCTTCTCTTGATACAGCAAGGAAACCTTCACCTTCGTGATTACCGAGCACCGCCGCCCAATAAACACCGAGGTTTTCCATAAGAACAGCAAATTCGGTTGCTCTTTTTTTAGTAAAGCCTCCTGAAATGTTATCTCCGCCGAAAATAACAAGGTCAGGCTTTTGCTCGGTTATATTTTTGACAATGTATTCAGCACACATTATGTCCTTTTCTCTTTTGCCACAAAAATGTGTATCAGTAAACATCAGCACCTTGAACTCACCGTCGTCCTTCTTTTTAAGGGTAACGCTGTCAACATCCTCTGACACTATCTCTACATCTGTGCCTACTTTTTCTGCTGACGAAACATCATAGGAAATGCCCTGTGAGCTTTTATATCCGATAAAGCCTCCTGCGCCTATTGCAACAACAAGTAAAACCGCAATAACAACTTTAATAACTGTTTTCATACAAATCATACCTTTCTGATAGTTTATCATTATAATAATACATCTATTTTATTCTGTTTTCCTTGAATATTTTGACTTGTTTTATCTGATTTCTTGACTTTTTTGATATGCAATGCTATTATCACCTTATAAATATAAGGAGAGACGCTATGAGCTTTATCAAATTTGACCCTGCCGAAAATTTATACTTTCACCACGGTATGAGTAAAAGAGTTGCCGAAACGGGTGCTTCCTGGCCCCATTACCATTCTCTTTATGAGATATATTTTCTTGAAGAGGGCAACTGCACCTATATTATCGACAACAAGGTTTATAATGTTCAGTCGGGTGATATTGTAATAATCCCCGACGGTATAATTCACCACACGAAATACGATAACATAAAGCACTCAAGAATACTTATCAACTGCACCTGTGAGTACATACCTGCTTCTATACAGTCAAGTATTTCTACGGGTAATTACCTTTTCAGAAACCCCTTTGTAACCGATGAGGTAAGAAAGCTTTTAGATAAAATAGAAAACGAATATAATCTCAAAGACTCCTTTTCTGATGAAATAATCTCCTGCCATACTCATTCCCTGTTTTATCTTCTTATGCGTAACACCGAATCCTGCATTGATATTGACGACGGTAACAGGGTGATTGAGCAGGCAGTAGCATATATAAAGGAGAATTTTGCTTCTGACATAACTCTTTCTTCTCTGGCAAAGATGTTCTCCGTAAGCCCTGAGCATTTTTCAAGACTCTTCAAAAAAGAAACGGGATTGGGCTTTTCAAAATATCTTAATTCATTAAGATTGCAGTATGCCGAACAGCTTCTCAGAAGTGCAGAAGGACAAAATATCACTCAGGTTGCTGAAATCTGCGGATTTGAGGACAGTAATTATTTTTCAAAAAAGTTCAAGGAAGTTTACGGCATTTCACCGAAAAAGGTTCAGAAAAAAAGTAAGGGGGATGAAAAATGAGCAGCTTCAGTTTTGACACAGAAAAGTTTTTCACTCCCGATAACATATACTATCCCGTCTATTCCTGGATGTGGAATGAAGTATTAAGCAAAGAAGTAATAAAAAGACAGCTCGATGAAATGTTTGAAAGAAACATCCGGGGAGTTTATGTAATCCCTCTGCCTAAAGAGTTCAGACCGAAAACGATGATAACAAATCTTCAGCCACCTTATCTTTCTAACGAGTATTTTGAAATGCTTTCTTTTGCGGCAGATTATGCCTCATCAAAAGAGATGTTTTTTTGGCTTTACGATGAGGGTGGCTGGCCTTCAGGTAACGCCAACGGTCTTGTAACAAAGGATAGCAAAGATTTACGTCTGACACATATTGAAAAAGGACGGGTAAAAACAAATTCAAAGGCTGACCTTACAAACATAAAAGCAACTGAAAAATTCATTGCTCTCACCCACGAAAAGCATAAAGAAAAAATGGGTGACAGCTTCAAATCATTAAGTCCTCTTGTCTTCACCGACGAGCCTGATATAGGTGCTTTGCCTTTTACAAAAAGCATAAAAGAAGAATATAAGAAGCGTACAGGTAAAAGACTTTCTCTCAGAAAGATGAAAAAACATAATGACCACGAATTCAATATCATATATCATGATATATGCGCCGATCTTTTTGCTAAAAACTATTTTACTCCCATCAAAAAATGGTGCAATAAAAACGGTTTGCTTTCTGCCGGTCATCTTGATAAAGATAATGAGCCTTACGGCTTCCAAAAAAGCTTTCATCACCCATTAAGACAGCTTCGACTTTTAGATGTACCCGGTGTAGATGTTATATGGGGACAGATTATGCCCGGCAAGGACTGCGGATTTTTCCCCCGTCTTGCTTCTTCAGCGGCAGAGCAGTCAGGCTCCGGGCTTTCCCTTACGGAATCCCTTTCCGTTTACGGAACAATGACCTATGAACAAATGCGATATATACTCGGCTATCAGCTTGTAAGGGGCATCAATGTTCTCAACTTTATGCTTCTTATGTATGATGATAAGGGTTATTATGCTGTAAGACAGCGTCCGGTTTTTTCAAATACGCTTCCCGGTGCAGAATATCTTCCTGAGTTTAATCGATATATGGCATCCCTACAATATCTTATGCGGGGCGGTAAACCCGACACGGAATGTGCTCTGTATCTGCCTATGCGTTCACTGTGGGCAAACGATGATGATACAGAAACTGCTCTTAAATCTTACAAAAAAATGGGCAGAGAAATCGAAAGACATCACGGACAGTTTGATATCATTGACGATGATTTTATACATAACTGCGATGATGAAAAGCTTAAAAAAGGCATACTTGCCATGGGCAGAGCCGAATACAGGACAGTTTATATCCCGGCGGATAAATATATGCCCGACAAAGTAAAGCACCGCCTTGAAATTTTCAAAAGCGGTGGAGGTAAGATTTACCATAAGGATAATGCTGAATATTTCCCGAAACTTGACATTTTGGGCGATAACGGAAAGTTAAGAGTACATAAAAGAAAATACAGTAATTGTGAAATATATCTTGTTTTCAATGAGGGTGCTGAAAAAGTAAATGCTGAAATACAACTTCCCGACGGTACAAGAGAACTTAATGCACTTAACAAAAAACTATATTTAACAAGTGACAACTATTGCTTCGAAAGCGGTGAAATAAAAGTTTTCATAACGGGGAGCGATAAGACAACTGAAAAAAATGCACCGAAAAAAAGCAAAAAAATATGTACCATTACAGATTTTAAAGTAAAGAGACTTAAAAAATTCACTCTCAGCAAAAGCGGTATGAATTACACCGATGTCAATGATGAGGAAACAGCTACTATGTACGGCGATTGGTCAGCATTATTCGGTGAGGATTTTTCAGGTAAATGTCAGTACAGGACAAGTTTTACCTATGACAGTAAATCAAAGGATTTGATAATATCACTTGGTGATATACATTATAGCTGTGAGGTGATTTTAAACGGCACAAAGATAGCAGAGCTTTTTATGCCGCCTTATGAAGCAGTTATTGATAAAGCACTGTTGAAAAAGGAAAACGAGTTGATTATAACTGTATCAAACACTGCCTCAAATACCTTTGTTTATTTCGATTTACCCGAGGAGTGGGAGCGGAAGCATATAGGGCCTTACCACGCAAGAGCATTGGAGTTTGAAAAGAATCTTCTTTTAAGTGGGCTTTCAGGCCCTGTTGAGATTTATGAAATCAGATGATATCAAAAAAGTAAAGAAAAAGCCTTCCATTCATCAAAATATTTAAGGAAAATACAACAAAATAGATGTACAATAGAAACAATATAGCTATTAAGGTAAAGGAGCTGTAATAATGGCACATTTTATTTATTCAGCATTCTGCGATGAATCAGGAGAAGCAACTATCGGCGGACAGATAGCTGCCTGCAAGAAAAACGGAATTACACATATGGAGCTTCGCGGCTTCGGTAAGTCTCTTAATATAAACAATCTCTCTGTAGAGCAGGCAAAAGAAATGAAAGTTGAGATTGACCGCGAGGGAATGAAGGTTGCTTCTATCGGTTCGGGCTACGGTAAAATCAACATCAAAGAGGATTTTGCGCCTCATTTTGAAGCATTCAAGAATACCGTTGCAGTTGCAAAAACTCTTGAAGCGAAATATATCAGAATTTTCAGTTTCTATTTCAGCGAAGGCGATTCCTACGAAGAGTACAGAGATGAGGTTATCCGCAGAGTAAAGGCTATGACCGACTATGCAATTTCCGAAGGACTTATCTGCTGTCATGAAAACGAAAAAGGCATATACGGCGATAACGCAGAACGATGCCTTGACATCCTCAAAGCCTGCGAAGGAAAGCTCAAAGCAGTTTTCGACCCTGCAAACTTCGTACAGTGCGGTGTTGATACTCTCAAGGCTTATGACCTGCTTGAAGATTACATAGAATATTTTCATATCAAGGACGCTCTTTATGAAAATTCCGATGTTGTACCTGCAGGTGAGGGTGACGGAAATGTTGAAGAAATTCTGAGAAGATTTGACAAGCATAAGAAAGCTGTTATTCTATCTCTTGAGCCTCACCTCAAGGTCTTTGAGGGTTTGGGAAAGCTTGAAGCAGTGGTTAACAGTGTAAGAAAAATAAAAGTCAATGCTTACCCGAGTCATGCCGAATCCTTCAAGGCTGCCGCTGATGCCATGTACGGTGTTGTAAATAAAATCCATCCCATCCGCTTCGGCATTATAGGTATGGGTAATATGGGTACCTCCCACGCCAAGAGCTTTCTTGCCGGTAAGGTCAGAGGCATGCGCATAACTGCTGTTGCCGACACTTGCGAGGAAAAACTCCTCTGGTCAAAAGAAAATCTCCCTTGGGCAAAAGCCTTTACTTCAGCTGAAGAGCTTATGGAAAGCGGTGAGGTTGATGCAGTTATTATCTGCACTCCTCACTACTCTCACCCTGAGCTTGTGATGAAGGCACTGAAAAACGGACTTCACGTAGTTTCGGAAAAGCCTGCAGGCGTTTACACAAAGCAGGTTCGTGAAATGAATGAGTTTGCCGAAAAGCAGGATAAAACCTTTGCGATGATGTTCAATCAGAGAACCAACTGCGTTTACAGAAAAATCAAAGAAATCGTTGACAGCAAAAAGTACGGTGAAATCCGACGTGTAAACTGGATTATAACCGATTGGTACCGGACACAGGCTTATTATAATTCAGGCGGTTGGAGAGCCACATGGATAGGTGAAGGCGGAGGCGTCCTTCTCAATCAGTCTCCTCATCAGCTTGACTTATGGCAATGGATCTGCGGTATGCCGTCAAAAGTAAGAGCCTTCTGTCACGAGGGTAAGTGGCACGATGTTGAAATTGAAGACGATGTAACAATCTATGCCGAATATCCGAACGGTGCAACCGGTGTATTTGTAACATCTACAGGTGATTTCCCCGGCTCAAACAGACTTGAAATTACTATGGACAAGGCAAAGCTTGTCTGTGAAAAAGGTGAAAAAATAACTCTCTTTGAGCTTGAAGAGTCTTTACCCCAAAATATCGCTAACTGCGAAAACGGATTTGCTAGCATACCTTATAAAGAAATCGAAGTTGAAACCGACGGAATCAACGACCAGCATCCCGGTGTGCTCAATGCTTTTTCTGACCATATCCTTTACGGCACCCCTCTTGTTGCCGAAGGCACAGAGGGCATAAACGGTCTGATGATTTCCAATGCAGCTCATCTTTCTTCCTGGACAAATGAAACTGTTACTTTGCCAATAGATGAAGATAAATTCTATTCTCTTCTTATGAAAAAAGCGGCATCATCAAAGGCAAAGGAAAATGTTGTTTCAAAAGTAACCGAGGATATGAGCAGTACCTTTTAAGGAAGTGAAAATATGAGGGTTTCAGTAGTAGGCTGCGGTGCTATTTCACGTAATCATCTCAGAGTTCTGAAAAGTCTTAAAGGCATAGATATTTCATCAGTTGTGGATATAAAAAAAGACCGCGCTGATGCTGCGGCAAAAAAATACGGATGCAGGGCGTTTTACGATTTTGAAGCTATGCTCAGCGAAGATAAGCCCGACTGTATTCATATCTGCACTCCTCACTATCTTCATGTGCCTATGGCTGTTGCGGCTCTTGAAAAAGGTATTCATGTTCTTTGTGAAAAGCCCTGTGCTATATCTGAAGAAGGTCTTTCAGAGATTCGTAAGGCTCAGAACAAAAGCAGTGCAAATTTCGGTGTATGCTTTCAGAACAGATATATCGAATCAGTCACTGCCGTAAAGGATATTATTGACAAAAAGCTTTTCGGCAAGGTTATATCGGCAAGAGCTTTTGTGCATTGGAGCCGTGGTGAAGACTACTATAGTGATGACTGGCACGGTAAGCTTTCAAAAGAAGGCGGCGGTGTTACAGTCAATCAGGCTATACACACGCAGGATTTAATGAGATATCTTATAGGAAGTGATACAGCTTCTGTAACAGCTCACACCTTCAATGACCATCTGAAAGGTGTTATTGAAGTCGAGGACACGGTACACGCACTTTTCGAATACGAAAACGGGGTTACTGCACTTTTTAATGCCACAACTGCCTTTTCAGATAATCGTCCAATTATGATTGATATAATCTGCCAGAGAGCTACCTTGCGTATAGAGGGCAGCAACGCCTATATTATAATCCTCGGCAAGGCAAAAAAGCTTCGCTCAAAAAGCAAGACTGATTTTATCGGCAAAAGCTATTGGGGAAACGGTCACTCTCCTCTTATAAAGGATTTTTATAACTGCATAGAAAACAATAAATCCTTCCCCATAGACGCCTACGAGGGCGGAAAAGCTGTAGAGGAATTTTTGGCAATTTATAAATCGTCAGAGTCAGGCGAGAAAATATGTTTGAAATGAGATGGGACAATGAAAACCTTAAAACCAAAGCTTTACAGTGCTCAGTGTATAAGAAAAATCGAAAAGCCTGTGCTTACCAAGGATGATATTCCCTATGAAGCTTCACTGATTTTTAATGCAGGTGTTGCTAAGTACAAGGGAAAGTATGTTATGGTATTTCGTAACGATTACGGACCTACGGAAAAGACCTGTCCTAAGGTTAAATTTAAAACCTCTCTCGGCTTTGCCACAAGCGACGACGGTATAAACTGGACTGTAAGCGAAAAGACTATTTTTGACAACAAAAATCTTTTGCCCGAGGACGAAATAAAAAGACTTTATGACCCGAGAATTACAGTTATTGACGGCAAGCCTTATATCTGTATGGCTATGGATACCCGTCACGGTGTACGGGGCTGTATAGCTGAAATTGACGATGATTTTGAAAACATAAACGTTATCAGTGCTTCTGCTCCCGATAATCGCAACATGGTACTCTTTCCCGAAAAAGTCGGCGGCAAGTATGTCCGTCTTGAAAGACCGTTCCCTGTTTATTCAAGAGGCGGCAAGGACAGATTTGACCTTTGGCTTTCAACATCTCCCGACCTTAAATTCTGGGGTGAGACTGAGCTTGTTCTTGCTGTCGAGGATGTTCCCTATGCCAATGATAAAATCGGACCTGCGGCACCGCCCATTAAAACCGACAAGGGTTGGCTTACAATTTTCCATGCAGTAGATAAGGATAATAAAAGAAGAAAGAACGGCTGGGAAAGAGCGTGGAAGAAAAGATACTGTGCAGGAATTATGCTTCTTGACCTTGATGACCCGACAAAAATCGTCGGTATGAGCAAGCTTCCACTTATTGCTCCCGAAACCTATTATGAAACACAGTCGGGCTTCCGTAAGCATGTAATTTTCCCCGGAGGTATGATTCTTGAAGATGACGGAGAGGTAAAAATCTACTACGGTGCATCGGACACAGTAGAGTGTCTTGCTATCGCAAGAGTTGAGGATTTGATTGCACTTTGTACGGAAAAAAGAAAATAAGAATAAAACAGATCTTGTTTCACGGCACTTACCACTTGGTAGGTGTCTTCTTTTTATGCCTTCAAGGAAGGATGTAATAATTCAATAATACACAGAAAGAAATTCAAACACGCCAGTGTTATGTGGCAGGTTGCGAAGCAAAAAAATCAAATTTTGGTTATATGGATACTGCGTCACATTTTTCTTCATACAAAATTTTTTAAACTTTTTTCAAATACTTGGAACATTTTACCCCTGCTTATGTCGTGGTATATATGGGAGGTAAAAGATTTTTTTCAAAAGCCCAAACTAAATATTATTGACTGTGAAAAAATTTTTTAAACCATTCGACAAATTTCCCGTTGTCAAATTTTTCAAAATAATATATCATACCACCGTCACGATGTTTTTGTTGAGCTTGGCGAAACTACAACTACTTTAATTACGCTTTGCTCAAACAGCCACACACATCGATTTATATTTAGCTTTATTTAAAAGCTGTTACATAGTGACCCAACAGAATATGAGTGCGGTGAATCTTTCTCTCCACGCTTGTTTCTGTTGCCTATGTAACGGCTTTTTTGTTTTGCAATTTTTCTTTCAGCGGGTTTGTGTCCTTGTCTTAACGAGCATTGGATTTCGGGCCCGGAAATCCCCAAACGGGCAAAAAGCCGTTTTGCAAAACAGAATGAATGGTTAAGAAAATCAGAAAAAACTTCAAAAATTATTACAGCTACCTCAGGATTTCTCCTTTGGTAGCTGTTTTTTTATATCTTTTAATTAAGCTTTTCGCTCCCTGTTAATGCTTTCAGTTTAGTGCATCTGTGTTTTTGTTAGTGTTGGTAGTTTCAATTATACTTTTATTTGTAACAATTTCTTCAGAATAGTATCCCATTCCTGTTCTGTGTGCATCTATTAATTCAATAGCGAGCGCTATAATAAACATAGTAATTGCAATTGTTAATGCAACTATAACCACCCTGCGGATATTGACCTTCTTTTTTATATCCTCTTTGCCATACTGTTCAAAAAAGGTTGCGGCAATGTCCTCAGGCTTGCCGAACTGCTCCGTAACCTGTGCCATATCGGCGTTTTGGTTTTCTTCGGCATAATCCGTAACATTCTGTTTCAGCTCCTTCAGGAACTGCCTCGACTCCCTTGTCCCGTAAAGCAGTTCTTTTTTTATGTCCTTTATATATTTATTGATTTGCTTCTGTGTTATCATTTGCCTTCGCTCCCTGTCAAGTGCTTTAGTTATTGAATCGTTTTAGAAGTATTGATTTCTTCTACGGGCGATACACTGTAAAACCCGTTTACCGATTTATATGAGTTAATTACCGCAGTAGTCAGACTAACGGTAAACACAACAAGCATAACAATACCGACAATAACTGCTACCCTTCTCACATTAACCTTACGCTTAATCTCATTTTTATCGTACTGCTCAAAAAAGGTTGCGGCAATGTCCTCAGGCTTGCCGAACTGCTCCGTAACTTCCGCCATATCGGCGTTTTGGTTTTCTTCGGCATAATCCGTAACATTCTGTTTCAGCTCCTTCAGGAACTGCCTTGACTCCTTTGTCCCGTAAAGGAGTTCTTTTTTTATGTCCTTTATATATTTATTGATTTGCTTCTGTGTTATCATTTGCTTATTCTCCCTGTATATTGCTTTCAGTTGGTTGTGTTGCTTTTAAGTATAGAAATTTCTTGTGCATTACCAATATAGGTATAAACTCCATTTGATTTGTTGCTGTCAATGATAACGGTAACCATTGTCGCTGCAAACACAGCAATCATCACAATGCCCACAATAACCGCTATCCTTCTCACATTAACCTTACGCTTAATCTCATTTTTATCGTACTGCTCAAAAAAGGTTGCGGCAATGTCCTCGGGTTTGCCGAACTGCTCCGTAACCTGTGCCATATCGGCGTGTTCGTTTTCTGCCGCAAAGTCGCAGACATTCTGCCTGAGCCCTGCAAGAAACTCCCTTGTCTGCTTACTACTGTAAAGCAGTTCTTTTTTTATATCCTTTATGTATCTGTTAATTTCCTTCTGTGTTATCACTGAACTCACACTCCATATCAAGAATTTGTGCAATTGACTTTGTGACCGTCAGGTACTCCTGCAGAATTTCCTTATAGTATTCTCTGCCCTTGTCTTCAAGGTGGTAATACCTTCTTCGCCTTCTTGCACCCACCAGCTTTTCATAGTCGGAAATATACCCGGCATTAACAAGGCGGTATAAAACAACATACAAAGCCGCCTCAATCATTGTGTAATTGCCGCCGCTTTTTTCCTTGAAGGCTTTTGTTATTTCATAGCCGTATAAATCTCCACCCTGCAAAAGGTGAAGAACAAGCATTTCCGCCGTTCCTCTTTTAAAATTATCCTGTTGTTGACTCATAATTCCACCTTAATTTTATATCTTAAAGGAATATTATCACATAATATATATACAAATCAATACTTATTCTGAATATATATTATTGACAACAATAAATATTTGTGATATGATTTGTTTACATTTTAAAATAAATGTGTTAAAAAACTCAAAAACCACTTTAATTTTACATTTAAGAAAGGGGTGAGATTATGCACCGCGGCTCACGGCGGTGAGCAAAATTGAAAATATAAATTAAACTATTGAACTCCCTCAGTCGGCTTCGCCGCCAGCTCCCTCAAAGAGGGAGCCAAAAAGCCTTCCTCTTTGAAGCATCGTCGCCGAAGCGCGTCCTGTGGACGAAAAAGCGAGGTGAGGATGGCGCAGCGGTCAAAGTTTTGGTGCCGCTCCAAGGCACAACAAAACTTTGGGAACCGCAAGAGTTGGTGGCAGACCGAAGGTCTGACGGAAGGAGTACCGAAGAAAGGAAGAAAATTATGAAAACTAAAAAATTACTATCAATCTTAATGGCACTTATGATGATGTTGTCAGTTGTGCCGTTTTATGCAAGTGCAGCTGAAGCATTAGCCGTTAAAAATGTAAGTCAGTGGCCGACATTGTCTTATAAGACCGACCGTGAGTTAATATACTTCGGAGAAAAACCTGCTGACTATTTAGTAATCAACGACGATGAAATTGTTTTAAATGCAGCCGGTAAACAAGTTGCAGGTCATTTTGAGTTCATTGATCCTGACGAAATTACTACTGCTGCAGATGACGCAGTAAGAGCAAATATTAAATTTGTTCCCGATGATGAATCAACCTATACAGGATTTCAAAGGAAAAGATGCCCGAATGTTACTTTCAAAGTTGAAAAGGGTACACTTAAATTGGTGGATGAAGTAAACGATCCTCCTATAACAATAGGTGAATATCCAAGCGGTACTCCTATAACAGATATTGTAATAACAGGCGGTGAAGTTGTTAATGTTCTTTCAGATGCAGCAGATGCCAACAAAAACATTTATAATTGGCATTGGCAGGATACAACATTGATTGTTACAGAAAGCGGTTATTACAATGCAATAAGGTCAACTGCATATTTCAATGATTTTGTTGTTCCTGTTTATATTGAGGTTGAAAGCAGCATAGAAGTAACAACAATTGTTGAAGCTCCCACAGCAACAATAGAATACGGCACAGCTTGGAATGAGGTAGTGTTTGAAGGCGGAAAGGTTATGGCAGGTGACACAGAGGTCAGCGGTACCTTTACACGCACATCAACAAGTACCGCAAAGCCTGCCGTTGGTGAACACTCACTTAAAGTAATTTTCACACCCGATGACCTTGAAAAGTATGCTACCTGTGAAGGCTACGGCACAGTAACCGTTACCAAAGGCAACTACAAGCTTGTTAACGAAGACGGTGAAGAAGTTACCGTTCCCGAGTTTACAATGCCTTACGGTACAACCCTTGGCAAGGTTCCTATTCAAAGCCTGATTAAGGACCGTTCACTCCTTACGGGCGCTGATGTTGCATTCGTCGCATTCCCCGAGCACGAAAAGGATGAAATAATTCTCCTGGGCACACACACCTATAATGTTCGTATTTATCCAAGCCATGAAGATAACAGCAACTATAAGTCAACATACTATCAGTTCGTTATCACAATTGAGCCTGCTGTTCTTGAGCTCAGTTTAAAATCAGAGCTTGACGAAGAAAACGCTAACATCCGTTACTATTATCTTGCCAAGAAAAACTATAATGACCCTGCACCCAAGGGCACCTTCACCTATTATATTGACGGTGAGCTTGCGGCTGAAAATGTAAGCATGGGCTATAGGGTTAAGATTGCACCCGAAAAATCAGGTACCCACGAGATTAAGATAGTTTACAACCCTGTTGAAAATGACCCCTTCATAATTGAGGATATTAACAGAACTGATAATATAAAGCTTATTCATAATCTCAACAGAGGCAATCTTGTTATGGGCGGTAACGCGAGAGAGTGGTTCGGCGATGAAATAAAGCTCGATGCAAACATTGCCGTAGAAAACCTTGGCGGCTGGAAGTTTACCGATGCAAACGGTAACGAGGTTGTTCTTGAGGATGCAGTGTATGAAGGCAGATATGTCACCTTCACAATGCCCGACTTTGACCTTAACGTTGAATTTATTGATAAAAGAGAATCATCAGACGACAGCGGCAACATTGATGATATCTTTGGTGACCTTGGCGACCTTACAGAGGGCGACAGTGAAAGCAAGCTTGTTAATATAATTAACAACATTATCGCATTGTTCAAAAACATCATTGAAAAAATCACGGGCTTCTTCCGTGCAATCGGTGATGCAACCTAAAAGATTGTTTTTCCATAGGGATTGCAATATATCTCTTTTCACTTTACTGAGAACTATATTTTTGAAACCAATCCAGTAATAGTTCTATTCTCCTTAGTGAAAGTACCGAATCCCCGGGCACTGACCGTCCGGGGATTTGGTGTGTTTTCTGTTGTAATTCAGCTACGCAAAACACGGAGCTTTTGCTATGTATAACTAGGGTGACAGTAATCGAACCTGATAAGCCTTAAATGTACGATTTACAGCACCTTTGATGATTTTTCTCCTCGCAAGACGCGAGTATTGCTTCGTCGAAGAAATACTCAAATGCACTATAACTCGGACATTTAAGGTTCTTTGAAGTTTAACGGGAGAAGATTTTTATTGTAACGAGGCGAAAAACGCAGAAAGGCTGACGCCTTTCAAGGCTTTTTAACGATGTTACGGTGAAAATATACCCCGTTAAACCTTATCGGGTTCAACTACTGTCACCCTAAATATAAACAAAAAATCCGAACCCTTTTCCTACCCGGAAAATTTGGTTCGGATTTTTCTGGTTTGGTGCGAGAGACGGGACACGGCTTTGTTTCGCAAATCCTGCATCCTTGCCGACCCAATGCTTCGCATTCGGTACCCGGCTTCGGACTTCGAAGCTAAAAACAGTTCACCGAACTGTCTTCTTAACGCTTCTCACCCTCTTAGGCTTCAAGTCCCGTTCGCATTCCTTTAAGTAACATAAAAAACAACTCAGCAGTCTTCTGACTACTGAGCTTTGGTGCGAGAGACGGGACTTGAACCCGTACGAGCTGCCCCACACGCCCCTCAAACGTGCGCGTCTGCCGATTCCGCCACTCTCGCATATTTACTTTTTTTAAAAGGGGAACGAGCGTGCGC
Source organism: Acutalibacteraceae bacterium (assembly GCA_045532935.1). GTDB lineage: Bacteria > Bacillota > Clostridia > Oscillospirales > Acutalibacteraceae > UBA6857. Next base: position 77,365 of record JAZSGW010000012.1, read on the forward strand.
GTGACTCTTGCGGTTCCCAAAATTCGTTGCCCGCTGTTCGTTTCGCCGAATTTTGACCGCTACGCCTTTTTACACTCCCTGTATCGTCCGCAGGACGCGGTCATGTTCAAAGCTGCCGATTCCGCCACTCTCGCATATTAAGTTGCCGTTCTTTCGAACGCTTGTATACTATACCACCGGGAAGGGAAAAAGTCAAGAGTTTTAAGAGAAAAAATTTAAAAAATTTGAAGCTTTTTGTCGGGTCGCGAAAACGGATTTTTTAATTATCTTTAGTTATTTACAACAGCTTTCTTTTATGGTAATATTTTGTTGTATATAAGAAAAAAGGAGAGAATTTATGACGAAATCAGAGTATCTTGCAAAAATTGACGAGGTAATCGAAAACGGACCTTATAAGGCCGAGTGGGAATCCCTGTGCAATCACAAAGCCCCTGACTGGTTCGTGCGTGATAAGCTCGGAATATTCATTCATTGGGGAATTTACAGCGTGCCCGGATTCGGCAACGAATGGTATCCCCGTTCGATGTATGATAAAAACTGTCGTGAGTTCGAACATCACAGAAAAACCTACGGTGAGCATAAGGATTTCGGCTACAAGGATTTCATACCTATGTTCAAAGCCGAAAAATTCAGTGCCGATAAATGGACGGAGCTTTTCAAAAAAGCGGGTATTAAATATGTTATGCCTGTTGCAGAGCATCATGACGGCTTTGCTATGTACGATACGGAGTTTAACCGCTGGAATGCTGCAAACATGGGTCCTTGTGTTGACGTTGTAGGTGAAATAAAAAGAGAATGCGAAAAAAAGAGGCTTACCTTCTGCGCTTCCACTCACCGTGCAGAGCATTATTTCTTCCTTAACCTCGGAAGGAGCTTTGACAGTGACGTAAACGATGAGGCTTACGCAGATTTTTACGGGCCTGCCGTCTATATTCCCGAGTTTGATTCGCGCACTATGGGTAAGACCACAGAGGACCCGCAGGGACTCGGTGCGAGTGAAGAGTGGCTCTGTGACTGGCTTGTGAGAACCTGTGAGCTTATCGATAAGTATCAGCCGTCAGTTCTCTATTTCGATTGGTGGATTCAGAATCACTCCTTTAAGCCCTATCTAAAAAAGCTTGCCGCTTACTATTATAACAGAGCCTTGCAGTGGGGTAAGGAGGTCACTATCAATTACAAGCATTATGCCTTCCCTGATAGTGTTGCAACCTATGATATAGAAAAGGGCGCACTTACGGGGATTTCTCCCGTGCCGTGGCAGACCGATACCAACATAGGAAAGCACTCGTGGGGTTACATAAAGGATAATAAATACAAGAGTGCCCGTCAGGTGATTGGCGATCTTATCGATATTGTAAGTAAAAACGGCAACCTTCTTATAAATATAGGTCCGAAGCCTGACGGTACAATTACCGAAGAGGAGACAGAGGTGCTTCTTTCAATGGGTAAATGGCTTGAGGTTAACGGTGACGGTATCTACGGCACGAAGCCCTGGCGATACTTTGGTGAGGGTAAGGTTAATGTAGAGGACGGTGCCTTCAGGGACAGTGACGAGAAGGCATTTACAAGCAAGGATTTCCGCTTTACATATAAGAACGGCAGTCTCTATGCCTTCCAGATGCGCCCCGACGGCAAAACCGTAAAAATCAAAAGTCTGCGAAAATGTGATATGAGATATGTGCTTTTTGATAAGATTGAGCTTCTCGGATACGGCGAGGTAGAGTATAAACGCACAGACAAGGCGCTTGAGATAAGTCTTCCGAAGGGCGTTTCAACAGATTTGCCCCTTTGCTTTAAAGTTAATTTTTTGTAAAACATTGACATATCAGTCGAAAAATAGTATCATATAGGAAATATAAATTCGGAGGGTTTTATTATGGAGGTTTTATTGGCATTGGCACTTTTGCCGTCGATAGTTTTAGGCGTGTTCATTTACAAAAAGGATAGAACGGAAAAAGAGCCCAAGGGACTGCTTGCACTTTTGTTTATCTGCGGTATAGCTATCTGTTATCCTGCGGGATTTATTGAGGATATCCTGTTTGCGATAATAGAAGCTCTTATGCCGGGACAGTCGGTTGTGCGTATTGCTGCAGAAAACTTTATCGGTGTAGCCTTTGTTGAAGAGATTTTAAAGTGGCTTCCGATGCTTTTGCTTACAAGGAAGAACAAACATTTCAACAGCGTTTTCGACGGAATAGTTTATGCTGTTTTCGTTTCGCTCGGCTTTGCAACGCTTGAAAATGTTCTTTACGTCCTTGACGGCGGTATAGAGGTTGCACTTATGAGAGCAGTTTTAGCTGTACCGGGTCACGTTTTTGATGCTATATTTATGGGTTATTACTATAGCTGGTATCATCTTAAGACTGTAGCCGGCAGTTGTGAATCGAAGCTTATTGCACTTGGCGGAATCACAGCTCCCAAAGATAAGTTTTCCGGCAAAAAAGATCTGATTCTCAGCCTGCTGATTCCTGTAATCTCTCACGGCTTTTACGATTTCAGTCTGTCGGTAGACAGTGACTTTATGCTCATTGTTTTTCTCGCCTTCGTTGCATTTATGTACTACTATTGCTTCAGACAGGTCATAAAGCTTTCAAAGGGCGATATGGCAGATACCAGAATGGCTCTCGTTATGATCTGTGCAAAATATCCTGCTGTGCTTGAAACTGTAAGTAAGCTTCAGCTTATCAGAAAGACCAAGGCAGAGGCAGAAGGCACTACTGCATTACCTGTTACCTTTGAGGATGTATGTGATTACCTCGAAAACGGTGAGCCTGAGCCGGCTTATGCTACTGCCGGTGAAGTACCGCAGGCGGTGCCTGTGCTTGTAGCTCCCCGTATTCCTAATATCGGAAAATCCAATTACTCAAGCAATCTCAACGATACAAATATTTCTAAAAATTAATATCAACATAAAACAGAAGTCACGGATCAATTTTCGGTCCGTGACTTTCTTTGGTGCTTTAGCGTAAATAAACCACTGGTTCTGCCAGTGGTGAATAAAAAGCCTTGGCAAAAGAAAAACCTCCGATATAATGTAAGTGAAGGTTTACCAGACATTCACTACAAAATAAAGGAGGTTTTCAACATGAAAAACGAGATAAAGCACACCGCACATTCGAGTTATAGGTGTGAATATCACATCGTGTTTGCTCCGAAGTATAGAAGAAAGGTGATATACAAGGAGCTTAGAAAGGATATAGGTGAAATACTCAGAAAGCTATGCAATGAAATGAAAGTAGAAATCATTGAAGCGGAAGCTTGCCCGGACCACATACATATGCTTGTGAGTATACCACCGTATATGAGTATAGCACAGTTTGTCGGAACACTCAAGAGTAAAAGTGCATTGATGATATTTGACAGACATGCAAATTTAAAATATAAGTATGGTAATAGACATTTTTGGTGTAGGGGATATTTTGCCGATACAGTTGGCAAAAACGAAAAAGCTATAAAAAGCTATATACGGAACCAATTAGAAGATGATATGGCGAGAGATCAGATAACTATGAAAGAGTATATGGATCCGTTCGCAAAGAAAGAAAACAAATAAAAAGCACAGACAGCCACTTATAGTGGCCGCCTGTGATAGCAATGCTATGGTAAACCTTCAATACCCCTTACAGGGGTCTGCAAGTATAAACCCTTATAGGGTTTGAGCAAACCACTAGTTCACTAGTGGTTATGATTGTTATTCAGATGTTTTATTAATCAGTATAATCTTTGACTGAAGAGTTCCGCCCATTTCAAACTCAAGTCCTACATTCATAAGGTATGCGCCGCTATAGTTTTCGGTTTTGCCGTCGACTTCCACATCGTAGCGTGAGAATCCGTCAAGGCCGTCGAGCTTTATGCGGTAAAATTTCTCGTTGAAGAAGGTGTTTACGTTTCTGCAAAGGAAGAGTACAGCCTTGCCGTCTTTTTCGTATTCCGTGGCAAAGATTTTGTCCTCGTCAAAGTTTGCAAGTCGGTAGAGCTTACCGAACTGAACGGTTTCTCTTATTTTTTTGTAAAGTGAGATGTACTTTCTGTGAAGCTCAAGCTCCTCTTCGGTGTATTTTGTAAGGTTGCCGCCGATGGAAAGTGAGCCTTGCATTGTTACGTTGAAGCGATAGTCGAAATCCTTCGGGCGGGAGTGTCTGTTTGTATCGGTGACCCACGCACGCATACACTTTATCGGATAGAGCATTGAAAAGCCCTGCTGAATAGTAAGTCTGTCTATGGGGTCGGTGTTGTCGCTTGTCCATACCATATCGAAGTGGGAAAGTGCACCGAGGTCAGCTCTTCCGCCGCCTGAAGCACAGCACTCAAGCTGAAGTGAGGGGTGTTTTTCTTTGAGCCTGTCAGCGATTTCATAAACTGCTTTTATGTGACGGTACCAGAGCTCCTGCGGATTTTCGAGATTTTCTGCACCGGTCTGGGAGTATGCCCTGTTCATATCCCATTTAATGTAGCTTATGTCATACTGACAGAGCATTTTATCCATTACATCAAAGACGTATTCCTTTACATCGTCTCTTGTAAGATTAAGTACAAGCTGATGCCTTAAGAGGTCAGATTCCCTTGTGTCATAGTGGTAAGCCCATTCGGGGTGGGCACGGTAAAGATCGCTGTCGGGGTTTACCATTTCCGGCTCGAACCATAAGCCGAAGCGCATACCGAGACTTTTTACCTTGTCGATAAGTGGCCCGAGACCTTCAGGGAATTTCTCTTTATTTACATACCAGTCACCGAGACCTGCCCAATCGTCCTTGCGCTGTCCGAACCAGCCGTCGTCCATAACGAAAAGCTCGCAGCCGATATCAGCGGCGATTTCGGCAAGCTTCTGCTGACCTTCGGAGCTTACGTCAAACCAGGTTGCCTCCCAGCTGTTGTAAAGCACGGGCAATGGAGCCTTGTTGAAGCTTTTAGGGAGAATGTGCTCAACTGCGTAGGCGTTCATCTGATTGCTCATTTCACAAAAGCCTTTGACGTATCCGCAGTAAACCGAAGGAGTATCGAACTGCTCACCCGGCTTGAGAGTATAGGAAAAGTCAAAGTCATTTATGCCTATAACAGCTCTTGTGATACCTGCAAAGTCGCGGGAAATTTCAACCTTGTAGTTACCCGACCAGGCGAGAGCACCGAAGAATACGTCGCCTTCCTTTTCCGTTGCATTCTGCGAGAGTATGAAAAGGGGGCTGTGAGTGTGATTGCTGCCGCCTTTTCTGTTTTCATAGGTAAGCACACCGTTTCTGACGGTATTTTTTTCGGGATAGAATTCTGCTCCCCAGGAGCCGTTGAAATTAAGCGAGGTATAAGGTCTTGTCGAGGGAAAACCGAATTCTGCCGAGGCAATTTTATTGAGGGTTACTGTGTTTTGGCTGTTGTTTCTTATTTTCACAAAACGCTCGATAATGTCGGTGTTCTCACGCAGTCTGTAAAAGAGAGATACCTCAAGACCGTAGGGCTTGTCCTCAAGGATGATTTCAAGTGTGAAGGTGTCTTCGTCTTCAAAGGTGACGTTGAAATCCTTATAGGTCAGATGCGCTTCTCTGCACTTATCCGCGTAGGTTGCGGCGAAGGCGGGAGTTCTGTAGCAGGTGCCACCGTAGGGAAGGTACTCTGTCTTTGAAAGGTCTCTTGCCGAATGGTTGGAGTTTCGCTCCCAGCTCTTATAGGTGCATCTGTAGTCTTCGATGTCTGCGCATTTTCTGCCCCAGTGCTCGTGACAGAGCAAGCCTTGTTCGCTTACGGACATTACATAGTGAGTGTTTTCTGTTTCGAGTACAAATACTCCGTTATTTTCGAGAATGAGCATATTTATTCTCCTTCATACATCATATAATAATTATCAATGTTTTCTCGTTTCCAATGGTCGTGTTTTATAACTCTGAAGCCGAGCTTTTCGTAGAAGCCTACATTTTCGGGGTTCTGTGCTTCAAGTCCTAATTTGTAGCCTTGAGGCACAAGGTCAGCGATGCCTTTTTTTATAAGCTCCGTGGCAATTCCCTTGCCCTGATGCTTCGGGTCTACAAAAACAGGTGAGATAATGTAGCAGTCTTCGGGAAAAACCTTTACATCGAGGTGGCCGTAAGCCATAAGAGTTTTTATGGTGTTGGGAAGGTAGAGTGCAAGGAAGAAATAGTTAGGGCACATAAGAAAATCGAAAATATCATATTCGTTGTGAGCCCTTCGCCAGACGCAGATTCCCCTTTTCTCTTCGTCCTGATAAATGATGTCCTCACGGTTGGAGGTGGAAAGTCGCTCCATCATAAAGTGATAGACATATTTCTTCCTAATTTTTTCGTTCTTTGTAGCATAGGAATGGACGGGGTCGTTTACATATGCCTCTGCTGCCATTCGTGCATAGTATTTGAGCTCTTTTCTCGTAAGCGGTCTTTTTTTCATAGTTATCCTCCTGTGTATTCATATATGAATTTCTTTACTGTGCTCCAGTAAAGGTCGGGATTTACGGCAGCACATTGGGCGTGACCTGCACCGTTGATTATAAGCTTTTCCTTCGGACAGGCTGCGTTGGAATAAAGTATATCAAGCATATAAAAGGGCACAAAGGTGTCTGCATCTCCGTGAATAAAAAGAGTAGGTGTGTGGCTTCTTTTTACCGCATCGATGCAGCTTGCATCTCTAAAGGAGTAGCCGCCTCGCATCTCGCAGACCACGGAAGCGCTGTCTACAATGGGAAAGTCTGGTAAAAAGGGCAGATAGCCTCTTATTGTGCAGCCTATCTGTTCGTAAACACGGCTGTAGGCACAGTCGGAAACCACAGCCTTTACTGATGAGGGCAGGTCGGCTTCTCCGCCTGTGAAAAGCACCGTTGCCGCACCCATGGAAATTCCGAAAAGGATAAACCGTGCATCGGCGTCGGTCTTAAGGATTTCGTTTATCCAGAGGATTATGTCCCTTTTTTCGATATAGCCCATACCGATAAGATTTCCGCCGCTTTTTCCGTGAGCTCTTGCATCAACGGCAAGCACGGAAAGGTTCATATCGTAAAGACATTTTGCAAAATAGGACATATCGGTAGCTTTGCTCGAATATCCGTGACAGACAACGGCATATTTTCCGTCGGAAAGGGGATTTTCAGCGAGGTAGCCGTGAAGTGTAATGCCATCGTCGGAGCTTAAGTACATCTCCTTGCTGTTTTCCTCAAGCCAGGTTTTGTTTTCGGCCATAGCACCGCTGAAAACGGAGTTATCTGTCTTCGATGGAGTGTTACGCACAAGGGCGATATTATAAATTATGTTTCCGATACCGAAGAAACAGCAGGTGCCGATTATGTATAGTACAAGATAAACGATAAGGAAAATTTTAAGAAATTTTTTCATATAGTTCACCTCATATATTGTGAAGCTTCATTTGCTTTATAAGACCTTTTGAGCGAAGCTTAAGATAATCGTGAGAGATTGTTCCGAGCTTTTTATACCACAGAAGCTCCGAGTAGAGAGCATAAAGCTCTGTTTTCAGGTCGCAGAGCTTTGATACAGTCACTTTGCTTTTATAGGTTTCGTAGAGCTTAAGTTTTTTACCAGTACCTACAGTCATTGCGAATAGCTCGTATTCAGGCTCTGCCCACATCATATTAAAAGGATCTACAGCGGCCTTCAGCTCCATTTTCTTTTTATCGATTATAAAATTTGGCATCCAATAGTCTCCGTGAATCAGAGTGGGCTTTCCTGTTTCTTCGCGGAAAATGACATCAAATTTTTTATAGGAGAGCTTTACCGCCTGAATAACAATACTGTCAAGCTTACCCTTTGAGTGCATTTCGAGGGCGAAGCTGTATATTTCGTCGGCAAATTCACGGTAATATTCCTTCCACGTGTCGTAAACGGCATTTCCGATAGGTCCGAATTTGTCATTCTTCGCTTTCTGTATAAGAAGGAGATTGTCGATAATACTGTCGGCAAGGTGCTTTCGACCGGGTCTTAACATAAGAGTTTTATCCGTTCCGCTTGCGCCTTCTATGAATTCCATAGCTATATAGGCTTTTCCGTTTTCTTCTTCACAGAAATAAAGCTCCGGTACTTTGCTTTCGGTTTTTTCTTTGAGAAAGGTGAGCATTTCATATTCTTTTTGCATAAGCTCGGGGTGTGAGCTCACCTTGACAGCTATTTTGTAAGGCTCATTATCGCACAGAACAAGAAATACAGCTCCACTCGCACCTTTTCCGATAGGGGTGATATTTGTGACGGAAACGCCGAGCTTTGTCTCTGTTATTCTTTTTACAGTTTCCATTTTATTGTCTTCCGTTCATTATTTTCTCAAGTATATCCTTATCTGCAGGGCAGAATTCGTACTGCGGGATTTCGTCGGGAGTAATCCATTTTATATCGTTGTGCTCGAGCGTTTTTACTTCACCCGAAGCAATTTCGCAGTTGAAAAGCGTAAGGTGGATAAAAATATCGGGATATTCGTGGTCTAGCTCCATAAAGACATCGCCGACGGAAACGGTGACACCGATTTCCTCATGGCATTCACGGATCAGAGCCTCTTCTTTTGTTTCTCCGTCTTCGGTTTTTCCTCCGACGAATTCCCACTGAAGTGCACGGGTTTTGTTTGTCGGTCTCTGACATATCATAAATTTGTTTTCGTCCCATATGAGGGCGGCAACAACATCTCTTTTTACTTTCATAACAGATACCTCTTTTTCTTTTTATAATAATAACATTTAAGTCCCCGATTTGTAAATAGCATAAATAAAAATCAGCGATACATTAAATGTACCGCTGAAACAGGTTATACTCTTATCTGTACACCGAGATTCTTTGCACTTTCCGAGGCGATAGCACCTTCTTCTATACATACGTAGTAGCGGAAGGTGTCGGGAGTGTAGGTGAAGGTGGGGTCATTTGCCGTAATGAAGCAGTTTACGGAGTTATCAGAACCTTTGACTAAAGTTGCCGTGGTTGAGCAGTTTATGGGTCTTTCTCCGTCAAGGATATAAACGAAAATCTTGTTTTCATCAAGGGTAAAATTTTCACCGGGCAGACCCTCAACTCTTACGGTGATGTCTCTTCCGTTGAATGTGCCCTGAGCTGAAGCGGAAACACCGGTGTATACACGGCCCTGCTCGTCCTCGCTGCCTTCTACAAAACGGTTATAGATGAGGTTGGGGTCGGCAAGGGTAGTGGGCTCGGCGGTAGTAGGCTCTGTAGTCGGCTCTGTTGTGGTAGTTGCGGAGGTCGACGGTGTGGGAGCCTTTGTAGTGTTCGGATCAACTGTTGTTCCGGTTGCGCTTGGAGTGTCAACGGTAGTAGTTGTTGTGGTCGTAGTAGTTGTGGTAGTAGTTGTGGTAGTGGTGGTCGTAGTGGTTGTCGAGGTTGCAATGGTGGTCGTTGTGGTTGTTTCAGCTGTGGGGAAGGTGTTGTCCTGGGAGCCGAAGGTTATTGCCTGGGTAGTTGTGGTTGTGGTGGCCTTTTCTTCCTTGTTCTTCTTCGTGATAACCGCAATCGCAACTGCAAGCACGGCAACAATGGCAATAACTATGAAGTACCACTTTTTGCTGACGGATTCACCTGCAGGTGTATCGTCTTCTTCGTCGTCAAAGATGTTTTCGAATTCTGCTTTTTCCTCGCTTTCGTAGGCACTGCTGTAGTCGGGCTCTGCGTAAAGAGGTACTGCAGGCTCGGCAGGGGCGGGAGCTGCAGGAACAAAGGGCGTCGGTGAATAATACGGTGGATTAAGAGTGGTCGTAGGCGGAGCAAAAACATAGTTCGCCTCAAGATTCTGTGAAAAATCCTCAGGTGAAAGATAGCGCTCGTGGGCGAGTAAGGCAGTTGCCTTGAAAATTACACCTGCAAGACCGGGAGTTGCGTTGGATGGGGCAGGAAAGAGGTCTCCGCGCATACGTCTTTCGAAGGCAATCTCTCTGTCAGCAACGGAAACCGGTGCGGGATACCGGGGAAGGAAGGGCAGACGGTTGTTGTTAAGCAGCTTGTAAAGGAGTATGCCGAGGGAGTAAATATCGGAGCTGATGTCGATAGTACCGGTACCGTAAAGCTCGGGGGCGATGTAAGATGAAACGATTTTGTCCTCTCCGAAGCGACCCTTGCATACACCGAAGTCTCCTAATTTAAAGTTGCCCTTACTGTCAATGTATATGTTTTCGGGCTTTATCTCGTGATGAACGATTCCTGCGCTACGGAAAGCACCGAGAGCAGAGCAGATGTCAGTGCCGAGTCTGATAACGTCATTCTGCACGGCAGAGTCCCCGCGGAAATGATCATTCAGGGGCTTGAGCAGCTCCATAAGAATAACAAGGTAGAAGCAGGAGTTTTCCTTTATAATAGTATAGTTGTCGAAACGAACGATATTTTTGTTTCCGCGCAGCGAGAGCATCTTATCCATATTTTTTCTTACGGAAAGCTCCACCTCGTCAAGGTATTGCTGAACGTTACGGTATATACCTGATGATATTACCTGACTTAACTCCTCATTTCCCGAGGGAAACTTTATGGTTTTGACACACTGGTGGCGTACTCTGCCGTCAGATACATTTGCAACTTTGAAAACCTTTGAATGTCTTCCCTCTGCGATTTTGCTTTCAACAGTCCAGGAATCGAAGAGAGGTTCATAGCTTCTGAGCTTTTCTACAGTCATATTTTCAACTCCTTTGCGAGTTTTTATATACTTATGTCTAATATAATAGCATTATTACGCATTCAAGTCAAGGAAAAGGGACTATTATAAAAATGAGTTCACAACCGTAACAGACTGTTATATGCTGTAATCAAGGGATAAACGCTGACACATATTCGGACGCACAAAGGTGTTTGCCACGTGCTGATGTAAGGGGTTTTTCTGATACGCTCTGAGAGCGTCTTCGCTTTCGAAAAGCGAGTCCATCATAAGGTCGCCCGATGAGGAGGAAAGCCCGTCAGTAATAATGTGCATTTCGATAAGTCCGTCGATTTTCCCTGTGAGAGCTTCAAGCTCTTTTTTTACCGACAGCTTTATTTCGTCGGGGCTTTCGCAGTCCTCTTTTATTTTCCAGATAATCATATGCTTTATCATAGTAATTCTCCTTTTGATTTTAGTTACCGCTAAATTTTAGCACCAATTACCCGTTTCTTGCAATAAAAAATGTAAAAAATTTACTTTTTTCTCTTGACAAACGAATAAACGGGTGGTATCATTACATACAGTTAGTGAAGACTAATTATTTTTATTGAAGGGCAGTTAGTTCAGCCTAATTGAGAAGAGGGAGACAGCAATGACACTTAAATCAGCTCAGCCGGGTACAGAATATATAATTAAAGCTATCGAAACTGACGATGAAGAGCTGGACGCTTTCCTTTTTTCTCTCGGGTGCTACAGCGGTGAACCCATTACCGTAATTTCCCATCTTAAGGGTGGCTGTGTTGTTTCAATCAAAGACGGCAGATATAATATAGATAATGAGCTTGCAGATGCCATTATAATATGACTATGGTAAAGGAAAAATAATTCTTTCGGATTATTTTTTTTGAATACACAGTTAGTTGATGCTAACTGAACGATATTGTCAGGACATAAATCCTAAGGAGGACCATAAAATGAGAATTGCTTTGGCAGGTAATCCCAACAGCGGTAAAACCACCATGTATAACGCGCTTACCGGCAGAAACGAAAAGGTAGGCAACTGGGCAGGTGTTACCGTAGAAAAGAAAGAGTATCCCATTAAAAAGAGCTACTGCGGTAGCGTCGAGGGCCTTGTAGCAGTTGACCTTCCCGGTGCGTATTCAATGTCACCCTTCACATCGGAGGAGAGTATAACAAGCTCCTATGTAAAAAAGGAAAACCCCGATGCCATTATCAACATTGTTGACGCAACAAACCTCAGCAGAAGCCTGTTCTTTACAACACAGCTTCTTGAACTTGGCATTCCCGTTGTTGTTGCACTCAACAAGGCTGACCTTAACAAGAAAAAGGACAACAAAATCGATACAAAGGCTCTTTCTGAAAAGCTCGGCTGTCCTGTTATAGATACGGTTTCCACCTCTTCAGAAGGTATGGCAGAGGTTGTAAAGGCTGCTGTAGGCGTGCTCGGAAAGGGTCAGACGGCTCCTTATAATCAGGGTGATATAGACCTTACTGATAAAAAAGCAGTTATTGAGGCGGATAAAAAGCGTTTCGAATTTGTAAATAAGATTGTAGCCGAGGTTGAAACCAGAAAGGTCTTCACCAAGGACAGAAACTTCCAGGATAAAATAGACGGAATACTTACAAATAAATGGTTCGGCCTTCCAATATTCGCTGTTGTTATGTTCCTCGTTTTCCAGATTTCGCAGGCGTGGGTAGGTCCCTTCATCGCAGAAGGTATGGAGCTTTCAAACGGCAAGGTTATTCCCGGCCTTGTAACACTTATTGACCTTTTCAAGGAATGGGTTGCAGGTCTGCTTGAGGGCGGAAACGAATTTCTTGTCTCTCTTCTTACCGAGGGTGTTATCGGCGGTGTAAGTGCTGTTGTCGGATTTCTTCCCCTTGTTATGGTTATGTATTTCCTTATTGCTCTTTTAGAGGATTGCGGATATATGGCAAGAGCAACGGTTGTTCTTGATCCGATTTTCAAAAAGGTAGGACTTTCAGGTAAGTCCGTTATTCCCTTCGTTATCGGTACCGGCTGTGCGATTCCCGGCGTTATGGCTTGCCGTACAATCCGTAATGAGCGTGAGCGCAGAGCAACAGCTATGCTCGCTCCCTTTATGCCCTGCGGTGCAAAGCTTCCCGTTATCGCTCTTTTTGCAGGCGCATTTTTCTCTGATGCTTCATGGGTCGGCACATTAATGTATTTTGCAGGTATTGTAATAATCTTCTTTGGAGCTCTTCTTGTTAACAGAATTGCCGGCTATAAGGCAAAAAAATCCTTCTTTATCATTGAGCTTCCCGAATATAAGGTGCCTTCCTTCAAAAGAGCCTTTATGTCGATGTGCAGCCGCGGCTGGTCCTACATTGTCAAGGCAGGTACAATTATCCTTCTTTGCAACGCTGTGATTTTTGTAATGCAGTCATTCAACTGGAAGCTCACTCTGGTTGAAGAGGGCGCAGAAAGTACATCAATTCTTGCTACGATTGCTAATCCTATTGCATACATACTTATTCCCATTGTAGGTTATCACTGCTGGCAGCTTGCCGCAGCAGCTGTTACAGGCTTTATTGCCAAGGAAAATGTCGTAGGTACTCTTGCAGTATGCTTCGGAATTTCCAACCTTATAAATGCCGACGAGCTTATGATTGCCGAGGGTGCTGATGTCTCTCTTATCGCTTCGGCATTCGGTGGCGGCGCAGTTCCTGCTATGACCTCTGTTGCTGCACTCGCATATCTTATGTTCAACCTTTTCTCACCGCCCTGCTTTGCTGCAATCGGTGCCATGAACTCCGAAATCAAGAGTAAGAAGTGGCTCTTCGGCGGTATTGGTCTTCAGCTTGGCACAGGATATACCGTAGGCTACCTTGTATATCAGATAGGTTCACTTATTACTACAGGTAAGCTCGGTGAAGGCTTTGTTATCGGTCTTCTGATTGTAGGTGTTTTTGTCGGTGTGATTACATACCTTTGCATAAAGGGCACAAAAGAAATCAAAGCGGCTGAAGCTCTCAAGGCAAAGAAGAAAGCAGCTGTAAGATAAAAGGAGGCAGCTTTTATGAAAGATATTATAGTAGTTGCTGTTCTTTTGGTTGTGGTTTTCCTTGCGGCATTTTATATTTACCGTTCAAAGAAAAAGGGTCAGAAATGTGTAGGCTGTCCCTGCTCCGGCTGCTGTAGCGGAAGCTGCAGTACAGGAAAAGAAAAAACTGAATAAACCCTATACTCCGGAAAAGATGACTCTGTTGTGGCTTTTCCGGAGGTTGTTTTTATTGACAAATAGACAGTGTTACTGATAAGATAAAGTCAGAATTGATAATGGCGGTGATTACTGTGGCGTTTTCATACGATGCACAAAAAAGATACAAAGGTAAACGCATATCTGTTTTAGGGGATTCTATAAGCACTCTTGAAGGCCATAATCCCGAAAACTGCAAGGTCTTTTACACAAAGGAAAAGTGCGCTCTTGCAGGAATTAAAGAGGCAAGGGATACGTGGTGGGGCATGCTTGCAGAGAATCTCGGCTGCGAAATTCTCGTGAACAATTCGGTTTCGGGCAGCCGTGTTACAAAATTGCCCGACAGAGAGGAGCTTTATCCTTCGGGCTGCTGTGATGAAAGGACATCGCAGCTTCATAAAAGCGGTATAACTCCTGATATAATAGTTGTTTACCTCGGTACAAATGATTGGTACAACGGTGTCTCACTTGAGCATAAGTACGGCGTACAGCGGCTTCTCGACCAATCCTTCGGCTATGCCTATAACAATATGCTTTATAAAATCAGAAGAAATTATCCTTTGGCGGAGATATGGTGCTGCACGCTGTGTTCGTCAGATGTGAAAAATGGCGACGGTGAGTTTCCTTTTGAAAAGGCCGGAATACATATGCAGGCTTACTGTGACCTTATAAAAAGCATTGCCGCCGAAAGAGGCTGTAAGGTGCTTGATTTGTTTTCGCACAATATTTTTTACAGCACGGTTGACGGCTATCATCCTGATTTTGAGGGAATGAAGACTCTGTGCGATATAATGATTGCTGAGCTTGAAAAGCAGAAAGGCTTATAGGTATATGCTTGCTTTGAAGCGTAAGGTTACGGTTGCAAGTGATTCTATGTGTTTTTCATAACACATAGAATTTCTTTTTTTTAGTGTGTTCCAGAACGCAAATTTTCTCTATCCAAAAAAATAATAGCATTATTCAAAAAATATATGTTTTAGCTATTGAAACGAGTCGAAAAATTTGTTATTATATTAAGCGGTAAAATCCAAACCAATAATAAAATCCGAAAGGAGTATTGTTCATCATGAATTATTCACATGAAGTACAGCAAATGTGTACGGTCAAAAAAGGACCGAACCACGGCCCCGCTCCCATTCCCGAAGAAGGCAAATGGGTAAAGGCTTATGAAATCAAAGACATTTCCGCTTTCACACACGGTGTAGGCTGGTGTGCTCCTCAGCAGGGCGCCTGCAAGCTTTCACTCAATGTCAAGAACGGTATCATCGAGGAAGCTCTCGTTGAGACTATCGGCTGCTCAGGTATGACTCACTCCGCAGCTATGGCAAGTGAAATCCTTCCCGGCAAGACTCTTCTTGAGGCTCTCAACACAGACCTTGTTTGTGACGCTATCAACACTGCTATGCGTGAGCTTTTCCTTCAGATCGTTTACGGCCGTAGCCAGTCCGCTTTCTCAGAGGACGGTCTTTCAGTAGGCGCAGGTCTTGAAGACCTCGGTAAGGGACTTCGTTCACAGGTTGGTACAATGTACGGTACAAACCTCAAGGGCGTTCGTTACCTTGAAATGGCAGAGGGCTATGTTACAAGAATGGCTCTTGATGCAGACGATCAGGTTATCGGTTACGAATTCGTTGCACTCGGCAAGATGACAGACTTCATCAAGAAGGGCGACGATCCCAACACAGCTTGGGAAAAGGCAAAGGGCACATACGGCAGATTTGCTGATGCCGCCAAGTATATCGATCCCCGTAAGGAATAAGGAGGTAGACGGACATGGCATTATTTGAAAACTACGAAAGAAGAATTGACAAAATTCTTGCTTGCTTAAAAGAGTACGGCATTTCCTCCGTTGAAGAATGTAAGGAAATCTGCGCTGCAAAGGGTATTGATCCCTATAAAATCGTTGAAGAAACTCAGCCTATCGCTTTCGAAAATGCAAAGTGGGCTTACACAGTAGGTTGCGCTATCGCAATCAAGAAGGGTTGTACAAAGGCTGCTGACGCTGCTGCTGCAATCGGTGAAGGTCTCCAGAGCTTCTGTATCCCCGGTTCAGTTGCTGACAACCGTCAGGTTGGTCTCGGCCATGGTAACCTCGGCAAGATGCTCCTTTCAGAAGAAACAGAGTGCTTCTGCTTCCTCGCAGGTCACGAAAGCTTCGCAGCTGCTGAAGGCGCAATCAAAATCGCTCGCAACGCTAACAAGGTTAGAACACAGCCCCTTCGCGTTATCCTCAACGGTCTCGGCAAGGACGCTGCAATGATCATCTCAAGAATCAACGGCTTCACATACGTTCAGACAGAGTTTGATCCCTATTCAGAAACAGTAAAGGTTGTTAACGAAACAGCTTACTCAAACGGCGACAGAGCAAAGGTTCGTTGCTACGGTTCAGACAACGTTCCCGAAGGCGTTGCTATCATGAAGCTCGAAAACGTTGGCGTTTCCATCACAGGTAACTCAACTAACCCCACACGTTTCCAGCATCCCGTTGCAGGCACATATAAGAAGTGGTGCGTTGAAAACGGCGTAAACTACTTCTCAGTTGCATCAGGCGGCGGCACAGGCCGTACACTTCATCCCGATAATATGGCAGCAGGTCCTGCTTCCTACGGTATGACAGACACAATGGGCAGAATGCATTCCGACGCACAGTTTGCAGGTTCTTCATCAGTTCCCGCACACGTTGAAATGATGGGCCTTATCGGCGCAGGTAACAACCCCATGGTTGGTATGACAGTTGCATGTGCAGTTGCAATCGAAGAGGCTAGTAAATAAGGGCTTTTCGAAGATTTCAGATCACCTTTCCGTTCAGGCGGAAGGGTGATTTTTTGCGTTTTTTGATGTAAAAACTTTACAAAACTTTACAAAATTCCGATTTTTTCAAAAAGAGGGCCTCAAACCACTCATAATTGAGCGATTTGAGGCTAATTTTGTAAAGCTTAAACTATGCGACATCGTCTATTAGCTCGCTGTAGATGTCGAACAACTTTTTGTGCTTCTCTAAGGTTTCCTGAAACTCTTTCAACTGCTTTTTATCTTCCTTGAATTTGTCATACTCATTATTTTCAAGGTGATGAAGTGCAATACGGGTGGCTTTATCGGAGAGTGCATTTCCTTCGTCGAGCAGAGCAAGACACTCAAGAGAAGCCATAGTAAATTCAGCATAGACTTTGATTTCCTCATAGGTTTTTCTGTTTTCTACGATTTTACTTTTTAGATCAGCCATAACTGTCAGAGCGTCTGATATTGGCTGTAATCTGTTCTTCAGAGCTTCATTGATTTCTGTGATTGTTTTGTATTCGTTATTCATAACTATTTTCCTTCTTTCTTCAGTTATTTATAATGTTCTTAATTGCGTTTAATTTGTCTTCTGTAAGGTCTGATTTCAGCAGCAGATCTGTAAGTGCACCGGCTACTGTTGTGTTACCGGTGAATCTTAAAAGTGTTGTTGAGAATTCATCGTCGGTAAGGTGCATATAGGTTTTTGTTTCAGCAGGGGACTTATGTCCCATAAGCTCCTGAATGATGTGTTCAGGATAATTCTGTGCTCGGAGGTTTGATGAAAAGGTGTGCCTTAAGGAGTGGATGTTGAAGTCCTCATATATTGCCTCTTCGTTGTGCATGCCTCTTACAACTCTGCTGAGGTGCTGTGTTACGGAGTCGGTTATCAGCTCTCCGTCGGGTCTTCTGTTTATAAAGTCAATGGGGTATCCTACACCGATTGCATTTACTATGCCGTTTTCGTAATCGTTTTCAGTTTTCCTCTCGTTGAAGCTCTTGAAGTCGGTTGACTTGACGGGCTCTGTACTTTTGGTGTAATAATACTGCTTGTACTTGCTGCCTAACATTGCTTTGTAGAAATCCTGCTTTTGCTTTTCACGAAGAAGAATTTCTTCAAGCTCAGGGGACATCGGTATAACCCTTTTTGATTCGTACTTGGGGTTTGAAGTATACCATCCGAAATTTTCAAGCTCCGGATTAGCCTTGATGATTTCCTTTTCACGAAGGCTCAGCTCCTGATGGGGTAACCTTCTCTGAAGTTGTCTTGTGATGTACAGGCAGTGGTTTTTGAAGTCCACGCACTCCCAGGAAACTGCGAATGCCTCGCCACGTCTCAAGCCTGCAAGGGTGCAGAGCTTCATAGGTATGTAGGCTGATGTGCCTTCGGGGAATCTCTCAAAGATTTTATCGAGAACTTCATCGGGGATGGCATCTCTTTTCTGCTTGTTTTTCTTTATTGCGGATTCAAGTCTGGTGTTGGGCTGAGTTACATTTGCCATAGGATTATATGTCAGATGATGGTTGTCCACAGCGTGGTTGAATATCTGCATTATAAGCCAGTAAAGATTATGTATCGATTCAATTGAGATAGGTGTTTCAAGGTAAAGGCTATCAAAGAATTTCTGAAGTATCTCCTGGTCAATGGTGCCGAGAGCCATTTTACCTAGAACGGGGAAGATGTGGTTTTTCAGCCTTTTACGGTAACCCTCTGCTGTTGTAGGCTTCCAGGAGTTCTTTTTAGTGCTGAACCAGTGATTGTTTACATAGCACTCAAACTGCATTGCAAAGAACTTGCTTTCCTTACTTTGTGTAGGGTCGGGGATAATGCCGTATTCTATGTTAAAGGCTTTGTAGCCTGCTTCCTCTGCTTCCTTCTTTGATTTAAAACCCTGTCTGTAGGCGATATTTCTTGAACCGTTGGGCTTATGGTCCTTTCTTTCGAATCTGTAGGCCCAGCAGGCTACCTTTCCGGTAGACTGTCCATTCTTTTTTTCGGGTATTCTGATGATTGAAACTTTCTTCATTTTTCTTTTCCTTTCTTTAAGCGATTTTTCTTATGCAATTGGGATTTGTGTAATCATAACCCTCTGCAGTTTCAAGGAACTTTGCAAGTGCATCGTGTCTTATCTTTATCTGACCGAGCTTGATGCAGGGGAGTGCTCCTGAGTAGATAAGCTGGTAAACCGAGTTTTTGTTTGAGTGGAGTATTGCAGCCACTTCGCTTACTGTATATATGATTACATCATCGGGGATGGGAATATTGTTAATTGTCATATTATTTGTCATATTGTTTCTCCTTTGTTCAGATTTTGGTTTAATTAGTTGTTTTTTGCGAGAAACTCTTTAGATTCCTCGAATACAGGTCTGAAGTCTTCGTACAAATCAGTGTAGAGATTGTTCTTTTTCATAGCGATGGATAAATTAGCTTCTGCTAAAGTAAGAAGATAATCGTTTCTTTCTTCAGAGCTTTCCTCTGCCATGATTCGAACGACTGCGGTTGTGATGAGACGGTTTAAGTGAATGAGGTTTTCTTCAACCTTGTCAAAGATATCTTTAGTGAACTGATGAGCATCCTTAAGCTCAACCCTTGAATCAAATTGCTTATTAATGCCTTCGAAACGGTAGTCATTAAAGAGATGTTCGAGTTCGTCAAATACCTTGTCGATTTCGGGGATTGATACTCCGATGAATTCCTGGAAATTATTCATAATTGTTTTTGTCCTTTCATTTTTAAGAAGTTTTGTTATTGTTTTATTTGAATGATATAGGGCCTTTTTTCTCCAATCGTGAGTTCCTATATCAGTAGTATGCAAGTTCAGTTAGTGTGATAATTTGTTTTTTTCATATTTACCTTTTAAGGGATTACTAATAAGTTTTATATATTCAGTTTTAAAAGGGAGTGAATTTTATAAATTGATTAGTTTTCATGTTTTTTAAGTGCTTCGATTACGAGGGCAGGCATTCTTTTGGGTAATTTATCCTGCTGAAAATCCATACCACATTTGTAACCGGTCTTCATATAACTGTCGGCTTCATTGAAAGCATCCTCAAAAAGCTTACACATATCATCCAAGGCGTTATATTTGATTGTTGCAATATTGATGTATCGATAAGCATATTCCATATAGCCTGATGTCATCCCAAACTTTTTTATGGCCCTCAGATAAGCATCTCTACCGTTTTCGAGTGATTTATATGAAGCTTTCAAAAGTGCGTATATGTAGTTGAGATATTCATACGTGAATGCGTAGAACGTAAGGTGGTTTACAGTTTTGTCTTCAGCAAAGTCAGTGTTGCTTTTTATGTATTCGTTGATACATTCATTGAGGTGTGTGTAATACAGGTCAAGATTGTTTTCGATAGATGTCATTGTTTTCTTAAAAGTTTTCATAGTTAAATATTCCTTTCTTTTTTAATTAATTTTTTGTTTTTTGAAGTAACGCAAACTCCGTTCCAGCAAGGGCATTGCAATTAGACTTCGGGAATGCAATGCCTACGGGCTAACCACCCGTACGTCGATTGAGCTCATATCATCGCACAATCGGTATCATGTTTGCAGATATTAAGTTTTCAAGGTTCATTTTGGCAACAAAAAAAGGAGTCACCACCGAAACGAACAAAGTTATCCCCAATTGCTTGGTAAACTTATTCGTTTCGGTGATGACTCCGAAGAGCCTCAAGTAGTCACATATTAAAAAAATCAAAAATCTCGGAAACGATACTAATGAATCACCGAAGATATATAAATATATATCTCTAGGACAAGGATTTTTTTTATCAATGCCCATCAACCAGGTTGCTCGCTCACGGCCTGGTGAAGTCAATTATAATTATCTTTTTGTGTTTGTCAATATAATTTATAAAAAAAATCTATGATGTGTAAAACTTTGGTATAAACCGCTAAAACTATCGGGTTGTATCTGTAAATTTTGCACAACCCGATGGGTGGGTTATTATTAAAATCGGATTTCATTTTTTTCGATTATCATATTTCTTCATCTTACATATTATTATTGACAAGGATACAAGACGCTCCGGAGCATCGAAATTTCCTTATTTATATAGATTAAAAAACGAAAAAGGAGAAACAAATTGAATGACACAAACAAAGCAATAATCACGGGAAAAATCATCCACCTTTATATTATAAGCAGACAACCCGCAAGAGCCATTTTAACTATCCACACCAACGGCACAGATAATCCAAAAGTTTTTGTTACAGACAGAGCTGCTATCTATGTTATTAACCGCTGCAACGTCGGGGATTTTGTCACAGTTGAGGCTAACCTTCAATCGTCTTTGAAGGCGAAGGTCGGTAAAACGGTTACAGTTTTCGCTGAGAAGGTCAGAAAGAACTGCACTCAGGATGCACCAGAAAACAAGTTCTATCTTGCAGGTGAAATTGTATCTGTCCGCACAAATACGGAGTGTAATGTCAGCTCCATAATTGTCCGGACAAACGTGAACAACAGAATATCAACGATCCCTATCACTTTTTATAATCCTGATCATAAGCTTTTTGCGATAATTTCGGATAATCCGACACTTGCAATTTCAGGACGTATCCAGACGGTGTCACATGATTACGGCAACGGCAAAAAAATCTACCACCAGAATTATGTAGCAGATTTTCCACGGAACGAATAACAAATAAGGGTTAATAAGGCATATAAAAATTTCTTTCTTTTCTCAAGAACACGGAGCTTCTACCCTCCGTGTTCTGTTTTTGTAATAGAAAACCCCCGGCTGTGCCGGGCAGTTCAAAAAAAGCTTTAGCGTTCAGTAGAATAAAGAAAAAAGCTCCTTTTGAAAGTAAAGCGGCTACCAACAGCAATAATAACAAAAGGAGATTATCAAAAGTGATAACTAAAAGAATATAACATATAATGTTCAAAAAT
>JAZSGW010000050.1:0-38711 GCA_045532935.1 Acutalibacteraceae bacterium
AACTCAGTTTAAAACAACGTTTTGCATAACGGGCCGCTATGTTCTGCGCTTTTATCTTCGCCCGTCCTTGCTCCCTACTCGTCTGCCTTTTAATGACAGTTCGGACGACAGTCGTGGCCGCTACAGTGATATTTCAGGTAGTGACTTCCGTTGAGGTTGTGCGAACTCCCTCATATCGCAACCGAGTTGCTGAGAAAGTAAAACGGACACGGCACGCCGTATCCCTACGGTATCGTTTTAGTGGCGGGGTGTCTTTATTGTTTACCCGAAGTTGTCCCCGCGATTGCGAATTCCTAATTGCGAATTGCGAATTAAAAAAAAGGAGTGTGTTTTATGAAGAGAATTATGCGTCAATATGTTTTCACCCTTGCGTTCATTCTTTGTCTTGCATCTTTCGCCGGCGGAATTATAACCGTCAAGGAGAAAACGCAGTATAATATGGATATGTCGCCCTACAGCACCGTAACTATTACCGAAGGGACAGACGGTATAAAAATCACCTTCGGCGAAAAAGAGACCTTCATAAAACGTGAATATATAGAAAAAATCGGTAAAAAGGCTTTTTACGGTGCACTCGGCGACGTTTTTATCAAGGTGGGCGATATTTTTGAAAAAAATGCCTCCTGAACAGAAAAATACTCTTGACATCAGCACTTTATAGTGCTAATATATTACAAACCGAATAATTCAATTAAAGATAGAGGTGCGGCTGACATCAGTACCACGGATAAAAAAGGATTCTCGCAAAGTCCGTCCGTGTGAAAGGGGAGACCGCCGAAGGAATCAGGCGAAAGATGTCCTGGGCGATGGGAATAAGATCTCACCGACTGTCGCAATTTTGCGGAGTGCTATTATAATTGTCACGCAGTAATTTTTATACTGCTCAGGCTGTAATTTTACACTCGATGCAAAATCGGGTGTTTGTTTTTGTTCTATGCAAAGTGTCGGAATTGATGTTTCGGTAAATATAAAACCAAAGGAGTAACAATTATTATGGAAAGAACCCCTATTTTCACAGGTGCAGCAACAGCTCTCGTAACCCCTCTTAACGAAAACGGTGTTGATTACGAGGCATTCGGCAGACTTATCGACTGGCAGATTGAAGAGGGTATTGATGCTCTTGTAATCGCAGGCACATCAGGTGAAGGCTCAACTCTTACCGACGAGGAGCACAGAGAAGTTCTCCGTTTCTCCGTTGAAAGAGCAGCAGGCAGAGTGCCCATTATCGCAGGTACAGGCTCAAACGATACAGCATATGCTATCGACCTTACAAAATTTGCCTGCGAGGTTGGTTGTGATGCTATGCTCGTTGTAACACCTTACTACAATAAGGCAACACAGAAGGGCCTTATCAAAATGTACACAGCTATCGCCGATGCAAGTACAAAGCCCATTATCCTTTATAATGTTCCTTCACGTTCAGGTGTTAATATTGAGCCTGCTACATACGCTGTCCTTGCAGAGCACCCTATGATTCAGGGTATCAAGGAAGCAAACGGCCAGATTGATAAGATAGTTGAGACTATGGCTCTTTGCGGCGACAAGCTCGACCTCTATTCAGGTAATGACGACCAGATTATTCCTCTTATGTCCGTAGGCGGTAAGGGTGTAATCTCCGTTCTTTCAAACGTACTTCCCAAGGAAACAAGCGAGATGTGCCACAAGTTCCTTGACGGTGACGTCAAGGGCGCCGCGCAGATGCAGTTTGATTTCTTCCCCCTCGTAAAGGCTCTCTTCAGCGAGGTTAATCCCATTCCTGCGAAGGCTGCTATGGCTGCTATGGGCTTTGGCGAGGATTATTTAAGACTTCCCCTTACTCCCATGGAGGACGCTACAAAGGCTGTACTTCTTCAGAGAATGAGAGAAGCAGGCATCAACGTTTAATAAAATGCAGAATTAAAGGTCGCCTGTTCCGACTGTAGTTTTTAAACAGTGCAGGGCGACGGTTCCGAGCTTTTTAAAATAACTTTGCCGCGGTCTTTGGCTGCGGCATTTTTGAAAGGAAACAAAAATGAGAATTATAGTTAACGGAGCCGCAGGCAGAATGGGTCAGACCCTCTGCGGCATAATAGAAAACAGCGATAAGCATCAGGTTGCCGCATACTGCAGCCTCGAATATGAAGGCGCAGAAGATGCTCTTCACTTTGCGGACATAAACTCCTTCGACGGTGAGGCAGACTGCATTATAGACTTTTCCTCACATAAGGCAACAAAAGCCATAACCGACTACGCTGTAAAGAGAAATCTGCCCCTTGTTATCGCTACAACGGGACAGGACGAAGCTGAAATGACAATTATCAGAGCCGCTTCGGAAAAAATACCTCTCTTCTATTCGCAGAATATGTCCTTCGGTGTGGCACTTCTCAACTGTCTTGCAAAGATTGCCGCAAAAGCTCTTCCCGATGCTGACATAGAAATAATCGAAAAGCATCATAACAGAAAGCTTGACGTGCCCAGCGGTACAGCTCTTCTTCTCGCTAACGGTATTAAGAGCGTGAAAGAGGACTGCTCCTACAACATAGGCAGACACGAAAACGGCAAGCGTGACAAAAAGGAAATCGGCATTCACTCTATCCGTATGGGCAACGAGGTCGGCACTCACGAGATTATCTTCGCTATGGATTCCCAAGTCATCACTCTTACACACGAGGCTGAAAACCGCGGACTTTTTGCTGAAGGCTCTCTTACTGCCGCTACCTTCCTCGTAACAAAGGAAGCAGGCTTTTATAATATGGACGACATACTTGAGTGATTCACAATTAGAATGCAGAATGCAGAATTAATGGTCGATGTTTACTGATGTAAAATACACACATAACTAAAATAATTACAGGGGTAGCGTTTGCTGCTCCTGTTTTTACTTACGGGAAACAGGGGGGCAGGCGGGGAGGCACTTTGACTTTCCGCAGGAAAGCCAAAGCCACAGAGAAAATCCGATTTCGGACAGGGGGAAACCGGATTTTCTCTGTGGGAACGCACCTGCGGTGCGTTCGGCCTCCCCGCCGCAGATATAGCTGTTACTTTAAGTAATATCACTTGCTTAAAAATGAAAAAAAGCACCCTCTATAAAGAGAGTGCCTTCAGAATAAACTTTAAATTTTTCTGTTTAATTATTTGCCAAGCCAAATATCATAGAACATATACTTGAAGAAGTTGACAAACTCCATAAAGAAGTCAAACATAACTTCGTATAAATTTCTGTGTTCTTCAACCTCTGCGGTAAGGTCGTTTTCCCATTCTCCAGCCATTATAATTTCCTCCTTGATGTATTTATTTGTGTTTTTATAGAATTACCTAAGTACATTGTAAAACAAAATTATGCAAAAGTCAATATTTTAACGAAAAAAATCAGCCTTTTGACGCTACGGCAGGGGAGTATGCACCCCTGAATTCCTTCTCACTTATTGTCTTGTAAGCGCAGATGCGATAGTAGGCTGTCTTGAACCGTGAGGAGAGCCTATGCTCAAAGAATACGCCGGTTATGTCTTCGGTTCTTGCGATTTCGGTGAATTCTCCGTCCTTGCTGTCGCCTTTTTCGAGTATGTATCCGTCGCTGCCGGCAACGATTCTTGCGCTGATGCTTACGGATTTACCGAAGCCTTTTTTAACGGAGAGAATTTCTGTGCTGTCGAGAAAAACACCGTCTGCCTCTTTGCTGAAATTACCGTGAAGGAGCTTTTCCTCACCTTTTTTTGCACACTGTACGGTGTAGTGGTAAGCCTGACCTGATACGGGGCCTTTGTCGGTAAAGGAGGACTTGTCGGTTTCACCGATGAAAACGGGTTTTGAGAAGTGGTCGCTTCTTCTGTAGACGAAGAAGTGCTCACCCTCACCCTTATCCCAGGTAAGAAGTATTTTCTTATCCTTTGGTTCTGCGGTGAGGTTTATGACTGCAGGAATATCAGATATTACTACAGGCTTTACGGCACTTGCCTTTGTGGAGGTCTTTTTGCCCTCCATACGTTTCCAAGCAATAACCTTGTACCAGTAGGTGATGTCCTTTTCTACTGTTTCGTCGGTGAATTCGGGCTTTTTTGCCCAGTCGATATGCACGAAGGGACCCGAGGGACTCTCACTTCTTTTTATATCGTATTTTTCCGCCAGAGCAACCTTTGACCAGGTGATTCTGACGTGGTTTTCTTCAGTTGCGGTAATAGACTTTATCTTCGGAAAAGTCTTAAGTTTTGTTGTTAAATCTACTTCAGCCATATTATTCACCTAAAAGGGAAGCACTTTCCTTGTCGAGGAAAACAGTTACATCTGAATGAAGCTGGAGAATTGATGCAGGACACTTGGGTGTAACGTTACCTTCGACAAGAGCCTTGATTGCTTTTGCCTTTGAAGCACCTGTTGCGATAAGCACAATCTTTTTTGCACGCATAATATCGCCGATGCCCATTGTAAGTGCGTAGTGAGGCATTTCAGCACCCACAGCCTCGAAGTACTTTTTGTTTGAGTCGATAGTGCTCTGGGTAAGCTCTACAAGGAAGGGTCTGTCCATAAACTCTTCACCGGGCTCGTTGAAGCCGATATGACCGTTAGTGCCGATGCCGAGAAGCTGAATATCAATGCCGCCGGCTTCCCTGATTTTTTCATAGTATCTTTCGCACTCTGCCTTTGCGTCCTCGTGCTTTACTCCTGAAAGGAAGTTTACCTTGTTAAAGTCAATATCGGTTTTGCCGAAAAGGTTTTCTTTCATAAAATAGAAATAGCTGTTGACGTTTTCTCTGTCAATGTCTGCATATTCGTCAAGATTGAAGGTGGTGATGTGCTTGAGAGTGACTTCACCTTTTTCGTAGCTTTCTATGATTCTTTTGTAGGTTTCAATGGGAGAAGCGCCTGTTGCAAAGCCGAGAACACTTCCACGATTGTTATTAACCTGCTTTATGATAATTTCAGCAGCCTGCTTTGATATTTCAAAAGCATTGTCAAGAACGATGATTTTCATATACGTCTCTCTCCTTTTTTCACTCTGTTCACAGTATATAGTAACACATCGGACGAAAGATTGCAAGAGGGGAGAGAAAAAGCCTGAAAGGCTTGAATGCAGAACGCAGAGTGCAGTTGTCATTCTGAACGAAGTGAAGAATCTATACGTCTGTAAGATTCCTCGTTGCCTCGGAATGACATTCTTTGAATGCAGAGTGAAAAGGCGTAGGGGCGGCCATTGGTCGTCCGCACTTTATCATTCAGGGCAGGTTATTTTAAAAACCGTATTCTCTGCTTTAAACTCTTCGTAAGTAATTCTCTGAAATGCTCCGTTGTTGTAAATACGGTAAACAGTGCCATTTTTAAGTCTTTTGTCAATTTCAAATCCTGTAGTAGCCTTATACAGTAAACAGGAAAACATATCCGGTATTGCGTTTCTGTTATAATCCGCTTTTGTTGCCGAATAATTAATATCTTCAAGCTTTTTGCCTCTGTCTGCTTCGTCATAAACCGTAACAATTACTGCTGTGGGGTTATTATCCGGACCTTGCGTGGAAATATCAATACATATGCCGCCTAAATAGGCTCTTGCAATATGCTGCATACCCATATATCTGCCCTTACGGTCGACTATGCTTAAAATTCCGTTAGTCATACATACTCTCTCCTTTATTTTTCAATCAACAGGCGGCTCTGTGAACGGTTGCTTCTGACCGACTCTTGTTTTCTCTATATCTCAAATTATATCTCTTGTCTTTCTGCCTGTCAATTATTTTTTCTCCTTTCCCGTGGGAGATGTCAGCGAAGCTGACAGAGGGCATTACAATGCGTCGCAGACCCTTAACATTTTCCGAAGGAAAATATATCACTTCACCGAAGGTGAAATATCACCCGACGAAGTCGGATATCACATCTGCGAAGCAGATATATCACTCCGTTGCCTTCAGCATTGGCTCCCTCTTGTTTTTTTTCATCGGTTGTGATATTATTTACAAAACAGAAAGGTTGATGTTATTATGGAAACAAAAAGAGACTCCTTTGCCTCACGCTGGGGCTTTATACTTGCCTGTATCGGCTCTGCTGTCGGTATGGGTAACATATGGCTTTTCCCTGCAAGAGTATCGGGCTACGGCGGCGGAGCTTTCATAATCGCTTACCTTATTTTTGTTGTGCTTATCGGCTCAACAGGAGTTATAGGTGAAATGAGCTTCGGCAGAATGGCACGCTCGGGACCTATCGATGCTTTTGGCGCAGCGACAGCCTCGAAGGGCAATAAAAAAGTCGGTCAGGCGCTCGGCGTTATACCTACACTCGGCTCTATGGCTCTTGCTATAGGCTACAGCGTCGTTATGGGCTGGATTCTGAAATACGCTTTTTCTGCTTTGACGGGCACTCTTTTAAAGCCTGAAACCGTTGATGAATTTACGGGCGTTTTCGGCGCTATGGCAGGTGCTTTCGGTAATAATATCTGGCAGACTGTAGCACTTGTTGTTACGGTGATAATCCTTATTTTCGGTATAGGTTCGGGCATCGAAAAAGCAAACAAGGTTATGATGCCCCTGTTTTTCTTCCTTTTCCTTGGTCTGGGAATATATATTGCATTTCAGCCGGGAGCTGTTGACGGTTACAGATATATCTTCACCGTTGATACAAAGGCGCTTCTTAATCCTCACACCTGGATATATGCACTCGGTCAGGCATTCTTCTCGCTTTCCGTGGCAGGTAACGGTACGCTGATTTACGGCTCTTACCTTTCAGATAAAGAGGATATTCCGAAGTCTGCAAGAAATGTTGCATTTTTCGATACCCTTGCGGCGATGCTTGCAGCTCTTGTAATCATTCCTGCTATGGCAACTGCAGGCTCAAAGCTTGACCAGGGCGGTCCTATGCTTATGTTTGTTTTCCTGCCGAATCTCTTCAGGTCGATGCCCGGTGGCAGCATTATAGCAATAATCTTCTTTGTTGCCGTAACCTTTGCAGGACTTACCTCGCTTATCAACCTCTATGAAGCTCCGATAGCCACTATTCAGGAGCGCTTCAGACTCAAGCGCATACCCTCGTGTATTATCGTGTGCGGTATAGGACTTGCGGTTTCCCTTTGCATACAGCACATCGTTTCCGATTGGATGGACGTAATCTCGATTTACATCTGCCCCCTCGGTGCAGGTCTTGCAGGAATTATGTTCTTCTGGGTGCTCGGTAAAAAGGTCTGTGAAAAGGAAATCGCCAAGGGTAGAGAAAAATCTGTGCCTGCACTTATTATCCCCCTTGCAAAATATGTTTTCTGCCCCGTATGCATACTCGTGCTTATCGCAGGAGCGATTCTCGGCGGAATAGGATAAATTAAATGCAGAATTGAGGGTCGTTTCGCTTTGATTGTATGCCCTCTCAGTCAATCTTACGATTGACAGCTCTCCCAAGGGAAGAGTCGAGATTTTCCTTTTTCTGTTGATGATTTCCTCTGTCAGGAGAAATGTCCCGAAGTGACGCAAAGGGCTGTAATAATTCACAATGCTCAAGCACACAAAAAGGGACAGTACCGATGCCGTCCCCTACGCATATTAATAATGACAAGAATTCCCGAACTCTGCGTTCTGCACTATGCACTTTAACTCTTCACCTACAAAGAAAGGTTATTGATCAAACAATGAAGTACAACTATCACACCCACACAACCTTGTGCCGTCACGCAAAGGGCACTAACGAGGAATACGTCCTTGCCGCAATCGAGGCAGGCTTTGATGAAATAGGCTTTGCCGACCACAGCCCGTGGAATTTCGAAAACTTCGTCTCGGGCATGAGAATGACGAAGGAAGACCTTCCGGCTTACTGTGAGAGCATCAAGGAGCTGAAGGAAAAGTATAAAGATAAAATCAGTATAAAGCTCGGACTCGAGTGCGAATACTTCCCGAAATATATGCCCTGGCTGAAGGAAAAAATCGAGGAGCACGGAATAGATTTTATTATACTCGGTCACCATTTCTGTGTAGACGAGCCGGGAAGCATCTATAACGGCGATATGACAGAGCCTTCGCAGCTTTATACCTTCCGTGACGACATTTTAGAAGCTATGGATACGGGACTTTTCTCCTATGTTGCCCACCCTGATATTTTTATGAGAGGCTATCCGACTTTTGACGAGCACTGCAGAAAAATCTCCCTTGATATTATCCGTAAGGCTATTGAGACGAATACGCCCCTTGAATATAATCTTCTGGGCTTTACACATAGTAAGCTTGACGGCAAGCAGGGCTATCCCTATCCTGATTTCTGGGAAATGATAAGTGAGATGAAGCCGCCGGTAACTATGGGTATTGACGCTCACTATCCGGGTGCGTATCTTGATCGCGAGCTTTTCGAAAAGGGCTTGAGCATCCTTCGTGAACTTGGTCTTACTCTGACTGAAAACATTAAAATGCTACGTTGAGTGAAAAAACTATACATGGAAAAAGTGCTGTTTGTTGCAGGTTTTTTGCAACAATCGGCACTTTAATTTTTTACTGTCCGCATAAGTGTATAGTAGAAGAGTGTGTTGTTGACAAGGCAAAAAATCCCTCCTAAAATTGAATTACAGAAAACATTTCACATTGTCGTGAAACATACAAGGAGGAATTCAATGAAAAATAAAGCAATAGTTTTACATCACGAGTTTATAAATATGTTCCGGAAGCTCACCGACAAAGAAGCGGGGCTTATTATAAAGGCGGTTTTCGAATACGATGTAAACGGCACCGATTGTGAATTTGAGGAGAGAGTGGTTGACCTGGCTTATTCGGAAATAAAAAGGTATCTTGATTCTAACCGTGAGAAATATGAAAGGTTGAGTCGCACAAAATCCGAAAATGCAAAAAAACAATGGACGGCACTTGCAGAAGCGAAAAAAAGTGCAAAAAAAATGGAATTGCATGCAGCTGCAATAAATGAAAATGAAAATATAAATGAAAATGAAAGTGAAAGTGAAAATGAAACCGCCGTTACTTGTGAAGCTGAACCGGCGGCAGAAAAACAAACACACACAAAGCTTAAGCCTTACGGCGAATTCTGTAATGTTTATCTTTCAGATGAGCAGATGTTAAGCCTTAAAAACAGATGCAATAACGCTGAACAGCGGATAGAGTCATTATCGGCATATATGAAGGCGTCGGGGAAACTGTATCTCGACCATTACGCACAGCTTATAAATTGGCGAATGTTTCCGACAGGGGAAGATGCACCCGTAAAGACGAAGCCACCGGGAGAACGACGTGAGCCAACCTTTGATGTAAAGGAGTTCACGAAAAAAGCCGTAGGAATTAAGTATGTACCGCCGCAGGAAATCTGAACGGAAAGTATGATGTACAGGCGGGCCGGCGGGGAGACCGAACGGGCTGCGCCCGTTCTCACAGGGAAAAATCCCTTTCCCCTTATCCGAAAAGGATTTTTCCCTGTGCCTTTGGCTTTTTTCGCAAAAAGCCAAAGTGTCTCCCCGCCTATGTGCCGCAACTACCCAAAAAAAGGGGACAGAATAAACCGTCCCCGTAAGATATTCTTATATAATTGCGAATTATCTGTATCAGCCTGCGTTTCTCTTTGCGTTGAGCTCTTCCATAATTCTCTTGTGCTCTGCGTTGGTGATTTCGTAATTCTTCATCGGGATACAGGAAAGCACACAGCTTACTGCTGCAGGAATTGATACGAGGAAGAACATACCGAAGCGGTAGGGCTCGAATTCGGGAGCAGTTGCGAATAGGTAGTCAGTTGCAGGTGATTCTGCGAGAGCCTTGTTGCAAAGCTCGATATTGGCATCGCTGAAGCCTACCATAGCAAATACGATGCTCTGAATGAATGAGGAAAGACCTGCACCGAGCTTTGTGATAAAGGACTGACCTGAGAAGAATACACCGTCGGGACGGTAGCCTGTTCTGTGTTCGTCGTAGTCAACACAGTCTGCAATCATAATTGACTGAATAACCATTGAAGCACCCATAGCTGCACCTGCAACGGCGAAGATAAGAGCAAGAACGATCATCCAGTGCATCTTGTAAAGACCTGTGCCGTCAATGAGGTATACGACGAAGAGGATAGCGAAGGGGATAGCGCCGACAATGTTGCAAAGGTTGTAGAGCTTCTGCTTTTCCATCTTTTCACAGAGCTTGGGAGTGATACCCATAGCGCCGAACTGTCCGATGAAAAGACCGCCGCCGAGAAGCACCATCTGAAGCACGTAGCTCTGACCGTTACCGCCATTGTCTCCGTAGTAGTAGGAGAGAAGTGTCATGGCAACGATGGAGAGAATCTGCATGGGAGCCTTGATAACGCCTGAAATGAGGAGTCTTCTGAAAGGCTTACAGCCCCACATAATTTTAACGTTGTCAATAAAGCCCTTGTGAGCGTCGGAGGGCTGCTTTACTCTTTCCTTTGCAAAGCAGGCACATTGGAACAGAAGTGAGCCGAGAAGGGTCATAGCACCGCAGACGATAATGAAGCCCCACTGTGTAGCATCTTTTGTTTCCATTGTTGCTTCGAGCTTGAGACCGACTGCCTGTGAAAGGGGCATAACGCCTAAAAGAGCGATACCACCGCCGATACCTGCGATAATTCTTGCAAGACCGAGGAGCTTTTCGCGGTCCTTTGAGCTTTCTGTCATAAGTGAGGTGATGCCCCAGATGGGAATGTCACCTGCTGTGTAGGTCATACCCCACATAATGTAGGAGATACCTGCCCATGCGATGATAATGGCGTTTTTGCCGGGAGTGTTTGCCGGTGAGTACTGGGCGTTGACGAAGGTCAGGAAGGTCGTTATCATAACGATTCCGGGAACAAAGAAAAGGTAGGGGCGGCATTTGCCGTACTTGCTTCTTGTTCTGTCAACGAGGGTGCCCATCATCGGGTCGTTGATTGCATCCCAGATTCGTGCAATACCCATGATGACACCGATTGCCATCTGCGGGATAAAGATAACGCTCTGGAAGTAGAAGGTCATACCGGTCGAAATAATACTGTAGATAATGTTCTGACCCATAAGACCTAAAAGGTACATGTTGCGTTCTTTTGAATTATAGGTGTTCATATTGTCCTCCATTTTTTATGGCTTTCGCCTTATTTCCTTTTGTGATGCACAATGCAGATTGTGAATTGTGAATTGTGCATTGTCACAGCTTGCTGTATTTCTCAATCCATTCATCAACAGCATCTTTGCTGTATTCCTCGGGCATAGCCTCTGCTACGGAATCAATCGAGGGAATAGACTTGAGATTTGATACAAGGGGTGAAAGAAGCCTTATAAGCGGTAAAGCAACCGACGCCACGTGCAGGAAATATCCTGCGGTAAGGTTCATATCCTTGTGGAAGTCGAGATGGTCGGCAGATATGATTTTCTTTTCAAGGAAGTAGTCGACATCCTTGCCCTTGCAGTTGGTAAAGAAGTTTTTGAGAATATCGATTGTTACAAGACTTTTACCGAGGGTGTGGAAGTATTCGTACTGGTATCTCCAGAGGTTTTCTACAGTGAATGGGTTTTCCTCGGCGCCGCAGATTTTATCTGCGAGGATTTTACCTGCACGCATACTTAAAACTATGCCGCTTCCGTTGAGAGGTACTGTCATACCTGCGCTGTCGCCGACGAGGGCGTAGCCGTCTGCAACGAGAAGGGGAAGCATCTTGCTTAAGGGAATTACACCCTTTTGACCGCCTCTTATGACCTTATCACCGATGAAGGGGTATTTTTCTTTGTAAGCTCTGACACTCCCTTCAATATCCTCGTCAGTAAGCTCGCCTGCGTTGCCGAATTTGCCTACGAGAATATCGACGCACTCTTCGTCGGTAAGCACCCAGTCGATTCCCGGCTTATTATTATGGAAAAGACCGATAAGGTAGGGCGGGTCAGTAAGCTCGCCTGTGAGATTTTCGTGGTAGGCCCTGTAAACGTAGAAGGTCTCCCTCGGCTCAAAGTCGTTTTTAATGCTAAAGCAGGGGGGAAGGCTCTTTCTTACGGGCGAGTGCATACCGCAGGCATCAATAACCATATCAGCTCTTTCTTCGGAAGCTTCACCGTCTTTTTCGTATCTGATACCGCAGACTGAAAGTCCGTCGAGCATAGCACCCTTTATTTCAGCGCCGAATACGAATTTTACGCCGACCTTTTCCGCATTGTCGATGAGATAACGAAGAAGTATCTTTCTGTCCATCATAAAGCCTTCATCGTCAAAGGGTCTGTAGAGCTTTACCGTTGACGAGGGATTGTCGAAGCCCGAGGGCACTCTTTTGCGGATAAGCTCTTCAGGGGGTCTCGGTACTCCCGAATCGTCAAAGGCGGTGTGGTCGAGGCAGTCGTGCCAGTCATAGCCGAGACTCTCTCTTGCGCCCTTTTCGAATACGGTTACATCGAAGCCTTGTTGAGCAAGGTTGTATGCAGCTGTAAGTCCTCCGTGACCTGCACCTGCTACAATAATTTTCTTCATATATTTTCTCCGTTTCAAAAGATTTTATATATTAATGAATAGTATAGCACAACAGAAGTATAAAGTAAACTTTAAACTTCCTCAAAAATTAAGCTTCGTTTTTGGTTATTTTGTAAGTTGGGTTTTTACAGTTGAAAAAAATTTCCTTATATGCTAAAATAAATTGATTAAGCAATTTTCAAGGAGGTAAGCGAAATGCCTATTAAGATAAACGACAGCCTTCCTGCAAGGGAGCTGCTTGAAAATGAGAACATATTCGTAATGACCGAGTCCCGTGCGGCAAGTCAGGATATACGTCCGCTGAAGATTCTCATAGTGAATCTTATGCCTACAAAAATCGTTACGGAAACCCAGCTTTTAAGGCTTATGAGTAATACTCCGCTTCAGGTTGACGTTGAGTTTCTGCAGATGGCAACCCATCAGTCGAAGAACACCTCACAGAACCACCTGAACAAATTCTACCACGTTTTTGACGAGATAAAGCACAAGAAATATGACGGTATGATTGTTACCGGTGCGCCCGTGGAGCTTATGGAGTTTGAAGAGGTCGACTACTGGGAGGAGCTTTGCCGTATCTTCGAGTGGTCAAAGACAAATGTCTACTCCACCTTTCACATCTGCTGGGGTGCACAGGCAGGTCTTTATTATCACTACGGCATACAGAAGCATAAGCTCCCCGAGAAGATGTTCGGTGTATTTCCCCACAGACCCCTCGACCTTTATCACCCTCTTATGCGTGGCTTTGACGATACATACTTCGTGCCCCATTCAAGGCATACGGACATAGATTTCAACGATGTTGCCCTTTGCAAGGACCTGCAGATTCTTTCCTATTCGGACCAGGCGGGTATTCACCTTGTTTCAGATCTTGAGTGCCGTAATTTCTACGCTACCGGTCACTCCGAGTACGATGCAGACACCCTCGCCAAGGAGTATTTCCGTGACAGGGATAAGGGTCTTGACATAAAGGTGCCCTACAACTATTTTCCTGACGACGACCCGACCAAAAAGCCCATTATGACCTGGCGCAACGTCGGCACGCTGATGTTCACCAACTGGCTTAACTATTTCGTTTATCAGCGTACACCTTATGATATTAACGCTATAGGAATTTAATGTAATTCACAATTAGAGTGCAAAGTGCAAAACGCAAAGTGCAAAATGAATGCAGAGTGCAGAATTGAGGAACACAGGGGACGGTTCTCTGTCGTAACAAGGCTTCCCATTGCTTTTTTACGGAAGTTGTTATATGTACCGTATTTTTCTGCAACTGCTGCCTTCTGTTCTTCGCTCAGGCTGATTTTTGTGCTTCTCAATTCTCTGAGAACGTCCTTTGCATAATCGCTTATATCGGGATTCATATACTTCGACTCACCGAGTATCATTTCCGCAATATTCTCAAGGTGGGTCTGCACCGTATCCCAGGATATACCGTCACCGTTTGCAAGAAGGCTGTAGAACTCTCCGAGCACACCCGAGAGCTTGTGTATGTTCAGCTTTGACATATACTCACTCTTAAGATACCTTGCCACCTTCTGAACACCGAGCTGACTTACAATGTGCTTCACACCGGGGTGCTGAATCTTTGCCCTCAGCTCGTCATTGATTCTCTTAAGCTCCGTCAGCTCACTTACCGCACTGCGTTCACGCTCCTGCTCCTCGGCAAAATCAATCCAATCAAGGGAGAATTTGCGGGAACTCTTGACATCTTCGGAAGAATCGGATATACTATTAGCGAAGTTGGAATTCAGCCCCGAACCTTTGATTTTCAAAGAGTTCACTTGGACGTTTCCAACTTTTTTTATGGAACACAGGGGACGGTCCTATGTGTTAACTAAAAACAAATAACCACGGTGCCTTGGGCGGTGCAGTCTTGATGGACTCGCATCGCCTTTTTATGCCTTATTTCAAGATATACAAAATTCTACATCACCCTATGCGTAATTTTTATATCTAAACTCTTGAAAAAAATCCAATAATGTTATAAAATAGCAAATGGTGTTTTTAATTCTAAAAGTTTATTCACGAAAGGAAAGAAACTAATGAACGTATTGAACAAGAAATCAGTTGAAGACATTGACGTAAGAGGCAAAAAAGTCCTCATCCGCTGCGATTTCAACGTAAAGATGGAAGACGGCGTAATCACAAGCGATAAGAGAATCGTTGCTTCTCTTCCCACAATCAAGTATCTCCTTGATAACGGCGCAAAGGTTATCGCTTGCTCACACCTTGGCAGACCCAAGGGTGAATTCAAGCCCGAATTCTCACTTGCTCCCGTTGCAGTAAGACTCGGCGAGCTTCTCGGCATCGAAGTAAAGATGGCAAAGGACGTTGTAGGCGAAAGCGCACAGGCTCTTGCAGCTGACCTTAAGGAAGGCGAAGTTCTCCTTCTTGAAAACGTTCGTTTCCATAAAGAAGAGACAAAGAACGATCCCGAATTCTCAAAGGCTCTCGCATCACTTGCAGAAATCTATGTAAATGATGCTTTCGGTTCAGCTCACAGAGCACACTCCTCAACAACAGGTGTTGCTGACTATCTTCCCGCAGTAGGCGGCTACCTTATCCGTAAGGAGCTCGAATACATCGGCGGCGCTCTTGAAAATCCCAAGAGACCTCTCGTTGCTATCCTCGGCGGCGCAAAGGTATCTGACAAGATCGGCGTTATCACAAACCTTATGGACAAGGTTGACACCCTTATCGTAGGCGGCGGTATGGCCTACACCTTCTTTGCAGCACAGGGCCACACAGTAGGCACCTCAATCTGTGAAGAGGACAAGATTGACCTTGCAAGAGAAATGATGGAAACAGCAAAGGCTAAGGGCGTTAACTTCCTTATCCCCGTTGATAACAGAGTAGGTCTTGAATACAAGCCCGACACAGAGCATAAGATTGTTGATTCCGACGATATTCCCGACGGTTGGATGGGTCTTGACATCGGTCCCAAGACAGAAAAGCTCTTCGCTGACGCTGTTAAGAATGCAGGCACAGTTATCTGGAACGGACCTATGGGCGTTTCCGAATGGGCAAACTTCGCTTCAGGTACAGTTGCAGTTGCTACAGCAGTTGCTGAAAGCGGCGCTATCTCCATCATCGGCGGCGGTGACTCCGCAGCAGCAGTTCAGAAGCTCGGCTTCGCTGATAAGATGAGCCACATCTCAACAGGTGGCGGTGCTTCACTCGAATTCCTCGAGGGTAAGGACCTTCCCGGTGTTGTTGCACTCAACGACAAATAATTCTGAAGATTTTCTTCAGAATTAAATGCAAAATTATAAATGCAAAATGCAAAATTAAGGGTCACTTCGTTCCGATTATATCTGTTTGCATTTTGCATTAAACAAAAGCATTGTTTTGAGACTTTAACCAAATTTTATAATCAATGGAGTTTGCCTCTTTTGGATGTAAAATTTGCGGGTGTAACCTTTTCTGCAAGTAAAAAGTTCCCCCGCGACCACAATTTTGCATTTTGCATTTTGCATTAAACAAAAGCATTTTTAAGACCGCTTTATTTGAATTTTATAATCGACAGAGCGTACCTATTTTGAGTATAAAATTTGCGGGAAAACTTTTCGGCAAAGATACAGTTTGCCCGCGACCGCAATTTTGCATTTTGCACTTTGCATTTTGCATTAAACAAAAGCATTTTTAAGACCGCTTTATTTGAATTTTATAATCGACAGAGCGTACCTGTTTTGAGTATAAAATTTGCGGGAAAACTTTTCGGCAAAGATACAGTTTGCCCGCGACCGCAATTTTGCATTTTGCACTTTGCATTTTGCATTTTTACAAACAAACTATCAAGTAAAGGAGTAGTTAAAATGAACAAATCTACACGTAAAGCAGTTATCGCAGGTAACTGGAAAATGAATATGACTCCCTCTCAGGCAAAGGCACTTATCGAAGAAATGAAGCCCCTCGTTGCAGGTGCTGACTGTGAAGTAGTTCTTTGCGTACCCTTCGTTGATATTGCTACTGCAATCGAAGCTGCAAAGGGCTCAAACATCAAAATCGGTGCTGAAAACGTACACTTCAAGGCTTCCGGGGCATTCACAGGCGAAATCTCCGCTGAAATGCTCAAGGAATGCGGCGTTGAATATGTAGTTGTAGGTCACAGCGAAAGAAGACAGTACTTCGGTGAAACAGACCAGACTGTAAACCTTCGTTCACTTGCAGCTCTCAAGGCAGGTCTCAAGCCCATCATCTGCGTAGGTGAAACCCTTGAGCAGAGAGAGCTCGGCTACACAGAAACTCTCCTTAAGTATCAGACAAAGATGGCTCTTACAAACGTAAGCGCTGAAGAGCTCAAGAACGTTGTTATCGCATACGAGCCCGTATGGGCAATCGGCACAGGTGTTACCGCTACAGCTGATCAGGCTGACGAGGGTAACGGCTACTGCCGTGCTGCAATCGCAGAAGCTTACGGTGCAGATGTTGCTGAAACTGTTACAGTTCAGTACGGCGGCTCAATGAACGCAAAGAACGCTGCAGAGCTTGTTGCAAAGGTAAATGTTGACGGCGGTCTCATCGGCGGTGCATCGCTCAAGGCTGAAGACTTCTCAGTTATCGTTAAGGCAGCTTCAGAAGCATAATAAAAGGGGCTCAACGAGCCCCTTTTAAATGTAAAATGCAAAATGCAAAATGCAAAATTGAGGGTCGCTTCGCTCCGATTATATCCGGGTGAAGTTTATTGACAACTTGAAAATACTATCCGCCATTTTTGGAAGTTGATTAAGATAATATATGAAAAATGTTATTGAAGATAAAAGCTTTGATTTTGCTGTAAGAATGTAAAATGCAAAATGCAAAATTGAGGGTCGCTTCGCTCCGATTATATCCGGGTGAAGTTTATTGACAACTTGAAAATACTATCCGCCATTTTTGGATGTTGATTAAGATAATATATGAAAAATGTTATTGAAGATAAAAGCTTTGATTTTGCTGTAAGAACAGTTAATCTTTATAAATATCTGACTAACAGTAAAAATGAATATGTTCTGTCAAAACAATTACTCAGATGTGGCACAAGCATTGGTGCAAATGTTTCTGAAGCACAGAAAGCTCAGTCAAAAGCTGATTTTCACACGAAAATGTGTATCGCTCTTAAAGAAGCAAATGAAACTCTTTATTGGTTAAAGCTGTTATACAGAACAGATTTTTTAACCTCAAAGAAGTTTGAAAGCACAGAGCTTGATATCAGAGAAATTATTGCTATTCTTACCGCTATTTGCAGCAAGACCTCTGTTTGATTGATGAACACATTACAATCAGCAACTTTAAACTTATATCTTTTTTTCTTTGCGGAATGCAACTGTATTGAGCTACCTATTTTTCCGCGACCATAATTTTGCACTTTGCACTTTGCATTTTGCATTATTATACCAACTTTAATTTAAAAGGAGCATTTAAAAATGAAAAAGCCTGTATTATTATGTATTATGGACGGTTTCGGAAAGAACGCGTCTGATTACGGCAACGCAATCGTTGCTGCCGCAACTCCGAATCTTGACAAAATTATGAAAGAAAACCCCATGACCTTTATCGGTGCATCAGGTATGGACGTAGGTCTTCCCGACGGTCAGATGGGTAACAGTGAGGTAGGTCACACAAACATCGGTGCAGGCCGTGTTGTTTATCAGGAGCTTACCAGAATCACCAAGTCCATCAAGGACGGTGACTTCTTTGAAAACGAAGCACTCAAGGGTGCTATGGAAAACTGCCTTGCAAACGGCAGCGCACTTCACCTTATGGGCCTTATGAGCGACGGCGGTGTTCACTCACATAACACTCATATGTATGCCATCGTTGAAATGGCAAAGAGAATGGGTCTTAAGGAAGTTTACGTTCACTGCTTCCTCGACGGACGTGACGTGCCTCCCGCATCAGGTGCAGATTATGTTCAGGAGACCTGCGATAAGCTTAAGGAAATCGGTCTTGGCAAGGTAGCTACCGTAATGGGCAGATACTACGCTATGGACAGAGACAACCGTTGGGACAGAGTAGGCAAGGCTTATGCTGCTATGGTTTACGGCGAAGGTGTAAAGGCTGATTGCCCCGTTGCCGCTATCAGAGAAAGCTATGAGACAGTTGATGCTGACGGAAAGAATCTTACCGATGAGTTTGTTCTTCCCACAGTTTGCGCTGAAAACGCAGTGATCAAGGCAAATGACAGCGTTGTATTCTTCAATTTCCGCCCCGACAGAGCAAGAGAAATCACAAGAACCTTCGTTGATGAGGCCTTTGACGGCTTTGAGAGAAAGAACGGCTTCTTCCCTCTCTACTATGTATGTATGACACAGTACGATGCAACAATGCCTAACGTTCACGTTGCATTCAAGCCCCAGACTCTCGAAAACACCTTCGGTGAGTACCTTGCAAAGCAGGGCAAGACCCAGCTTCGTATCGCTGAAACAGAAAAGTACGCTCACGTAACCTTCTTCTTTAACGGCGGTGTTGAAAAGCAGTACGACGGTGAGGACAGAATCCTCGTTGCATCACCCAAGGTTGCAACCTATGACCTTCAGCCCGAAATGAGCGCTTATGAAGTGACTGAAAAGGTTGACGTGGCAATCAGAAGCGGCAAGTACGATGCAATTATCCTCAACTTTGCAAACTGCGATATGGTAGGCCATACAGGCATTTTTGATGCTGCAAAGGCTGCAGTTGAGGCTGTTGATACCTGCGTAGGCAAGGTTTACGATGCAGTTATGGCTATGGACGGCGTAATGCTCATCACAGCTGACCACGGTAACGCAGATAAGATGTATGAGGCTGACGGCTCACCCTTCACAGCTCACACAACAAACCCCGTACCCTTCGTAGTATGCGGTTATGACTGCGAGCTTCGTGACGGCGGCAAGCTCTGCGACATCGCTCCCACAATGCTTAAGATTATGGGACTCGAGCAGCCCTGTGAAATGACAGGCGAAAGCATCGTAAAATAAATGCAGAATGCAAAATGCAAAATTCAGAATTGCGCCCGACACTTCGGGTGAATTAAAGCATTATCCCGCCACTTGCACTTACCTTTCCCCTAAGACTATTTGCAATCACCTTATCATTAATCGCTTGTTACGGCTTAGTGTAGAGCATTAAAGCTTCAAATCAGTGTAGTCTGCGGAGTGAAGCTTACAATGTTTAAACAAGGTGGGGCGCTAGGCTGACTATCGGACAGCATCGTCACCGAAGTGCGTCCTGCGGACGATGAAGCGAGGTGAGGATGGCGCAGCGGTCAAAATTCATAGGCGCTCCAAGCCGTAATGAATTTTGGGTACCGCAAGAGTCTCA
Source organism: Acutalibacteraceae bacterium (assembly GCA_045532935.1). Classification (GTDB taxonomy): domain Bacteria; phylum Bacillota; class Clostridia; order Oscillospirales; family Acutalibacteraceae; genus UBA6857. Next base: position 19,650 of record JAZSGW010000050.1, read on the forward strand.
AAAGTAATTGGCCCTAGCGGCCACAGAGCGTCCGGGGAACAAAGCTAAAATAAATGCAGAGTGCAGAATGCAAAATGCAGAATTGCGCCCGATGTCTCGGGTGAATTAAAGCATTATCCCACCACAGTAAAATAAAAATGTAGGGACACGGCTTGCCGTGACCGCTATGTTGAACGCTAATTAAATCAATAACCTATGGGGCGACCTGTGTGTCGTCCCTTTTTATTTTTACCTTAATATAATAGTATAACCTTCAACGTAGCATTAATTCTGCATTTTGCATTTAAAAAAAGCATATACATTCAAAAAAGGACAAGGCGGTAAATCTTATGATGAATTATGTTTTTCCTATAATGCTTGTGCTTTCCTTTATCTGTGCCGCAGTCACAGGGCAGATGAAGGAGTTGTCCGCATCGGTGATTGAAGGCGGCACGAATGCGGTGAATCTTCTGATGCGTCTTGTGTCGATGCTGTGCCTGTGGGGCGGCATAATGGAAATAGCCGACAGAGCGGGAGTGACAAGAGCTGTTTCAAAGGTGTTGAACCCGGTAATAAAGCTGATTTTTCCACGGCTTAAAAGAGAAAAGGCGGCACTCGAGGCAATATCGATGAACATAACGGCAAACATACTCGGTCTCGGTAATGCGGCAACACCCCTCGGACTTGAGGCGATGCGCAGACTGCAGCAGATTAATCCTGACACATCTGTGGCGAGCGATGAAATGGTGGTTTTTGTCGTGATGAATACGGCGGCGATGCACATTATCCCGACAACCGTTGCAACGCTTCGGGGTCAGTACGGCTCACAAAGTCCTATGTCGATTCTGCCTGCATCTTTTCTGACGAGCCTTTGTGCTCTGACCGTTGCCGTAGCGGCGGCGAAAATCGGTAACCTTATTTACAGAAAATACCGGGACGGTGACAGAGATGCTTGATGCTGTTTCATACTGGATTCTGCCGATTACCGTTGTCGGGACGGTCGCACTCGGTCTTACTAAAAAAATCAAGGTATTCGATTGCTTTATGCAGGGTGCAAAAAAGGGGATAGCTACTGTTTATGAGCTTCTTCCGTCGATTACGGGACTCGTTGTTGCTGTTACGATGTTAAGAGCGAGCGGTGCACTTGTCATTCTTGCCGATGCCTTCGCTCCGATAGCGGAAATACTGGACATTCCTTCGGAGGTTATACCCATGGCACTGATAAGCCCTGTTTCGGGAGGCGGCTCAATGACATTTTTTGAGCAGGTGCTGAAGGAGCACGGCCCGGATTCATTTTTAGGTCAGGTTGCATCGGTGCTTATGGGCTCGACGGACACCACCGTCTATGCCGTAACCGTCTATTATGCAGCCGTAGGCATCAGAAAGACAAGGCACACTATTTATGCGGGACTTGCCGCAGACCTTACCTGTCTTTTGCTTGCGTCTTTTTTTGTCAGACTCACGATATAACAATTCACAATTCACAATGCACAATTCACAGAACTCTGCACTCAAAAATCTCGCTCCGATTCAACCGAAAGCATCGGACTTGCAAAATATATCAATATGTGGTATCATATATAAAAACGGTAACAAAAATGTAACTTTTGAAGATGTGAAAAGGAGTATTTATGTTAAAAAGATTGTTGAGTTTATTTTTGGTTACAGTAATGGTTTTTTCGTGTATGAGTGTCGGATTTGTCAGCACAAGTGCGGCAGATGACACTATGAATAAGCTTGTTTCCCTTATCAAAAAGTTCCCTCACGGCAAGTACTGGAATCACACAGGTAAAAATGACCCCGACAGCGTGACGAGCTCACCCTGTGCAAGTCACTACGGCTGTGATTACTATGGTGGCTGCAGCTGTAACAGCTACGGCGGTGCAATCCAGTGTATGGGCTTTGCTGCAAAGCTCTCCTATGAAATTACGGGTGTTGACCGTAATGACTATGAGGAAACCTACACTCTCGATGTTTCAAAGCTGCGTGTCGGTGATATTATCCGCGCTGATTATCATTCGGTTGTTGTTACGGGCGTAAACGGAAACAATATCTCCATCGCTCACTGTAACTACGGTGCAAACTGTATTATTCGCTGGGAAACCGTGAACAAGAGCTTTTTCGGCTACGTCGAGTATGTCCTTCACCTTAAGGGCAACGAAAGAACGAATACTGACGTCAAGTGGCACGATGCCTACACAGGCTCAACCACTCCCGACCTTCCCGATATACCCGATACACCTGACTATGAAGTAATCGGTGACGGCGAAGTCTGGAAGACCGAGGCAGACGGCAACGTCAATATCAGAAGAACCGCAAGTACATCGGGCAGCGTTTTAGGCTCAATCCCCGAGCTTACCAAGTTCGATGTTTACGAAAAGAGCTTCGACGGAGTTTATCTCTGGGCGAGGGTGAAGTATAACGGTATGAACGGATACTGTGCACTCAATTTTGCCGAATATGTTTCGGGTGAGTATGAAAAGCCTGTTCTTGATAACCTTGACGGAGAATATACAACAAAAACAGGTGTGAGCCTTAAGTGGAGAGCCGTAAGCGGTGTCGAAAGCTATAAGGTGTCACTTTACGACAAGGACAAAAAGCTTCTTAAGGAGTACACGGCAAAGGCTGACAACTACAAGCTGACGGATATTGACAGCGGCAAATACTTTGTAAAGGTTACCGCAGTTAACTCTGCTGCCCCCTCGTGGAAGGTTTCAGGCGAAATGAAGAGCTTCACCGTTGAAAAGGAGTACGTTGCAGTTACGGGTGTGTCCTTGAGAAAGACGGGCATCATAGCAGTAGGGGAAAGCGGTAAGTTTTACCCCACGGTGTCTCCTGCAGAAGCAACAAACAAGGAGCTTGTCTGGAAATCCTCCAATGAGAAAATCGCAACCGTAGATGCAGACGGCACAGTAAAGGGTATTGCTCCCGGTAAGGTGAAAATCACCTGCACAAGTAAGGATAACAGCAAGCTTTCCGCAGTCTGTGACTTTGTGGTAAGACCCTCCGAGGTTAAGACGATTCAGACCAAAGCCGGCACAAGCGAGAGCACCGTAGGTCTTAAGTGGACCGAAAGCAAGGGTGCAACGGGCTACACTCTTTACAGATATAACGAAAAGACAGAGAAGTACGTGAAAATCGCAGAAGGCAAGAGCTTATCCTATACCGATAAGAATCTTTCTGCAGGTACAAGGTATACCTATGCCGTAAGACCTTATGCCGTTGTCGGTGGCGAGAGAATCAACGCCAAGTGGGAAACAGTAACAGCAAATACCACTCCCACGGCAATCAAGGTGATAAAGCAGACAGGCTCGGATACAGGCAGAGTAAGAGTACAGTGGGAGAAAAAAGAGGGCGCTTATGCCTATGTTGTATTCAAGTACAACCCTGAAACCGAAAAATTCGAGAAGCTCGGCGCAACAACAAAAACAGGCTTCATTGATAACGACAAGTCCGCAACGAAGGTATACTACCGTGTAGTTTCCGCCGTAAAGACAGGCGACGGCTATGCAGGCAGTAAGTCCTCACCCACAGTAACGGCAATCACAGGCCTTGAGAGACCCACGGTAAAATCCTCGGTAAAGGAGACAAGCGTGACACTCACCTGGAGTGACGTTGCCTATGCAACCCATTATCAGATTATCAAAGAGGTTGACGGCAAACTCGTTCTTCTTAAAACCGTAAGGGCAGATACAACCTCCTTTACGGAAAAGAATCTCAAGGCAGGGCAGACTCATACTTATATTGTCCGTGCAGCAAGATACGTTAACCCGAATCTTAAGCTCTATTCGAGCAACGTAACGGTCAAGGCAAAGACAGCGTGATTACAATTCACAATTCACAATTCACAATGTACAATTAGAGTGCAGAATTAAAATGTAAAGTACAGAACGTAGAGTTCGGGAATTCTTGGCATTCTGAATATGCGTAGGGACGGCTTCATGCTGTCCCTTTTTTATGCATTGAGGGAGCGCTTCGGTAATTATCATCTTACTGCATTCTGAATTATAACTGTAAGCTGCAAACCAATCAAATTTGTACATCTTTCCCACAAATTCACCCATCACAGTGCCGATAAATAAGCAAGTATACAATCTTCTAAAACTGTCAATACTTAAACACAAAAATTGCTTGACAAATTTGACAATCTGATATATAATGCCAAAGTGTGCGATTATGCGTACATAAGATTTTTAAAGAAAGGAGATGCTACGATTGCCTACCTTTAACCAGTTAGTTCGTAACGGTAGAGAAACACTCGTAAAGAAGCCGAAGGCACCTGCTCTTCTCAAAGGCCTTAACTCAAAGAAGAATGTTATGACAGACCATAACTCTCCTCAGAAGCGCGGCGTTTGCACAGCAGTTAAGACAGCTACACCGAAGAAGCCGAACTCAGCTCTTCGTAAGATCGCAAGAGTTCGTCTTACAAACGGAATCGAAGTTTCAGCTTACATTCCCGGCGTAGGTCACAACCTTCAGGAGCACAGCGTTGTTCTCATCCGTGGCGGCCGTGTTAAGGACCTTCCCGGTGTTCGTTACCACATTGTCCGCGGTACACTTGATACCCAGGGCGTTAACGGAAGAATGCAGTCCCGTTCAAAGTACGGTGCTAAGCGTCCTAAGGCAGCCAAGAAATAATTAATTTTATTTCACAAAACAAAACAAAAACAAAATTCCGTAGTCAGACGGAAAACACTATGAATTGACAAATCTTCTTGCAGGCATATTTAATGCGATGTAAGAGTGTATATATATTGATTGTATATGCCTCTGCATTGGTGCCGACGGGAATTTGTCACTCGAGTACCTATGATATCATTATTATGAAGGAGGGAAGCGCAGTGCCAAGAAGAGGCCAGATCGCAAAGCGTGACGTTTTGCCCGATCCGCTTTACAATTCAAAGCTTGTAACACGCCTTATCAATAACATCATGTATGATGGTAAGAAGGGTGTTGCTCAGAAGATCGTTTACGATGCTTTTGACATTATCAAAGAAAAGACAGGTAAGGAACCCCTTGAGGTTTTTGAAGCCGCTATGGAAAACGTAATGCCTTTACTTGAAGTTAAGGCTCGCCGTGTAGGTGGTTCAACTTACCAGGTTCCCATGGATGTCCGTCCCGAAAGAAGACAGACACTTGGTCTTCGTTGGATCACTCTCTACAGCCGTCAGCGTTCAGAAAGAACAATGAAGGAAAGACTTGCCAACGAAATCATTGATGCTACCAACGAAACAGGTTCAGCATTCAAGAAGCGTGAAGATACCCATAAGATGGCAGAAGCTAACAAGGCTTTCGCACATTTCAGATGGTAATAATCTTATTTGCTTAAATTCTAATAGGAGGATAAAATTATGCCAAGAAAGGTATCTCTTGAAAAAACAAGAAATATTGGTATTATGGCTCATATCGACGCCGGTAAGACTACCACTTCAGAGCGTATTCTTTACTATACCGGTGTTAACCATAAGCTTGGTGAGACTCATGACGGTTCAGCAACAATGGACTGGATGGCTCAGGAGCAGGAAAGAGGTATTACAATTACTTCAGCTGCTACCACTTGCTTCTGGAAAGAGCACAGAATCAATATCATCGACACCCCGGGCCACGTTGACTTCACTGTTGAAGTTCAGCGTTCACTCAGAGTTCTTGACGGTTCAGTAACTGTTCTTTGTGCAAAGGGCGGCGTTGAGCCCCAGAGTGAAACAGTTTGGCGCCAGGCTGACGAATACAAGGTACCCCGTATGATCTATGTTAATAAGATGGACATTACAGGTGCCGACTTCTACCGCGTTCTCAAGATGATCAAGGAGCGTTTCAACTGCAACGCAGTTCCCGTTCAGCTCCCCATTGGTTCAGAGAACACATTCAAGGGTATTGTTGACCTTCTCAACAACAATGCCATTGTTTATTACGATGACCTCGGTAAGGACGTAAGAATCGAAGAAATCCCCGAGGATATGAAGGACATCGCTGAAGAGTACCGTTCAAACCTCATCGAGTCAATCGTTGAGATGGACGAAGCTCTTATGGAGAAGTACTTCGAGGGTATCGAGCCTACAGTTGAGGAGATGAAGAAGGTTATCCGTAAGGCAACTATTGCCAACGATATGGTTCCCGTTTGCTGCGGTACTTCATACCGTAACAAGGGTGTTCAGCCCCTTCTTGATAACATCGTTGACTATATGCCCGCTCCCACAGACATCGAAGCTATCAAGGGTGTAAACCCCGATACAGAGGAAGAAGAAGTAAGACATTCATCAGACGAGGAGCCTTTTGCAGCTCTTGCTTTCAAGATTGCAACAGACCCCTTCGTTGGTAAGCTCTCATTCTTCCGTGTATATTCAGGTACGGTTGACGCAGGTACCACCGTTTACAACTCCGTTAAGGATAACAGAGAAAGACTCGGTCGTATCCTTCAGATGCACGCTAACCACAGAGAAGACATTGACACCGTTTATGCAGGTGACATCGCTGCTGCTGTTGGTCTTAAGAACACAACAACAGGTGATACTCTTTGCGATGCACAGGCTCCCATCATGCTCGAATCAATGAACTTCCCTGAACCCGTTATCCGTGTTGCAATCGAACCCAAGACCAAGGCAGGTCAGGAAAAGATGGGTATCGGCCTTCAGAAGCTTGCTGAAGAAGATCCCACCTTCCGTTGCTACACAGACGAAGAAACAGGTCAGACCATCATCGCAGGTATGGGTGAGCTCCATCTTGAAATCATCGTAGACAGACTTCTTCGTGAATTCAAGGTTGAAGCTAACGTAGGTAAGCCTCAGGTTGCTTACAGAGAAACTATCCGCGGTACTGCTTCTTCCGATACAAAATATGCCCGTCAGTCAGGTGGTAAGGGTCAGTACGGTCACGTTAAGACCAACATCGAGCCCCACTCCGACAAGGGTTACGAGTTTGTCAACAACATCGTCGGCGGTGCTATTCCCAAGGAATACATCGGACCCGTTGATGCAGGTATCCAGGGCGCTATGCAGTCCGGTGTTATTGCAGGCTACAGCATGGTAGACGTTAAGGTTACTCTTTACGACGGTTCATACCACGAGGTTGACTCATCAGAAATGGCATTCAAGATTGCCGGTTCAATGGCATTCAAGGATGCAGCTAAGAAGGCAAGTCCCGTTCTTCTTGAGCCCATTATGAAGGTTGTTGTTATCACTCCCGAAGAGTATATGGGCGACGTTATCGGTGACCTTAACTCACGCCGTGGTGAAATCCAGGGCTTCGAGGACCGTACAGGTGTTAAGCAGATCAATGCAAGAGTTCCTCTTGCAGAGATGTTCGGCTATGCTACAGACCTTCGTTCAAAGACTCAGGGTCGTGGCCAGTACGTAATGGAACCCGACGGTTATAAGGAGATTCCGAAGTCAATTTCTGAAGCAATCGTATCAGAAAGAGCAAAGAGAGATTAAAATTTTCTCAAAAAGACTTGAAATTATTGTCTATTATTGGTATTATATAGGCAATGCAGATTTATCTGCACCCAAAATATTTTATAATTGCTAAAATTAAAAGGAGGAGATTCCAATGGCAAAAGCAAAATTTGAAAGAACCAAACCCCACGTTAACATTGGTACAATCGGCCACGTTGACCACGGTAAGACAACTCTTACAGCAGCTATCACAAAGACCCTCGCTATGAAGGGTGGCGCAGACTTCATCGATTACGCTAACATCGATAAGGCTCCCGAAGAAAGAGAAAGAGGTATCACAATCAACACAGCTCACGTTGAGTACGAGACAGAAACACGTCACTACGCTCACGTTGACTGCCCGGGCCACGCCGACTACATCAAGAACATGATCACAGGTGCTGCACAGATGGACGGTGCTATCCTTGTTATCGCTTCAACAGACGGCCCCATGGCTCAGACTAAGGAACACCTTCTTCTTGCTCGTCAGGTTGGCGTTCCCTACATCATCGTATTCATGAACAAGGTTGACCAGGTTGACGACGAAGAACTTCTTGAACTCGTTGAAATGGAAATCCGTGAGACTCTTGACGAATATGAATTCCCCGGCGATGATACTCCCATCATCAAGGGTTCAGCTCTCAAGGCTCTCGAATATACAGGCGGCGACGTAAACGCTCCCGAACTTGCTCCTATCTGGGAACTCATGGCTGCAGTTGACAGCTATATCCCCACTCCCGACCGTAAGGCAGACCTTCCCTTCCTTATGCCCGTTGAAGACGTATTCACCATCACAGGTCGTGGTACTGTTGCAACCGGTAGAGTTGAAAGAGGTCAGCTCAAGACAGGTGAAGAACTCGAAATCGTTGGTCTTACAGACGAAAAGAGAAAGACTGTATGTACAGGTATCGAAATGTTCCGTAAGATCCTTGACTACGCAGAAGCAGGCGATAACATCGGTGCTCTTCTTCGTGGTATCCAGAGAACAGAAATCGAGCGTGGACAGGTTCTTGCAAAGCCCGGCTCAATTCACCCCCACACAAAGTTCCGTGGCCAGGTTTACGTTCTTAATAAGGATGAAGGCGGTCGTCACACACCTTTCTTCAACAACTACAGACCTCAGTTCTACTTCAGAACAACTGACGTTACAGGTATCATCAAGCTTCCCGAAGGCACAGAAATGTGTATGCCTGGTGACAACGTTGAAATGGACGTTGAACTTATCACAGAAATCGCTATCGAAGAAGGTCTTCGTTTCGCTATCCGTGAAGGCGGTCGTACAGTTGGTTCAGGCGGTGTTATCGCTATCAACGACTAATTCTGAATCCACTACAACAAAAAAATCACTCCTGCTCAGAAATGGGCGGGAGTTTTTTTATAATGCAGAATGAGTGCAGAGTGCAGAACGCAGAATACACAGTGGCGAGTTGTGGGTCTGCGACGCAATTATATCCCTTCAGAACAGCAGTGAACCAAGCTTTCTCTCCGCCACCGTAATCGCGTGGGGGACGGTCTGTGTGTCATCTCTTACATCTCGGATAGACCCGGAATGAGTATCCGTCAAAAAGATGCTTCAGTGAGCAGCGAATATAATATGAATCTTTAATCGCGAACTCCTATTAACAGTTTGTTCACATATACACACCAACGTTAACAACTGTTTTGTTTAAAATTAAACAAATAAGATAGAGGAGATGAAAAATTATGAAAAAAATTGCAGCTATGATTCTGGCTTTAGTTCTTGTTTTTACAATGTCTACACCTGCTTTTGCAGGTATCGACCGTAATCAGTCAAGAAGTCAGATTCCTATTATTCGTATCTCTGGTGACGGTGAGGCTCTTTACAACAGTGAAGGTGAGCGTATAATGCACTTCAGAGGCTTACTCGAAGGTGGGGACGACGAAGAAGAAGGCGGCGACAGCGCAATTTACGAGTCAATCGCAAACGTGCTTCTGCCTTTCCTTATCGATGGTATCTTCTTTGATAACTGGGAGCCCTATTATGAGAATCTCGAGAAGGAAATCAGCGAGCTTTTCGGTGATGCACTTCTTGACAAAAACGGAGAGCCTATCGAAGGCACAGGTCTTCCCCAAAATGTGCTCGACGAAATGCAGTACAACAGAACACATGACAAGGGCAAAGACAGAGGTTTCTATGCCTATAACGACTACTGGTTCAAGTATGACTGGAGACTTGATCCCCTTAAAATTGCTGACGATTTCAACGAATACGTTCAGTGCATCAAAAACGTAACAGGCAGCGATAAGGTAGGTATTATTTCCTCATGCCTTGGTACTAATGTTGTTACAGCATATATCGCTAAATACGGTACAGACGACCTTAACGGTATCGCTTTTGACGGTGGCGTATGCTACGGTTCAGAGGTTCTCAGCGAAACAATCAGCGGTAAGTTCAAGGTTGACGGTTATGCTATCGAAAGAGTGCTTATGGACTGTGCAAACTACGGCTTCTTTGATGTAGGAAGCTTTGTACTTTCGACCATCAACCTTCTCAGCGCGAGCGGTATGCTTGATGCTGTTGTAGGCGTAACCAAGGAGTACATTTACTATAAGATTCTTGAAGGTGTAACATCTGCACTTGCTCTTTCTACATTCTTTACCTGGCCGAATTACTGGGGTGCAGTAACAAGCGAGGATTTCGATGACGCTCTTAACTATGTTTTCGGTGAAGAGGGTAGCGAAAAGCGCACCGAATATGCAGGTCTTATTGAAAAGATTGTAGCATATGACGAGGTTGTTCGTCAGCATATCCCCGAAATAATGAACAGCATCGTTGAAAACAACGTTAATTTAGGTATTATGGCGAAGTACGGCAGTCAGATGATTCCCGTATGTGAATCTTCAGATATGATTTCCGACCAGATTGCTTCCGTTTACAGAGCATCTTACGGTGCAACTACATCAACTGTATATGACACACTTACCGAAGACTACATACTTGCACAGCAGGAGGCAGGACTCGGCAGATACATTTCTCCCGACAAGCAGATTGACGCATCAACCTGTATGTTCCCTGACTATACCTGGTTCTATAAGGGCGCAACTCACTCCAACTGGACTTCTTATGAGATAAAGATTCTTTATGATGTTGTATCGGCTGACAGACAGCTTACAGTAGATGATTTCGAGTGGGGTCAGTTCATAGTTTACGACAATGACACAGACACCGCTTACAAAATGACAGAGGACAACTGCAACACCGAAATCTGGGACACAGAGGACGATGTTAAGGAAGACCAGTCACCCTATCTTAAGCTTTTCAATTTCATTAAGTCAGTTATCAACTGGTTCAGAGAATTCTTTAAGCTTATCGCACCGAAGCTTCCTGCAATAGGAGCTCCCACAGAATAAACCGTAAATTTACACCGGGCAGTTTTTAATTGCCCGGTTTTTACTGCTTTTATGGACTGTACTATTAAATATCAGAATAATAATTATAAAAAATTAAATATCTTGTTATTTTATGTTGACTTTTGTCGCTATCTGGTGTATAATCTCACCGCAATCCGAATAAGTGGTGGAGTCTGTCATAGCTTGTGAATACACAGGTTATTTATCAGGGTTGTAATTTATTATGCCGAAAACTGCATACAGCAGCAGCGACAAATGAATTTCAGACAGAATTCCAAGGGGCTGAACCCCGAAGGTTTTCTGTCTTTTTTTGTGCAGGCTTACTTTAATAAAAAAGGAGTAAAAAAATGAGTCCGATTACAATTACAGCGCTGGTAATCTTCGCAATTACCTACATTATGATGCTCGCCTTCCAGAAAATAAGGCCGCACATCACCGTTGGTTCAGCAATTATCTTTGTGGTTCTTGGTATTATCGCCACCGTCAGTCCCAATCTTTTTGGTGAAGGTTTCTTCGCAGTTGGGGACAGCACCTTTGCTTACGGCATAAAGGACGCTCTTTCGGAAATCGACTGGAACGTTATAATGATGATTGCCGGTACAATGGGTACGGTGTATCTCTTTATCGAGTCGAAAATGCCTCAGCTTATGAGTGATATTCTTATCTCAAAGATGCCTAATATGAAGTGGGTGGTTATTGCTCTTTCTCTTTTTGCCGGTATTGTTTCGGCTTTTGTTGACAACGTTGCAACCGTGCTTATGATAGCTCCCGTTGCTCTTGCCTTCTGTAAAAAAGTCGGAATTTCACCGGTCCCGTCAATCATCTGTATTGCAGTTTCTTCCAATCTTCAGGGTGCTGCAACTCTTGTAGGTGATACCACTTCAATCCTTCTTGCAAAGGCGGCAGGTCTTGACTTCTCCGATTTCTTTGTTGATAACGGACACATAGGTATGTTCTTCGTCGTTCAGGCAGGTGCTATCGCAAGCGCGCTTATCATTTACTTTATGTTCCGCAAGGAGAACAACAAAATCGAATTTTCCGGCAGAACAAAGGTAGAGGACAAATTCCCCACCTTCCTTCTTGTCGGCACAGTTCTTTCACTTATTATCGTATCCTTTATTCCTTATAAGGACGCAGCTGCAGAGGGTCAGTTCTATAAGCCGGATATAACAAACGGCATTCTTTGCATCGCATTCTTCCTTATCGGTGTTATAAGAGAGCTCTTTGTCAAGAAGAACAAGGAAATTGTCAAGAACGCGTTCAAGGAAATCGACTACTACACAATCGTGCTTCTTACCGGTCTTTTCATCGTAATCGGCGGTATCAAGAACGCAGGTGTTATCGATGTTATCGGCCAGGCGATCGGTTCACTCGGTTCAGGCTCCGTTTTCATCGTTTATACCATTATCGTATGGATGTCTGTTCTTCTTTCAGCATTCATCGATAACATTCCTTATACTGCAACAATGCTTTCAATCGTGCCTGTTATCGCATCAAGCGTAGGACTTGAGAATCCCACTCTTCTTTATTACGGACTTCTCTGCGGCGCTACTCTCGGCGGTAACCTCACTCCCATCGGTGCGAGTGCAAATATCGCGGGTATCGGTATTCTCCGTAAGGAAGGTTACGAAGTCAAGTCCACAACCTTTATGAAATACGGTGTTCCCTTTACTCTTGCGGCAGTTATCACAGGCTATCTCCTTCTCTGGATTATCTGGGCGTAATATGAGGACTGATATACCTATATATCAGTAATGAATAACAAAAAATCAAACTGTAAATAATATACAAAAGTGGGCGACTATATTTGTCAAGTTTGTCCACTTTTGACTTTGACTTTTTTCGCAGTCAATGGTAGAATTTTTAAGGTTTGAATATAACAAAAAAACAGCTTATACGGAGGACAGAAAAATGAGTTTATTAGGCGGAGTAATCTCCATCAGCAATCTTTCAACCTTGCTTTTTGTAGTGTTTGCCGTGTTGATGTTAGGCTACGCTCTGGGCAGAATCACAGTCAAGGGCATCTCACTCGGTGACGCAGGCGTATTTATCATCGCACTTGTTGTAGGCGCTCTTTTCTTCGGCGTGAACGAAGGCGGCGAGCTTCTCTTCGATTTCTCTTCAAAGCCCTATGATTTCAGCAGCGGACTCTCTCTTGTAGAAAGCCTCGGCCTTGTGCTTTTCGTAACATCGGTAGGCTTCATCGCAGGCCCCAAATTCTTCGGCAACTTCAAAAGAAACTTCAAGTCATACGTTCTTCTCGGACTTATAATTATTATCGCAGGCGGACTTGCCGCAGCAGGCTGTATCGGTCTTGGTGAGGTTATCGGCTACGGCGGATCAATTACAGAGCAGGACGGCTTCGTTGCTATGATAGTAGGTCTTCTTTCAGGCTCACTTACTTCAACCCCTGCCTTCTCTGCAGCAAAGGCAACAGTTGCCCCCGAGTTCCAGTCACTTGTTTCCGTAGGTCACGGTATCGCATATATCTTCGGTGTTATCGGCGTTGTTCTTTTCGTACAGCTTATTCCGAAGCTCACAAAGGCTGATATGGACGCAGAAAGAGCAAAGCTCGTAATCAAGGAAGAAGGCGAAAAGAAGGTCTTCAAGGGTAAGCTTTTCGATATTGACCATATGGGTATTGCAGCTTTCTCACTTGCAGCAATTCTCGGCACTGTGCTCGGTCAGGTAAAGGTTCCTCTTTCCTCACAGGGTCTTTCAGGCACTTGCTTCTCACTTACAACAACAGGCGGCTGTCTTCTCGTTTCACTTATCCTCGGCCATTTCTCAAGAATCGGCAGGGTAAACATTATGCCCGCACAGAGCACACTCAAGCTCTTCCGTGAGCTCGGACTTGTTCTCTTCCTTGTAGGTGCAGGTATTCCCGGCGGTGCAGAGTTTATCGAGAACTTCGACATAATGTACTTCGTTTACGGTATCATTATGACAATCGTTCCTCTTGTCATCGGCTATATCTTTGCAAGATATGTGCTTAAGCTCAGCCTTCTCAATAACCTCGGCTCAATCACCGGCGGTATGACCTCAACACCTGCTCTCGGCACTCTTATCAGCACAGCAGGCACAGAGGACGTTGCAGCAGCTTATGCAGCAACCTATCCTATCGCACTTATCGCCGTTGTACTCGTTTCACAGTTCCTCGTTATCTTACTTTAAACTAAAGGCTCCCTTCGGGGAGCTTTTTTTTATGCAGAATGAAGAGTGCAGAGTGTAGAGCGAACAGCCGCTTCGCGCCTCTTACCAAATTCATACTCCTTACAATATTTTTATCTCAACTCTTGCAAAGAGCTTACGATTACTGTATAATAATTAGTCAGATTATTGAATTTATGGAGTTAGATAAATGAGTAAGAAGATTATTGTTGTCGGTGCAGGTGCGGCAGGACTTATGGCAGCGGGTGTTGCAGGAGAAGCAGGCTGTGATGTTCTTATCATAGAGCGTAACGATAAGGTCGCACGAAAGGTAATGATAACGGGCAAGGGTCGTTGCAACGTGACGAATAACTGCACGATGATAAACGAGCTTATCGCCGCGGTGCCCACAAACGGCAGATTTCTCTACGGTGCATTTTCAAAATTTATGCCCATTGACACTATGGAGTTTTTCGAGGATATGGGAGTGCCCCTTAAGGTTGAAAGGGGAAACAGAGTCTTTCCCGAGAGCGATAAGGCTGTCGATATAGTCGATGCTCTCAACGCCTTTTGTCAGGACAGCGGAGCAAAGCGTATCAAGGGCAGAGTTGCAAGGCTTATCATTGAAGACGGAGCCGTTAAGGGCGTAAAGCTCGAGGACGGCGAGGAGCACAGAGCTGATGCCGTAATCGTTGCGACAGGAGGCGCCTCTTATCCTCTTACAGGCTCTACAGGTGATGGTTACGCCCTTGCAAAGCAGGCAGGCCACACAGTTACGGAGCTTAAGCCATCTCTTGTGCCTCTTGTCTGCCATGAGGGCTTTTGTATGGACTTGCAGGGACTTTCCCTTCGTAATATAGAAATCACCGTCCTTGACAGCGAAAGTTACAAGGAGGTCTATAAGGACTTCGGTGAGATGCTTTTCACTCACTTCGGTGTGTCTGGTCCTGTTATCTTAAGTGCGAGTGCCCATATGAAGAATATGAAGCCGAGAAAGTACGAGATACACATTGACCTTAAGCCGGGACTCACCTATGAGCAGCTCGACAAGCGCATACAGCGTGACTTCCTCGAAAACGCAAACAAGAACTTTATCAATGCTCTTGATGCTCTTCTTCCGAAGAAGATTGTCCCCGTGATCGTAAAGCTTTCGGGAATAAAGCCTGCCACGAAGGTAAATCAGGTTACAAGAGAGCAGAGAAGTTATCTTGTAAACATTCTCAAGGACTTAAAGGTAACAGTCAACGGCTTCAGACCTATAGAGGAAGCGATTGTCACCTCGGGCGGTGTCAGCGTAAAGGAGCTTGACCCGAGAACTATGGAGTCGAAGCTTTGCAGGGGTCTTTATTTCGCAGGTGAGGTTATAGATGTTGATGCCTACACGGGCGGCTACAATCTGCAGATTGCCTTTTCCACAGGCAGACTTGCAGGGGAAAGCAGTGCATTGTAAATGTAAAATGCAGAGTTTAAGTAGCCGGTAGTTAGTTGTCCGCACAGTAGCGCTGCCGCATCGACGACCGGGAGTATATATGTAAAATTACAGGAGAAATAACTATGAAATTTATTAACGTAGCAATCGACGGACCTGCTGGTGCAGGTAAAAGCACAATTTCAAGAAAGGCGGCAGCCGAGCTCGGTTATATCTATATCGACACGGGTGCTCTTTACAGAACAGTCGGACTCAACGCTTTGAGAAAGGGTGTTGACATTCAGGACGACGAGGCTGTAGTAGCCACCCTCACCGATGAGCTTAAGGTAGAGCTTCGCTTCATCGATGGCGAGCAGAGAATGTTCCTTAACGGCGAAGATGTTTCCGCTGATATACGTACACCCGAGGCATCTATGGCGGCATCAAGAGTTTCCGCTGTGCCGAAGGTGAGAGCCTATCTTTTCGATTTGCAGAAGAATCTTGCCAAAACAAACAACTGCATTATGGACGGCAGAGATATTGGCACTGTTGTTCTTCCTGACGCTGACGTTAAGATTTTCCTTACAGCTTCACCTGAGGCAAGAGCTGAAAGACGCTTTAAGGAGCTTCAGGAAAAGGGTATGGACACTCCCTATGAGGAGGTTCTTGCCGATATGATAAAGCGTGACTACGATGACTCACACAGAGCTATCGCACCGCTTAAGCAGGCTGATGATGCTGTTTTGTGCGATACAAGCAATATCGGACTTGAAGAATCGATTCAGTTAATAATTGACACAATCAGGGGAAACATATAATCAGATTATCTTTGAAAGAGTTGATTTGATTGTATTATGATTACGGCAGCCTTAAGGAGCATAAAACCTATGCGGTTGTAAAGCCGATACTGAAAATTCTGTCTCACATAGTCTATTCATCGGAATGTATCGGCAGAGAAAACGTGCCCGAAAGCGGCAGACTGATAATTGCCTGCAATCATATAGGTACACCCGACCCTGCTTTTATTGTTGCCAACTGCCCTAGAAGAATACACTTTATGGCGAAAAGTGACCTCTTCGAACGAAGATCTCTTTCCTGCCTTTTTACTCTTATGAATGCCTTTCCCGTTGTAAGGTGCTCGTCGGACAGAAAAGCCTTGAGATATGCACTTCGCGTGCTTGAGGAGGATAAAGTGCTCGGCATCTTTCCCGAGGGCAGGAGAGTCCGTCAGCACGAAAGCCTGATACCCACCGAGGCGCTTACAGGAGTAGGCTATTTAGCCAGAATGTCGGGAGCAGACATTCTTCCCGTCTGCCTTTACAGAAAACCGGGCTGCAGCCGTTTTCGCCCTGTAATGGTGGTCTGCTTCGGCAAGGTTATAAAAAACAGTGACCTTGGCTTCAAAGGTGAAAACAGATCCCTTGAGATGAAGGCTGCATCAGCAAAAATTATGGAGGAAATCAGGAAGCTGTGGCTTTATGCCGATTCCCGTTTTCCGAAGGAGAAACAATGATAACAGAAACAGCTAAAACGGCAGGCTTCTGCTTCGGCGTAAACCGTGCTGTGAAAATTCTTGAAGAAAAGCTCGATGAAGGCAGACTTGTATGCACTCTCGGACCTATAATACACAATCCCCAGGTTATCGAGGAGCTCAGCAGCAGGGGGGCGAAGATAATCGAAAAGCCTACTGATGCCCCCGAAGGCTACGAGGTGGTTATCCGTGCCCACGGTGTCACGAAAGAGGTTATAGAGGAGCTTGATAAAAACGGCATAGCCTACACCGATGCCACCTGCCCCTACGTTATAAAAATCCACAAAATCATCAAGGAAAACTCCACGAAGGATAATGTAGTGCTTATCGCAGGCGACGAAGCACACCCGGAGGTATGCGGCTTCAGAAGTCACTGTAAAGGTGAATCCTATGTCTTCAAAAACGAGCAGGAGCTGCTGTCAATCCTCGATGAAAAAGCAAATTTTTCCTCAAGAGAAATTATTGTCGTGGCACAGACGACTTTTTCGGTAAAAGAGTGGAAAAAATGTAGAAAAATTCTCGAAAAAGTATGTACAAATTCGATTTCATTTGATACAATATGTAAAGCTACCCAAAACAGACAGGACGAAGCAGAGCTTCTTTCAAAGAGAAATGACGTGATGCTTGTAATCGGAGGACACTTCAGCTCGAACACCGTAAAGCTTAAGAAGGTCTGCGAGAATAACTGCAAAACCTATCTTATTGAAAGGCCCGAGGAAATATTCTCCCTTGATTTCGGAAGTAGCAGAAAAATTGGTATAACAGCGGGTGCGTCAACACCTGCACGTATAATAAAGGAGGTTGAAGTCATTATGACCGAAAACTTTAATGACACAAAAACTACAAAGGAGACGCAGGATCAGGAGCTGTTCTTAGCAGCCGTTGACAGCATTGACGATACAAGTGACAACCCCAATGTCGTTGGCATAGTTGTTGGCATTGCCCCCAACGAGATTCAGGTTGACATCGGAAGAAAGTACGCCGGTTTTATCCCTGTTGAAGAATACAGCAACGATCCCACAGCTGATCCTTCAAAGGAGCTTAAGATTGGCGATGAGCTCCACCTCATTATCATGAAGACAAATGATAGTGAAGGCACAATGAAGCTTTCAAAGCGTCTTTACGACAGAAGAGCTTCATGGTCAAACATCGTTGCAGCAAAGGAAAACGACGAAATCGTTGAAGCAGTTGTTGCAGAAGCAGTAAGAGGCGGCGTTATCTGCTACCCCATGGGCGCAAGAGTATTTATCCCCGCTTCACAGACAGGCCTTGCAAAGGACGAAGACCTTGCACAGCTTGTTAAGCAGACAGTTAAGTTTAGAATCATCGACATCGACGAGCAGAAGAAGAGAGTAGTAGGCTCAATCCGTGCTGTTCTTCGTGAAGAGCGTAAGGCTGCAACTGAAGCTTTCTGGGCAGACATCGCTGAAGGCCAGGAATTCACAGGTACAGTTAAGTCTCTTACAAACTACGGTGCATTCGTAGACCTTGGCGGCGTTGACGGTATGGTACATATCTCAGAGCTTTCATGGAAGAGAATCAAGCACCCCTCAGAGGTTGTTAACGTAGGTGATACCGTTAAGGTATTCGTTAAGGCTCTCGACGCTGAAAAGAGAAAGATTTCTCTCGGCTACAAGAGAATCGAAGACAATCCCTGGGAAATCCTCAAGAGAGATTATCCCGTTGATTCAGTTGTAACAGCAAAGGTTGTAGGTCTTACCACATTCGGCGCATTTGCAACAGTTATTGACGGCATCGACGGTCTTATCCACATTTCACAGATCGCTGACCGTCACATCGCTTCACCCAAGGAAGTTCTTTCCATCGGTGAGGAAGTAACCGTTAAGATTACAGAAATCGACTTCGATAAGAAGCGTGTAAGCCTTTCAATCCGTGCACTTCTCGAGCCCGCAGCAGAAGCTGAAGAGGCAGCAGAAGAGGTTGCAGAGGAAGTAGCAGAAGAAGCTACAGAGGAAGCAGCTGAATAATTCACAAGGACACCTTCGGGTGTCCTTTTTTATTGTAATAGAAAACCCCCGGCTGTGCCGGGGAGTTCAAAAAAAGCTTTAGCGTTCAGTAGAATAAAGAAAAAAGCTCCTTTTGAAAGTAAAGCGGCTACCAACAGCAATAATAACAAAAGGAGATTATCAAAAGTGATAACTAAAAGAATATAACATATAATGTTCAAAAAT
>JAZSGW010000031.1:0-3903 GCA_045532935.1 Acutalibacteraceae bacterium
GATATCCTTTTTAGGATTAACACCTGCTGCTATTATAAAGCGACCGGTTTCTTTATATGTAACTTCAGCATCAGCATATGTGTGAAGTGCATATTTTGCTTTTCCGCTGCTGCCACCGCTTTTTAAAACAAGATAACCCTCATTTTCAATTTCTCTCTCGGCAGGGAATTCATCTTTTTTAAGCACGGGAGTACCGTCATCAAAAGGTTTATGCATTTTGTCGCTCATCTCAACAAGGGACATAGTTCCTGCAGGTAATCCGTGATTTATAAAACTAACCCTTTTAAGATAGCGTGTCATAGCATAAACACCATCGTGAGGCTCTCCTGTATAGCCGCCCATCATAAGTCCAGGTTCTGTTATACGATTAACACCGCCGGCAAGCAAAAGGTTTGTAAGCGGAACAATTTCATCTGTACCGCACGCAAGACCAACACTCTGAAGATATGAACGGAATGGTCTGAGCACACCGACAAGTTCACATCTTTTAATTCCCTTAACAATAACCGTGCGATAAAGCGGCGATGCACAAAGCTCATTATCAAACTTTACAAAAATACGGCAACCGTTTCCGCTAATGAGTTTTGCATCTCCCATAATTCCTTCAAGATAGCACATTTTAGTTTGTGCCGTTAGTTCAGCCTTTTCAGGCTCTGTCATAGGATGTAGAGGATATGTATCCGATACTTTTTGAAGTTCGTTATAAAATTCTTCTGCAAAACGCAGAAGCTTTTCCTTTGAATCTGTTTCATAGTACACAATCTGAGGTGCACTGCATGCTTGTTGGTCGTTTACACATACATCATGAGCAAGTGCCTCAAGCTTTTCTCTTGTACATCCTTTTTCCGTAAAGTAACTAAAGCTTATTCTGTTACCCCATTCAACAATATTAACGCCTTTGGGTGCAAGCTCTCTGACTCCTGAAACAGCCCCATCAGAACCCCATACAGCAACTGTATTACACAAGCCAAAAAGCTCGGTTAAAAGTTCCTTATCCTTTGATGAGAGAGGGAACACATAAAAATACGGGCATAAGCTCTCATCTTCTGCACAAAGCTTTTCAATCATCTTCATTGCGACCTTGTGCGCTCCTGATGCCGTTTTAATAACATTTATATTTCCTGTCAAAAGTCCTTCCACAGAACTGAAAAACGGGAGCATTGCATCATTTGAGCTTGTAACATGCCCTAAAACACCAACGGGTATCCAGCCCTCGAACTGTTCTTCGCGGCTTGTCTGACGTGAAATTTCAAAAGGCAGTCCGCCAAGCTCTCTGTTTATCTTTTTATAAAGCTCTTTTTCAGATAAAACAGCAAGAGAATCTTTTTTTATCTGCATTGCTTCATCTTTTGAAAAGCCGAGTTCCATAAGTTCCGAAACCAAAAACTCTTTATCTTCTGCCACGAAATGACCGAGCTTATCAAGGCTCGAAATAACTTTTCTAATATCTAAAATATCGTTTGAAAGGTCTATTATTATCTGTTCATTTATTCCATCCAAACAATTTTCTTTTTCAATGTTAACTTTTTTACCTCTTATAATAAATTCCATAACCATCTTCACCTCTATCTTTTCAAAAGTTCGCTTGCTTTTATTGCACAGCTTTTTGTTGCACTTGTTCCGGCTCTTCCAAGAATCTCCATATACGGTGTTTTTATACCGCATCCGCATTCCTCTGCATCATGAAGCACCGCCATATCGCCCATAAGAACCGATACCGCAGGTACACTCATAAGGTGAGGAGTAATGAAGTTGGCAAAACCGGGAGTGCCATTAGGCAATGGCTTGAGATTTTCAACATCACGGATAATCATTCTGCTATATACAGGGATGTGGAAATGATGGTTTTTACACTCAAAGTAAGGAACAGAATGTTCTGTTGAGCCATATCCATCACGGCAATTCTGCTGAGGGATTCCAAGCATTTCTTCCACAAGTGCATAAAGCTCTCTTTTCTGAATTTGCTTGTCGGCGTATCCTTTCCAACCTCCGCCAAGCAATGTCATTGACTTTGTATTAAGTTTTAAAGGTCTGTGTCCTGTGTCTTTCATTTGTTTTACTGTAAAATACAGAAATGACGGAAAACCAAAAATTCTGACAGGCTTACCTTGTCTTTCATATTCTTCTAAAGCTGCTATTGTTCCATATACATCAAAATCGTGTCCCTGACCATTATAGCGAAGGGCAAAGAAGGTATCATTTACGGGAGCATAGCTCAAAAGTCCAAGGTCTGTTTTTGCAGTACCTAAATCCTTGCTGACCTCTGCAGGTTCATATGTAAAGAGAAGATAATTTGTAAGTTCGTCAGAAAGAAATCCATAATAGCGAAATTCGTTCTCTATCATAGAATTTCCGAAATCGAAGCTGTCCTTATCAAAAAACATCTGGCTTTTCTGTCCGCCTGTACCAGAGCTTGTTGCACGCTCTGTAATTGTTTCATAGGGAACAGAAAGCACCTCATATTGTTTAAAAAAGTTTGCATGTATAGGTGGGATTTTTTCTAAATCCTTTTCTGTTTTCAAATCCTCAACCTTAAAGCCTGCATCGTCACACAAATTTCTGAAAAATTCACAATTTTCAATATGATGTGTTAAACATTCTCTCATAGCATCCAAAAAAAGTTCCGATGAATTTTTCTGGTCGTAAACATCTTCAATTTTTAAAAGTCCATGTCTTGCAGTCATAAATATCACCTCGTTATTTTTATACTTTTTAAATGATTATCTAATTTTATTTTTAATGCGATTCCAGAGCAAAATCGTACCATAACAAAGAACTCCGACTACAACAGACATTGCTGTGCAGAATCCGGCTGATAAGGGCAGATATGCCACAGTTGCCGTAATACAGCAAAAGTAGAACGGATGTATTGCATAATACGGTGTATTATTCCGACAAAATTGCATTATAAACTTGTGCACGGTTTTGTTTCCTGCTATCATATTCCGAAGTGCATACAATAGACCGGCAAGCAGGAGTACGCTTGATGCATTTGCAAATGCACGCAAAACACCCGGATACACGTAGCCCATATCCGAATAGGTGAATAATGCCGAAAGCTCGGTATGTGTTGTAATTGCGTACACAAAATAGCCAATCACAATCAAGGAAAGAGGAATAGCCAAAATGCCGTATAGTTTGCCTTTGTTTTTCGTGCGACGCAACAGCTTGCCGAAGCTCACACCAAGCAGAGCATGCGGCAGTAAGGAAATAAAGGTTAAGGAAACCGCATCTCTGCCGCCTACAAATGTCATAAGTATATAGTCAATTATTTTATTTCCCGTTGTTTTGTCATTCATATAAAGAAACGGACTGATAACAAAAAGCAATACTCCCAATCCTGCATACCCAAACATCGGCAATCTTAATTTTCGCAGTAGTGCTATTACAAGGTAGCACATCCCTGCAATAAAGAATACATTAATGTATGTTAGCATAACAGGAACGCGCATCATGGTTTCTTCCCATGCAGGTGTGAGTCCTGCTGCCATGCGGAAAAACTGACTTAAAACCATAGGCAATGCAAGCGAAAGTGCATTCCATAAAAATTCCATTATAATAAGCTTTACACCATACAGAGCAAGTGCTTTATCACTTTTTCCGGAAAATGCAGTGCCAACGCCCAATACAAACATAAAAATTGCTGCGCCGGTCATCGTTGCAATGATATAAATGATTTCATACGGTGCCACAATCGTATTGGGACCACCCAGCATCTGAAACGCATGGATAAATAAAATCATAGGGACAAACAAGCCTTTCATATAATCAAGCTCCACTTGTCTGCCTGTATTTATATCTGTTTTTGCAAACATCTCACAACCCCCTTGTCGTCTTTATGAATGCTTCCTGATTTTATCAGTCAGTTGTTGCATATACAGTTACATCTACATCATATATTTC
>JAZSGW010000019.1:0-85187 GCA_045532935.1 Acutalibacteraceae bacterium
AAGCGGCTACCAACAGCAATAATAACAAAAGGAGATTATCAAAAGTGATAACTAAAAGAATATAACATATAATGTTCAAAAATTCAAATAGTTGAACAATTAATTGAAACAATTTTAGTAGTAGCTAATAATTAAACTATGAAAAAGAAGAAAAAGGATACTCCTTAAGGAGTTGCTGGTAACATAGGGCTTAGCCCGCATATGAAGAACCCCCGGCTTAGCCGGGGGGTTACTATTCATAACTATCCGCACCCGACAGAGTGACTGATTTTACTCGTACAACTGCGAAGGAAATCGGGCGAAGGGGAGGCGCTTTGGCTTTTTTGAGGAAAGCCAAAGACACAAAGAAAATTCGGTTTCCCCTTACTTGAAACCGAATTTTCTTTGTGTGAACGCGCTTCGCGCGTTCCGCCTCCCCGTGTCCACCTCCACGCTCAACTAAAAATAAAAAGCAGGTATCCGAAAATACCTGCTTAATTTTTTAAGTTTGTTACTTACTGTTTACTGTATCCGTCTGTACCTTTACCGCCTTCGTAAAATTGACTACATAAAGGAAGATCTCAATCAGAGCGATAGGCACCATCTCCATAAGAGCGCTTTTACCCACAACAGCAAAGATTACAACGAAGGTCATAAGAATTCCTACCGTGCAAAGTGCAAGTACGATGAACTGCTTGTGCTTTTTAATATTGACTAAAAAGAAAAGTAGAATAGGAGCAACAGTAAGTGCGATAAAAATACCTGTTGCTACCCAGTGAGCGATGCGCTTCGGGTTCCAGTCCTCGATACTGTGACCGAGAGTGAGAGCAATCATAGACATCGCAATAAAAGCAAGGGCACACAGCGTGTCAAAGAACTTGTTTTTGTAGTTGAATTTGTTGTACATATACTGGGTGTTTGAGATTATGCTGCCCGAGGTGAGAATGCCCCATATCCAGAAGAAAATCTTTCTGTTTTCACAAAGAAGTGACAGGGTGCCAAGCTCCGAGGCAGGATTGTTTCCCCAACAGAAGGGGAGGACGAGCCCATATACAAATGCTGCACCGAGTATGGCGATACAGAAGGGCTTCAGGGTAAAGATGTTCTTTTTCATTTGTTTCAGTTCCTTTTTTTCAATTTTTTTACAATTATACACTATTTGTAACATTAAAGCAAGATAATAAAGTCAAAAAAAGACGTTTTATCATTAAAATGCACAATTTTAAAATCCACTTTTTGTCAGTTACATAAAATTCATTAAATTCTATTTATTTATGGAAATAATTGGTGTATAATACAATGGATAAAGTATGAGGAGGAACAGACAAATGGCACGAAACCATGAAGTCACAGAAAGAAACAACCTTTTAAATCCTGACGGCACCTTAAGAGAACCCGGCTGGTCAAAGTCGCTTATCCAGACTTATAACCGTGAGGATATAGGCGCCCCTAAATTCAGAATCAAGGAGTGGGACTATTATCTTATCCTTGCCGATAAGCACGCAGTTGCCTTCACTCTCTCCGACGACGGCTATATCGGAATGCAGTCAGCGTCACTTCTCGTTTTCGATGAAAATAACCCTTGGGAGCAGACAAGCTCTATACTTAATTTCTTCCCTATGGGCAAGATGAAGCTTCCCCGCACATCAGATGCAGGTGATATTAAGTATCATGATAAGAAGCTTGACCTTGAGTTCCTCGTAAAGCCCGGTGAAAGAAGAATCGTAGGTGAATACAGACAGTTCAAGGACGGTAAAACCCTTAAGGTCGATATTACCCTTTCACAGCCTCCCATGGACTCTATGGTTATTGCAACTCCTTGGAAGGAAAATAAAAAAGCATTCTACTACAATCAGAAAATCAACTGTATGAGAGCTTCCGGCTATGCAGAATTTGACGGTGTAAGATATGAATTCAACCCCGAAACCGACTTCGGTACCCTTGACTGGGGCAGAGGTGTGTGGACATATGATAACACATGGTACTGGGGCAGCGGTAACGCAGTTGTCAACGGTAAGCCCTTCGGATTCAACATCGGCTATGGCTTCGGTGATACAACAGCCGCTTCCGAGAATATCCTTTTCTACGACGGAGTAGCTCATAAGCTTGACGACGTAACCTTTAATCTTCCCGCAAACGGAAGCTACACCGATCCGTGGACCTTTACCTCAAGCGACGGACGCTTTGAGATGGATTTTGTACCCGTAATTGACCGTGCTGCCAAAATCAGCCTCAAGGTTATAGAAACCGATCAGCATCAGGTATTCGGCAGAATGAGCGGTAAGGCAATCCTTGACGACGGCACAGTGCTTGAGATTAAAGATGTGATGTGCTTTGCTGAAAAAGTAAGAATGAAATATTAATAAAAGAAAAAATAAAGATACGGAGGATATATAAATGAAAGTTCTTGTAGTTGGTGCAGGTGCCATAGGCGGTACCGTTGCCGTACTTCTCAAAAAAGAGGGTTATGACATCAGAATCAAGTGTCACATTCCCGAAATCAAGGAGCTTATCGAAAAGAACGGCTTCTATCTTCACGGTGCAAAGGGTGAGCATCACGTTGACTTCAAATGCTACCACGAGGTATCCGAATTCGGTGACGAAAAGTTTGATATTATCATCATCGCAACAAAGTATGCTCACGTAGCTGCAAGTGCAAAGCTCATTCTTCCTTATATTGCTGATGGCGGCATTATCGTAGGTATGCAGAACGGTATCCTTACCGAGGAGCTTGCTGAAATCGTCGGCAGAGATAAGGCTGTAGGTTGTATGATTGGCTTCGGTGCAACAAGAAATGCCGATAACGACGTTACAATGACAAGTCTTGGCGAATACTATGTAGGTATGCTTGACGGCAGAAAGACTCCGATGCTTGAAAAGTTTGCAGAGATGCTCAGCCACGTTGTACCTGCACAGGTTACAATGGACATCAAGGGCCGTCAGTACTCCAAGCTTATCATCAACTCCTGCATCAACGCTGTTGCAGGTATCACAGGTAAAAAGCTCGGCGAAATCCTCACCGACAACAGAGCAAAGGACCTCTTCCTCAATATCGCAAGAGAGGGTATGGCTGTTGCAAAGGCTATGAACATCAAGGTGCCCAAGTACGGCGCAGTTCTCGAGTACAGAATGCTCGCTCTCGGTAATAACAAGGTTTACAACGGCATGTGCAAATTTGTTGTAGGTATGGTAGGTAAGCTTTACGGCGATGTAAAGCCCTCAACCCTTCAGTCAATCGAAGCAGGCGAAAAGACCGAAATCGACATCCTCAACGGCTTCTTCGTAACAAACGGTAAAAAATACGGCGTACCCACTCCTGTAAATACGAAGCTTGTTGAAATGATTCACGAAATCGAGCGCGGTGAAAGAAAGCTTTCTTCGGACAACCTCGCAGAGTTTTGATTAATTCACATAATAGTAGGGGACGACCTGTGTGTCGTCCCTTCTGTATTTAACAAACCAAAAGCACCGTCAGTCTGACGGTGCTTAAATTTTACATTGTTATAAGAGAGGTTTAATTCTCTTATGATAAGGATTGTTATGCTTTTCTCACCGTAAAGCTGAACTCTACGCCGCCATCGACATTTTCAGCGCCGTAGCTTTCGCCGTGAACCTCCTGAATCGAGGATACAATGGAAAGACCCAGACCGAATCTTCCTTCGGCACGGCTGTGGGACTTGTCAGCGCGGTAAAAGCTCTGCCAGATGTTACCTATATCCTGGTCGGAAATATGCTCACCGCTGTTGAAAACCGTGATGCGGTAGCGGTTGTCTTCTTCGGTGACAGAAACACGGATTGTTTTTTCGCCGTCGCTGTGACTTACTGCATTGGAGATATAGTTGTTGAAAACTATACGCAGCAGAGTGGGGTCGCCAACAGCGTGAAGATTGGGGGCGATGTTTCTTGAAAGGGTTATTTCCTTTTCACGGAAGATATTTTCGAGGGAATCAAGGTGGCTGTCGAGAAGCTCGTCGAGATAAAACTCCTGAATTGAGATGGGGTATTCTCCCGAGCCGATGTGAAGGAATTCAAGAAGCTTTACAACGAGGTTGTTCATCTTTTCCGCCTCATCGATTATTATGTCGCAGAATTCGTCGGTAGAATCACAGCCGATGCCGTACTTCATACCCTCTGCGTAGCCCTGAATGATTGAAATAGGAGTCTTAAGCTCGTGAGATGCGTTTGCCACAAATTCACGGCGGCTCTTTTCGAGGGCTCGTTCCTTCTGAATATCGTAGGTGAGCTGTCGGTTTTCACTTTTAAGGTCATTAAGGGCGCTTTCAAGGGAGTGAGAGAGTGTGTTGATGCTCTTACTCAACTCGTCAAGCTCCGTAATTCTGAAGTGGGGACAGCTTTGTGTGAAGTCAAGGTCAGCGATTTTCTTTGCCGCAGAGTTTATAATGATAACGGGCTTTGTAAAGGCGATACCGAGATAATAGGTCGCGGCATAGTAAAGCAGAAGAGCGAAAACACTCAGTGCAAATAGGGTAGCACTTGCGGTTTCTGCGCTTTCCGTTATGGTATCAACAGGGTAGAATATCTGCAAGGAGCGCTCGTCTTTGAGAGATGCACCGTAAACGATGTACTGAGCCGTAGCATAAACCTCTTCACGAAGCTCGAAATAGCTGCCGTCATCTCTTTGTGAATGTGAAAGCACCTTCATGTTTCTTGATTTGAGTGTAGAAGGGGAGCTGTTTGCCGGGTCATATACATAGTCGTTGCCTTCGGTTGTGTAAATCAGACCGCCGGTGTTATCGTAAACCTCGATGTAGATACCACGGCTTGTTTCAAAGTCGGAAATTACGGGCAGAAAGTCGGGACTGCCAAAGTCGGTTTCGGAAATCTCCGAAGCAGCATCGAGCATTGAAATCTTAGCGGCGAGAGCAAAGATGTCGTCCATCAGATAAAACTGCACAATGGAAAAAAATGCGATACATAGTGTAACCGCGGTGAAGCCTACCAAGGAAAAACGTCTTCTTAAAGAGCTGCTGTGTTTGTTTTTCTTCTTCCTCATTTACAGCTCCTCAATCTTATATCCGATGCCGTAAACGGTTTTAAGGTGCTTGTTTCCCCAGTCACCGAGCTTGGTTCTGAGTCTCGCAACATGGGAGTCTACGGTGCGTATGTCACCTGAAAAGTCGTATCCCCAGATGCTGTCGAGAAGCTGTTCACGGCTGAAAACTCTGCCGGGAGCATCGAGGAATTTTTTGAGTATGTTGTATTCCTTGAGTGTAAGCTCGATTCTTTCCCCATAAAGGCGTACCTCGTGGGCATCATCGTTGAAGGAAAGCTCGCTGAACTGTCTTTCGCAGTTAATTCTTGCTCCGGTGCTTCTTCTCAGAAGAGCCTCGACTCTTTTTACAAGAACGGAAGGACTGAAGGGCTTTGTGACATAATCGTCGATTCCGCAGTCGTAGCCGGTAAGCTCGTCGAACTCTTCGCTTCTTGCTGTGAGCATAAGCACGGGTACATCGGATCTTTCACGGATTTTTCTGCAGACCTCCCAGCCGTTGAGACCGGGCATCATTATGTCGAGAATTATAAGGTCGATGCTGTCACGCATATTGAGGAAAAGTCGTAACGCACTGTCTCCGTCCTCTGCCTCAATTACATCATAGCCTTCTTTTTTAAGGAAATCGCTGACAAGCTTGCGTATTCTCGCTTCATCGTCGGCAACAAGTATTCTTTGCATATTTCTCCTCCTGTTATTTTTCAGTTTACGGTTTGATTATATCACAAAGAAATTGCTTTTACAACGATTTTGTACACAATTTGTTAAAATTTACATTTGGCATTTGCGTTGCAACCTGTACTTAGTTGTGAATTGTGCATTGTGAATTGAGAATTGTTTAGCTATTGACACAAAGCCTTTAATAGTATAAAATATTATAATAAAATATAATAGGGAGAAAATGTTATGATTATTACAAACAAAGACAATGTTTTCCATCTTCAGACGGAAAAAACCAGCTATCTTTTCAGAGTGCTCGAAAGCGGTCACCTTGAAAACCTTTACTATGGCAAAAAGATCAGAAACGCAGCTTCCTTTACACATATCTATGACAAGCACGCCCAGGGCTACCCCAATGCAACAGCCTACAGTCAGGCAGACACAAGCCTGTCTCTTGACCATATCCCTCTGGAGTATTCCACCTACGGTAAGGGCGACTACAAGAAGCCTGCCATGCAGCTTTTAAGCCACGATGACGTGTACACCACCGACTTCAAATTCAAGGTTGCAGGTGTAACAAAGGCAAAGCCTGACCTTAAGGGTATGCCTTCAAGCTACGGCAACAGCGAAACACTCACCGTTGTACTTGCAGATGATTTCCTTGGTGCAGAGCTTCACCTTCTTTATACCGTTTTTGAAGAGTGTAATGTTATTACAAGAAGTGCAAGACTTATCAATAAGAGTAAGCACCCCATAAAAATCCGCTCAATTATGAGTATGCAGCTTGACCTTCCCAAGGGCAACTATAAGATGCTCACCTTTGACGGTGCATGGACCAGAGAGCGCTATAAGCACGAGCACGAGCTCAACAGCGGCATCTGTGAGGTAGGCTCAATCATCGGCTTCTCCTCAAACAGACATAACCCCTTCTTTGCTGTTACACGTGACGATTGTAACGAGGACAATGGAGAGTGCTACGGCTTCAACCTTGTTTATTCGGGTAACCATATCGCAAGAGCTGAGGTTGGTACTCACGGTATCGTAAGAGTGCAGAACGGTATCAATCCTTTTGAATTTGAATGGCTTCTTAAAGAGGACGACTACTTTGATGCGCCCGAAAGCGTTATGACCTTCAGCGCAGAGGGTCTCAACGGTATGAGCCATAATATGCACGACTTTGTAAAAGAGCACATCGTAAGAGGCTACTGGAAGAATAAGGAGCGTCCCATTCTCGTAAATAACTGGGAAGCAACCTTTATGGACTTCAACGAAAAGAAAATCCTCGCCATAGCTGCTGCTGCAAAGGACATCGGTGCAGAAATGTTCGTTCTTGACGACGGTTGGTTCGGCAAGCGTAACAACGATAAGGCAGGTCTTGGTGACTGGGTGGTAAACAAGAAGAAGCTTCCCAGCGGTATTGACGGCCTGAGCAAGAAGGTCAACGATATGGGCCTTAAGTTCGGTCTGTGGGTAGAGCCTGAAATGGTTAACCCTGATTCCGACCTTTACCGTGCACACCCCGATTGGGCAGTCACAACAGATAAGTATGAGCCTTCCCAGGGCAGAAATCAGCTTATCCTCGACCTTACGAGAGATGATGTTGTAGAATATCTTATCAATACATTAACCGATGTTTTCCGCTACGGAAATATTGAATATATCAAGTGGGACTGCAACCGTCACTTTACCGATATTTTCTCAAGAAGAAAGGGCGCAAGAAGCGGCGAATTCTTCCACAGATATATTGTAGGTCTTTACAAAATCTGGGATACTCTTACCTCAAGATTCCCCGAAATGCTCTTTGAGGCCTGTTCATCGGGCGGTAACCGCTTCGACCTTGCAACCTTCTGCTATATGCCCCAGTGCTGGACAAGTGATAACACCGACGCCCTCGACAGACAGTACATTCAGTCGGGTACATCATACGGTTATCCCCAGTCGGTTATGACTATGCACGTAGCCTGTGAGGTCAGCTTCAACGACTTCCGTGCATCAAATATCGAGCACCGCTTCAACGTGGCAGCCTTCGGACTTTTAGGCTATGAGCTTGACGTTACAAAGCTCACAAAATTTGAAAAAGCAGCTGTTAAAAAGCAGATTGAATATTATAAGCAGCACCGTATGCTCCTCCAGTTCGGCGATTTCACCCGAATCGGCGATGTATTCAAGAGCAACGTATGTACCTGGGAAATCACAAGCAAGGATAAGAGCGAGTCTATGCTCGGCTACTTTATCAACCGTGTTTCACCCAACAGTACAGCAGATATTATCCGCTTCTCCGGTCTTGACGAAAACTTTGAATACAGACTTACAAACCGTCCGCAGATTATCAGCCTGAAGAACTTCGGTGCACACATCAACGTTCTTCCCATCGACATCAAAACAGAGGAGAGCAAGTTCTACGATGCACTGTGCGATATTGTAAGACTTCCCATTGAAAAAGAAGATTATGTTGTAGGCGGCGACTCACTTATGTATTCAGGTTTCAAGCCTGTACAGCCCGGTTTTAATCCTCTTACGGCAAGAATGCTCTTCGATAACGATTCGAGAATGTACTATCTTAAGAAAAAAGAGGGCTGAAATGAGCAGTATGGTATATAAAACCTATGTTTTTGAAAATGAGCCGGACTGGGACGCGGTAACCGAGGAAAAACTCGGATATTCCAACTGGGACAGTAAGGCTCACTATAACACCTTCTTCAGGCTTTGCTTCGTAAAGGGGAAGGGTATATATCTTCGTATGCGCACCGATGAAACAGACCTTCGCCGTGAGGGTACAAAAAGGGACGACAACATATGGGAGGACAGCTGTATGGAGCTGTTTCTGTGCCCATTTTCTCACAGAGAGGAATACCTGAACTTTGAAATGAACCCTAACGGAGCATATCTCTGTCAGTACGGCAAGGGCAGAGAGGGCAGAGCTTTCCTCGCTTCGCTTACGCAGGAAGAAGCAGATGTTACAGCTACGGTTTCCGCTGACGGCTGGAGCCTTGAGCTTTTTGTGCCCGAAAGTCTTATTTCGGAGGCATTCGGCGAGACGTTTTCTGCAAAAGCCGATACTCTCAAGGGTAATTTTTACAAATGCGGTGACCTTACCGCAAAGCCCCACTATGACTCCTTCAGCAAAATGACTACACTTCCGCCGGGCTTTCACAACCCTGATTGCTTTGCGCAAATAATTATAACTGAAAGGTAATTTAACAGAAATGAACTTCAACAAAGAAATTATAGATGTCTGCCGTATTTTCGGCATAGAGGGTGAAGCTGTCGAGCTTGAAGTAATGCACGACGGACACATAAACACCACTTATGTTGCCATCTTCAACGAAAACGGCGAAACAAGAAAATATCTCATTCAGGGAATCAACACCCATGTTTTCAAAAAGCCTGACGAGCTTATGGAAAATATCGTAGGCGTAACCGGGTTCCTTCGTGAGAAGATTCTGGAAAACGGCGGTAACCCCGAGCGTGAGACACTTTCCTTTATCCCTGCCAAGGACGGCAAGTACTTCCACTACCACGAGGACAAATGCTGGAGAGTTTATCACTATATAGACAACTCCTATACTATCAACATTATCAAAAATCCCTCTGTTTTTGAGAATGCGGGCAGAAGCTTCGGACTTTTTCAGAAGAATCTCAGCGGCTATCCTATGGAAAAGCTTTACGAAATTATCAAGGATTTCCATAACACCCCCAAGCGTCTCGATAATCTCAAGGCATCAATCACTGCTGACGTCAAAGGTAGAGTGGCTGAAGTTCAGGAAGAAATTGACTTTGTGCTTGCAAGGGAAAAGGACACAAAAACTGTACTCAAGCTCTACAGAGACGGTCTTATTCCCTTGAGAGTAACCCATAACGACACCAAGCTCAATAATATACTCTTTGACAGCAACACAAACGAGAGCATATGCGTAATCGACCTTGATACGATAATGCCCGGATTCTCACTTTACGATTTCGGCGATGCAATCCGTTTCGGCGGAAACACCGCTGCTGAGGACGAAAGAGACCTCGATAAGGTGCAGCTTTCACTTCCTCTTTTCGAGAGCTTTACAAGAGGCTTCCTTTCTGCCTGTGCAACAGCACTTACACGTGCGGAGGTAAAGCATCTTGCCTTCTCGGCAAAGCTTATGACCTTCGAGTGCGGCATACGCTTCCTTACAGACTATCTCGACGGTGACGTATACTTCAAAACAAGCTGTGATGATCATAACCTTGTCAGAGCGAGAAATCAGTTCAAGCTTGTTGCTGAAATTGAAGCACATCTTGATGAGATGAACGAAATAGTTGACAGAATTTATAAAGAATACGTATAAAAAGGGCGGATTTATAATCCGCTCTTTTTAAATGCAGAATGTGAAATGAGCGCAGAATGAATGCAGAATACAGAGTGTAGAATTGTAGGTCTGTGATGCGTATCGGTTTATCGCACATCAGCCGAGGGTGTCCCGAGGCGTAATATCGCCGAAAGGCGATGATGGGTCACTAGCACCGATACGAGGACGTAAGGTGCGGATACATTTGAAAAAAGCTGTTTTAAACAGGGTTGTCCGGGGAGGCGCTTTGGCTTTCTTTTGGGAAAGCCAAAGTCACGCAGATAATTCGGTTTCGGATAGGGGGAAACTGAATTATCTGCGTGTGAACGCACTTCGTGCGTTCCGCCTCCCCGTAGTCTGCCACTATTTCCCGGATTGGCGTTCATTCATCATAACAGACAAAATATTTCTCCGAAATCTACATTTTTTGTTAAAACTATTTATTTTATCCTTGAACTGTGCTATAATAACATTATAAGAACAGAAGGTGCAGACTCCTTGATTCTACATCTGAAATTCTTTATTATTTCAAGAAGGGAGCTGACGATATGAAAATTACAGTTATCGGCAGGAAGTGTACGCCAAGAGATTCGTTCAAGGAAAGAGCAGAGAAGAGACTCTCAAAAATCGAAAAGTTCTTCGGTGACGAAGCCGAGGCAAAGATAACCGCAACGGTTGAAAAGAACGAGCAGATTGTTGAGGTTACGATTTTCTATGACGGTTATATCTTCCGTTCGCAGGAAAGGGCCCATAATATGAACGATGCCCTTGACCGCTGTGCGGATTCACTTGTTCGTCAGATTCGCAAGAATAAGACAAAGGTAGAAAAGAAGCTGCGTCAGGGAGCCTTTGAAGCATATGATGCTATCGACACCTTTGAGCCCGAGGACGATTACGCCGTTGTACGTTCGAAGGAAATAACCCTTAAACCCCAGAGCGTAGAGGAAGCGATTCTGCAGATGAATCTGCTCGATCATCAGTTTTATGTGTTCCTTAACAGCACAAACGAAAAAATCTGCGTAGTTTACGCGAGAAAAGACGGCGGATACGGACTTATTATCCCCGATACCGATTGATTTAATATTAAAGATGTGATATAATTCTACCCGTCAGTTAATGCTGACGGGATTTTTTTGAAAGTGAGACTTTATATGAAAATAAATTATGTTATTCCCTGCCTTCTCGGACTTGAAAAGCTAATTGCCGACGAGCTGAAGGACCTCGGTGCTGAAAATGTTATTTCCGAAAACGGCAGAGTGCTTTTTTCGGGTGATGAGCATATTCTTGCGCGAGCAAACATTTGTTGCCGCTATGCGGAAAGAATACAGATACTTGTTGGCTCTTTTGAAGCAAGAAGCTTCGAGGAGCTTTTTCAGGGTACGAAGGCGCTTCCTTGGGAAGAGTGGATTGGCGCTTACGACGCTTTCCCTGTAAAGGGTTACTCCCTTAATTCTACACTTTTCAGCGTAAGCGATTGTCAGTCGATTATCAAAAAGGCTGTTGTTGAGAGACTTAAGTCAAAGTATAATATTTCCTGGTTTGAGGAAACAGGACCGCTTCATCAGATTCAGTTTTCCATTATGAAGGATAAGGTAAGCCTGCTTATAGATACATCGGGCTACGGACTTCATAAGAGAGGTTATCGCCTTGAGGCAAACGGAGCACCTATAAAGGAAACTCTTGCCGCATCGCTTTGTTGCCTGTCGAGACTCAGACCTTATCATACTCTTTATGACCCGATGTGCGGCAGTGGAACGATTCTGATCGAGGGTGCTATGCTTGTAAACAACATCGCTCCCGGTGTCAACAGACATTTTACCGCTGAAAGATGGGATATTATCCCCGAAAGCGTATGGAACGAAGAAAGAGACAGAGCAAGAAGTCTTGCACTTACAGATTCGCAGTTTGTCGCCTATGGTTCGGATATTGACGGTAGAAGTCTTGAGGTTGCTTTGGCTAATGCTAAAAGAGCAGGTGTTGATAAATATATCACCTTTGAAAAGGCTGACGTCAGAGATTTCTTACCGAAAAGCGAAAAGGGTACAGTTATCTGTAATCCTCCCTACGGTGAGCGTCTTCTCGAGCTCAAAGAGGCAGAGGAGCTTTACAAGTCTATGGGTAAGGTTTTCACACAGCAGCGAGGCTGGGCTTATAATGTTATATGCCCGAGTGAGGATTTTGAGGTTTTCTTCGGCAGAAAAGCAGATAAACGCCGTAAGCTCTATAACGGTATGATTAAGTGTCAGCTGTATATGTACTTTAAGTAAATGCAGAATTGCGCCGGGCGTGTACGCTGACATTTAGTGCTACTTACGCAATCTTAATTTAATATGAAACGGGGACGGCTTTTGCTGTTCCTGTTTTTTTGTATGCGGCGGCTCAGGCGGGGAGGCGCTTTGGCTTTCTTTTGGGAAAGCCAAAGGCACAGAGAAAATTCCCTTTCAGATAAGGGGAAAGGGAATTTTCTCTGTGTGACGCGCTTCGCGCGTCCGCCTCCCCGAACCCCACCTTTACCGCAAAGCCCGGATAAAATTACATAATATTTTTAATGTCGAGATTTTCGTTTTCCGCAATCTCACCGAGCATCAGCTCACACTCGTGAAGCTTTTCGAGAGCGTGCTCCGTGTTGCCGTCTTCAAGATGCTTTTTTATCATCGTAAAGCTTATGCTCATCTCTTCGATTTTATCTGCATCAACTATGAAACTGTAGAGGGTTTCCGTCTTATCCCATTTTTTCTCCGCTTCACCTAAAAGAGCCTTTACATCGCTTTTGTCCCCGCTTTTGATTTCATGCACGATAAGTGTCAGCTGATTTTGCATTTCCTTTGCGGATTTCTCAACCTTTGAATTAGTGAAAAGGCATATCATAAGAGAAAATGCTATGAGAGCGAATGCTACGTAAAGTCGCTTCATTGACTCTGCTCCTTTCGGATAATGTTGTATTTGCCGTTTTTGTCGGCAGTCATAATAAATACCTCTTCAGCGCTGATGCCCATTTTTTTCAGAATTCTCTGAAGCTTATCCTTTGTCATAAGGCAAAGATCAAAATCCTTTTCGATAATTTTTCCGTCGCTTATCACAAGGCAGGGCAGAGGAGTGCTTTCGGTCGGCAGCTTAAGGTCACCTCTTGTAACGGGTTGAACGCTGTCTTTGAGCATAACGCTTAAGGAGCCGTTTGTCTCCACACAGGCGTACTTGACATCGGAAATGTCAAACACATCTTTTAGTCGGAGCGATTCAAGCAGGTCATCGATACTGTAGCGTATCTGTGACAGCTTTTTCTGCAGAATTTTGCCGTCTTTTATAACGAGAGCACTTGATCCCTGGGTAACTATACGGAATAGCCTTGATTTCACGGCAAGTACGGAGAAGATAATCTCAAGCCCCACAATCATAAAAATCAGCACAATGCAGGTAGCAAGGGATATGTCCTTGTTCTGCAGGGGCATTGAAGCAATCTCCGAAAGCAGGAAGGTAGTCACCAGCTCCGTAGGCTGAAGTTCACCTATCTGCCTTTTTCCCATCAGACGTACGCTGACGATTACCGTGATGTATACGATGATACCTCGAAGCAGAATATTTATCAAAAAAATCACCTCTTTTTAGTGTTGACAGCCGGGATGAAAATAAAACTGAAAAATCAGCTTTTGCATTGTAAATTACATGGCTTTATGTTATAATTACTTTGGGTGATAAAGATGAAAAAAGAATTTTCACCGAAGTCTGGAGCAGTCCTGGCATTTGTCGGTGCTGTGCTGATGGCGGCGGGCTATTTCCGCGGTGAGGTGTCGACGGTACTTATCAAAGCTATAAGAGTATGTCTGGAGTGTATAGGCATTGGATAAGATAAAAAGATTTTTCAAAGGTGACGGTATACGTAATGCTTTTCAGCTTTTGTGGACGGTTGTGACAAACAGCTTTCTCACAGGCTTTGTCAAGGGCAGCATTTATACCGGTAAGCTCAAGAGTATCTGCCTTCCGGGACTTAATTGCTATTCCTGCCCCGGTGCTCTGGGGAGCTGTCCCGTGGGTGCTTTGCAGGCGGTTATAGGCTCAGAGCATAAGATAACCCTTTATGTTTCAGGCTTTCTCATTTTTGTAGGAGCGATTTTCGGAAGATTTGTCTGCGGCTGGCTTTGTCCCTTCGGACTCGTTCAGGATTTGCTTCATAAGATTCCCTTCCCAAAGAAAATCCGCACTTTCAGAGGAGATAAGCCGTTACGGTATCTCAAATATGGGATTCTTCTTGTTTTCGTGATAATTCTTCCGCTCTTTGCTCTTGACGAATATTCTATAAGTACACCCTGGTTCTGCAAGTATATATGCCCGTCGGGGATGCTTTTCGGCGGAATCCCTCTTGCTACGCTTAATGAGGGCATAAGGGAATCTGTGGGCTTTCTTTTCGGATATAAGGGAGTGATACTCGGTCTTACGGTGTTGCTTTCTATAATGATTTACCGTCCCTTCTGCAAGTACATCTGTCCCTTGGGTGCAGTTTACGCCCTTTTTAACAGAGTGTCGGTGCTTCGCATCAGAAACGATGAAAAAAAGTGTATCGGCTGTAAGAAATGCGAAAAGGCGTGCAAAATGAACATCGAGGTGCTGAAGGATCTTAATTCACCCGAGTGTATCCGTTGCGGTCTTTGTGTGAAAAGCTGTCCTACAGAGAGCCTTACGATGAAGTTTTCTCTTAAAAATCCCGATAAAGTGGGGATTGAGTCGGAAAAAGAAGAAAAAATAAAGTAAAAACTTTATAAAAAAATGGCAAATACCATTGTGTTATTTAAAAAAATGATATATAATTAACCAGTAATTTTATTTTATGATCGGAGGTTTCGTTATGAGCGATCAGACAATTCAATTCAGACTTAAGGCTGAAACACCCGAGGATATGAAGGAAGTTCTTTCCCAGGTATACGAAGCACTTACGGAAAAGGGATATAACCCCGTAAATCAGATAGTCGGTTACATTCTTTCCGAGGACCCGACCTATATCACCACGCATAAAAACGCTCGCAGTCTGATCAGAAGAATCGACCGTGACGAGCTTTTACAGGAGCTTGTTAAAAACTATCTCAGATAAATTTGGAGGAAAAATTTACCATGGCAGCAAAAAAGAAATCAGAGTTTCTTATGTATAAGGATAAGCCTCTTGTAAGAAAGGGCAACACAATTTACTACGGAAATATGAGCGACAAGTTCGTTATTATGTTCCAGATTCTTTCTACGAAGGAGGTTGACGGACTTCAGGTGGCAGACCGTGTTTCCGTTCAGCTTATCAATACTGACCCCGATGTCAGACCCCACGACAGAATCGCACAGAAGACCGAAAAGAAGGGCCTTTACAGTGCGATGGATATTGGCAAGATCTGGCTTGAAAGAGCTCTTGCACAGTAAAAGGAACACAGGCGGTATGTATTTACCGCCTTATTTTGTGATATAACCGCTCATGGCGCAGCTGGATAACGCAGCAGATTCCGATTCTGAAGAACGGGGGTTCGAATCCCTCTGGGCGGGCCAAAAATCGACTTGTTTCGACAAGTCGATTTTTCATTTATGTCCGCAGGACATAACTTCGTTACGAGCAAAGCGAGTACCTCATTTGACAGTTTGCTGTCAACTTCATTGTCAGCAAAGCGGACATAAACGAATGAAGATGCCTTACGGCAAATGAAGTGTCTACGCCAATGAAGTGTGCCTGACGGCACAATGAAGTTGCCCTACGGGCAAACGGATTGACTTTTCAGGTTTGTTGTTATAAAATAAATTCGGGTGATATTATGAAGGAAGATAAACTTGGAGATTTATCAATGGAATTATCTGTTGATGTGTTGAATCTTTGTAAAAAACTTAAAGCACAAAAAGAAACCGTTATTTCTAATCAAATTGGAAGAAGCGCTTCGAGTATATGCGCAAACATAGCTGAAAGTAAATACGCTCACGGTAGAGCTGATTTTATTGCAAAACTACAGATCGCTTTAAAAGAAGCAAACGAAACAGGAAAATGGATAGAGATGTTATACAAAACTGAATATATAGATTTGGCAGAGTATAAAAAACTTGACAGGTTATGTTCAACAATACGAGTATTGCTTATAAAGTCAATAAACACCGCCAAAGCAAATCAAAAATAGTTTGTTGCTAAATTAAGCTGTAAACACAAAAAAAAACACGGCACCTTGTGTGCCGTGATTTTTTTGCACGGATAGAAATACAGAGGAAT
This sequence comes from Acutalibacteraceae bacterium, assembly GCA_045532935.1. Classification (GTDB taxonomy): domain Bacteria; phylum Bacillota; class Clostridia; order Oscillospirales; family Acutalibacteraceae; genus UBA6857. The sequence goes on from JAZSGW010000019.1 coordinate 16,193, forward strand.
TCGAACAAGGAGGGAGCGAAGCGGAAGAAAATGCTCCGGGGGAGCATTTTCGCCGACGTGGCAATAAGCTCTCCTCGACGTAGTCCTGCATAGAGCATTATCATAGCTGCAGTTTTTGCATTATGGTCCGTTTCGAGGATCCATTTAATCTGTTCATCTTTGTTATTTCTATATTGTAACAAATATTTTTCGGAATGTAAACAACTGACTAATGTAGAAAATATTGCTTTATTTTTGTACAATATATCATTAATATGAATAAAGTGTGTTCAAAGTGTTGAAAAACGGAATAAATTGTGATAAAATAAATAAATAATAATTCTGAAGGAGATATTTGTTATGTTCAGAAAAATCCTTTCATTGACTCTCTGCCTGCTTCTCGTATGCGGTATGGCACTTCCCGTAGCTTCGGCGGCTGCTGAAGAAAAGAGCTATCCCGTAGTATACGTAACCGGTCAGGGCTCCAACATCTTTTCCGAAAAGGGTAACTTCAATTCGGAGGTTTATTGGCCCACCAGCGAAGATTTAGGCGCTATTGTGAAGGAAGCACTTGCTCCCTGCCTTACGGAGCTTGCAAAGGCTCTCATAACCGGCGACTACGACGATTATTGCGATGCTCTCTATGCTTCAATTCACCCCATCTATGAGGACATTGTGCTTGCACCCGATGGAACTCCCAAGGATAATTCCGGCAGAGGTGAAAATCCCAACGCTGTCAATCTCGATTACAGCAGATTCAGCGGCGGCAGAGCAATTTTCCCCTATGACTGGAGACTTTCTCCCGAAAGCTCAGCCGACGAGCTCGCTAAGTATATCGACACCGTATTGGCAAAAACCGGCGCTGAAAAGGTAGATATCATTGCACGTTGCCTTGGCGGTAATGTTGCTCAGGCTTACATTCAGAAATATGCAGATGCTTCAGAAAAGGTAAACGATCTTATCCTCTTCATCCCTTCAACTGAGGGTATCAATATGATCGGTGCACTTTTTTCAGGTCAGATTAAGATTGATGCTGAGGCACTTGATGTGTACGCAGAGGAATTCTTCAAGTATGAGGCCGTTATTGAGGATACCGCTATCAGAGATTTCCTTGTTGTTATGATTACCGTTCTTGAGCAGGGTAAGGTTCTCGGTATGGGTACAGACCTGCTTCAGAATCTCATTGACGAAATCAAGGATAACCTTGTTCCCCGTCTTATCAGAAGAAGCTACGGCTCCTTCCCTTCATTCTGGGCAATGGTACCCGCCGAATACCTTGATGCTGCCGTTGAGTTCGTTTACAATACACCCGAGCTCAAGCAGGAATATGCAGGCACAATCGAAAAGGCTTACTCCTTCCGTGATAATGTTATGGTTAAGACAAGGGATTGCGTAAAGGAGCTCAGCGAAGAAATTGATATCAGCATAATTTCAAAGTACAACATTCCCTTGATGCCCGTCTTCCCCGACTGCTACAACACAGGCGACGGCACTGCGGAAACCTACCTCACCTCCTTCGGTGCTACTACAGCCGATATCAATAAGACTCTTTCGGCTGATTACATTTCAGCTATGAGCGAGGAGGACAAGAAGTTCCTTTCCGCTGATGAAAAAATTGATGCTTCGACCTGCGTCCTTCCTGAAAAGACTTGGTTTGTAAAGAACAGCTATCACGATCATTTCCCCGAAAACATTGATAAGCTTATGGAGGCAATTCTTACAACAGAGGATATGACTGTATTCACAAATCCCGATTATCCTCAGTTCCTTGATGCAGGTGAAGGTGATGACATTCTTGTTCCCGTAACCGAAAAGGATCCCGAGGTGCCCGAGGACGGCTCAAGAGAGAGTATGTTTGATATGCTCTTCAGATTCGTTAAGTCAGTCATCCAGCTGATTATAAAGCTTTTTTCGAAGTTGTAATTAAGAAAACACCAAGCGGTAATCTCGTCAGAGATTACCGCTTTAATATTGTTGACAAAGCCGTATATTATTGATAAAATACCATTGTTAAGCATAAATAATAAGCTATAAACAATTACAGAAAAAGGAGAAAAACTGATGAAATCTTATGATGTAATCGTAATCGGTGCAGGTAACGGCGGTCTTGCAGCTGCTGCAACCTGTGCAAGAGAGGGTCTTTCCACTCTTCTTCTGGAAAGACACAACATTCCGGGCGGTTCGGCTTCTTCCTTTGTAAGAGGCAGATTCGAGTTCGAGCCTTCACTTCACGAGCTTGCAGGTGTAGGCGCACCCGATAAGAGCGGACAGATTGAGAATATGTTCGACCGTATGGGCGGCGATGTTGACTGGTGTCAGCATGATTCTACCTTCCGTCTTGTAGTGCCTGCAAAAGAAGGGGATAAAGACACCTTTATCAACGAAAACGGTGTAGAGGTTACCGTTGACGCAAGAATGCCCGTAGGCTTTGAAGCTTTTGCAAGAAAGCTTGACGACCTTGTGCCCGGCTCTTACGACAGCTGTATGGCAGCTTTTGACCTTTCAGCCAGAATGTATAAGGCTCTTGATGCTCTTGATAAGCCTGCAAATCTTCCTGCGAGTCTTAAAGATATTCCCGACATTATGCGTATGGTTTCACATACGATGAATGAGGCACTTGACGCTCTCGGTATGCCCAAAAAGGCTCAGGATATTTTCAATACATATTGGTGTTATCTCGGCTCTCCTGCAGCGCAGCTCGACTTTCTTTATTATATGGCAATGCTTCACAGCTATGTTGAGTACGGTACAGGTATTCCTAAGCTTCGCAGCCACGAAATGAGCCTTGCGCTTGATAAGGTTATCCGTGACAACGACGGAGATATATGGTATAACTCCGAGGTTACAAAGGTTATTATGAAAAACGGTAAGCCTGCAGGTGTTGTTATCAACGGTGAAAAAGAGGTTTACGGTAAGTATATTATCTGTAACTCTTCACCTAACTCCGTATGGAATGACCTTTTTGATAAAAAAGATATTCCCGAAAAGCAGCTTCGTATGCTTAATTCCCGTAAGGTTGCCTGCAGCCTTACAACAGTTTACCTTGGTATGAACGTTACAAAGGAACAGCTCGGTATCAAGGATTACTCTATATTTATTGCTCCCGATTCCGACTCTGACAAGCAGTATGATTCTGCACAGGATTTCGGCGGAGGCTTCTGCATTATCAACTGTCTTAACGAAATTATTCCCGACTGCACACCTGAGGGCACCTGTCAGCTCTTCCTTACAACTATGACCTTCGGTGATGTTATGAAGGACGTTAAGCCCCAGGACTATAAAAAGTTCAAGACAAAGGTTGCAAAGGATATGATTGAGACCTGCGAAAAAGCTCTCAACATCTCAATTATGCCCTACATTGAAGAAATCGAAATTGCACTTCCTCCCACATTTGCACGCTATCTTAACACTCCTTTTGGTACTCCCTACGGCTATATGCTTGAAAAGTGGGACAGTATGCTTCCCAGAACAATTCAGTACCTTCAGGATCAGCCTTTTGATAACTTCCTTTTCTGCGGTGCAAGTCAGGAAAGAGGCGACGGCTACGGCTGTGCTTACTATACAGGTGAAAAAGCTGGCGGAATTGTCGTAAAAGCATTAAAGAAGGAGGGCAAATAATCATGGCAGACATTAAATCATTAAAGGCTAAAAAATTCCTTTCAATGCTTTCATATCGCAGTAAGAGACTTGAAAGCGGTAAGGCAGACCTCCCCGATTTCTCCGATCAGGCAATGGTACTTGCAAAGGCTCTTCACCCGAAACGCCAGTACCTTAAAATTGCAAAGGTAGAGGAAAGAGCCGAGGACTGCAGAAGCTACACCCTTGTAGCCGATGAGGAAAAGGGCACAACAGCTCTTGCATACTTCGGTGCAGGTAAGTATCTTACTGTTTTTGAAACGATTGAAGGTATGCCTATAACAAGAGCGTACTCTATTTCATCATCTCCCAAGGACTCTCTTGAGGGTAAGTATGTGCTTACAATCAAGCTTGTTGAGGGTGGACTTATGTCGCAGTACATCTTCGACACATGGGAAGAGGGCAGAAGCGTTGAGGTTTCAGCTCCCTCGGGTAACTTCGAGTATCATGAGCTGCGTGACGCAAAGAAGGTTATCTGCCTTGCAGGCGGTAGCGGTATCACACCCTTTATCTCAATGGCAAATGCTATTGCAGACGGTGATGAGGATTTCGAAATGACTCTTCTTTACGGTAGCCGTGATGCAAAGAATATTCTCTTTAAGGACGAACTTGCCGAACTCGAGAAGAAGTGCGATAAAATCAAGGTTATCCACGTTTTAAGTGAGCAGAAGACCAAGCTTCCCAAGGGCGCAGAAAAGGGCTTTATCACAGCGGAGCTTATCAAAAAATACGCTCCTTCTGATGAAAAGTACTCTATCTTCCTTTGCGGACCGCAGCAGATGTACGCTTTCGTAGATAAGGAGCTCGAAAAGCTCGGACTTGAAAAGAAGTATATCCGCCACGAGATGTTCGGCGAATTCCACAACCCCTCTACCCAAGAGGATTATCCTGAAGGTGTACCCGAAACAGTTAAAATCACCGTAACGATTCAGGATAAGACCTATATACTTAAGGGTTCATCAAACGATTCTGTTATGCAGACTATAGAGAAGTTCGGTCTTGCAGTGCCTGCTCGCTGCCGAAGCGGTGAATGCGGATTCTGCCATTCACATCTTCTTTCAGGTAAGGTTTATGTACCCAAGGCACTCGAATATCGCCGTCTTGCTGACTATAAGTTCGGTTGTATTCATCCTTGCTGCTCCTTCCCTCTTACAGATATTGAAATTAATGTTCCTGTAGCTAAATAAAAAAAGAGCGATTTATGCCGGGTGTCCGTGTGGGCACCCGGCAGTTCTGTCTGGTTTGAAAAATTATCGGCTCCCTCCCCGCGGGGTGATTTTCCGGCTTTCTGCGAAAGCCGGAAAACAGAGAGCCACGCACTTCTCGGCCTTCCGGCACCGGTTAAGACCGTTACGGCTCTTTCTTTGCACCGACCGCAGTCGAGGCTCTCTGAAGCATCGCCTGCGGCGTTGCCCTCACCGCGCTACCACTCACTTTACTTTTTTTGAAAAAAGCTCCTTTAAACCGAGAAGCAGCAACGCACCGCCGAAAAGCTTCCTTAAAAGCTCTGTTTCGATTAAAGGCAGAAGCATATATCCCACTATAAGTCCCACGAGAGCAACGGGCAGCAGCCGAAGCAGAGCCTTTTTGTCAGTCAGTCTGTTCTTGCTGTTAATAATTACCGATAAAAAACCCGTAACGGCAAAGAAAAGCAGATTTATGCCCTGTGCTTCCTTTTGCTCTACACCGAGAAAACTTGTCAGATATATTATCAGTACCGCACCGCCGCCAAAGCCCATAGCGCCCAGAAGTCCCGACAAAAATGACGAAATTATAACAGCAAGATTCATTATCCGAACACCATCTTTGCACCGCACCAGAGGATAAATACAGCGAAAATCTTTCTCAAGATTCTGTCGGGCATCTTTTTTAGAAGGAAGGCACCCGATGCCGCACCGATAACACCGAAGGGAAGATATGGCAGAGCATCGGGCAGGCGAAAATATCCCTTGAAAAGATAAATTACACAGCTTAAAACTGACATGGTAAAGGTTGCCGCAAGGGCTGTTGCCTGGGCATTTTTCTGCGGAAGATTGCATAGCTTTGTGCCTCTTACGGCGAGTATTCCGCCTCCTGCACCGAAAAGACTGTTGAACAGTCCCGACAAAAATGAACTGATGTAAAATAGCAGAGCTTTCGTAAAATCACCTCTGAATGTAGAAAATGTTACTCATTTTTCTTGTAAAAACAGAAAAATTTTGCATAGACTATTGATTTTTTGAACAAATTATTTGATTTTGCTATTGTAAATATAAAATTTAAGTGGTATAATCTATACATAAATTTTAGGAGGATTAAATTATGATTTGTAAATTCTGTGGAAATGTTATTGAAGATAATTCCGATTATTGTTTTATCTGCGGTCAGAAGGTAGTTTCTGAAGCTCCCGCTTATGCAGCTGAGATTTACTCAAAGCAGCCCCAGGGCGCACCCGCACAGCCTGTTTATGCAGCAGCTCCTGTGGCACCTGCACAGCCTGTTTATGCAGCACCTGCACAGCCTTATGCAGCACCTGCACAGAGCACTTATGAAATTCCTGAAGAACCCGCATATGATATTCCTGCTGAGCCTGTTTATGCTCCCCCCGTAGTTCCCGCAGCTCCCCAGGATAAGAAGGCTGCTAAGGCAGCAAAGAAAGCCGCTAAGAAGGCTGCTAAGGGCGCAAAGAAAGCTGCAGCTCCTGCAGGTCCTGATTCACTTTCAAAGGCAGCTAAATTCTTCACAGGCTTCTTTGCAGCTATTTTCCTTGCAGTTACAGCTATCCTCAGCTCAAAGAGCATTCTTCCTCTTATAATCGGCGCTATTGCTACAGGCGTTGTAGCTTTCGTTTACTACAAGAAATACAAGAAGGCAATCGACGGAGGCTACGAAGCAAAGGCTACAGACATTCTTAATACCGGTATGATCGGTCTTTGCGTAGGTATGGGCGTTGCAGTAGTGTTCCTTGTAATCAATTTCGTAATCAAATAAAAAATAAACTTTCATCTTTTGCACCTGAAGCTTTTACGGCTTCGGGTGTTTTTTTCACCTTGAATTTCCGTTTATATTCTGTGCAAAAAGGCACAAATTATTAGAGCGACTTTATTTTTGTCGCAGGGAGGTGGAAAAATGAAAAAGCCGATTAAAATTATTTGCCTTTTAATGATGTCTGCGGTGATTGTGCTGATGTCAGCGGTAGTTTACGGCTTCTGCACCGTGCCTGATGAAATGAGCTTTATGAGAGGCGAGAAAATAGACCTCGGACATTTTTTTAGTTGTGACCTTGGCGAAAGAGAAAGATCTGTTTCAAAAAGCCTTGTTGCAGAAGGGGAATATCAGCTGAATCTCAAACTGCTGGGTAAAATACCTGTAAAAAACTTCAGTCTGAAGGTGAACAGCAGACCCTATTTTGTGCCGTCGGGTGAAATTATAGGACTGCGTATATTTACCGAGGGTGTGATGATTGTAGGCACAGATTCAGTTGTAACCGAAGAGGGCAGTCGAAATCCGTCGAAGGAAGCAGGACTTACGAAGGGTGATGTCATAATCAGCCTTGACGGTAAGAAGGTTACCTCGAGTACGCAGGTTGACTCCATAATAGCCGAAAGCGGCGGCAGAGGTCTTGCTACAGTATTCAGACGTAACACAGAGACAAAGGAGACCGTGCTTACACCGGTTTACTGTGTCAGCGAGAGCAGGTACAAAACCGGTCTGTGGATAAGAGACAGCGCAGCAGGTATAGGCACAATGACCTTCTACGATAAGGATAGCGGATTTTTTGCTTCGCTCGGACACGCCGTATGCGATGTGGATACGGGAGAGGTGTTGCCGCTTGCCGACGGTGATATTGTAGATGCGAGTATAAACGGCTGTGTTAAGGGCAGAGTCGGCGCTGCAGGTGAGCTGTGCGGCAGCTTCAGGACGGAGCGTGAAGGACTTTTGAGCCTTAACTGCGAAAGCGGAGTTTTCGGTTATCTTGAGGAAGCCGATAAAACAGCGCAGGCTTTACCTGTTGCGGCAGAAAGCGAAATTACAGTAGGCAAGGCGCAGATTATTTCCACCGTTGAAGGCGAAAGCAAGGCTTATTACGATGTTGAAATTGAAAAGCTCAATCCTGACGACGAGAATGGCAAAAATATGATTATAAAAATTACGGACAGCGAACTTATAGAAAAAACAGGCGGTATAGTTCAGGGAATGAGTGGCAGTCCCGTTGTGCAGAACGGATATATTGTCGGTGCGGTGACTCACGTTTTTATAAACGATCCGACAAAGGGATACGGAATCTTCGCACAGACGATGCTTGAAGCGGCGGGATAAAAGCGGTGACAAGAGCATTTTGCTCTTGTCATTTTCCTATGCAAAATAATAAACAATCAGTATCAGTTTAATAATTTTCAGACTTATTGGCATACTATAAGCATATACTCAAGTGATATTTATTGACTTTTTACTTTCATAATATTATAATTTATCTTCAGTAAGGAGCTTACAGATGCCCTTTGAAATTTTAAGCGTAACAGCTTTGCCTGAACGTTTTCTCGGTGCCTTCAACGACTATTTTTATACTTATGTGCTTATAATATTGCTTCTTTTTTTCGGTATTTATTTTACCGTGAAAACTGGCTTTGTACAGATTCGTCACTTTTCTGAACAGTTAAGATGCGTGACTGAAAGACCTGACAGTAAAAAGGAAATTTCTTCCTTTCAGGCGCTTATGGTGTCGACCGCCTCAAGGGTAGGTACAGGAAACATCATCGGTGTGTCAACGGCACTTTGTCTTGGCGGCTTCGGCTCGGTGTTCTGGATGTGGGTTGTAGCTGTTATCGGCAGTGCTCTTGCCTTTGCGGAAAGCACCCTTGCACAGATTTTCAAAAAAAGAGGTGAAGAGGGCTGTTACGGCGGACCTGCTTATTATATTGAGGCTCTTTTCGGTAAGCGGCTGCCGGGAATTATATTTTCCGTTTTGCTGATACTTACCTACGGAGTGGGATTTAATATGCTGACATCTTATAATCTGCAGTCGGCATTTTCGCAGTTTGATTTTTATAATGCAGATGTTGCACCTTACGTTATCGGTGCAGTAACAGCTGTTATTGTCGGACTTTGTTACTTCGGTGGTGGCAAAGCAATAGTGAAGGTCACTTCACTGCTTGTACCCTTTATGGGGGTCGCTTATATCGGTGTTGCATTTCTTGTGGTGATGCTGAATTTCAAAGCTCTGCCTGATGTATTAACGAGAATTTTCACCGAAGCCTTTGACTTTCGTGCAATATTCGGCGGTTTTTCGTCTTCCTGTGTGATGTACGGCATCAAAAGAGGACTTTTAAGCAACGAGGCGGGAGTGGGCTCTGCTCCTAATGCTTCTGCTTCCGCTCAGGTTACCCACCCCGTGAAGCAAGGCCTTGTACAGCTTCTTTCTGTGTCTATTGATACGCTTCTGATTTGCTCGGCAACGGCATTTATGTGTATGTGCTCGGGAGTTGAGCCTTCAGCGGAAATCTCCGGTGCAAAGTATGTGCAGCTTTCTATGGCAAATACCCTCGGCTCCTTCGGACCTGTGTTCATAACCTTTGCGATGGTGCTTTTTGCTTTTACCACTCTTGTGGGCAATATGTTCTACGTGGAAGGCTGTGCGGTTTACATTCTGGGCAGAAAGCCCGGTAACGGTCTTTTGACGGCTCTTAAGGTGGGGGAGGCGGCACTTGTATTTGTGGGTTGTATTCTCAGTGCAGATCTTCTGTGGAATATTGCCGATGTAACTATGGGCTTTATGATTCTTATTAATGTACCCGTGGTAACACTTCTCGGCAGGTACGTGGTAAGAACATTAAAGGATTACGAGAAACAGAAAAAGGCGGGCAAAAATCCCGTTTTCAAAGCAAAAAATATTAAACTGCCCTATAAGGTGGATTACTGGAACGAATGAGGTGTATAAAATGAACGAAAATAAAGAATTTCTCGCAACGGAGCCGATAGGCAAGCTGCTTCTGAAGCTGGCAATACCTACGGTTGTAGCTCAGGTGGTCAATATGCTTTACAATATCGTTGACCGCATCTACATAGGTCATATTCCCGATGAGGGCAGTCTTGCACTCACGGGTGTAGGTGTCTGTATGCCGATTATAATGGTAGTTTCCGCTTTTGCGGCGCTTGTCGGTACGGGCGGTGCACCCAGAGCTTCGATTTTTATGGGTAAGGGAGATAAAAAAAGCGCAGAGAAAATTCTCGGCGGCTGTCTCAGCCTTCAGCTTATCATTTCGGCGGTGCTGACGGCTGTTCTTCTTTGCTTCGGTGAGGATCTTCTTCTTGCCTTCGGTGCGAGTGAGAATACGGTAGGCTATGCGTGGGATTATCTCAGTGTATACGCTGTCGGCACGGTTTTTGTTCAGCTTACGCTCGGTACAGGAGCCTTTATTACGGCTCAGGGCTTTGCAAAGCAGGGGATGATAACTGTGCTTATCGGTGCAGTGTGCAATATAATCCTTGATCCTATATTTATTTTTGTGTTTTCTATGGGAGTGAAGGGTGCAGCCCTGGCAACAATCATCTCTCAGGGGGCTTCGTGTCTGTGGGTGCTTTCCTTCCTCAGCGGCAAGAAAACAAACCTTAAATTAAAAAAGGAAAACCTCAGGGTGGATTTCAGACTTGTCCTTCCTTGTGTGGCTCTCGGTCTTGCTACCTTCGTAATGCAGAGCAGTGAGAGCGTAATTTCTGTTTGCTTCAACTCATCGCTGCTTAATTATGGCGGCGATATCGCTGTGGGTGCAATGACTGTGCTGACAAGTGTAATGCAGTTTGCTATGCTTCCTATGATGGGAATTGCGCAGGGTGCACAGCCTATCACCGGCTACAACTACGGTGCCGGTAATGCTCAGAGGGTTAAGAAAACCTTCAGACTTCTTGTTACCGTCTGCCTTTTATACTCGTTTATATTATGGGCGTTAATTATGCTTTTCCCCAAGGGATTTGCGGGGATTTTTACATCTGATGCGGCTCTTGCGGAGTTCACCGCATCGGCATTGAGAGTTTACTGTGCAGCGCTTTGTATTTTCGGTATACAGACCGCCTGTCAGATGACCTTCGTTTCAATCGGAAACGCTGTCTGCTCGATTATCGTTGCCGTTGTGCGTAAGTTTGTGTTGCTTCTTCCGCTTATCTATATCGTACCTCGTTTTACCGAGGACAAGACAATGGGTGTCTATCTTGCAGAACCGATTGCCGATGTAATTGCGGTGAGCTTTACGGCAATACTTTTCAGCATTATGTTTACAAAGGCAATGAAAAAGCTTTCACTGAATAAAAAAGAGGTAAAAAATAATGAAATCGCTTGATAAAAAATATAAGCTGACAAAGCTTGCGTGCTATTTTACAGGTTTTTCGATGTCTGCGTGCTCAAGCTTATCGGCGCTGCTGTTTATAACCTTTAACGAGCTTTATGGTATTTCTTATACAGCTCTCGGCTTTCTTGTGCTTGTTAACTTCTGCACACAGCTGGGTATTGATTTGGTTTTCACTTTCTTTTCAGATAAGTTCAATCTCGCTAAAACTGTGAAATCCATACCGCTGTTAGTTGTTGCAGGACTGATTGTGTATGCTCTCATTCCGACATTCTTTCCGCAGATTGCTTACGGTGCACTTGTTGTGGGAACAGCGATATTTTCCATAGGTGCAGGTCTTGGTGAGGTGCTGACAAGCCCTGTGATTGCGGCTATCCCTTCGAAAAATCCCGAAAGGGAAATGAGTAAGCTTCATTCGGCATACGCCTGGGGTGTAGTTTTTGTTGTAATTGTCAGCACATTATTTATCAATTTAGCAGGTAAGGAAAACTGGATGTATCTTGCACTTATGTGGAGTATTGTGCCCCTTGTGTGCTTCATACTTTTCGTTAAAGCGGAAATCCCCGAGCTTGACTTTCACGGCGACGGTGATACAAATAAGAGCAAGATAGACTTCGGTATAATACTTTGTACGGCGTGTATTTTCTTTGGCGGAGCTGCCGAATGCACTATGACTAACTGGGTTTCAGGCTTTGCGGAAAGAGCGCTCGGTATTTCAAAGGTTTACGGCGATATTTTCGGTATGGCACTTTTTGCGCTGATGCTCGGTATAGGTCGTACACTTTATTCTAAAAAGGGCAAAAATATATACCGCGTACTTCTTCTTGGTATGGGTACAGCTGCGGTGTGTTACATAGTTGCCGCCCTTTCGTTAAGTCCTGTTGTAGGCTTACTTGCCTGCGTTATGACGGGTTTTTGTACATCTATGCTCTGGCCGGGTACACTTACATACACAAGCGAAAAGTATCTCTCCTGCGGTGTGGGTGTATACGCTCTTCTTGCGGCAGGCGGCGACCTGGGTGCATCACTTTCACCGCAGCTTCTGGGTATTATCGCTGACACCTCGGGTATGAAGCAGGGTATGCTTGTGGCTTCGTTTTTCCCGATTGCGGGCTTCTTCCTTTTACTTTTCACACATAGATATTTTAAAAACAGAAACAAATAAAGTGGGAGGCTTACCCGACAAGCGCGGGGAGTCCGCCGTCTTTCTCCGAAAGCCGGCGGCACGGAGAGCCTCGACAGATTACCTTTTTTGCACAGGGCGTAGGATTTCCGCCTTGTGCTTTTTTACGCCTTGTTCCGGCTCTCCGACGACAATGCCGCAGGCATTGTCGCTCCCCGCGCGTCCTTCCATTGGCCGCTTTTCAAAGCGAAGCCTCAACAAATAAAAATCGTCGGGATTCGATGTCCCGACGGTTTTTGATATATTTTTAAGCTTATTCTATTCCTTTAAGAGCTTCAAGCTCCTTTTTGTCAACCCTGATTTGAGTATCCTTGATGGTTTTAACATCTTTTCTGTGTACGAGTATGGGTGCGCCGTTGGGATTCTTTTCGAGGGAAACCTTGAGCATACCTGTGAGAAGATTGTTGTCTACAACAGTGCCCTTACCTTCTTTTGTTTCGACTATAGCGCCGTGCTTGGGAGTAACCTTGAGAAGATGCTCGTAAGCCTCCTGCTCATACTTGAGACAGCACATAAGTCTGCCACAGGTACCGCTGATTTTTACGGGACTTAAGGAGAGACTCTGCTCTTTTGCCATCTTGATTGAAACGGGCTGAAAATCACCGAGGAAGGTGTTACAGCAGAAGGGTCTGCCGCAGATTCCGAGACCGCCGACCTTTTTACTTTCGTCTCTGACACCAATCTGACGAAGCTCGATTCTGGTGCGGAAAACGGCTGCAAGGTCTTTTACAAGGTCACGGAAGTCAACTCTGCCGTCAGCGGTGAAATAGAAGAGAATCTTGTTTCTGTCGAAAGCGTATTCGACGTCAACGAGCTTCATCTCAAGCTTGTGAGCTGCGATTTTCTTAAGACAGATGTCAAAGGCAGCCTTTTCCTTTTCCTTGTTTTCCTTTACGGTTTCAAGATCTTTTTCGGTTGCAAGTCTTACAACGGGCTTGAGAGGGGAGGTGATTTCCTCGTCGCTAATCTCTCTGTTTGCTATTGTAACTGTGCCGAATTCGATACCTCTTGCCGTTTCGACGATAACGTTATCGCCTTTTTTATAAGTGATTTTACACGGGTCAAAATAGTAGTTTTTGCCCACTTCCTTGAATCTTACTGAAATAACCTCTGCCATAGGGAAGTCGTCCTTTCTTTACGTTGTTTTTATACTGTAAAACAGTGCCGACAGTCTTGTCAGCGTCAGATTATGGTTTGCGTTAAGCAGACTGCTTTCCTCGAGCTCTTCGACAGCATTTGTAAGCGAGAGGATTTTCGCTGCGGTAAGACGTGCACCGAGCTTTTTTGCTGTGTCGCCAAAGGGTGTAAGCATATCCTTGCCTCCGCTTTTTAAAACGATGGCATCTCTTAATATAAGCTTCATACTCTGTAAGGTGAGTCGGAAAAGTTCTTTGTCTTTTTGCATAACAGCGATTTTCTTGAGAAACTCAACTTCGTTTTCCTGCGAGAGACAGTAAAGAAGAGAATCTGCGAGCTGTGCGGCTTTTTGCTCCTTGTCGTTACCGCCATTTTCTCCTGCCTGACCGAGAGAGTAGAGCGTAGCTCTTGAAATAACCGTGTCAAGAAGCGAAGATTTTGACTTGCAGCAGAGAATGAAAAGCAGGTGCCTTGCGGGCTCTTCGAAAATTTTAAGAAGGGCATTCTGTGCCTGGGGATTCATATATTCCGCACCGTCAATTATAAAAACGCTTTTGTCACCGTCATTCGGGAAGACAAGAGCCTTTTTCTTCAGCTCTCTTATAGTGTCAACCTTTATCATGGAGCTTTTTTCTTCTTTGGAGAGAATGTGAAGGTCGGGGTGGGAGCTGCTTATTACCTTTCTGCATTTAGGGCACACGCCGCAGGGCTTGTTTTCGCCTTCGCAGAGAACGGCACAAGCGATTTCCTTTGCAGCATTGAGCCTTGTGACAGCATTGCCGCCTTCGAGTATCAGTGCGTGGGAGAGTCTGCCCGACCCGATGCAAGCGGTGATTGAATTTTTAAACTGATTGGAAACCTTTAGATTTTCAAACACAGCCTACAGTCCTTTCCTGATACAATCTTATTTATTATACATTATAAAGAGCTTTTTTACAAGTATTTTGCCTAAAAAAATCCGCAAACCCCTGAGGCTTGCGGAAAGTATTACAGATTAAAGAAAGCCTTGAGTCTTTCTATGCTTAAACCGTAGGAAGGCTTTTTTTCTTCCGGTATGGGCTTTACAGGTGAATTTTTAGGGTAGGGTGCTACGGTGAAGCCTTCGAGTAACGGTGCGTCGTCACTTGCCTTTTCACCGCAAAGGGGGCAAAGCGTATAGGTTTCTGCCAGGTCGACATTACATTTTCTGCATCTCATTTTATTCTACTCCGTTTCCGTGTGTGCTTTCGATTCGTACTCTTATGCCTTGCCCGGCGATAACTCTGACACATTCTTTTGCCCAGGAGGTATCGTGAGCGCAGATAGAAAAGCAGAGGTTGAATATACCGTTACAGCTGAGTGCTGAGCAGGTGCTGATAAGACCGTAGCCGCTTGTGTCGCCGTTGATACCGTCAGCTCTTACTATTTCATTTTCGAGAATGGGCGAAAGCTCGCTCGGACCGGTGTTTGTGAGAATGGTGGTGTTGTTACCGTGGGATTTTTCCTGACGCATTCTTACAACGGGAAGCTTTATGAAGTTTGGTACATACCTTATTACCTTATTGTTTGCAAGGGAGCCGAAGTTATTGAGTATCTTCTGAAGCTCGGGGACAGTAAGTCTCTTTTCGAGCTGTCCTTTAACCTTATCGCAAACCTCGTCGAAGGTCCAGTCTGTTCTTTCCTCGGGAAAGAAATCGATTCTGCTCTGAATGGTGAAGTTACGTACTGTATCCGAGGGGAAGAATCTTCTGAGGTTGACGGGGATAGCAATTACGACGGGCTCGCTTATGGGCTTTTCCGCGCGTCTTATTGTGCCGAGAATAAGTGCAGCAGCGAGATATTCGGTGATAGTAAGACCTTTTTCTTTAGCTTTTTCGTGAAGCTCGTCAACGTCCATCATCGCGAAGACAAACTGAATAAAGCCTGACTCTATTTCACCTTCAATCTGATGAGCGTGGAATTCTTCCTCGACATCTTTCGCGCCGCCGTCTACATAGTAATCGTTAAAGGCATTGGTGATTTCAGCGGGATTGAAGGGCTCGGGGTTGTAGGGAGCATCAGGGTTCTTTTTTAGTTCTATGTATCTTTCGAGAAGGGCATTGAAGTAGGTGTTTACCCCAAGTCCGTCACCGAGGTAGTGAGCGCTTTCAAGTCCGAGTCTTTTTTTGTAATATACGATACGGAAGTCAGGTCTGCCGTCATTACGGATTGTAATGGGGAGAAGCTGCTTTGAAAACTCTTCTCTTATTTCGGGGAGAAGCTCTGTGCATTCCTGGTAGTTCCAGAAAAATCCCTTTTTAATGCAGCTGTGCATACTCGGGAATCGGGGAACAAGGTCTGTTGCCGCTTTTTTCAGTATATCAGGATCTACATCTTCTTTAAGGATGACAGCCATACGGAAGCTTCTGCCCCATTTTTTCGAGCTGAGGCTTGAGAACATAATTGAAGCGGTGTCAACCTTCATCCAACGGTATTTTTTCATACGTCCTCCTATGTTTAGACAGAAAAATCTGTTTTGTTACTTTTTGATAACTATATAATTTTAACACTTTGTAACATTAATGTCAAGATAGATTAAAAAGGTGTAATATTTCAGATTATCACAGAATATGTTTTCATTAATGATTATTACATAAATGAAAAAAAGATAATAAAATCATAAAAAAGCGAAAAAACTTACAAAAAAGTATTGATATTTTGATTTTATATGTTAAAATGTAGCTATAAATTAAAGAAAGGGGAGTTTTAGCATGGCATATGTAATTAATGAAGATTGCATTTCTTGCGGCGCTTGTGCAGACGGTTGCCCCGTTGGCGCTATTTCAGAAGGCGACGGCAAGTTTGAAATCGACGCAGACAGCTGCATCGATTGCGGCGCTTGTGCTGACGGTTGTCCCGTAAGTGCTATCGCAGAAGGCTGATTAAGCTAATAAAAAGGCGGTTGTGAAAACAACCGCTGTTTTTTTATGTGTTCATATTGCCGATGTATCTCTCTACAGCATCTTCCCAGTCAGGCAATCTTTCAAATCCGTTTTCGTCAAGGCATCTTTTTGACAGCCTTGAGTTTTTAGGTCTTGTTGCCTTTGTGGGGAATTCTTCGCTCTTTACGGGGTTGACAGTCACATTCTTATCTGCAACGGCAAAAGCCTTTTTCGCAAGGTCACACCAGGAGCAGAAGCCTTCATTAGTGCCGTGATAAATACCGTAACGCTCGGTTTTAATCATATTACAAAGCAGCTTTGCAAGGTCTTTCGAGTAGGTGGGAGAGCCCACCTGGTCGTTTACCACATTAAGCTCACTTCTTGTTTCTGCAAGTCGGAGCATCGTGGCGATAAAGTTGGTATTTTTCTCGCCGAAAACCCAGGAGGTCCTGACGATAAAGTAGCGTGTGAGTGTTTCTTTTACAGCCTCTTCACCCTTTAACTTGCTTAAGCCGTAGACGTTGAGCGGCGCTTTTTCTGCATCCGTTTCGAAAGGCTGTGTACCGTCTCCCGGAAAAACATAATCTGTTGACACGTAGAGCATTTTTATGCCGTGCTCTTTGCAGGAGGTAGCAAGATTTCCTGTACCGCTTTCGTTAACCGCAAAGCAGATTTCTTTTTCGTCCTCCGCCTTGTCAACGGCAACATAAGCTGCACAATGTATCAGAGCCGATGCTTCGTGTGTTTGGAAAAAATCGCTTACCGCATTCGGGTCGGTAATGTCAAGGTCGTCCTTGTCTATGCCGAGAAAGGGCGTTCCTTCCTTTTGCAAAAGGTCACATACGTCACCGCCGAGCTGACCTTTTGCACCTGTAACTATAATCATATTATCACCTTAAAAATCCACATCGCTGTCGCAAAGAAGAGGAGCATTCTTATCCTTTTCAGAAAGAACAGGCTCTGCCACGCCCCAGTCAACACCGATTGTACTGTCGTCAAAGCGGATACTGCGGTCGTGCTCCTTACTGTAGTATTCATCAACCTTATAAAGCACCTCAACATCTTCGCTGAGAGTAACGAAGCCGTGTCCGAAGCCCTTGGGGATAAAGAGCATCAGCTTGTTGTCCTCGTTCAGCTCCACGCTTACCCACTTGAGATAGGTTGCGGAATCCTTTCGAAGGTCAACCGCAACATCGAGTATTTTGCCTCTGGTGCAGGTGATAAGCTTCGACTGAGCCATAGGACTTTTCTGGAAATGGATACCCCTCAGGGTGCCTTTTTCCTTTGAATATGAGCGGTTATCCTGAACAAAGCTTATGTCGATTCCTGCTTCCTTGAGCCTTTCGTAGCTGTAGGATTCGTAAAACCAGCCTCTATTATCGCCGAAAACCTGAGGCTCAACGATTTTTACCTCGGGTAAGGCTGTAGCCGTAACTTTCATATTATCACTTCACTTGTATTTTTTTATTATTATATCCCAAGCACCTGTAATAGTCAAGGAATCCTTGACAAAGTAAGGGAAAATAATATAATTGTAATATAAACTACAGAAAGGAGAAGCTTTATGATTGCAGGTATCGTTTGCGAGTATAACCCATTCCATAAGGGGCATCTTTACCAGCTCGAAATGACGAGACAAGCAGGTGCTGATGCGATTGTTTGCGCAATGAGCGGCAACTTTGTTCAGAGGGGCGAGTGCGCGGTTTCCGATAAGTGGAAAAGAGCAGAAATAGCCGTAAAAAGCGGTGCAGATATAGTAATAGACCTTCCTGTGCCCTGGGCAGTAGCCTCTGCGGAAAACTTCGCCAAAGGCAGCGTATATCTGCTCGGTCAGTTCGGAGTCGATACCCTTTCCTTCGGCAGTGAGACGGACGACCGTGAAAAGCTCCTTCTTGCCGCAAAGAGCAGTGACGACAGCACAGTGACCGCTTTCGTCAGAGAGGGTATGTCGCAGGGTATGAGCTATCCTGCTGCACTTTATTCTGCTGTTAACAGTGTTTTCGGCAAGGAAATCGCTGACATAATCGCTTCTCCGAACAGCACCCTTGCCGTCGAGTACATCAGGCAGACGGAGAAACTCGGCATAAGGGATTTTATCCCTGTCAGAAGAAAGGGTGCTCACCACGACAGCAAAGAGAGTGACGGTGAGTTTCTTTCAGCTTCTGCTATAAGAGAGGGCATTTTCGAAGGTAGAACAGAGCAGATGCGTCATTTTCTCGGAGACATCTCCACGGAAATTATAACTGAACAGTTTGAAAAAGGCTTTGCCCCGTGCAGAATGGCGCTTAATGAAAGGTCGGTGCTTTCCTGCCTGCGACAGCTCGGTAAAGCAGAGCTTGAGAAGTATGTAAGCGATGACAACGGACTTGCACAGCGTATATATGAGGCCGCAAGACAGGCACGGAATCTTGATGAGCTTTATTCTCTTGCCAAAAGCAGAAATTACACCCACGCAAGAATCCGCCGTGAGGTGCTTTGTGCATACCTCGGAATCAGTAAGACCTTTGCTACCCGCACGCCGCCTTATATAAGGGTTTTAGCCGTAAATGAGAGGGGACTTTTCTTGCTTTCCTCGGCAAAGAAAAATTCTGCAATTCCCATTGTGACGAAACACGGAGAAATGCAGAATCTTGATAGCTTTTCGAAGGAAATTTATGCTCTTCAATGCTCCTCAAGTGATGCCTATGCATTGTTTTCACCAACGCCGAGACCCTGTGGACTTGAGCAGAAAAATCCTATGATTATTATAAAATAACCTCACCTATACAGAAATCACCGTCGCCTAAGTCGGTGATTTTTATTTTCAGCGTATTGCTCTCTGTCTGTGAAGGAGCAGTAAATTTGACGGGAATATAATTGGGTGTGTATCCGTTTGTAAGCCCGTCCTTGCCGACGGCTTCGGGTATAACAGTGTAAACCCTGCCAATCTGACTTGCAAAAAAATCGCGGCGTAACTTTTCAGTTTCCTCAATCATAATCCTGCAGCGCTTTTCTTTTACACTTTTTTCGAGGTGACCGGGGAGCGTTTCGGCTCTTGTGCCCTTTCTTACGGAGTAGGGAAAAACGTGAACCTTTTCGAAGCCGATTTCCTTTACAAAGCGGAGGCTTTCCTCAAAGTCCTCTTCGCTTTCACCTGCAAAGCCTACCATAATGTCGGTTGTAAGGGTGCAGTCGGTGAAAACCTCTCTTAACTTGTGTGTGATATTTCTGAATTCTTCGGCGGTGTAGTGTCTGTTCATACTCTTAAGGGTTTTATCGCATCCGCTCTGAAGGGAAAGGTGAAACTGCGGGCAGAGCTTTTCGCATTTGCTTAAGCTTTCGATTACCTCATCGGTAAGATGGTCAGGCTCGAGGGAGCCGAGACGAACCCTTTTTATACCTTTGACGTCGTTTACGAGTTTAACTGCATCGGGGAAGCTTTCGTCTATGTCCTGACCGTAGGAGGAAAGGTTAATACCTACGAGCACAACCTCGTTGTAGCCCTTTTCTGCGAGAGCCTCAACCTCTTTTTTCAGAGTCTCCGGAGGTTTAGAGCGTACTCTTCCTCTCGAGTAGGGGATAACGCAGTAGGAACAGAAGCGGTTGCAGCCGTCTTGGATTTTCAGGTATGCTCTTGTGCGCTCCTTAAAACAGCTTATGGTGTCACCTCTGAACGGATCACCCTTTTTATGCTCACAGACGGAGATAAGGCGACTTCTGTTTTCGATAAATTCACACAGAAGATCGGGAAGAGTATCGTTGTTTTTATTGCCGAGGATGATGTCGGCTTCGATAAGCTCCCCGGACTTTTCGGGATAAGCCTGGGGCATACAGCCTGTGAGAACAACTATCGCATCGGGATTGTTACGCTTGAAGCGGTGAACAGCTTGTCTCGTTTTCTGGTCTGCCGAGGCGGTTACGGTACAGGAATTTACGATAATAACATCTGCGTTTTTATCCGAAGTGATTTCAAAGCCTCTTTTTATCAGCGCTTCGCTTATCGCCTGGCTTTCATACTGATTCACTTTACAGCCGAGTGTATAAAACTTAACTTTCATTGTATCTTTCCTTAAAAATTGATGCTTTAATTATACTTTATCCTGAACCAAAGGTCAAGTGGAAAAAGCTTGACAAAATCACTTCTTACGATGTAAAATAGCATAGTCTGACGTGTAGATGGAGATGTGTGAAAAACAACGAAAAAAACTTCATATTTTTGTTGGTTTTTGCTTGACAAACAGAACCTCTTGTGCTATACTCATTCATACCGCATATTACGGGCGGCGTGTTTTGTTATGCCATAAGGATATTTTATCCGCCCCAAAGTAGCGAGTCCATAATAAAGGAAGGAAAGAAACTATGTACGCAATTATCGAAACAGGCGGCAAGCAGTATAAGGTTGAAGCAGGCGACGTTCTCTTCATCGAAAAGCTTGACGTTGAAGCAGACTCCGAGGTTACCTTTGACAAGGTTATCGCAGTTGGCGCAGACGACGGCATCAAGGTTGGTGCTCCCTACGTTGACGGTGCAACCGTAAGCGCAAAGGCAATTAAGAACGGTAAGGGCAAGAAGATCGTTGTAATGACTTACAAGCCCAAGAAGAACGCAAAGCGTAAGATGGGTCACAGACAGCCCTACACAAAGGTTGAAATTTCATCAATCAACGCTTAAATGATTAAGGTTACCTTTTTTAAAAAAGGGGAGAGCTTTACAGGCTTTGAGATAAGCGGTCATAGCGGATTTGCCGAAGAAGGTGCAGACGTTGTCTGCAGTGCAGTTTCTTCAGCAGCTTATATGACAGCGAACACTCTCACGGAAATTGTCGGTATAAAGGCTGATATTGAGCTTGACGACGGTTATCTGAAATTCATCTCCCGGGACTGCAGCGAAACGGTGCAGACAATTTATAAAGGTTTAGCCCTTCATTTAAATGCCCTGGCAGAGCAGTATGACAAGTACATACTCTGCAAAGAAAAACTGTTTAAAGAATAATACGGAGGTGTAACAAATGCTTAAGATAAACATTCAATTATTCGCTCACAAGAAAGGTATGGGTTCAACCCGTAACGGCCGTGACTCAGAATCAAAGAGACTCGGTGTTAAGCGTGCAGACGGCCAGTTCGTTCTTGCAGGTAATATCCTTGTTAAGCAGCGCGGAACTCACATTCATCCCGGTAACAACGTAGGCAGAGGCTCAGACGACTCTCTCTTCGCTCTTATCGACGGTAAGGTTAAGTTCGAGCGTTATGGTAAGGATCGCAAGAAGGTAAGCGTTTACGCTGTAGAGCAGTAATCAGTTTATAAGTAGATTGCGCATAAGCACATCGCACAGCGGTGTGCTTTTCCTTTTTTTGTATTTTTCTTGACACAAATAATAATTTGTATTATAATGTATTGAGATTATAATGCAGGAGAGTATATTTATGGAAACTATGATTTGCGCATATTGCGGACAAGAGATAAAAAAAGAGGACTACAGAGTTTACTGTCCCTCATGTCACGCTGATTATCATAAGGATTGCTGGCTTGCAAATAACGGCTGTGTTACCGATGGCTGCGAGTATAACCGCAGACCCACCGGTATGTGTCCCTACTGCCATACTCCTACCAAAAAGGAATATGTTTACTGTAAAAAGTGCGGCAGACCCACAAATCCTCTTATGAACCTTGTGGTTTATCCCGAGGGCAGTGAGTTCCATGTGCCTGACAGCGAAGCTGATACAGCAGTACTGCTCGTAGGTAAAAACAGCGAAAAATATATGAAGGATTTCGTAAAGCTTAATAAAACAAAGCATAAGTTTTCATGGAATCTACCCGCTTTCATCTTTACGGGCTTCTGGTTTATTTACCGTAAGATGTATTCACAGGGTCTCCTTATTCTCCTTCTTCTTGCACTCTTCGGTGCATCGGCAGTGCTTTTACCCGGTTTCCGTTTCCTCACAATACCTCTTTTCCTTCTTGTATGGGTTGGTTGTGGATTCTGCAGTAACAGCATCTATATGGAGCGCACGAGAACTGTCGCAAGAGCTGCTCTCGAGGTTCCCGAGAATCTCCGTCTCGAGTACATATTCAAAATGGGCGGCACAGATAAGAAGCTTGTCGCTATCGCAGGTGCAGTTGCAGTAGCTGCAGTTGTGCTCTTTGCTCTTTTTGCAAAGGCTGTTATCTGATTTAATCAAATAAAAAAATACCCCTTGACTTATTTAAAGTTATGGGGTATAATCTTTTCAATATGTTTAAAAGCAATGATTGAGAAATAAGTAAGTCAGGGAGAATTTACTCAAAGAGAGCGGCAGTCGGTGTGAAGTCGCAGTAAACTCTGAACCGAAATTCGACTCATGAGCTGTCTGTGAAAAGCAGGCTGTGAGCATCGCATTAAGGTGCATTAAAGTGGCAGGGGATTACCCTCTGCAAATTGAGTGGTACCACGGTTATTTCCGTCTCATGTTTGTGAGGCGGTTTTTATTTTGTAAAAAAATACTTCTTACGGAGGTTAATTATGAACAGTAAAATTGCTGAGCTTAAGATTCAGTTTGAAGCTGAAGTCGCACAGGCTTCCTCAACAGCTGACCTTGAAGCTCTCAGAGTCGCCTATCTTGGCAAAAAAGGCTCAATCACCGAGCTTATGAAGGAAATGAAGGGTCTCAGCCCCGAAGAAAAGAAGTCCTTCGGTCAGGAGGTAAATGTCCTCAAGTCCTTTGCAACAGAAAAGCTTGCAGAGCGCACCGAAGAGCTTAAGAGACAGGAAATCGAAAAGGAAATCAACAGCATTCCCGATTTTGATATTTCTATGCCTCCTTCAATGAATGAAGGCTCTTACCACCCCGTAACTCTTGTACAGCGTCAGTGCGAGAGAATCTTCCGTTCAATGGGCTTTGCCGTTGAGGATTATTCCGAAATCGTAACTGACTACGAATGCTTTGAGGCTCTCAATATCCCCAAACATCACCCTGCAAGAGATATGCAGGACACCTATTATCTCGATAACGGTCAGCTTCTTAAGAGTCACACCTCTGCGGCACAGAATGCTATCTACAAAAAGTATAAGGACGCTCTTATCAAAGACGGTGTACCCATCAAGGCTATTTTCCCCGGCCGTTGCTTCAGAAACGAGGCAACAGATGCCTGCCACGAAAATACCTTCTTCCAGATGGAAGGTGTTATGGTTGACAAGGACATCTCCATCTCAAACCTTATCTACTTTATGAAAACTATGCTCTCCGAGGTTTTCCAGAAGGATCTGAAGGTAAGACTCCGCCCCGGATTTTTCCCCTTCGTTGAGCCCGGCTTTGAGCTTGACATCAGCTGCCTTATCTGTGGCGGTGAGGGTTGTCCCTCATGTAAGCACAGCGGTTGGCTTGAGCTTTGTCCCTGCGGTATGATTCACCCCGAGGTACTTAAAGCAGGTGGCATCGACCCCGAAGAATACACAGGCTTTGCATTCGGTCTCGGCCTTACACGTCTTGTTATGATGAAATACGGCATCAAGGATATTCGTGACCTTAATTCAGGCAGCCTCAAAACACTTACACAGTTTATCGACGAATAAGAAAGGAGGAGCGTAAATTATGTTTTTATCAATGAATTGGATTTCAGACTTTGTTGATTTTGAAGGTATTGATAAGTTAGACCTTATCCACCGTTTTTCTCTTTCAACAGCTGAAGTAGAAAATGAAATTTTCTTCAAGGGCAGCGACATCAGTGGCATCGTTGTTGCTGAAATTAAGGAAGTTGCAGACCACCCCGAATCGAAGAAGCTCCACCTTCTCAAGGTTGATGCAGGTGACGGCAAGCTTACAGATGTAGTCTGCGGTGCGCCTAATGTAAGAGTCGGTATGAAGACTGCATTTGCTAAAATCGGTGCAAAAATCGGCGAAATCGAAATCACTCCCAGAGCTCTTGCGGGCTACACCTCCTACGGTATGTGCTGCAGCGAAAAGGAAGTAGGTATCAGCGACGACAATTCAGGTATTATGGATATTACCGAGGACGTTGCAAACGGTACCGACATCAAGGATGTTTACGAGATTGACGATATAGTTTTCGAGGTTGACAACAAGTCCCTTACAAACCGCCCCGACCTCTGGGGTCACTACGGTATCGCAAGAGAGTTTGCAGCTCTTTGCGGCAGACCTCTTAAGCCTCTCGAGACCGTTGATCTTTCCGCTTACAACAGCCTTCCCCGTCTTGATATGAAGATTGAGGACAAGCTTTGTCAGCGTTATTCCTGCCTTCAGGTTGAAAACATCACAAAGAATGTAAGCCCTGTAAATATGAGAATCCGTCTCTTCTATTGCGGAATGAGAGGCATCAACCTTCTTGCTGACCTTACAAACTACCTTATGCTTGAAATGGGTCAGCCTATGCACGCTTTCGACTCACGTAAGGTTGAAAAGCTCCGCATCAAGCGCTTTGATAAGCCCTTCACCTTTACAACTCTTGACGGCACAGAAAGAGATATTGACGAGAATACACTTATGATCTGTAACGGTGATACACCCGTTGCAATCGCAGGTATTATGGGTGGTCTTGACAGTGAAATTGTTGAGGATACAACCCGTCTTACCCTTGAAAGTGCTACCTTTGATGCAGTTTCTATCCGTAAGTCAACTGTCCGCCTTGCACACAGAACTGACGCATCACAGCGTTATGAAAAGTGCCTTGACCCCGAGCTTACAGTACCTGCAATCGCTCGTTTCGTTAAGCTCCTTCAGGACATCGACAGCGGAGTTACAGTTGTTTCCTCACTTACCGACGAATATGCTGTAAAGTACGACGATGTAAGCCTATCCTTCGATAAGAATTTTGTTGACCGTTACACAGGTATCGAAATCGATAACGAAACCATCGTAAAGACTCTCGAGTCTCTCGGCTTCGGCGTTAAGCTTGAAGGCAGTGAGTTCACCGTTGATGTTCCCTCCTGGAGAGCAACAAAGGACGTTACAATAAAGGCTGACATCATCGAGGAAATCACAAGAATTTACGGCTATGATAACTTTGATGTTCATACAACACAGAGCCCCGTTTATCCTATTCGTCCCGACGTTGAAAAGACAACAGAGGATAAGATTAAGGACATTCTCGTAAAGCGTTTCTCACTTCACGAAGCACACTCCTATGTATGGATGTATTACGACGAGTGCAAGGCTCTCGGTATCGAAATCGAGGATAATGTGAAGCTCGTAAATGCTACAAACCCCAACATTGAGGTAATCCGTAAGTCAATCGTTCCTACACAGCTCTGTCAGCTTAAAATCAACACAAACTACGCTCCCGACTTCGGTATCTTCGAGGTGGGCAGAGTAGTTGACGGCTATAAGGAGGACGGACTTTGCAACGAGCAGAAGAAGCTCGCAGTTACCCTTTTCTCAAAGACAAAGTCAGCAGAGCAGCTTTACTTTGAGCTTCGCGACATTATTGCAACTATTGCAGGTGATCTCAAGCACTGTGACCTTTCCTACGAAGCTATGGAAGCAACTCACTCCTATCAGCACCCGAAGAATCTCAACAGAATCTTCTGCAAGGGCGTGGAAATTGGCGAAATCGGTATGATTCACCCCGTCGTTTCAAAGAAGGTTGACAAGAAAGGCATCATCGTTTATGCAGAAATCGACGTCAAGGCATTCTCCGCTGTTGAAGCAGACGCAATCAAGTACGATGTTCCTTCAAAGTTCCCCGGAATCGACATTGACATCTCCTTTGTAAGCGAGAAGTTTGCTCCTATAGGTGAAGCTGTCAAGGCTGCAGAATGCTCACTCATCAAGGGTATGGAGGTTGTTGACACTTACCGTGACGAAAACGGTCAGTCAATCACCGTGAGAATTTATTTCGCACACCCCGAAAAGACTCTCACCAAAGATGAGGTTATGGACGTTGTAAACGGCATTATCGACGACCTTTCATCAAAGGGCATCGAAATGAAAAAATAATTCAATCTGTAAGGAATGCGTTACGGCGTGTTCCTTACTTTTTTATGTAAAAAAACACCGTCAGGGAAATCCGTGACGGTGTAAGCTTTTATCAGCTTTTTACTGTGCATTATTCAGCACTCTTCATTTTATCTTTAAGTACGGGCATCCAGAGACCTGCCTGAACGGTTCTGTGGTCAAATCCGCATTGCTTTGCTTCCTTGGTGTCAATCCAGTCACTGAAGCAGTTTTTATCCTTTGTCATAGCAAGGTAAGCGAGAATCTTTTCCGAGAACAGTCCTACATTTTTACCTGTCTCGTCAAGACAAGCCGCCCAGAGCATCCAGTCTGTCTTTGTGAAAGTCTTACGGTGGTCAAGGGGGACGCCGTAAGCGTTAAGCTCCTTGATATATTTATCACTTTCGCCCTTGTAATACTTCTTGTCAAAGAGGTTGAAGCCGAAAAGCTCGTCCCATACAAGATTATATTTAAGACTCCAGCTGTCTGGTTTTTCAAGGCTGAAGGGGAGATACTCGCCGTCGCCGCAAAGGGAAACAAGCTTGTCAGCGTAAGCCTTTGCAGTTGCCATTGAATCGTTCTTAATCTGAAGAGTATCGGAAATCTTTGCAAAGCAGGCAATACCCATAATGCTCTTGATTGCGAGGTTTACATTCTTTTTGCTGTGACCTGCAAAGTCGTCTGTACAGAGCTGATTATCGAGAATAACACCCTTATTTATAAGATATTTTGCCCATGTGGTAAGGGTATAATAATTATCACGAAGGAAGTCCTTATCCTTTGAAGCAGTGTAGTATGCCCAGGATAGAATCAGCATATTGCCGCACTCCTCTACAGGCATCTGGAAGAGGGGAGTGTAGATGTTGAAGGACTTACTTTTGTAAATGTTAGGATAAGAGAGCTTTGTGCTTGCAAGGTAAAGGGGATTAGCAAGGGCGTAAACCTGACCGCAGGCGAGAGGATAACGGCCTATATCGTGAGGAGCATAATCTGCCTGCCAGAGGTCGCTGCCCGCAAAGCGGAAGATACCTGTGAGCATAGCCTTTACAAGCTCGGGAGTGTAGATAAGATACATCGGTACGGCGGGATACGAAACGTCAACGGTATTGATGCAGCCGTTTGAGTGACATTCCTTTGAGAGATAGAGAAGTCCGTCCTTCGCACTTCTTACGAGCTTGTGACCTGCAAGTACCTGTCTTGCGGCGGCTGAAAGCATATCGGTGTAAGCCTTGCCGTATTTTGAAGCATCAGAAATAATCATTTTTTCCTGCTTGCGGATTCTGTCGAAGAGCTCCTTTTTGTTATCGAGACAGTATTTCATACCCTCTGCGATTGACTCGAAGCCTTCCGTCCAGAGTCCCTTTAACTTTTCACCGAAGTAGTTGATTGAAAGTACATCGTCATATGCGAGAATACAGCTGAAATCGAAACGCTTTACGCCGTACTTGCTCTGTGAAATGCAGATGCCTTCCTTTGCTGCCTTGACGCTACCGCCCATAAGGCATACGTAGCCCCAGTCAGCGGCATAGGTGTCGCCTGAATCGTTGAGCGGCTTCTGACCGATAAGACCCATTTTGATGAGTGTTTCGCCTTCAAACTTTTCCGTGTGCTTGTTGATGGGCTTCTTCTTTTTACCTGTGCACAGCTCGTCAAAGCAGGTGAAGGAGATTTCAACATCGTGCTTTTCGCCGTCAAGGGAAGTAACGGTAGTTTCAAAATATGAAACCGGAAGAGAGAAGAGGTTGAAATCGTCAAAAAGGAAGGGTGTCCATGTGCGGAAACGGAGCTTTATCTTCTCGTTTTCGAAGATGTAATCACTTACATAAGGAGTAATTATACAGTCTGTCTGTGGGATAGCCGGGTTTTTGTTTTTACCGAGAAAGGTAAAGCTTTCGCCGTCAAGGGTGAGAGTACCTTCTATTCTCTTTTTAATGCCGCACCAGAGATAGGTGTCGTCAGCGTTGATGGAGTCTGCCTTTGACCATATACTGAAATGCGGGTCGATTGTAGCGATAGGGTATGAGGGTAATTTCATTTTTTATTCCTCCCAGGGCATATCGTTTTTGTTGTTTGTTTCTGTTGTGCTTACGGTTGCTTTTGTGCCTTGCTCGATGGCAAGTGCTTCGCGGTAAGCGATAAGCTGATCGTGCATATCTTCTTTTGCTTTGCCTGTAAGCTTGTATGCGATAAAGGGAAGACCTGCAAGAAGCATCATAATACCGTGGAAAATAGTGTAGAAGAAAAGAAGCTTGATTTTTGTGTCATAGCTCTGTACGGGGTAGGGATCTGCTGCAGTACCCTGAACGTACTGGATAATTGAGTTTTCACCGTAAAGAATGAGGGGAGCAAGGGTGCTTGCGATTGTACCGCTGATTACAGTACCGAGACCGATTGCAAAGGGAAGAGAGGCATCAAGTCTCTTGCCTGTTTTAAGCTCAAGGTCGTCAAGCGCATCTGCCTGGAACATAGTGGGAAGAAGGTTTGATGCACCGAACTGAATGCCGGTAAGGAAAAGGCATACAACAAAGATATACTGAAGGATACCGGGGTTCTGACCGTTGTGCTCCATAGTGAACTGAGTATAACCGATTGCAAAGGATATGCAGTTGATTACGAGTGAGTAACAGCCTGAAGCGATATAAAGCTGCTTTGAGTTGAACTTTTTAAGCAGAGCCTTAACAACGAGCATACCGGTGAAGGTACCTACGCCTACAGGGAGAACGAAGATGATTTTCTTACTTGCAGAACCGAGCACTGCAATAGCCATAAATGTTTCCATATAGGTTGCAATACCTCTGAAGGACTTGAGGGTTTCGCTT
This sequence comes from Acutalibacteraceae bacterium, assembly GCA_045532935.1. Taxonomy (GTDB): domain Bacteria; phylum Bacillota; class Clostridia; order Oscillospirales; family Acutalibacteraceae; genus UBA6857. The sequence goes on from JAZSGW010000019.1 coordinate 45,071, forward strand.
AAGATTATTGTACGTGCGTGGGGGCTTTTGAGAATATCTCTGAATCCGATAAGAGGATTCTGCTTTTTTTCGCTGTAAACAGTACGCTCTTTAATCATTCTCATCGCAAGAAGCATCGTTACAGTACCAACAGCACCGCAAAGAATTGAGGAGATTATGTAATTGAGCTCGGGATTTTCTTCGCCCTGAATTGCTTTGATAATCAGACCGATAACAAGAACAACAACCATAGGTGCGGAGTTACCGATTGCAGATGAGATACCTCTGTAGGAAAGAACATTTTCTCTTTCCTTAAGGTCGGGTGTCATAACCATGGCAACCATATTGATGGTATTACCGAAGTAGAAGCAGGCGCCCTGTACAAGGCACAGCAAAATCATATATGCAAGAAGTACTGTGGGGTTACTTCTGAGAAAATCAGGAACAAGGAAGATAAGCACGGTAATAATACCGCAAGGTATAGCTGCAGCAAGACCGAGAGGCTTGAACTTTTCGTTGTTCTTGATTTTTTTGTTGTCAAGTATGAGGGCGTAGATGAATGAAAGCACATAGCCTGCAATACCTGTTACGGCATTGAAGGTTGCAACGTGACCTTCGGGCATAGAAAGAATGTTGACCATATAGTCACTTCTGTAGCCGTTAATCATACCGGTCATCATTGTGTAGAAGAATACGGCAAAAATAAATACAATCAGCTCTGCGTTTCCGACGTGCTTTGTTTTTTGGTTCTCACCAAGGGTTTGATTTGTTTTTTTACTCATAGGTGCACTTCTCCTTAAATTTATATACAATAATAATAGCATCGGTTTATGAACATTTCAATTCATACAATAAACAAATTAATTCTTAATAATTTGTATATAATGGCTTTGACTGCAGAGCGATGCTGTGGTATAATAATAAGAAAGTAAAGGCAGGTGAAATTATGGCTGAAAACCCTATGCTTAAAGCGCTTCGAGAGAAGGCGATGAAGCTACCGCTTACCCCGGGTGTCTACATTATGAAAAACAAGCATAACGAGATTATCTACATCGGCAAGGCGAAGAAGCTCAAAAACCGTGTCAGCCAGTATTTCGGCTGTCAGAACGGTCACAACACAAAGGTCAGAAAAATGGTGGAAAATGTCCGCGATTTTGACTATATACTTACCGACAGCGAGTTTGAGGCACTTGTTCTTGAGTGCAGCCTCATAAAGCAGAATATGCCCAAGTATAATATCCTTCTAAAGGACGACAAGGGCTACAGTTATGTTAAAATAACACGTGGCGACTACGGCAGAATTTCTGCCTGCTTTCGTAAAGATGACGAAAATGCTGACTATCTCGGACCTTATACGGGAAATTTTTCCGTAACCAATGCAGTTTCCCAGGCATCGGAGATTTTCCGTCTGCCTACCTGTAATAAAGTCTTTCCCCGTGACATCGGCAAGGGCAGACCCTGCCTGAATTTTCACATCAACCGTTGTTCGGGTGTCTGTGCAGGTAAGATAAGCAAAAAGGAATATGACGAAAATCTTAAAGAAGCCGTTGAGTTTTTAAAGGGCGGAAGCTCTGCGATAATCACCCGTCTCAGGCAGCAGATGGAAGCCTGTGCGGAAAATCTCGAATTTGAGAAAGCGGCTAAAATCAGGGATAAAATAAAGTCGGTTGAAAGAATTATGTCCCGACAGAAGGTTGTTATTGACGGCAGCGTCAACGAAGATGTTTTTGCTATTGCACAGCGTGGTGAAAAGGCTTGTCTTGCGGTGCTTTCATTTCGTGAAGGACTGCTGTCTTCGACGGAGCACTTTATAATCGAAAACAGTGAAAATCTTCCTGAACTGCGAAGAGAGCTGCTGTCATCATATTACTCTATGGAAAGACAGGTTCCGCCGCTTATCGTTCTCGACGGAGAGGTCAGTGACAGTGAATTAATTTCACAGTGGCTGACAGAAAAAAGGGGGAAAAAAGCAACAGTTCTTGTGCCGCAGAGAGGCGAAAAGGCGAAGGTAAGCGCTATGTGTCTTAATAATGCTGCACAGAAATTGGGTGAGCATCTCGGCAGAAGCGGCAAGGAGACAGCCGTACTTGACGAGCTTGCTAAAATACTGGGACTTTCCCGAACTCCGGAGTATATTGAGTCCTACGATATTTCCCATACAGGCGGTAGTGATAACGTGGCAGGTATGGTTGTTTTCAGAAACGGGACGCCTTATAAAAGTGCCTATCGCCGCTTTGCCGTGAAGGGGTTCGACGGTCAGGACGATTACGGCTCAATGCGTGAAGTGATTTCACGCCGACTTAACCGTTATGTCGAGGAAAAGGACAACGGTGAGGGCTTCGGAGTACTGCCCGACCTTATTCTGCTCGACGGCGGTCAGGGTCAGGTCAACGCAGTCAAGCCGATAATTGAAGCTTTCGGCTTTGATATACCCGTTTTCGGTATGGTTAAGGACAGTAAGCACCGTACACGCGCTATAGCACATAACGGCGGTGAGATTGCAATCAATTCCTCAAGAAGAGTATTCACTCTTGTTTCAAGTATTCAGGAGGAGGTACACCGCTTCGCTATTTCATATCATAAAAGCAAGCACACCAAGCGCAGTGTGTCAACCACGCTCACATCTGTTGACGGCATAGGAGAAAAGAAGGCAGCGATTCTGCTTAAGCACTTCCGGTCAATTAGGGCGATAGGAGAAGCAACCGAGAATGAGATAGCTGCTGTAAAAGGCATAAGCTCAAAAGATGCTGCAAATATATATGCGCATTTTCACAGTTGATTTTTTCAGTAATTTGTGTTATCATCAGGATAACGATTCGGAGGAAAAACTATGGATTACAAAATAATTGCCGAAAGGCTCAAAGAATTAAGAGCAGAGCATAACCTCAAGCAGGACGATATTGCGAAGGTACTTGGAGTAGACCGCACCGCCTACAGCGGATACGAGACGGGCAGAACAAAGCTTTCTTTGAGAAACCTTTGCTGTCTTGCAGATATTTATAACATTTCCCTTAATGCTCTTATCGGTAAACCCGAAAAAGATGAGATAACCCGTGTCAGAACAATGGGTGTTGCAAGCGGAGTTGATCCGATTGCTCTTTTTGAGCGTGATGAACAGCTGCTGATTATGTATTACCGCCTTGCAGATGAAGAGGGTAAAAAGCAGATACTTAAAGTGTCCGAGGAAATACGGCGGTCAGCCGAAGGAAAAGAAAACGATTGACGGTGTATTATTTATTAAAAAATCTTGACAAAAGCAGAATAATTTTATATACTGAAAATACCAAAATTCAGGAGGTATACTAACATGAAAAAACTTATTTCACTCCTTCTTGCAGTTCTTATGGCTTTCTCATTCGTAACAGTATCATTTGCTACTGAAGGCGAAGTTGAGACAACCGTAGCAGCTGAAGAAGAAACAACAGCTCCTGCAGAGGGCGAAGAAGGCGCAACAGATTTCGGCGATCTCCAGTGGATTATGGACCTTCCTTTCTGGACAGCAAAGTCAGGTCTCAAGATTGCAAAGATTGCAATTAAGCTTGTTGCTGTTTATCTTAAGGTCGCAAAGATCTTCGGTCTTGTTGAGGAGGATATGGGTGATATGCTTATGAAAGCTATCATTGATCTTGTCACAAAGACAGAAAACGGTGAAGAAGTTCCCGAAACTACTACTGTAGCTCCCGAGACTACCGTTGCAGCTGCATAAGCTGAAAAATGAACTGAAGGCTATCTTACATCTGTAAGGTAGCTTTTTTCATTAACTGAAGGTGAGCACATGACCCCGTGCCCACCCCGCAGCTCGCTACGGGGTGGGCAAAAGCGCGGTGAGCCCGCCTGACCCTGTGGGTCAGACGTATAGCGGGAGCGGAGCTCCCGCTATAGCTGTGCGGCTTCGCCGCACAGCGCTCACCGCGCCGACAATGCCGCAAGCGGCATTGTCTGTTTACCTATCTCTTACATTTACGGTAAACAGTAAAAAGCATCGGGATTCGATGTCCCGATGCTTTTGTCATAGCTTAATATTTTAGTCTGAGACCCTTGGGATAATGATTCTTACCTCTTTTACCGCTGACCTTGATTCCGCCTATACTGCAGCCGCAGGTTGTTACGACCGCCCAACCGTTTTCTGTATCTGCATCGATTTCCTCACCGTGAAGATATTTCATCATCTCGGGGGAATCGGGGGAGAGGTCGATTTTTCTTTTAAACTTATCGCCCATAGCAGTAAAGAACTGATGGTGCGGTTGAATATGGCTTCTCTTTATTTCGCCGACGGTTACGCCGCAGGAAAAATATGCGTCCGGTACGGGAAAATCGGGTGTGAAATAGTTTATCCTGTCACCGTTTACTTTGATATGACTCTTATCATAGTCAGAAAGAACAGAATCGAGAAAATCCGTAACTGCAGGATTTTCTTTTATTTTACATCTTTTTGTATCGGATTTTCTTTTCGAAGGCTCCGCACTGCTTTTCAGTACCGCCATAAACTGACCCTCACCCTTGCGCTTGTGTGGATAAAATCTACGGCAGAAGCGAATATTTTCTGTCTCGCAGCCGTCGAACTCTATGCCGTCGCAGGTGTTTTCCCTTACTCTCGGTGTAACCTCGGTCAGCTCAAACTCCGGGTGTTTTTTCAGAAAGCTGTCGATAACCATCTCATTTTCCTCGAGCGAGAAGGTGCAGGTGGCGTAGATTATATATCCACCGTCCTTGATGAGGGATACGGCATTATCAAGAATCTCCGATTGCCTTTCGGCACAGAGACGGACGTTTTCTTCGCTCCATTCGCTTACAGCTGCTTCTTCTTTACGGAACATTCCTTCTCCGCTACAGGGAGCATCTACCATAATCAGGTCGAAATCCTTATGAAAGAAACGGGTAAGCTTTTTCGTATCTGTACAGGTGGTTATGACATTTTTCAGCCCGAGCCTTTCGATGTTGCCTGTAAGTATTTTGCATCTTGACGGTATAATCTCATTCGATACGAGAATTCCGTTTTCGCCGAGCTTGTTTTTCAGCTGGGTGCTTTTTCCGCCGGGTGCAGCACACATATCAAGTACCGTCCAATCAGGCTGAATATCCACACATTCTGCAGGTGCCATAGCGCCCGGCTCCTGAATGTATATCATACCTGCGTGATGGAAGGGGTGGTTGCCGATTTTATCTTCTCCGAGATAAAATCCGTTTTCGACATAGGGAATTCTGTCGGTTGAAAAGGGGTTGATTTTCTCGAAATCCTCAAGGGAGATTTTGTCGGTATTTACCCTGAAGCCTCTTACGGGAGGAAGAGAAAGAGTTTTTTCATACTCCTCATATTCCTCACCTAAAAGGTGTTGCATTCTTTTTTTGTATTCTTCGGGAAGCTGTATCATTTTATCATTCCTCAAAATTTGTTTCACAGTAGAGCATACACATAGCCACAGCAGTGATTGCGGCAGTTTCCGTACGCAGAATCCTTTTTCCTAAAGAGATTGAGCGACAGCCTGCATCTCTGGCCTTCTGTATTTCTTTTTCGTCGAAGCCGCCTTCAGGGCCTATGAGAACGCCTATTTTCATGCCTGGCTTTATCAGCGAAAGAGCCTCGGCTGTTGCTTTCATACCGTCCTCGTTTTCATAGGGCACAAGGAAAAGGTCGAGCTCTGTAATTCTGCCGAGAGCTTCGCTGTAGGAAAGGGGAGTGCTTATATGCGGAATCACGTTTCGTTTACTCTGCTTTGCGGCACTTTCAGCGATGCTCTGCCAACGCTCGGTTTTGCTCTTTTTCTTTTTTTCTTCGAGCTTTACAACACAGCGACTCATTTCGGTAGGAACTATTTCGCTTACGCCAAGCTCTGTGCATTTCTGGATAATCAGCTCCATCTTGTCGGCTTTGGGTAGACCCTGAAAGAGTATGATTTCCACGGGAAGCTCCGTTTCACGGTAGTTTTCATCGGTTATAAGTGCACTTGCCGTGTCACCTTCAAAGCTTTCCAGAACACACAGACTGCTTTTTGAATCGAAGCTTATAAGTATTTCATCTCCGCAGTTCATACGAAGTACGTTTTTAATGTGATTGAAGTCGGAGCCGCTGATAAAAAATCTTCCGTTAACGGGAGGCTCCTTTGCGAAAAAATTGAACATATCTTCACATCCTTTTGCAGTATTATAGCAGAAAAAAACTCGGTTGACAATCACATTTTGTTTATTCTATAATTAATTAAGAAAGAGGTGGTGTATCCGTGCTTGAGCTTGCAGAAAAAATAGGGCTTTCGAGTAATCTTATAGCCGAATTGAAAAGCTTTACCGAAAGAAACAGCTCCGACGTTGAGCGGACAGCCGAAAGGTGCATAAATCAGTCCTTCCGATGCCTTAAGGGCAAAAGTAAGCTGATGCGTCTTGCCGTCATTCTTTTTCTTGCTGTGAAGGTGAAGGAGAAATACGCCGAAAATGGCATCAGCGACGAAATCTACTATGATACTATGAGCGATATAAAAATATGGTGTGAAAAATGCGGCAACAAAGGTCTGAAGAACTATGGTTGGCTACAGAATCATGTGAAGTTTGAGCTTTTCAGGTTAGGCAGACTGCAGTTTCAGCTTTACGAGTGTAAGAATAAAACCCTCAACTACAAAAAGCTGCCTTTTTCCTACGGTGAAAGACTTGTTTATGTACATATTCCCGAAGGGGAAAAGCTCTGCCGTGACAGGTGTATTAATTCATTTATAAAGGCAGATGAATTTTTTTCTGCATTTTTCCCTGATTATACTTATGATTACTATTTCTGTGAAAGCTGGCTTCTTTTTGAGGGTAACCGTGAGTTTATGGACGTAAAGAGCAATATAGTGAATTTTATGTCTCTTTTCACAATTTGCTATAACGTAAAAATAGACCTGCAGACCATTGAACGTGTTTTCGGAAAACGAAGATTTTTCAGAAAAAAATACCCCGAAAAAACAGATTTACAGCGCAGAACAAAGGCTTATATTTTAGGCGGAAATCAACTTGGAATAGGTGTGGGAATAATTAAGGCGAGAGAAAATTACAATAGTTGACAAATCAGATAGTAAATAATTAACAAAAAGCGAAAAAAAGCAATAAATTTGCGAAAAAAACAATAAACAATATTTACAATTTTGCTTTGTGGTGATATAATGACCTACAAATGCAACAGAAAAAAATGTTGAAAGAAGAGGAGGACAAAAAATGTCTGAAATTAAGAAAAGGGTGGCCGTCATTCTGGCACTTGTAATGTTTTTAGCTACACTTACCGGCTGTCCACCACCACCACCACCGGAAAACGGAATCCACGAAAGCGTCATAGCTCTTGATGAAAAGCTTACTTCAATGTCTGAAGGCGGAGAGGGAACAGTCAAGGCCAACCTTTATTTTGACAACACCCAGTCAATGCACGGTTACATCTGTGACGGCTATTCGGAAAAGAGTGAATTCGCTATTGTCTGCGATGACATCATCGATGTTATGAAGGGTTATAACGAGTACACACTGAACGCTCTTAAGGCTGACGACAAAAAAGTGCTTCAGTGGAGAGAGATGTCTGCAGGCGAGTTTTCGTCTTTCAGAGCAAAGGACTTCTATACATACACCGGTTCTTTTGCAAAGAATACTGACGGTCCTTTAAGCACACTTTTCAAAAACGAGGACACACCCGTTAACTTTGACGAGCTTAACGTGTTTATCACAGACCTTGCCGAGCAGGAGCTCAATAACAAGGAGCTTGCAATCATCATCAACGACATCGTTCTCGGCAGAGAAGATCATTCGGTTGCTCTGTTCTGCATTGATGCTACATTCGTAGGTACTGCATATGCACCTGAGTCAGGTTCAGTTACCGACAGCGCAGTTGATATGAGGGCTGTCGACTATGAAGGCAAAAGACCCTTCTACTGCCTTGTTGTAGGTCCTACTATTGAAGTCGTTTCAATGTGTGAGGCTATTGAAGACAGCATCACAGGTTCAGGCTTCGTCAAGGGCGAGGATTATAATGTTGCTACAGTACTTGCTAAAAGAGGTATTAAGTATACATCAATCGAGAACGCAGAATACAAGGTTTTCAACGATTACTGTGCAGATCCCGAAATAAGCGATGATAACGACTATGAGCAGTATCCCGAAAGTATTAACTTCAATAACACTAACCTTAATTTCAATATGCAGACTGTAAACTGTGATGAGATTTTTGACGTAAGCAAAATCTATCCTGGTCTTTACTATCAGTACAGCACAGAAATCGGCTCACTTGAAAAATCAACCTTCGGTAACGGCTCACTCAATTTTGTTATTCCGATGGCAGACCTTGCTGACGGCTCGGCAGCTACAGATGTTGATTACAGCATCAATGCCGACTCCATAAAGGTTTACGGCTACAGTGAGAAGTTTTATGAGGTCACTGATGAATTCGGCGATGTAGTTGACGAAAAATCAAAGTGGGAGTGGGAGGAAATTCCTGCATTTGAATGCTTCGAAAGCACAGAATCCTATATGAAGCTTCCCGAGATGACCTATCTTGAAAAAGATGCAACCATCTACAGAATTTCCGATTACGAAACCAACGAAGGTCTCGAAATCGACGAGTTCCCCAAAAAGGCACTTCCTCTTTATACAGTAGATAACGAGAGCGGTGCTATCTGGGTTAATATCCGTTTCAAGGATATTGAAGCTCTTGAGGATAAGTATTCGGTAATAACCATTGAATTCAATATTGACGGTTCAAGAAAGGTAAGCGAAAACATTCCCCAGTGGATTTCAGATTACACCCTTGTTGAGAAATCTGTCGTATCTGATGAAGAGTTTATCAGTAAGACAACAGGCTTACAGGAATTCTACTCATTCCTTATTGGTAAGATGTCCTCCGCACAGGAGAGAAACAAGTTTGAAGCCTATATGACAAAGAACGTATCAGACGTTGTTGTTAGTGTTGACCTTTCAGAATAACTGAAGGCAGCTTAACATATAAAAAATCATTATAATTTTGGAGGAAACAAAAAATGAACAACTCAAAGAACGGTAAAATGTACATCGGCATTATTGTGAACTTGGTAGCAAGCCTTATCGGCGGTATCGTATGGATCTTTGCCCAGGATTCTGTAAAGATGTCTAAAGATAGTAAGAGCATGGCAACAGCCTTCTTCTTTTCAGTAATCGCTCCTGCAGTTATTTTCTATGTAATCTGGTATCTTAAGGGTGTAAAGGCTTTAGCAAGTGCAACTGACAAGATCCCCTCATTCGTTCCTTTCCTTGCTATCAGCGCTGTAATAGTAATTGCATTAACAGTAGGTACAAGTATTGCACTTTACGATAAAGCTATCATATATGCAGCTATTACAGCTGGTGCTTCAATAATCGGTTCAGTTGCTTCTTACTTTGCATTACAGCCGTAATTTAAAACAAATACTCATAGGAGGAGAAAAAATATGAATTTTTGTTATTGTGTTGGCGGTACCGGTGCACGTGTCGCAGAGATAGCTGCACATCTTTGTGCTATGAATCTCGTTGACGATCAGGACATCACCTTCATTATCGTCGATAAAGATGCTACCTGTGGCGGTACAGAGCAGGCAAAAAGAGTTATTCAATCCGTTGCGTCTCTTGCAGCTGTAAATAATGACGGTGGTGTTGCTCTTAAAAGAAGCACCATCATTGATGCTCAGGGAACCAAGGAGTTCTGCAAATCAGGTCTCTTTGTAGAAAGCTGGGATTTCACACAGGCACTTGATACTGTTGCTCCCAGAGGTATAACAGGTACAGCATCTCTTGAGGCATCTCTGTGTTCTTCAAATCAGATGCTCAGAGAAACTGATGCATTGCTTCTTGATGCTTTTTATTCAGCTAAAGAGCAGGAGCAGAACACCGCAAGAGGCTTTTACGGTCATCCCTCAATCGGTGCAGCTGTTTTTAAGTATATGATTAAGACCGGCGGATGGGATAATCCGGCTGTCAACTATGAAAGCGATATTGCAGCTCCCGTGAAGAATTATCTTAACGGTAACGCAGGTCAGACTGCAAGAATTTTCATTATCGGTTCTATTTTCGGTGGCACAGGTGCATCAATCTTCTCGAATCTTGCTTATCATATCCGTAACTCTGTTAAACCGGCTGATAAGGACAGAATCCTTATGTCAGGTGTGCTTCTTCTCCCGTACTTCAAATTCGTTGATAAAAACGATAAAAACGACAAGAACATCGAAGTTAAGCACTCCGAATTTTACGCAAAGAGCAAGGTCGCCCTTGAACAGTATGCAAATGACCCAAATCTTTTCAAGACAAAGGTTAATACCGGAGGTTCCTTTGATTCTCTTTATATCTGCGGACAGAATCCTTTGCATGTGGTTAACGACTATCATGACGGCGGTAAGGATCAGACTAATCACTTCGATTTTGTTGACCTTGCAGCAGCCAAGGCTATGACAGAATTTTTCGCTATGCCTCAGGAAAATATTATCGGTGGTAAGATTTTTGAGTACCGTCTTAACCCGACGGCAGATACAATGATTTCTTCAATTAATTTCAATAATACAGCAGACATCGAAAAGCCGCTTCGTGCAATGCTTACTTTTTCCGCTTTCGTTATTACACGAATCTTTGGTGCCTTTAAGCTCAGAGAGAATGATCCTTACAACAACCGTCTTGTAAGAATGCTTTACGGCACATCCATGAATGAGGGTCCGTTCAAAGGTCATCGTCCTACGGCAGCTTATGTTGATGCCAACGGCGTTAAAGAGCAGATTGAAAAGGTTTCAAATCTTGTTTTCGACTACTGTGGCTCATACATCCGTTTCCTTCGTGATTTTGCCGTAAACGGTCACGACTGGAGCAACACTGGTAATGACAGCCATGATAAGGAGTATAGCTTCTTTAACAGCAGTTATATTGAGGCTCTTCATGATATTATTACAATGATTGAAAACAACAACACCAATGTCGGAAAAAATATCGAGGACTTTATAGGACGTAGCGACTATCTTCCTAATCTGACAAACGGCTTGACCGTTAAAGCCATTGAAAATGCCATGGAAGTTGTATTCCGCAAGGCACCGGAAAATTACGATAAAGGTAATATTTCACCTGATCAGAGAATTGCAGACTATATACACGAAGTATTCAAGTACTGCAGTGCAAATGCATAAGAGGGGGTACATATAAATGAATAAAATTCTTTTTCCTTCAAGCGATCCTACACTTGACTTTGCTGCCGCCGGTGGTAATGTAGGTTGGGTACCTGTACAGAACGGAGTATCTCTTGCAAATATGGCAAGCAATATTATTGAAACCAAGGGTAAGACTGCTGATCACGCAATCCCGTCTCCTATTGCTCATGTCAAGGATTTCTTCACCAAGCTCAACAGTGGTGATCAGGATGCTGTAAACGAGTGGCGCGGTATGCTTGCCGTAATCGCTTTACAGGATCTTAAAAGCCTCAACATAACAGTTAAGCATATTACTATTTATGACGATCCGCAGGTAGGTACGCCTTCAACACTCGGAAAAATCATCTGTGACGCTCTTACTGAGAATCAGCAGATTACCGGCTACGACTTTATGACTCATACTAATATGGTCGGCGGCGTTGCAACAACTGAGTTTACATTGGATGCTGCAGGTAGAAAGGTTCCTACATATAAAACACTCGCTGTTTTCTGCAAAGACGGTACACCCTTTGCAATGTTTATGCCCGGAATGGTTATCTGCCCCTTTAAGGATTATCCTACGAGCCTTTTTGAAGGTCTTGAGTGGTATAACGCACCGTCAAGAAAATGGCTTGATGTACGTGAGGTAATCAATAGGGATTCTGTAGTCCTTTCTGTAACTGCACAGAAGCTCTACTGCTGGATCAATTCAATGCTTACAGCTCACAACGACAATAACCTTATCGAATACAGAAATCATATTCTCGGCACTTGTCCTGTTCCCTCGGTTAATCCTGCAAACAATCCGATTCCTAAGGAAGAGTACGCCTCGTTCAATATTTGGAGCGAACTTAAGACAGTTTGTCCTCCTCCTCCGGGAGCTCCCAAGAATGCATATTCCGAAAAGCTCTTTATTATCCTTCCTCCCGACAGACATTTCCAGGGAAAAACAGCTGACGGTAAGGATTATTCAATCGAAAAAGGCGGCTTCTCACCGAAGGTTAAGGTGGTAATGAGCAAATATTATTACATTGTTCCTCCTATTCATCATGATGTTGTCGAATGTCTCAGAAGCGGCTCCGCTAACTTTGTAAGCTGGGATATTGTTCCTGCTACCACAGATAATAAGAGCTATACCTTTGAGTTTAATTTCACACTTAATTTTGCCGCTTCAGGTGAAATTATGACCTACAAGAAGGTATATAACAATGTAGATGTCTGCTACACAGATTCTATGCCTTACATCTCACTCTGGCCCTTCGTTAACTTTGCCGGTGACAGCTGGAAGGAGCATTTCGTGTCCGTGTGGAATGATACCCGTGATGTTTCAAGAAGAGGTCACGGTCAGTATGCTTCCTTCGTTGAAGGTTTCAAGAAGCTTTCGGGCTATAACATTGAAAACGAAACAACTCCTCAATTCCAGGTTTCTCTCGTCGCTTTGGGTGAGAAGGCAACTGTTGACAATTATGAGTGCAGTTCTGCTTTCCGTAACAAGCGCTTCACAATGCTTAAGAGTAATTCACAGCCCTTCGCTCTTGAGTTCTCATATTCAGAAGCAGGCAGCTCCTATTATATCGGTAGCTGGATTATCGACAGAAGCAGTGCAGAAAGCATTGATCCCTCTGCTTTTTCGAAGAGCTTCTATGTTGCTATGGACTTCGGTACCACAAGCACCAACGTATTTATGCGTGAGAATGTTCCCGGTTCAGGTCCCAGCATTCCTACCTCAATTTCTTCTGCAGGTAAGTTCCTTTTCGATGTTTATAATCCTTTTATTGACGCAGACAACTACAACAGACAGAAGATCAGTGACTTTATCCAGAACTATTACCTCTTCTCAAGCAAGGTTGGCCCCATCGGTAAGATATTTACCTACGGTCAGAACTTCAATGTAAAGAAGAACGGTGTTATTTCAGGCGTTATCGAGTCCAACGTTTCAGGTAGAGCAGTTGTTGTTGACGAGCAGTTCATCATTTCAGAAAATAACGGTGACAGCGGCATTTATAACGGTCTTAAAATTTATAAGAATGAACAGCCCGAACAGCTTGCACGTGCTGCTCACAACTTCATTCTTAACCTTCTTACCTATGCTGTTCTTGAAGCAAAGGTCAAGGGTGCTACAAGCGTAACTGTCAGAGTTTCCTATCCTGCTGAAAACTTCGGCGGTATAGTTATCAAGTATCTCAATGACGTACAGCAGGCTTTGCTCGCAAAGAGTGGCATGACCGTTATTATTCAGGGTACAACAGAAGCCTGTGCAGCCGGTGAATATTTCACAACCTTTGTGCCTGATCATCTGGCGCCTGTTCCTTCAGAGGGTTACGGTGTTATTGATATCGGCGGCGGTACATCCGACTTCTCATACTGGCGTCAGCCTCTCGGCGGTAAGCTTGATATGAAGGCTGAGCACTCCTTCGGTTATGCAGGTAGAGAACTTGTTGTCAAGACTATGGTTCAGGCTATCAAGAACGATAGCGAATTCAGAAATATGTGGCAGGTTGCTCCCGGCTCGGCTGAGGACAAGGCAATTAAGAAGTACACAGATACTGAAGTTGTACTGCCTCTTTCTGACAACTACATCGCCACATCTTCTGCTTACAGAGAAAAGACCTCCGCTCTTGATTTCATTCTTGAAAATGCAGCAGTTAACGAAGGTATGCTTGGCGGAGAATGCTACGCTCCTTTATTCTCGACAATGAGAATCAAGTATTACTCACTCTTCTATCTTATTGCAAAGTTTATGAAAGCAAAGATTGATAAGGGCGAAATTAATCTTTCGGAGCTTAACACAAAAATATGTCTTGCAGGTTGCGGTTCAAAGGGTATCAAGCTTTGCAGTGTCGGTCATATCGGCGGTGCATTTATGTCAAATCTCGAGCAGATGATGAAGATTGTTATCGGTCAGGCAGATTTTTATCCCTTCGGTATTACAGCTCCCGCTACCGATAAGAAGGAAGAGGTCGTATTCGGTCTTACAATAACTCAGAATGCAAAGGATCTGAACTCTATTTTAGCATCTCATGTTGCGGCAAGTGCAGGTTCCGCTACTCCTCATACTTGGGGAGCTGCGTCGCAGGTTACTGTTGTTCCTGCTGCAGAGCTTGTACCTCAGGTAACTTCTGCTGCTCCCGAATATGATGTCAATACCCTCAGTAACGCTTATCAGCAGTTAGTCGCTATGCTTTCACACTATGAACAGAACAGCGGTGACGGAACACATCTTCTTGACAGAATTTCCTTTGTCAACAAGCTTACAGGGGAAGAGAATGCAACTGCCATATCTTACTTCACAAGTATGCTTGCACATATTAAGCAGAAGATGTACCACGCTAACTACGACCCCGATACATATCTTGAGCATTTCTCACTTCTTATGCTCGATGCTATGATCGACAAATTCATCTAAAAAAACTTTTAGGATGGTGCTATATGAAAAAGAAAAATATTATCAGCCTTATAATTTCATTGATTGTTGTGTTTAATATGGTTTTCTGCGTGTCAGCTACCGGTTCAGTATACGGTGACGTTGATACATCATATGGCACATCCGATTCGTCTGCAGGGAGCGTTGATGCGTTCTCTGCAGATACCGACGGATTAAATCAGGGCCTTGATGAAAATCCTATGTACTCTCTTTTTACTGACGGCAATACTGCCGGTGCCGATTCTACCACTAATGCTTTGATGGGAGAGCTTGAAGATTTATCTCCCGTTACTCCCGGTAATGCCGGAGCTACAGGTACAATCGGTAAAAAGATTGATCTTAAGACTATACTTATTATTGTTGCTGCAGTTGCTGCGGTAGCTATAGCTGCAGTTGTTGTATTTATTGTTATTAAAAAGAAAAAGTCTTCAGACGATGAAGAAAATGCTTCTCAGATTGTGGCTCCTGAAGCTGTTATGAAGTTCGATATTCCTGTAGGAAACACCGGAGCAATCAGATATGAATACAGGTTTGAAGGTTCTGCTTCTGCAGGTGATGTACCTTTTGCTACTCATGCTCAACAGTTCGGAGAGGTGCCTGTTCAGGCTTCTTTCGGCGCCGCTTCTGTTAGTGAGCCCGTTGTTAAAATCGACAATACCCGTGATATTATCATGTCAATATATAAAGGTGAGGCTCCCGTTGAAGCCTTTACCGGAACAGTAGTTCCCTTGGTTCTTACCAACATTTACGATTTGCAGATAAGTGAAAGCATTCAGCCGGTTTTTGCCCGCGGTAATGATCTGCATTCATCGGATTATATTCTTGTAAACGACAAGTATCTTTACCTTAACTATCACACATTCAATAAAGGCGAGTTCAAGCTCTATGCCGATATAGTTGCTGTTGAAAAGTGCTTCAACATCGTTAACAGAATGGGCGCCGTTGCAAGCCCCGGCAATCAGGCTATCTTTGATTTTGAACCTGCCGTGTTTGAAATCAGCGGAACAGATTTTGTTGTTTCCGAAAAAGGTAAGATTACGATCGAATAATATAATTCAGTATTAAGGTTGTTACATATATAAAGGAGTAGAGAAATGGAAAAATTTCCTTTAGTTAAATGCCCCTTCTGTTTTAAGGAGCTTACATATAATAATGCAGTTTTCCGTTGTGAAACAGGGGAGAAAAAAATAGACAAGTATCTTAAGGAGTATCAGGCCAGAGCCTGCGGTAATTTGGCATTTGAAAGAGAGGACTTCGGATTTATTGATCCTGCCTTTCTCAAAAAAAGCCAGATTGAACTTGATGATGAAGGTCGTATTATCAAGGTTGATGACCCTGATCCTTCGGTAACTTATCCTCTTGAGCAAAGACTTTGCCCTTATTGCCATAATAAGCTTATCAGAAACTTCGGTAAGAAGAAGACTAAATATATCGCTGTTGTAGGTGTTACAAATAGTGGTAAAACAACATTTTTATCTGCAGTAAACGCCAGTCTTCGTAACAGAGACTGGACGTGGGAATCTCTGGACTATAAGCAGAATCTGCCCTTGGAAGATGTAACAAATATGTATATTAACAACCAGGCATCTGCAAAAGTAGCTACCAGAGAAATTCAGGGCCCGTATTATTATGAGCTCGAGTGCTCCTCAAATGAAAAAAAGGAAGACTACGAAAACCACATAGTTTTCCTTGATGTTCCCGGTGAGTTTTACTGTAATCCCGACAAGCTTTCCAATGCTCTTAAGCTTTATCTGTCATCTGTTGACGGTATAATTTTTATCATTAATGCCGCTGAAGGCGTTGACATGGCTAACAACGGAAGAGTTGTCAATGTAAATGATATTCTTCAGGCTTTCGGTCAGCAGGGAATCGAGGGCAACAAAAAGGTTGCTATTGTGTTTAATAAGCTTGACCTTATAACAAATCAGCTTGGCATAACACAGATGTCAGACTTTCTTTCTGAACCTACCGATGATAAGGTTGATACAGCAGCTGTTAATCAGCGTTCAGAAAGAATTGTTTCACTTATGCTTGCTGAAGGACAGGTGCAGAATCCTACACAGGAAAGACTTTCTGCTTATATGAACAGAATCAAGCGTGCATTCGGTAATTCCTATAAAATATTTGCCAGCAGCCTTGTTCTTGAGGATAAAGAAAACGGTACCTTCCATTTCAGAACTCAGGGCGCAGAGACACCGTTCTTATGGTTGCTTTCTGAAATAGGCGCATTTCCCAAAAAATAATAAAGTAGGGGGTAAAAGCAATGAGCAATCTCAATACAGTTGTATTTTCACACAGTCAGGATTACGGCTACAGCTTTATAGATTTGAGTGGTGTGATAGCTGATAAGGAAGCAGCCGCATGGATTGGTTCCTATGCAAATGCTATTACAGCTTTCGCATCAAATCCTAAATATATTTCAGCAGTTTCAAGTGTAAATTCATATTTTACAAAGGGCAACAATGTTGTTTTCCTTACATCTTATCCCAAGACAGATAACCGCCTTTATCTCGAAAACAGCGTATCTGTCGGTACAATAAATTCCGGTAATGACCTTCATATGTTTGCCGATTTTTCGAAAAGATTCCGCGGTCTCAATCTTCTTCCGGAAGATGATGCTGCTTTGAGAAAGGCTTTGCTGTACGGCACATTGTCTGATAAAACCACAGTTTATTGTGTAACCGACAATGACGAAATTATAGAAGGAATTCAGAATATTTTCTTCTCCTTCCCGCCGGGCATTCTGTGCAGAAGCTCTTGTATTGAAGTAATAGGCGGTATACCGGAGGTAAAGGCTTCGGTTGTAATGTGTAAGTGCGTTGACAGCGGTGATCATGAAGCATATATCAACACTGTCAAAAGCAAGTCAGATTATATTTTAATCGACTTTATGGGTGAAAAACCCATAATAACAGCTAATATTACACAGACCACATATGCACAAAGAGCTATAAAGGACATTATTGATGCTTATAATCCGCTGTTCGGTAATTTCCTTAAGGTTATTCACCGTCCCACGGTCTCGCCTTCATTCAAATTCTTTGATTTGGAAATTGATAAAGATACATATTTCAATGTTGTAGCTTATCTGGTTTTAGCCAATAAGTATCCTCAAAATCAGTTTAATGTTTATGCCAGTGAGGAAGAAAAAGAGAAAATCGAAAAATATGTTTTATCAAGAGGTATTTAAAAGTGAAGGCTAAAAAGAATTACGCAAAGAAGATTAAAACAAAAGATTTGAAAACCAAGCTTTATTCAGGTGTCAGCGAAAGGTTTATTCCTCCCCAGGATTACAGAACAAATATAAGATTGTTGCATCATTGCAGATACTGTAAGAAGTTCAAGCTTACAAAGGAATTGAGCATTTATGATGGTAAGCTGATTTATGTTTGTCCCGAATGCGGTGGCAGACACAAGTACTCAACGTTCAAAATCAGTTTCCACAAGTTTTTAAAGATGCTCTGTCTGCTGTTTGTAGCTTTCTGTATGTTTGTAGTATTTGTTCACGCTCGGGGCGACAGCATCTATGATATGTTCAATTCATATGATGATACACCGGAGTACAACTATGATGTTTTGACAAAGGGCGACAATTCCAGTGAACTTGATGGTGAAGTCTATAAGGAATTCTTATTTGTTGTTCCAAAGGACGGTTATTATAAGTTCAACTCCTTGAGCACCTGCGAACCGGAGGATGTTAACGGTAAGCTTATTATTGACGGCGAAGTGGTCTGTGAAAACGATAACTTTGAAAACACAAAAAGCTTCTATATGCTTAAGTATCTCGAAAAGGGTCAGGAAGTAATCCTGGCAGTTGATGCACACGATAATCCGATTACAAGATTTGATGTGCAGATAAGAGAGTTAAGTAAAAAAGAAGCTTGGGGTGTTGAACTTTATATCGAAGCATCGACAAACGGATATGAAGTTTCAAGCAGTAAGGATGTTTATTACGAACCGAGTTTTTACAGTGATTATACAAATTACAAATCTTCAGATGTACGTTTTGCAAAAACATTCCGGATTGAGGAAGATGAAAGTTACGTCTGGCTTGCTTTCGGAGCAGAGAATAGTTCCGGTAAAGAGTTTCAAGTCTGGTGCCCCGTGAAAATAGAAGAATAACTGATAATTTGATACTTATCAAACAGCAGAAGTCATAACTTCTGCTGTTATTTTTCGTTCATTTCACCAATCATATCCGGTACTTATTGAAATTGAAAATTATCTTTGATATAATTTATAATGTATAAATATATTAGGAGGCTTAATATGAACACACTTGAACAAATCAAAGAACAAATCTGTGATGTCTGCCATAAAATGTGGCAGCTTGGTTGGGTTGCGGCAAATGACGGTAACGTCAGCGCCAGACTTCCCGACGGCAGAATAATTGCAACGCCTACAGGCATCAGTAAGTCCTTTATCACCCCCGATAAGCTCGTTATACTTGACAGAGAGGGTAACATTCTCGAAGCTGAGGAAGGCTACCGTCCTTCAAGCGAAATCAAGATGCAACTTCGTTGCTACGACAAGCGAGAGGACGTTTTCAGTGTTATTCACGCTCACCCTCCCGGAGCCACAGGCTTTGCCGTTGCACACAAGGCAATGGATATGTACAATATGATAGAGGACGTTGCTGTTATCGGTTCGGTGCCGCTTACTCCTTACGGTACACCCTCGACCTCTGAAGTTCCTGATTCAATCGAGCCTTATCTCGAAGAGCACGACGTAATGCTTCTTGAAAATCACGGTGCTCTCGCTGTGGGAAGTGATGTTATTACCGCTTTCTATAGAATGGAAAGCCTTGAGCTCTGGGCAAAAATTACTATCAATGCAGTTATACTCGGCGGAAGTCACGACATCAGCCGCGATAATATACAGAAGCTTATCGACCTTCGCGGATAC
Organism: Acutalibacteraceae bacterium; assembly: GCA_045532935.1. Classification (GTDB taxonomy): domain Bacteria; phylum Bacillota; class Clostridia; order Oscillospirales; family Acutalibacteraceae; genus UBA6857. The sequence goes on from JAZSGW010000019.1 coordinate 64,502, forward strand.
TACAGAGTAACAGGTCGTCACCCCGGATATAAGGTGTTTAATCCCGAGGATGAAATCCTCCACAAGAAAGATTAAGAGGTGTATTATGCTTAAAGGAATCTCTCCGATAATTTCTCCCGAGCTTTTAAAGGCTCTTGCGGAAATGGGTCACGGCGATGAGCTTGTTATCGCCGACGGAAACTTCCCTTGCCACAGCGTAGGCAGAAATTCGATTGTTATCCGTGCTGACGGTCACGGTGTGCCTGAAATTCTCGATGCAGTTTTAGCTCTTATCCCGCTTGATACATATACTGAAAAGCCCGTTGCGCTTATGGAGGTTGTCCAGGGCGACACCTGCGGCACTCCTGAAATATGGGGCACTTATGAGGAAATTCTCGAAAAGCACGAGCCGACACACCACGCAATCGATTATACCGAGCGCTTCGCCTTTTATGAGAGAGCGAAGGACGCTTATCTTATTATCGCTACCGGTGAAAAGGCAATTTACGCCAACATTCTTCTTAAAAAGGGTGTGGTAAAATGAAAACAGTTTTAGCCTTTGACTTCGGAGCTTCAACAGGCAGAGCCATAAAAGCGGTTTTTGACGGTACAGGCATAAAGTACGAGGAAATCCACCGCTTTGATAACATACCGAAAACCGTTGACGGTCACGTCTGTCACGATGTTGATATGATTTTCGGTGAAATTAAAGCGGCGATTGAAAAGGCAGGGGAGATTGATTCCATAGCCTTTGATACATGGGGCGTTGACTATGCACTTCTTGATAATGAGGGGAAGATAATTCACGAGCCCTTCCATTACCGCGATGAGAGGACGAAGTGTGCTCTTGAAAAAGCTTTTGCAAAAATTCCTGCCGATGAGCTTTATTCGGAAACGGGAAATCAGATAATGAACATTAATACACTTTTTCAGCTTATCTGTGACGAGAATCTCGGAAAGGCGGACAAGCTGCTGTTTATGCCCGATTTGTTTTCTTATCTTCTTACAGGTGAAAAGGTTTGCGAAACCACTATAGCTTCCACCTCGCAGATGCTGAATCCTCTAGTAAAAAAATGGAGCGAAAGGGTAATATCTGCCTTTGGTATCAGTAGTGACTTATTCCCTGAAATCTGTCCGAGTGCTACAGTGAACGGCAGATATAAGGGGATACCAGTAGTAAGCGTTGCGGGACACGATACCCAGTGTGCCGTTGCAGCTATGCCTGCCGTAAGTGATAATGCTGCTTTCCTTTCCTGCGGTACCTGGTCGCTTATCGGCTGTGAGCTTGATGCTCCTGTTATGACGGCAGAAAGTAATGCTCTTGAGCTTTCTAATGAGGTCGGTGCAAACGGAAAAATCAATTTTCTTAAAAATATCAGCGGTCTCTGGCTTATTCAGGAGACCCGCCGTGACCTTGCAAGTACTGACAGAAGGTATTCCTATAACGAGCTTGAAATGCTTGCCCGTGAAAGCGAAAGCTTCAGAAGCTTTATCGACCCTGATGCACCCGAGCTTTCCGCACACGGTAACCTTCCCGATAAAATCAGGGAATACTGCCGTAAAACAAATCAACTCGTGCCCGAGACTGTAGGACAGGTGGTAAGGTGCATCTATGAAAGCCTTGCACTCAAATACCGTCTTGCGCTTGAACAGATAAGCGAGTGTACGGGCAAAAAATTCGATGTGCTTCATCTTATGGGCGGCGGTACAAAGGACGGCTTTTTATGTGAGCTTACTGCGCAGAGCCTCGGCATACCGGTAATTGCGGGACCGATTGAGGCTACGGCACTCGGTAACATTGTTCTTCAGCTCATCGCTCTTGGCGAGATAAAGAGTATTGAAGAGGGCAGAAAAATAATTTCTGCAACGGAAAAGGTGAAAACCTTTAACGGTGAGCACACTCCCGATTGGGATGAAGCTTTTGAAAGATATTGTAAAATTATTAAATAATAAAAGGAGAATTTACTATGTTATATCCCAGAATTGGTATCAGACCTGTTATTGACGGACGTTGGGGCGGCGTAAGAGAAAGCCTCGAAAATCAGACAATGGGTATGGCTGAAGCAGCCGCAAAGCTCATTTCCGAAAACCTCAGATATCCTGACGGTACACCTGTGCAGTGCGTTATTTCCGATACAACTATCGGTGGCGGTGCAGAAGCGGCAAGATGTGAGGAGCAGTTTTCCAAGGAAAACGTTGTTGCCACTCTCTCCGTAACTCCCTGCTGGTGCTACGGCTCTGAAACCTTTGATATGAACCCCAACACAATTAAGGCAGTATGGGGCTTCAACGGTACGGAAAGACCCGGTGCGGTTTATCTTGCTGCTGTTATGGCTGCTTATGCTCAGAAGGGCCTTCCTGCATTCTCAATCTACGGCAGAGATGTTCAGGATATGGGAGACAAGACAGTTCCTGCTGATGTTGCGGAAAAGATTCTTCGTTTTGCAAGAGCTTCTGTTGCAGTAGGCTGGATGAAGAACAAGGCATATGTCAACCTTGGCGGCATTTCAATGGGTATCGCGGGCAGCTACTGTGATGCTTCAATGTTCCAGAAATACTTCGGCATCCGCGCAGAATGGGTTGATATGAGCGATATTATCAGAAGAATCACCCTTGAAATCTACGACAAGGATGAATATGAGAAGGCACTCGCCTGGATCAAGGCTAACTGTAAGGAAGGCTTTGATGTAAACGAGGGTAAGGATCTTCCCGAAATCATCAGAAAATCCAAGGTTGTTCCCGCTGACAAGGACTGGGAATTTATCGCAAAGTTCTCGATTATAGTAAGAGACATTCTCTACGGCAACAAGAAGCTTGACGAACTCGGCTGGCACGAGGAGGCACTCGGTAAGAATGCCGTTGCAGGCGGCTTCCAGGGACAGAGAAACTGGACAGACTGGCTCCCCAACGCTGACTTCACAGAGGCTATTATGGCTTCTACCTTCGACTGGAACGGTCCCAAGGCTCCCACTCCCTTTGCAACCGAGAATGATACTCTCAACGGTGTTGCAATGATGCTCGGCACACTTGTTTCAGGCAGCGCTCCCTGCTTCCACGATGTCCGTACATACTGGAGTCCCGAAGCTTGTGAAAGGGTTACAGGTTATAAGCCTGAAGGCAAGGCAAAGGACGGTTTTATTCACCTTATCAATTCAGGTGCAACTGCCCTTGATGGCAGCGGTGCAGCAAAGAATGCAGACGGTGAGGGCTGTATGAAGCCTTTCTGGGAGATGACCGAGGAAGATATGAAGGCTTGTCTCGAGGCTACTGATTGGTGCAGAGCAAACTACGAATATTTCAGAGGCGGCGGATTCTCAAGCCACTTCCGTTGCAGAGCTGAAATGCCCGTTACAATGCTGCGTGTAAATATTATAGACGGTATCGGTCCCGTGATGCAGATTGCAGAAGGCTACACAGCTGACCTTCCCAATAATGCGCATACCACTATCGACTTGAGAACAGACCGCACATGGCCTACTACCTGGTTCGTTCCCAATCTTACGGGAGAGGGCGCATTCAAGGACGTATATTCAGTTATGGCTAACTGGGGCGCAAACCACGGTGTAACTGTTTACGGACACGTGGGCGATGATCTTATCACTCTCGCTTCGATGCTTCGTATTCCCGTTAATATGCACAACGTTCCTAATGAAAGAATTTTCCGTCCTCATTCATGGGCTGCTTTCGGTACTGAGGACAGCCAGAGCGCCGACTACAGGGCTTGTCAGACCTATGGCCCCATCTACGGCTGAAATATCAGATGTAATACTATGCCTTGTCCTTGAGACGAGGCATAGTATAAAACTAAAATAAAGGAGTACCACCGTGAGCGATACATTTACAATAAAAGGAGAAGAATTTCTCCTTAACGGTGAACCGTTTAAAATCTATTCAGGTGCTATGCACTATTTCCGTACCCTTCCTGAATATTGGGAGGACAGATTGCTCAAGCTCAGAGCGGCAGGCTTCAACACCGTTGAAACCTATGTCTGCTGGAATCTTCACGAGCCGAAAAAGGGCGTTTTTAACTTCGAGGGAATGCTTGATATTTTGAAATTCCTTGAAACTGCACAGAAGCTCGGTCTGTATGCTATAGTGAGACCGGGACCTTATATTTGTGCAGAGTGGGAGTTCGGAGGCTTCCCGGCCTGGCTTCTCAGTGATAAAAACATAGAATTACGCTGCAACAACGCTCTTTATCTCGGCCATGTAAGAGATTATTTTGAAAAGCTTTTCGCGCTTCTGAAGCCTCAGCTTATTACTAACGGCGGCAACATTATCGCTGTGCAGGTAGAAAATGAGTACGGCAGCTACGGTAACGATAAGAAGTATCTGAAGGCTCTTTGCGATATGTATGACGAGCTTGGCATTGATGTGCTCAAATTTACTTCTGACGGCACCTGGTGCAATATGCTTTCGGGCGGTACTGTTGAAGGCGTGCTTCCTACGCTTAATTTCGGCTCACGCACCGCTACTGCGTTCTCCGCTCTTGAGCCCTTCGGTAAGGTGCCTAAGATGTGTATGGAATTCTGGTGCGGCTGGTTTGACCATTGGGGAGAAAAGCATCATACAAGGGGCTCCGACAGTACGCTTAAAGAAATTGAGGAGTTCCTGAATCAGGGTGCTTCCTTCAATATGTATATGTTCCACGGCGGAACGAATTTCGGATTCAATGCCGGTTCAAATCACAATAAGGGCTTTGCTCCTACCGTTACAAGCTACGACTATTGTGCTCCGCTTACCGAATGGGGCGATTACACGGACACATATCACAAAATAAGAAAGCTTCTTTGTGAAAAGCAGGGGATTACTCCCGGTGAGCTTCCGCCGTCGCCGAAAATGCAGCATATCGGTAAGGTAGAGCTTACGGAAAAAGCGTATCTCTTTGATTCTCTCGGAAGTATCGCCGAAAAGCATTACTCACCCTTACCGAGGAATATGGAAGCCTACGGTCAGAGTCACGGACTTATTTATTATGTTACAAAGCTAAGGGGTAAGTATTCCGCGGCATTCCTGACTGTAAGCGATGTACACGACTATGCTCAGGTTTATTTTAATAAGAAGAAAATTGCAACAATTGACAGGCGCAAGGAAAAGTCCTTTTTTAACAAGCTGAAGCTTAAAAAACAGCTTTATATAGGCGGTACTGCCGATGAAGCGGAAATCGGTGTGCTTGTTGATACTATGGGCAGAGTCAATTACGGCTCGGATATGTACGACTATAAGGGTATATCAGGCCTGAGACTTGCCAATCAGGTTCTTATGGATTATGAGGTTTACAGCATACCGCTTGATAATCTTGATAAGCTCTCCTTCATACCGGAAAAAGAGGGCGGTGAAAAAGCAGCTCCGGTTTTTCTTAAAGGCTACTTTGAAGCAGGGGAAGGGGATTGCTTTGTGAATATGAAGGGCTTTACAAAGGGATATGTTTTTGTAAACGGCTTCAATCTCGGCAGATATTGGGATATAGGTCCGCAAAAGGCGCTTTATTTGCCGGGCGCATTACTTAAAGAAAGAAACGAAATAATTATATTTGAAACAGAAAAATACAATGGAGCACAGGTGGTAATTCAGTCTTCACCTGAACTCGGATGACAAAGGATGATTTATAATGCTTACTAATGAGATCAGATCAGCTTTTGAGGCTTTCGGAAGAGGCGGAAGTATTATCAGTGTGGAACAGTTTACCGCAGGTCTTATCAACGCAACCTATCTTGTTGAAACCGACAAGGGTGAAAAGTACATTCTGCAGAAGATTAACACCTTCGTATTCAAAAACCCGGCAGAGCTTATGCACAACATTGTCGGCGTTACAAAGCATATTACCGAAAAAATTATCGAAGCAGGCGGTGATTACAAAAGGGAGAATCTCAATTTCCTGCCCTGCAAAAGCGGTGAGTACTACTTCTGTGACGAAGACGGCGGTGCCTGGAGAATGTATATCTATGTTGATGAGGCATTGACCTACAACAAGCCGAAAAGCGGCGATACCTTCAGGAATGCAGGTCGCTCTTTCGGCAGATTTATGAAGCTTCTTGACGGGTATCCCGCTGAAACACTTTACGAAACAATAAAGGATTTTCACTATACCCCTGCAAGATATGAAAAATTCCTTGCATCGGTCGAGGCTGATATAAAAGGCAGAAAAGCCGAGTGTGAAAAGGAGATTCAGTTTGTAACTGACCGTAAGGCAGATACACATAAGCTTACAGACCTGATTGCTGAAGGTGCGCTGCCGTTAAGAGTTACCCACAACGACACAAAGCTCAATAATGTTCTTTTTGACATCAACACAGATAAGGGTATCTGCGTAATTGACCTTGATACAATTATGCCCGGCCTTTCCCTTTATGATTTCGGTGACAGCATCCGTTCAGGTGCCAATAAGGCGGCGGAGGATGAACCCGATCTTTCGAAGGTCGGTATCGACCTTGAGCTTTTTGAATATTATGTTGACGGTTTCCTCAGCCAGACCGCAGACAGCCTTAATGATGCAGAACTCGAAAATCTCGCTTTCGGTGCAAAGCTTATGACCTTTGAGTGCGGCATCCGCTTCCTTACGGATTATCTTGAGGGCGATGTCTATTTCAGAACAACCCGTCCCGGGCATAATATAGACAGAGCGCGCAATCAGTTCAGACTTGTTGCCGATATGGAAAGCCACATGGATGAAATGAATGCAATCGTAAGAAAGTATAAGGAAAAATATAAAACTGTTTAATAGAAAACTGCCCGAATAAGAGAAACAGCTCTTTTTCGGGCAGTAGTTATATATAGTGATATTTTATGATTTCATTACAGTGCGTTCATTTTCGTTTCCTGAGGTATCATTGGTGCCTTGCGTGCTCATATTCGGCTCAGAACAGCATCTCAAATCCGAGCAGTATCACAAGACCGATGATATTTGCTGCGGTGAATATACCGAGAAATCTGAGTATCCTTGCGTTTTCGGTATTCATATAAAGCTTGAGCGTGATAAGACTTGCGAGGGAGGCTATAGGTGTGCCGAGTCCGCCGATGTTTACGCCTGACAGAAGCTCTTTCCAATTATCCGTGAAGCCTGAAAGCAGAACAGCTGCAGGAACGTTGCTGATTATCTGGCTTGTTCCGACGGAGGTGAGCATTGTGTTTTTTGTAAGGAGTGATTGAAGGAAGAACTTCACCTCATCAACTCTGCCGAGATTTCCCGAAACTACGAAGAAGCACACGAAGGTGAGTATCAGCATAAAATCGACATCACCGATTATATGTTTCCGTGTTTCTTTTTTTAGAAAAAAGATGGAAAGGAGAATCACTCCTGCCGTAACATAGTGGGGGAGTACTCTGAAAACTGTCAGCAGGCAAAGTAAAAACAGCAAAGCGAACAAAGCGAGATATTTGCCGTTTGATATTTTCTCCTGCTTGAGCTCCTTCTGCGGTAGCTTTGAAGGAAGCACAAAGACAGAGGATAGTGTGAGCACCGCAAGACTTAACGCGGTAAGCGGCAGTGTAACGGAGAAAAAGTCGCCTGCGCCGAGATTATAAAAAGAGTAGAGAAAAAGATTCTGCGGATTTCCTACGGGTGTAGCCATACTGCCGAGGTTAGCGCCTACTGTCTGGAGCACGATAACGGGTACAATATTTTTACTGAAGCCGAGATCTGACAGAAGCATTACGGTGAAGGGAACAAACACGAGCAAGGCAACATCGTTTGTTACGAGCATAGCAGCGAAGAAGGGGAGAAGCACCAATGTCACACCGAGGACTCTGCCGCTTTTTATACGCTTAAGAAGATTGTAGGTAAGGAATCTGAACACGCCAACGCTTTTAAAGCCGGCCACAACAGCCATAAGGCATAGAAGAAGACACAGCACACGAAAATCTATGTAGCCGATATATTCCTTATCGGGTGCGACAAGAAACATTGTTGCAACAGCACAAAGCGCCGAAATACAGAAAACCGCCTCTTTTTTAATGAATGATTTTATTTTCCCAAGCATAACAATACCCTCAGATTAAATTTCTGAGGGTATTATAGCAGATATGGTCGAAAAAACCAATATATTTTGATATTTATTTATCGGCAGACTGAATAAACAGTTAAATCATTTTATACACAAGATACCTGCATTAAAAATAACGCTTCACCTGTAAGATACGGGTTAAGATTTTCTCTTGATGGTAACAGAGCCTTCATAGAGGTGTTTTTAGTCAAAAGCTAAGATACAGATAAAAAGTAAAAGCTCAGATCCATTAAGACCTGAGCTTGTGGTGCGAGTGTTCATAAGGGATTTACTCAAAATACAAGTAAAACCGGCTTCAAACATAGTATTCTACACTTTGCTCACCTTGATTAAATAGAGTGAAAAGAAAGGACAATACTATGAAAACTAATTATATTACTTACAGACGAGTTGGCGATTACAATATTCCTAACCTCATATTACCACCTGAAGAAGTAAATATCAATCTTGGTAAGTGGGGTATACTTCATAAAGACTACTTGCAAAAATACAACCCGACATTGTTTTTCACTCTCTTAACCCAAGGTAACCTCTATCAGCATTGTGGCGAGGTAGAGAAACAGGCACGAGATATGTTTGATACTCTTGTAGAACAGATGAAAGAAACTGAAGGTGTTACCGTACGGCTGAAAGAAGAAAATCAGATGGAGTGGATTGGCCGCATGCAAAACATTGAAACAAGAGCAAGAGAAATCGTAAATAACGAATTGATATATGTATGAATTTTTAAGGTGTATCTTCGGGTACACCTTTTTCTAATTATCCTAACAGTTGTATAAAACTCTCTAATTGATACATTGAAAGCAGTTAAAAATATGATATAATATTTTCAACAAGCAACAAAGGAGGTTGTGAGATGCTAATCGGCGATAAAATCCGTTCTTTACGAAAGAACAAGAATATTACACAGTCACAGTTGGCTGAAGCGTTGTCTGTTTCTTCTCAATCAGTGAGCAAGTGGGAAAATCATTTATCTGTACCGGATATTTCAGTATTGCCTGTGATAGCAAGATATTTCGGTATCACAATGGATGAACTGTTCAATTACCGTCTCGATGCACTAAATTACAAGGAAAGATTTATTCGTTTTATGGTGAATAACGGAATGTTGAGATTTGGTGAATTCACATTGAAAAGTGGCAGAAAATCGCCTTATTTAATTCATAGCGGATATAATCTTACGGGTAGTCAAATTTCAAAGCTTGGAGAATTTTATGCTGAATGTATCCGAGAACATAATATAGACGGCAATTGCCTTGTGGGTATTGATAATCGTGAAATACCGCTTGTAATTGCAACAAGCATGACCTTATTTAATAAGTACGGTATAGATACATCTCATTGTGTAGATTTCAACATTGAAAATGAGGCTTTTGAATCCCAAAATATAACTCTTATTACAGATGCATTTACATCAGGTAAAACCTTGCGTTCAGCTCTTGATAACATAAAATCTCAAATAGGCAAATATCCGACTGACATTGTTGTTTGCGTTGACAGAATGGAACAAGATGAACATTCTTCACTCTCTGCAAAACATGAAATAGAAAAACAGTATGGTGTAAAAATCCATCCTATTGTTAATCTTGATGATATAGTCAAAGCAGTTGATAACTGTGTTATTTCTGCGGGCGACTACACCGAAAAACTTAAAGAATACAGAGAGTGTTACAAGGGGTTATAAGTTATGAATGTTGTTGATAAACTAATTGAAAAAACGATAGAAACAAAAAATCCAACAGTAGTTGGTCTTGACCCTGCCATCAGTAAAATTCCTGCTTGTTATAAAACAAATAACAATAACGCAAATCCTTTATCTGCTGTTGCAGAGGTGATATATAAGTTTAACTGTGATATCATTGATACCATTGCAGAGCTCGTCCCTGCAGTAAAACCTCAGATGGCTTTTTATGAAAAATATGGTTCTTATGGTGTTGCTGCATTTGAAAAAACTGTTGCTTATGCAAAATCAAAAGGGCTTGTTGTAATTGAAGATGCAAAACGAAACGACATAGGAAATACGGCAAAAGCCTATGCAGATGGTCACCTTGGTGTTGTTGAAACTCTTGACGGTTCATACACATTGGTATTTGATGTTGATTTTTTAACTGTAACACCGTTTTTGGGTAGTGAGAGTCTTAATCCATTTGTTGACGTTTGCAAGAAAAACAATAAAGGTATTTTTGTATTAGTCAAAACATCAAATATAAGTTCAGGTGAAATACAGGATGTTATCACTAAAGATGGCATTAGCATTAGTCAAAGCTTAGCAAAGTATGTTGCAAAGCAATCAGAATCTGTTGACGGCAAATATGGCTATTCTTCTATCGGCGCAGTTGTGGGTGCTACTTATCCCGAAGAAGCAGTTACACTCAGAAAAATAATGCCAAAGAGTTATTTTCTCGTTCCCGGTTACGGTGTACAAGGTGGCGGTGCAAAAGATATATTACCTTGCTTCAACTCTGATGGACTTGGTGCAATTATAAACTCATCAAGAGGAATTTTATATACACATATGAGCGATGAAGAACGAAGCACCTGCACAAGAGAAGAATACTTAAATAGCGTAAAGAATTCAGTTATTCAAATGCAGAAAGATATATATAATACGCTTAAAGAAAACTATCCTAAAATGATATACTAAGTTTTACTCCCTGTTGATTTCGCAGGGAGTGTTTTTATTTGAAATCTAACATTAGCTTAACTATATGATATCATTATTGTATGATGGTAGAAATTGCAGTAATTTTATGTTATAATTATTTATAATCAACGGAAGGAGTGTTACCCTTGATTTATAGAGTAGATAAGTTTACAGAAAGCAATATAAATCCAATAACAAAAAGTGAATATGATTCCTCTTGGTTAGTGTTGGTTATTTTTTTCGATATGGATACACCTATGATTGTAGGTGCAAACAACGGCTGTGCATACACCATAAAAATCAGCAAACAGCTTCACGATAATTGGAAAATGGCTGTCGGAGATTTTATTGGATATTGTAATGCAAATAATCTAAACGGTATTATTGTAATTACAGAAGATGAATATAATGAAGCTCAGAACTATTATGTTGGACACTGTTATAATGAAATACTCCTTCGTGACTATGAAACACCAATTTTAGTACATAGCACATCAATGGAAAATTGGTATCAAATACAGAAAGACGGAATGCTCAAAAGTTGGAATAATCTCAATATTCCTGAAAAAGAACCTATTGGCAAACAACTCGGTGACCCTGTTCATTTTAGTGATTATATTATGTTCGGTGGCGGTGTCAGCGGTGAAATTGTTGTCAATTCTAAACAATCAGGCAAAATTGTAATGAATATTGATGCTGAATATAAAACAGGTGCAAGACTTTATTTTGATGCCGAGAAGATTGCAAAAGACGGTTTGCTTGTTCGTGACGGAGCACATATTAAAGTCAAAGACTATTTGCCACTTGAGTCATACCTTATTTGGACAGCCACTTGGGATAAGGTAGGATTAGAAAGTCGGATTTCTACACCAAGGATTTTTGCAGAACAGTCAGATGAGAAATTAAAAAACATTTTAGAAGAAAGGAACTGATATCATGCCAACACCCGGTATAGGTGACCCTTATTGGTATGAGTGGTACACTGGATTAGAGCAAGTAATTAATATGCTTGACCCTGATACAAATATTAAAAGCGTTATTTTTCAGCATAGTGAATATGATACTGTAGATGATGTGGTTGTCGAGTATGTTGACGGTAATACAGAAATTTGCTATCAAGTCAAACATGAAATATCAACTTCTAATAATAACAACCTTACATTTGGTAAGTTGTTAGAGTCTAAAAATGGCAAACCGTGTTTGATAAAAGCGTTGTTTGTGGGTTGGAAAAAGGCAAAAGATGAAAGTAAAATAATAAATCCTGTTTTATATACAAACAGAAAATCGCTTGATAGACGGGCTGGAAGAAACTTTAATGGAAAATCATATAGTGCGTACTCTATAAATAAGTTTTTAGAATTAATCAATCAAGAATTCGACAAAGAAGAATTAGATATAAAAGATGAAAACTTAGTGCTTCAATGGAAAGAGTTGTGCAGTAAATTTGATAAAACTGATATTGATGATTTAGTTGAATTTTTAAAGGTTTTATCTGTTAAAGCTAATCAGCCAAGCTTATCAGAAATGAAACGAACTCTTATTTCTTCTCTATCACAAAAATTTTCTTGTACTGATAGTGTTGCTGCGGAACTATTTAACAGACTTTTAGGTGGACTTAGTGTTTGGACAACAACCGAAAGAACTAACGAACAGGTTACAGTAGAAGATGTTTATACCGCTTTAAGCATTGAAGGCGAGATAGATGATAGTCAACATAGGTTGGTACCCCCGTATCCATTTTTTAAAAGCAGAGAAACTTTTTGCAAGGAATTAGAGCAGAAAATTCTTGCAACTGATAAGAATGTTGTATTTATTTCAGGTGAACCCGGCTCGGGAAAAACTAGTATAATAAGTTATTTACAGTCAAATACCAATTTGTTTTTGCTTCGATACCATACATTTAGACCGATTTCACCTGAACAACGTTTTTACAATGCTGATCCCGGTTTATGTACATCGGAGAATCTTTGGGGAACACTTTTAACTCAATTGCGCATAAAGTTTAAAGGAAGAATAGCTGAGTGCGGTGTGCCTGTCAGCAATAAATTAATAACCGTGGAAATGATGAGAAATCATGTGTTGCGATTATTGAAAATAGTGTCTGAAGAATCTAAAAAAGAAAATAAAAAGGTTTATATCTGTATTGATGGAATAGACCATGCGGCTCGCTCTAATAGTCCGGTTTCATTTTTGGATTCACTGCCTTTGCCTAATGAAATTCCTGAAGGAGTTTGTTTAGTTATTGTTGGACAACCACCAGCTTTATATCAGAATCAATATCCAACGTGGTTGGCTTCAGATACAGCGGTAGAACATATTGCACTACCGAAACTGTGTGTAGACGATATTAAACAATTAGTCTCAGCGTATATGACTCAGTTTGAAAATGATTTAGATGGATTAGCAACTATGATTCATCAAAAAACTGAGGGCAACAATCTTTCTACGGTATTTTTAGTAGAAGAAATAAAGAACTGTTTATCTTTGGATGAAGTTGTTGAAAAAATTCAGTCCAGTAAAATAACTGCTGACATCCAACAGTATTACAAACATATATGGGCATATATGACTAATGAGATTTCAAAGGTTATTCCGGCAACGGCATTTCCTGAAAGCTTGGTGGCTTGCCCAATAATTCTGATGAACGGACGGGTTGATGTTAAAATTTTATCAAGAGCAATAAGTGGAATGAGTGAAAGTGATTGGTTGATGACACTAAACATGTTATATCCACTTGTTGTTCCTACAGAAAATAAAGATGAATTCGCACTTTTCCATAATGATTTTAGAGTGTTCCTTATGAACGTTATAAGCAAATATCAAGCACGATATGAAGAGATTGCATTTGCATTAGCAAAATATATACTCGAAAATGATGAGGGATTGCTTACCTATGTTATGGGGATACCGTTATTACAGTGTGCTAATAAATGCAGTTTAATTCCCCAATACTTTACTGTTGGTTTTGTTATAAATGCTCTTGCCGAAGGTGTTTCTCCACAAAGACTAGATGAATTTGCTCACCTTTCTTATGATGCTTCATGTCAAAATCAAGATATTGAAGGATATTGTAATACATATTTTGCTGTTAAAACATTATATCAGCATAGCAGATACTTTGAGTATTATGACAGAAAATATATATGTAATGATTATCCTGAAATTAGTTTTATAGATGTTTCAGAAATACATACCATTCCGATTTCTAGTGATAGCTTAGATGAATATCGAAGAGTTTTAACATTTTGCCAAAAACTATTTGCATCATCTACTCTTGACCATCGTTCAAGAGCCATTGGTTTGTATAAAAAATGGTTTAATTGTTTAACTCCTTTATCATTTTTGGCCATTTGTGATGATACGGTTTCTGATGAAAATTTTTGGCAGCTTAAATCTACAGAAATAGGATTCTTTTTACAACATTGGGGACGAATTGCAGCGGAACTCAGTATGTCTGTACCTGAAATATCAAAGCCAAGTAACATGCTTGAAGCTACGGCAATCACTATTTTTGGAGAACAATATTTTGAACATTGTATTGAAAATAAAAAAATAGAACTTGCTATTTCAGCAATTAAGGCTCATTTTATTCCAATCGATGCTCTTTCTGATAAGTTAGAAAAAATTTACTATTCAGGTGTATTAAAACATTTTGAATTTACACTGGACTTTATTGCCTTAAATGCTAAAAGTTCGCTTGCAAAATCATTATCATTAGCATTTAAAACAATATGTGATAGTTCATATATTGTAAATGAATCTTTATTGGATTTAACAAAAGTCAAACGTGTATATGATGAAACATCTTTTTTGATTGTGCTCAACGCATTTATATATGGATATAAAAACAAAGAAAGTACTGATAACGATATCATTAACGGATCTGAAAGTTTTTGCGTTGAGCTCGAGGACAATGAACCCACTAAATCTGAAATGCTTTTACTTTCAAAGATATCAGGTTTATTGGGAAAATACTATTGGCTTGATAAATCTTCTGATTTGCTTATTGCATCAATTAAAGAGTTGTTGACCATAAAACTTTATCGCTCTTTTGATTATTCGAGAGCTCGTTTGTTCTTACTTTATACATTGCTTTCCAGTCAAGTGGTTAATTCTTTTAATTGTGAAGAATGGTTTTTAGAAGCAATTAGCACAGCGTTGTTTAAAGTAGATTTGTTGGGAATGCATTACAAAACACATATTTTGGAGTTTTTGAAACAAAACAACAAGTTGGATATAATTCATTCCTATATAAAAGCTTTGTATGGTGAAAATTGTAGCTCAATGAGTTTGCATGAAAACAAGGTGGAAATGCACAATTGTTTCTGTCCATATGGCAATCTTGTAGAGCCCGAAATGATGCAAAAATTCTCACATAAACTTAAATGGGATGTTGTTGGATATATGGGTTATAAAGAATATGCGATGTATGACCCATCAAAATGTTTTGACGCTATAATACAAACTAATCCAAGTCAGTGGAAAGATTTTGGATCAATGCTGTACAAGCAATCACAAATAGCTGATTTTTCAAGCAACAGAGCGGATTATGATATTAAAAAACAACTATGTAAAGCTGCTGTTAGTTGTGGAATTACTGATTATTGGGAACTTGGTAGTTGGAGTAAAGATTTTAGTGAGAAACCAGATTTAATATACCACTCATTATTTGAATTTATAAAGAAATCGGAAAGTGACTCTGATTTAATATTAATATGGATTTTAAGTTGTGCAATAAATTCCTGGTACTCACAAGATGGACGCAATGGCGCAAAGTGTATATTTGATGCCTGTGTGGAGCAATCCAAGAAGTTAGATATTAATTTCCCTGATATAGTTTCAAATATTACTCCTCAATGGTTGAAAATACTCCAAAACATCTCTAATGAATCTGAATCTTACACGGAACCGAATGATTACTCAAAGAAAAGAAAAGAAGAATTAAAAACATTTACAGAAAAATGCGATGCACTCGAATTGGAGGAGGTACTTGAATTATTGCCTACAATAAAAAAACTTGATTATCCGTTAGAATATTACAAATATATTGTTCATAGAATAAAATCTTGTGAATTAAATAAAGAAGATGATTTGAAATGTTTCTTACAAGAATTTTGTGAATATCTAACAGGTCAAGATTGGACATACTATCAAAATGATCCTTTGGTTGTTTTATTGTTAGGGGAATTAAAAGAGACTGCGTTCTGGTGTTTTGCTAATTGCATTGGAAAAAACTTATCTGATTATGATTATCAGACTTCAAGTCGAAATATGCACTTGTTGTTAAAACTCTACTTTAAAAAGCATCCTTCTTCTTTTCAAGAGTTTTTCATTCAGGAAATAAAAACACAAGAATTATGGGTTAGCGGAAATAATCACATAGAAGTTAATTTCAGTATATGTGAAAATCAAAGGAAATTCCCAACACCTAAAACGCTAGCCGAAATGGTACTATATATTATTTTAGAACAAATTGATTCTCAAAACGCTAGAAAAATTGAATCCGCTATGTTTTCTTTGTCTTTATTAGGAGAGTTATACCCCACAATAATTGATGTAATAACTGATATTTGGGCAAATCTCTCTCAAATGCAAGAAGAGATTCTTCTTTTAATTATCGTTAAGTGGGCATCAAAAAATCTTTGCTCTAAAAAATTATCTGATTTATTGTATGAAAAATACATTTCGTGTTCTGAACTTTCGAAGAAATATTTATTGCATAGTATATTGATAAAACTCTCCATTCAAGATGTTGAATTAGAGAAAATATCCGTCGATGCAGAACCCGTTAATATTGATTTGCCTAATTGTGGATATGCGAACACGAGAAGCTATTGTGACTTTTTCTTTTCGTTAGTACACGAAGATGAACCGGAACTTGTCAATTCAATAAAAAGGTTTATTGCCCAAAATCAACCATTAACTCATTATATTGATGATAAGTACTCGGATGATGGTGACATCAAAATTCCAACATATAGTACAGAATTAGATGAAATTCTCTATAATGTTGAAAAAGAAGAGAAATGGGATTCGGTACCTCTTGTACACAAAAAATCCGGCATTATGCTTGCGGAAGATCCGTTTATATTAACAGAAATGCCTACTGTGGTTTTTGATGAAGAGTGGTTCCCAGACACAACAAGTGCATATAGTACATCAGGCGATGAAGTTATTTCAAACGAGCAGTTGTTAAAAATTATCCAAAATGGTATTCTCGATGATAAAGTTCTTCTTGCTGGTAGTTTGTGGTATCCTTGGGGGCAAAAAGATGGTTCCATATGCTTGTTAACATCTAAAATTGACACAATATTCTCTTTTAATTTCAAAGATGAAATGGATTGGAGTGTAGGAAATTATGGTATTTTGGCGAACGAAGGAGCAATTTGTGAAACAAACAATTCAGAAATATGTTTTGGAGGAGCTAGTTTATTCAATCGTGTCGGAGGTAGCTTAAAATTCACTTTCGGCAATAGTCAAATGGTTCCCTCTGCTTTCTGGAAAAATTGTTTGAACTGTTCTCCCAGTGACGCTAATCCATATGTATGGGTTAATCAACAAGGCAAAGAGGTTTTATGGTTCGAAAGAATAGTTTCACCAACGAGAAAAACTATGCGAGAAGCCTATATTCGTCAGCCTATTCTTTTCAGATGGGTTTGTGATTCAGAGTGGTTAAATGACCTTTTAAAAGATAACGGATTGGTTTTAAGATACATTTCTTCTTTTGAGTCCTATCCACAATAGAATATGCAAAAACATCTTTGTGGTGTCGGTGAGAACCGACACCACTTTTTCTTTTTCGATAAAGCTCTTGACAAAGAAACAAATGTTCTTTATAATAGTAAATTGGTAAATAATGTATTTGCCATACAACTGAATAGAATCTGAAACACATAATTTTTACTTATTGGCTTTACGCCACACATATTATCTGACCGGAAAAGTATAGTCCGATACTCGGTTAGTCACATACGGACAATCAGAGCTTAAACTTTAAGCCGTTACATAGTTTCAGTGCAAACTGTGCGAGAGGATGAAATGTCCTCCCGCTATTTGTGCTGTCTATGTGACGGCTTTTTTTGTTGTGCAATTTTAACGAAAATAAAAAAGTTTAAGAAAAAGTCGTTTTTTCAGGCTTTCAAAATGCCTACCAATTAGAAGGGTGTGTTTTTGTGCAACGATACAAAGTTTCAACTTTTTGAAAAAAGTTTTGAAAAAACGTACAAAAATCGGCGTTTTAAAAGTCACCCCTTGAGGATGTTTTTCTCTCGTGTACCTTGACAACTGAATGACCGTCCGAAAGTGATACTACGCCAAGACCTCGTATGAGCGAGCGTGAAGACGTTGCGGTGAGATTCCGGGGCAGGAACTATTTCGGGTGAAACGGCAAAAAGAGGATTTTGATATATAGTTAATGAAATTACTCTACTGACAAAACAAAACGCATTACAGACGAAAAAAACATTAAAAATAAACCCGAAAAGCTACAGTAAAAAGGAGTGTGATAGTTATTCCTAGAATGACAAAAAGTAAAAAATCCGAATGGAGCCTGTTCCTAAATGAGAGAAACAGAATCTGTTATAACGAGCTTTGCAGAAGATGTGTCAACAGCTGCAAACAGCGTTTCAGTGCTGTGGTTATATCCTGCAACTATGTATCAAAAAGGAGTGTAAAAAATAGTGGATAATGAATCGTTCTTCAAAATGCCGACTGAAAGTTATATACTAGCCGAAAAAAGAAAATATACCTTTTAATTAAGTTAGTAGTAAGTTTAAGTATATAAGGTCGTTTGGTTGAAGGCGAAAAGCTGATGAAATAACGCATTTCTTCTTCGGCTCGTAAAATATTTATAAAAATCAGGAACATTTTTGTAGTGCTTATTCCCATTACTATTAGGGGCGGTTTTGATATATAAAAACTGCCCCCACAAAAGTGAGGGCGTTAATAATATGTATTCTTGTTATAACATATAATTAGTAGTGTTTTATGAAATTTGTTTTTTGATTTCTTCTATTTCTGTGTCACTAATATCAACTTCTATTATTTCTAACAAATTATTTTTAATTGCGGGTGCAAAATACTCGCAAAATCGTTCCTTTGTAATACCTCTAGTACTATTAAATAATTCGTTTGATTTAGCCTCAGAAACAGCAGGAATTAACAATACCAATTTTGCCTGCAGCTTTTTTGCATTGCGATAATGATATACTTTTGATAAAAGATGATAAAATCTGTCTAGCATAGCAGGAGAATAAAAATTATAACAAATTTCAATGAACAATTCTTCTTGCCAAGGTGCTTTATAATATGCATCGAAAATGATGTTTCGTTCCATTATAGGGTCATTATCAATAAAACCTTCAGAAAATTTTATTTCTTTGTATACATCTAAAATGTTTATATCTTGTTTAGAACAATAATGTTTCAAAACCAAATCTTCTATTTTTGAGATTATGCGTCTACGGGTTGCATAATCTGATTTTGCTTGTTGCGTATTTACCGAATCAATTTGTGAAAAATGTACATCCTCTTCTTGCTTCTTCTTTTGCACTTCATCATCTTGAGCTTTTTTTATGCCAAAAGTTCGCTACATAAAATCAGGTAATTGTCCAAATATAGTAGTGTTGCTGTTTGAATTTAAATTAGTTACTATATTTGTAAATTGTGCCCGCAGTTCTCTGTTCTCTTGTTCGGATTTTTGAAGTTCATGTTCAACTTTTTTGTGTTCCTTTTTTAGAGATAAAAAATTGCCAACATTAAAATTATCGAATATTTCAGACAATGCTAAAACGACAAGAATAGCTACTAAACAAATGATTGGTGAAGTAATTACAAATTTACTTTCAGAAAAGAAGAATGATATCACAACAATTGTAGCAATAAAAAATATAAGTAATATCACTAGACCACGGGCAAACCAGTTTTTCTTTTGCATAATCGTCCTCCATGAAGTTATATTAAAAGTATACCACATTTTTCTATTCTTTTCAACAAAAAATGAACATTACGCTAAATAGTTTGTTAATAACAGAAACTTGACTTTAGCAACTGAAAAACAAATACAGTCATTGGTGATGGTTTTGTTTAATCAATAAATCATATTACATTCTAAACACCTGTTACTTTAGAAGTAGCAGGTGTTTTTTTATGCAAAAAATCCAAAACAAAGGAAGTGAAAAAATGCTTTAGCAAACCAACCGAAAAAGCAGGAAAAAAGCGTGGCATAAGTCTTAGCAAGCACTGGATTTGTGCATACAAATCCCACTTGTTAGGGACTGCCCCTAAAACCCGAAAGTCAGGAGGTGAAAAATTGAAGCTGACAAAAACAATATTTTTGTATCTGAATGAGAAAGAATTTTCAACGCTCACAAAGGATGCTGAAAGAGCAAATATGAGCATTTCACGGTATATCAGGCATCAGATTGATAATGCAAAAATGAAGCCCACATTGGATATGGACTATGAGAAATATATCAATCTGCTTGAGCCTATATTTAACAAACTGAGCATTGTCTCAAAAAGAGTGTGGCAAACAAAAATGCTTGATACGGTAATGCTTCGTGAGGTTCTTAAAAGCACAAATGAAATTATGCCCGAAATCATAAAAGCACAGGAGGTGGCACAATGCGTACAAGAGCAAGAAGAATCGCAGTTAGAGTAAGTGAAGAGCAGTATAACAAAATATACCGTTTGACAGACAGAAGCTTCTTTACTAAGGAGCAGGTGCTGAGGGATATTATCCTCGGCTATCCAATTCAGGAAGACAGAAAGCCTGAATGTATGGAGTTTATTCTGAAGCTCCGTGGAATTGCAAGCACCTTAAACTATCTTTTAAGAAACTACGGATTATCAGATTTACCCATTGGCAAGGAAATGAAGCAGACCGCTAATGCGGTTGAGTGTACAGAGAATCTAATTGAAGATTGTATTTTTATCACAAGAAAGAAAAGGAGAATTAAATGAATAAAGAAGATAATTTTATTAACACCCTGTTTGAGAAAACAGAAGAAACAGAGGCTATAAAGCCTCAGACAACCGAAATCATAAAGATGCCCATGAG
>JAZSGW010000024.1:0-58051 GCA_045532935.1 Acutalibacteraceae bacterium
CTCCATCGCTCTTAATCCCATCAGTCTTACCGATGAAGACAGAAAGAAGATACAGCTACTTGAAGATGCAATGACAATGGGCTCAAATCCATTTATGATGGCAGGCAGAGAAGCAGATGCGAGAGCGGCAGCAATGGAAGCCGCAGCGTCTAACCCTAACGGTGCTATGATGGGCTTTATGGGTATGAATGCGGCTATGGGTACAAACAGCGGCTTTGATCCGATGGCAATGTATAATGCCGGTGTTGCTCAGCAGCAGGCTCAGCAGCTTGTGGACGCTCAGGCTCAGGCTATGGCAAATGCATCAGTACCTGCACAGAGCGGTTGGCAGTGTTCCTGCGGTGCAACTGCAACAGGTAACTTCTGCCCTCAGTGCGGTGCTAAAAAGCCTGAACCGAAGCCTCTGGAGGACGGCTGGAAATGTGCCTGCGGAGCCACAGTAAACGGCAAATTCTGCCCCGAATGCGGCTCGCCCAAGCCGGCAGAGTTCGAAGGCTGGACCTGCAGCTGCGGTGCAGTGAACAAGGGCAAGTTCTGCCCCGAATGCGGAAGTAAGAAACCTGAAGGAGCACCCCTGTATCAGTGCGATAAGTGCGGCTGGAAGCCTGAAGACCCCCACAATCCTCCGAAGTTCTGTCCCGAATGCGGCGACATCTTCGACAGTAACGATGCTAATTGATTAATTTAATGATTTTATATAAAGGAGAAAAATATTATGGGACTTTTTGATAAGAAATTTTGTGACATCTGCGGTGAGAAAATAGGTATGCTCGGCAACAGAAAGCTTGAAGACGGCAATATGTGTAAGGACTGTGCCAAAAAGCTTTCACCCTTCTGCGACGACAGAAGACATTCAACCCTTGAGCAGATGAAGGCTCACCTTCAGTACCGTGAGGAAAACAAGAACGTTCTTCGTTCCTTCAGTCCGTCAATTACTCTTGGTGAAGACAAGAAGATTTATATTGATCAGATGAACAGAACCTTTGTTGTTTCGCGTAACAAGCCCGGTAGCTGGGCGGAGGAAAATCCCGACGTTATCCCTCTTTCACAGATTACCTCCTGCGGCCTTGATATTGACGAGGACAGAGATGAAATCTACACACAGAACGGCCAGGGTCAGCGTGTAAGCTACAATCCTCCACAGTATAAGTATTACTATAATTTCAAGCTCAAGTTCCTTGTGAATAATCCCTACTTTGATGATTTCGAGGTAAGACTCAACAACTTCCGTGTTGAAGGTATGGGCTCAATGGAATATAACCGTTACCAGAAGATGGCTATGGACATTATGAATGCTCTCGGCGTAAACGGCACTATGCCTATAAATAATATGGGTATGGGTGGTATGCCTATGAACAATATGGGCGGATATGCTCCTCAGGGTAATATGTACGGTCAGCAGATGGGCGGTTATCAGCAGGCTCCCTATGGCCAGCCTCAGCAGAATATGTATGCTCAGCAGGCACCTCAGCAGAATATGTATGCTCAGCCTCAGCAGGGTTATGCTCCTGTTCAGAATAACGCCTATGCAGCTCAGCCTGTCACTCAGGCATGGGTGTGTCCTTCCTGCGGTGCTCAGAATGATACAGGCAAATTCTGTGCTTCCTGCGGAGCTCCGAGAGGTTAAAAATTGAAAGTAAAAACAGTTATATTGCTCGTTATCATTTTTCTGGCAGTTATATCCGTTATAGCGGTGAAAAAGCATATTGACAACAGTGTTGTTGACAAATACGGAATGGTGAAAACGCCTGAGGAAGATATAATTCTTTGCCGTTATTTCTGCGGCGGCGGTATGGACGGCTCAAGTGAAACTCTGGAAATCAGCGTGTCTGAAAACGGAAGTGAGGTTGTTTCTTATGAATACACCTCTTTAATCTCTGACAAGGTGAAAAAAGAAAGTGCAGCAGTTTCCTTTGATGCAATAAAAGAAATCAGAGCCATCTGCAAAAAGCACAGAATCTTCTCCTGGGGAGAGCTTAAAGACAGTGAGCTTCTTCTTCTTGATGCTCCCGTGACAAGTATTTATGTTTCCACGGGACGGGAGAGTTATTCTTATAACAGTAACAATGAAATTCCGCAGTACGCTTACGGAATAACAAACGAGCTTTATAACGCTATGAAAAAACATTTAAAAGGAGTGGATTGAATGTCTGCTATATTAGAACAGAAATGCCCCTGCTGCGGCGGTGCGGTTGAATTTAATCCCGGAACGCAGAATATAAAGTGTCCCTATTGCGATACGGAATTTGATATTTCCGCTATGGAGCAGGCAAGTCAGAATTCTGCGACGATCGGTCAGGACAGCTTCAGCTGGAATTCTCAGGGAGCCGAGTGGCAGCCCGATGAAACAAGCGGCATGGGTGTTTACGTCTGTAAGTCCTGCGGCGGTGAAATTGTTGCTGATGAAACAACAGGAGCAACAAAATGCCCTTACTGCGATAACCCCGTTGTTATGACAGGTCAGTTTGCAGGCGGTCTCAAGCCTGATCTTATTATACCCTTCAAGTATGACAAAAAAGCCGCAAAGGAAGCTCTTAACAAGTTTATTGCATCGAAGAAAATGGTGCCCAAAATCTTCAAGGACCAGAATCATATCGATGAAATAAAGGGTGTTTATGTTCCTCATTGGCTTTTTTCGGGTACAGCAGTCGGTCAGGCAGAATTTGATGCCGAAAAAGTCCGCAGATGGTCAGACAGTGACAACAACTACACGGAAACTGCTTATTTCAACTGCTACCGTAGCGGTAATATGGATTTTGCAAACATACCTGTTGACGGTTCATCAAAAATGGACGATACACTTATGGAATCTATTGAACCGTTTAATATTGCTGATGCCGTTCCTTTCAGCACTGCGTATATGGCAGGTTATCTTGCCGATAAGTATGATGTTGATATCGAAGCAAGTATGCCGAGAGCCAACGAAAGAGTAAAAAACAGTGTTGAATCTGCTCTTGAAAGAACAGTGCAAGGCTTTAATGTTGTTCTTCCCAAGGGCTCACAGGTCGATATTGCAAACGGCTCCTACAGCTATGCTCTTTATCCCGTGTGGATTCTCAATACCACATGGAACGGCAAAAAGTATACCTTTGCAATGAACGGTCAGACGGGTAAATTTGTCGGTGACCTTCCTCTTGATAAGGGTGCTTTCTGGAAAAAGGTCGCTATGTTTACACCTTTGATGAGTGCAGTAGCATACGGCGTCATTTGGGCGTTAGGTAATATGTAAGGAGGTAAGAATGATGAAAAATAAGGCTTTTGCTCTTTTAACTGTAGTTGTTCTTTGCCTTGCAATGATTGTTCCCGCTTCTGCGGCAGGAACACACATTTTTGATATGACAAAAGGAGCAATCGGTGTTGACGGCGTAAATGCACTTGAGCAACAGGCACAGAAAATAGAGGACACCTACGGCTTTGAAGTGTTTTTTGCAATTATTGACGGTGTAGGCGATGAAGGCACCTACGGTTATACAGAAAATCTTTATAATGTAAATGCCGAGGGCGAAAACGGAATTGCACTTACATACAATTACGGCGATAACAAATATTCATTTTACTGCTCCGGCACAGGAAAAGCTCTTTTTCCCGAAGATGTGCAGGTAAACACTCTGTGGAATGCTTTCGTTTACACTGAGACATACTATGACGGTGCTTATGCCTATCTTCTTGCTGTTGATGCAATTCTGAGCAAGGCACCCGATGTGACAGTAAACTCTGCTGAAAATGAAACGGAAGAAGAAACAACCGGGTTTGCTCCCACAGACAGAACAGTCAGTCTCGTAGAAGACTATGCTGATGTTCTTACAGACACCGAAGAAGCCGCCCTTGTGACAAAGCTTGAAGCTCTCGGCAGTGAGTACGATATCGAAATCGGTGCTGTAACAGTCGATAGCTATGAGGGAAAAGATCCTCAGAATTTCGCTGATGATTTCTATGATGCCAATGATTATGGCTACGGTGAAAATGATGACGGTATCATCGTCGTTTTCAATACAGGTGAGGGAGACGGCAACAGAAATCTTTGGATTTCTACTCACGGAACAGGTACTGATCTTCTTACTGATAATGAAATAAGTCTTATTGTTGAAATGATGATAGATCCTATCAAAAACGGTGACTTTGCGGGTGCTTTCGATAATTTTGTGGTTGAATGTGAAAACGCAATTGATCCAAGCATTTCAATTATCTGGATTCCCGTTAGCATCTTAATAGGCTTCGGTCTTGCTTTCCTTATTGTTAAGATACAGGCATCAAAGCTTAAAACTGTAAGAGCTCAGGTCAATGCTGCAGATTATGTGGGCAATGTTGTGCTTACATCTCAGTATGATAACTTTATGTATAAAAATGTCACAAGCTCACCGAAGGCTAAGAGCAGCTCAGGCGGCTCAACTCATACAAGCTCATCAGGTCGCACTCACGGTGGCGGAAACAAGAGCTTCTGATAAAATTTTAAACGGTGTATATTCTTGTACACCGTTTAATCGTTTAGAAAGGAAAATAATATGGCAAAGAAAATTATTGGTATAGTACTGATTGTGATTGGCTTGTTTACTGCTTTTTTAGGTGTCAAGGCAATGAATCAGGCACCTGAAGCGGCAGAAAAGCTTGAAAATGCGGTTTATGTTGCCGATGCAAAAATTCACCCCGAAAACGAGGGTAAGGTTGTTATCGTGCCCGGTAAAATTGAAGCACAGCTTCCCCTTGTTGATAAAATAAACGGTCTCGAGCTTCCTACGATAAAGGCAACAAGACAGAGCTGGACGGCGGCGGGTATGAAGTCAACAAATGTAGGCTATGACTGGTCATGGGTAACTGACGGTGCAACACAGACTCTGACGGCTGAATGTACTGTAGGCGAATTCAAGCTTTATGAGGGTATGCTTAACGGACTTACCGTCAGTCAGGATTATAACGACTTTGAAAAGAGCAATCTCAATGAAGCGGGCTTAATGGATTATTATGCTTATGTGGTTACCGATGGAGTTTATATTGATGACAATAAGGGCGGTTACACAAAATACAAAGACGATTACGAAGGTGCTGTGAGATACAAGTACAAAATTATGCCTATGGACGGTGAACTCGAATATACTTTTGTAGGTGTTTAGAAAAACGGAGCACTTGTAAGAGATGATTCATTAGGTATGATAGCTTCAAGTGAGGGAATTCTCAATCACGAAGAAGTTCTGGCAAAAAATGAAAGTAATAATAATGGCGGCTACATTTTCTGCTTTGTAACAGCTGCTCTGTTTGTTACAGGCGGTGTGGTTTGCATTGTAGTTAAAAAGAAAGAGAATTAAAGGAGAGGTATTATGGGACTTTTTGATAAACTTAAGAACAATCCTGCTCCTGCACCGCAAAAGGCGCAGACGGGCACAAATAAAAGCGTAAAGATTACTTTCAGCTCACTCCCTGACACTCTTGACGGTTTTAAAGCACTGCCTGAAGCAAAAATGAATGATCCTTTCAGCACGGCGGCACTTACAGTTCTTGCTTTTTGCTTTTATCCCGAAAACAGAGATTTATCCTTGAAGATGCTCGATTTTTTAAGAGGACCGAGACCTCTCAGCGTTATGGATAAGCAGTTTGTTGCTGACAGATTCAGAGATAAGGATTATGTTCCCCGTTCATATTTTGAGGGTGCAACACCGAATAACAACTATCTTCCGTCAGAGCCTTACGCAATAACTGTCAGCGAAAACCCTTATTCTTATCAGAATGAGGGCTATGCAACCCTTTATATCACCTCAGGCGGTGCAGACAGTCCCCGAAGTGTACAGCTGAGACTCGCCAAGGACGGCAAGTGGTATCTTTGGGAGCAGTATCTTTTAGCTGATATTCGTAAGCCTGAAAGTGAAAATCCTTGGGCGTAAGTAAATCACAAAAACACAGCAAAAACCCACGGAAAATTCTCCGTGGGCAATTTGTTTGATATATCTTATTCTTCCTCGAATACGTCCTTACCGAGTCCGCAAACGGGGCAAACCCAATCCTCGGGAACATCTTCCCATGCAGTGCCGGGGGCTACGCCGTTATCGGGATCTCCAAGCTCAGGATCGTAAACATATCCGCAGGGACAAGCATATTTAGCCATAGTTGTTACTCCTTTCAAATTTCTGTTTTCCACAGTCCGTGGAGATTGCAGTAAGCATATACTGCTACGGGCTTTTCGTCGCAGAGAGCGAATTCAACCGAAGGAGCTTCGCCAACAGCGAGATTCTTCCTCTGACCGCCCTTGTCAGTCTGAAGATATACCCAGAGAATACTGTGTTCTTCAGCCATAGGGTGAGCAACGGAGCCGATTTCTACCTTAACCTTGTTACCGTCTGCTGTTACTACGGGAAGGTGCTTTTCAACACTTGCTTCAACGGTGCCGGGAACAAGCTGAGTCATCTTCTGTCCGCAGCACATCATAGGAACGCCTGCATCGTGGATAACACCTACAATATTACCGCAATGCTCGCAAATAAAGAATTTTGTTTCTTTCATAACAATTACCTCCGGATATAGTTTTGTCGTATAAAGGGTTTATTTACTCATAATTTCTGAAATTGCATCAAGGATTTTGCCATGGCAACCGCCGCAGCCCGTTGAGCAGTGTGTGATTTTCTGAACCTCTTCAAAGGTTTTTTCAACATCATCAAAGCGCTTGCAGGTGTTGAGTGCGTTCTGTACGTCAAAATAGCTTACTTTTTTGCAGTTGCAGATTGTGTAATCAAACATAAATAATCCCTTCCTTATTAATTTTATGTATTAGGGGAGGGGCTTGTCCTCCCCTTGAGAATTAACCGAAATATCTGTTAAGAAGGCCTTCAAATGCCTTGCCGTGTCTTGCTTCGTCACGAGCCATTTCGTGAACTGTGTCGTGGATAGCATCGAGACCGAGCTCTTTAGCCATCTTTGCAAGGTCAAACTTGCCCTGAGTTGCGCCGTTTTCAGCAGCTACTCTCATTTCGAGGTTCTTCTTTGTGCTTGCAGTTACAACTTCACCGAGAAGCTCTGCGAACTTTGCAGCGTGCTCTGCTTCTTCATAAGCTGCTTTTTCCCAGTAGAGACCGATTTCGGGATAGCCTTCTCTGTGAGCAACTCTTGCCATTGCAAGGTACATACCAACCTCGGAGCATTCGCCGTTGAAGTTATCGCGGAGGCCCTGAATGATTTCTTCGGGAACGTTTGCTTCCTTGCCTACGCCGAGAATGTGTTCAGCAGCCCAGGTCATTTCACCTGATTCTCTTTCCTTCATCTTTGCCTTACAGATAGGGCAGAATTCGATAGCTTCGTCACTTTCGTAACCGCATACGGGGCAATAATACTTTTTCATGTTTGTTTCCTCCAAGTTTTAATTTTATTTTTTTGTTTTGCAATCGGGGCAGATGCCGTAGAACATCAGTGAGTGAGATGTTACAGTGCCTTCAAAGTCGCGGGGGAGAGAGTTAAGAGTAACTCCCGGGTCGATCTCAAGGTCGATAACCTTTCTGCAGTTAAGGCAGGTCAGGTGGTAGTGACCGTGAGTGTGTCCGTCAAATCTGTCGCTGTCACCGGTAGGGATTTTCAGAATCATGCCTTCACTTTCGAGAAGCTTCAGATTTCTGTACACCGTTGCCAGGCTGATTGAAGGAATCACTTCCCTTACTGCGAGGAATATATCCTCGGCAGTGGGATGATCGTACCGTGACTGTAAGTTTGTCAGCACCGCGTCCCGTTGCTTGCTGGATTTAAGTGTTGACATAAGTCCTGCTCCAATCGTTTAGATTTAATAATGATAATCATTATCATTATTGTGATTTCATTATAGCGAAAGAAAATGCAGTTGTCAATACCTTTTTTGAAAAAATAAAAATTTTTTTCTTAACTTGCTGTCAGCTGATGTATATACAATAATATAAAAATATTAAGCATTGATTTTTTTAAAAAGCGATGATATAATCAAGATAATAAATATGACACGGAGTGATATTATTGAAAGGAATTAAGTATTTGACCAAGACGCAGAAAAAGGATCAGCTTTTAATTGTGGCGTTAAGTATTGTTGCTGTTGCGCTTCTCGCATTCTGTATAAACGCTTCCAAAAGTCAGGAACTGCCCGTCGCTGCAGGAACTACAGCTTCTGCCCAGACAACTGTTGTCGCTACGACGGTAAGTACAACGGAGGTTACGGTTCAGCCGTCCGCAGATTCTGATGTTGCAGCTACAACCACAACTACAACTAAACCGGTAGAAACCACAGCACCGGTTGCAGTTGACGAAACAGCAGAGATTCTTAAGGTCGTCTCTGACAGTGTAAATAAGCTTAAGTCCTCTGAATCAAGCTATACGGGACATAAAGTGCAGAACATAAACATCGAGCTTGTTGACAGTAGCGTTCCCTCGATGAATAACTTTGTAAACAGTATTATAAAGGCCTTCGTCAAGGAAGAAATTTATGATTACGATTTTACAAACGGTGTTTCACCTGACCCTGAAAGTGACGGAACCGTTGATGCTGACGACACATTTCCGCCGGGGGATATGCCATTTTCACTTACGAGAGAGGGCGTTGCAAGTGCAACAAAAACCGCTGACGGTGCTAATACTATATATACTGTTGTTATAGTTTCCGAGACAAGCACTCTTGAGAATCCGAGACCTCCTCACCATAATTCCGGTGCGGACACACTCGACCTTGCCAGTATCGAGATACCTCTTGTTACGATCAATAAAGCAGATTTCGAATATCCAGGTGCTGAAATTTCAGTTACTCTTGATCCTAACGGAAATGTCGTAGGTTACCACGAGCATCTTAAAATCAGCGGAACGGGCGGAGCAAGCGGACTCGGTATCACAGGCTACGGTACAATCCAAGGTTATATTGACGAAAAATGGGACATTAGCTGGAAATAATGTATCATTTAATAAAATGTTCACAATCAGATTGACAAGTTCTGTAATTTAATGGTATTATATAAAAGATAGTTAAATTATGTCCAAACAAAAAATAATAAAAAAGCGAGGTAAACACCAATGGCAATGTCAGATATCGGCGTAATGCTCGGCAATATGGTTTTGAAGGGCGTTAACCACTTTACATCCATTCCTGTTGAAACTCAGGAACAGATCCTTCTTCAGATTATGGACGAAAACAAGGATACTGAATACGGTAAGAAAATCGGTTTCAAGGACGTTCATTCTGTTGAAGACTTCCAGAGAATCGTTCCTCTTTCCACCTACGATACATATGCAGATTATGTTGAACGTATGCTTGACGGCGAAGAAAATCTTATGATGGCAAGAAAGTGCGTAAGATACTGCACTTCTTCAGGTTCTGTGGGTAAGCCCAAGGTTCTTCCCCAGTCAGGTAAAGCCGTATGGAATATGCAGTGTATGGGCTTTGCGGCAACTCCTGCCTGCGCTAAGCTCTGGTTTGAAAAGCATGGCAAGAAGTTCCCCAAGCAGATAGGTCCTGTTGCGGTTATTCTTACAGGTCATAAGATGAGGGACGGTAAGATGGGTAACGGTGCAGGCCAGGTTCCCTTCACCTACCTCAAGCCTATTTCAAAGTTCTTTATGACAACTCCCAACGATTTCATGTATCCCGAAAATGAGGATGCTGTTGATTCAACGTACTTCCACCTTCGTTTTGCTCTTCAGAGAAGAGATGTTTCCTTCCTTGGTTCAATGGTTGTTACTCTTCTTACAGGTATGTTTGACTACCTCGAGCAGAACTGGGAGCTTATGTGCAAGGACATTGAGCTCGGTACAATCGATAAGAGCATCAAGTGTCCTCCCGAGCTTCGTGCAAAGTGGGAAAAGAAGTTTAAGCCTATGCCCAAGCGTGCTGCTGAAATCAGACGTGAATGTGCAAAGGGCTTCGATGATCCTATCGCACCGAGAATCTGGCCGAAATTCGCGTGGTCATACGGTATGATCGGTTCAAACCTTAAGTTCTATGTTCAGAAGCTTCGTAAGCACACAGGCGATGCTCCCATTCACAACATGGGTTACGCTGCTGCTGAAGGTTATATGGCTATGCCCGTTGAGCTTGATGTAAACGATGCAGTTCTTCTTCCCCGTTCAATCTTCTTCGAGTTTATTCCCGTTGATGATCCCGAATGCGAGAGACCTCTTACCATTGGTGAGGTTGAAGTAGGCAAGGATTACGAGCTTGTTGTTACCAACTTCTCCGGTCTTTACCGTTATCAGATCGAAGATGTTGTACGCGTAACAGGTTTCTACAATAAGACTCCTAAGATTGAGTTCCTTTACAGAAACAATCTTGCTATGAACATCGCAAACGAAAAGACAACCACACAGATGGTTGACTGGGCAGCTGCAAAGGTTCAGGAGGAAATGGGTATTTCATTCAAGGGTTACAGCTTCTACGACGATAAGGAAAGCGATCCCGTACGTTACGTAATGTTTGCAGAGCCCGAAGGTGAATTTGACAAGTCAAAGCTTGACGAGATTTCAGCTTGTCTTGACAAGTGGCTCAGCGAAAGCAACGAGAAGTACTTCAAGTACCGCCGTTGGGGTATGCTCGGCGAATCAAAGGTTATACTTCTTAAGAAGGACACCTACAATGATTACAAAGATATGCTCAAGAAGCAGGGCAGAGTCCTCAATCAGATCAAGCCCGTTACTGTTATCAACACAGACGAAAGAAAAGAATTCTTCTTTGCACACATTGATGAATAACCGTGTAAAGCTCTCCGAAAAATTCGGAGAGCTTTTTTTGCGGCGAAGCCGCAATGGCGCGGAGCGGCACGATGCGGTTCACCGCATCGTAAATCGGGAGCTTGCTCCCGATTTCGATTTGACCGGGGGCAAATCAGCCGCTCCGCGCAGTTGCCCGCTTCGCGGGCATTTTGTGCAAAGCACTAAAACCGGGCAGGATTAATGTTGACACGGTGAATTAAAAGTGGTAAACTTTAAAAAGTCAGAATAGTGTAAAGGAGAGATTTTTATGTCAGAAATCACAGTAAATGAAGCTGTTTCACGCTTTCAGGAGCTTATAAAGGTTAAAACTGTTTCCGCAAAGGACGGTAACTTCGATAAAGAGGAATTTGCGAAGTTTCTTCCGCTTTTAAAGGAGCTTTACCCCGATGCTTTCTCTGTGCTTGAAGCAGAGCTTATCAACGAATTCGGTATTCTTCTTCGCTGGAAGGGTAAGACCGCATCTAATCCTATGGTGCTTATGGCACATCACGACGTTGTTTCCGATGAGGGACAGGAGTGGGAGTATCCTGCTTTTGAGGCTGAAATCCACGACGGTTGTATCTGGGGAAGAGGTACTATTGATACAAAGTGCATTATCGGTGCAATTTTAGAGGGTATCAATAATCTTGCAAAAGAAGGCTTTGTACCTGAAAGAGATATTTATTTTGCCTCAAGTAATGCCGAAGAGGTAGCAGGGGACACGATGCCGAAAATTGTCGATACATTTATCGAAAGAGGCATTCAGCCGGGCTTTGTTCTTGATGAGGGCGGAGCAATTATGTCGAATCTTCCTATGGGCATCAAGAATCCCTTTGCTATGATTGCACTTTCGGAAAAAGGCTGGGCAAACCTTAAGCTTACAGCCAAGGCCAAAAACGCAGCTCACGGTGCCAAGGCTACATCGGCAGGGGATAAGGTTTCAGCTCCTGTTAAGCTTATAAGAGCTCTCAATAAGATTGACTCTTCACCTTCAAAGGCGACAATCACACCTGCACTTGAGGGTATGCTTCAGAGCTTTGCTCCCTATGTGTCAGGTCCGCTCAATAAGGTGTTTGAAAACGTGGCATATCTCAAGCCGGTTATAAAAAAGGCTATGGAGAGTAATGCTGATACCGCAGCGATGATACGCTCTGCGATAATCATTAACGGGTATGAGGCAACTCCGACTGAATCAGGAGCAACTCCCGAGATTGCAACAGCTAAAATTAAGGTCAGAATCGCACCGCAGGACACCCTCGAGGAGATCGTTGACCATATAAAGAAGGTTGCCGGCAAAGATGTAACTGTTGAGATTCTCGACCGCTCCGATCCGCCGAGAATTTCCGACTACAAGACACAGGCTTTCGATTACATAAGCGAAACTATAAAAAAAGTATTCCCCGATGTAGGTGTTTCACCCTTTATCCTCAACGCAGGTACGGACTCACGCCACTTTGCGAAAATCTGTGATAAGATTTACCGTTTCGGTGCATTCCGTCTTAACGATGACCTTTTTGCAACGGTACATTCTGCAAATGAGAGACTTCCCGTTGACGATTATCTTAAAATGATAGAGTTCTATACGGAACTGATGAAAAACCTTAAGTAATAAGGATATAGGGCAAAAAATGCCTTCACATTTTTTGCCAAAGCGGTCGCGCCTGACGGTGCGGCTGTTTTTTTTGTTTCTTCCGCGAAGTAAGTCAGGTAATAGATGGGACACTGCAGAAAATACGCCTGCGTCGTCCCTCGGGACGCACCGCAAGCGGTGCGCCGCTGCGCGGCGCCGCAGGCGCCCTCCGTCAACTTGCACAAAACTTACTCTTATTTTTTTCTAACAACCGATTAACAAAATATTAAAAAATCTATTGATTTTCTTTTTGGGATTTTATATAATAATACTGTGTAATTATAAGGGTGAATTATACCCTTTTACGGCAAGAGGGAAACAATCTGTTTACCGGTAAATTTCACGGAGGTCAGGTGAAATCGGCAGACATTTTTGACCTTTAACAAAAAGCCTCCCGCGGTGAAAGGCTCTGCGGGGAAAAATCGAAAGCCGTCGAAACGGAAAACAGACGGCAAACTTATTTAATAAGGAGGAATACTTTCTTATGAAAACTACAAAATTATACGCTAAAAAGACTTTATCGGTATTTATGGCAGTAATGATGCTTCTGTCAGCCTGGGTATTTGTCGCACCTGAAAAGGCAGAAGCAGCAGCTGATGTTGCACCGGCAACTACCTATGCGACATATCATGTTAAGCTTACTGTTAAATTTGACAACATAGGTAAAAGCGGTCATGTCATTATTTACTATTATCCCGTTAATGCTGACGGTTCGCTTAACACTGATGTACGAGGTGAATATATATTAGTAAACTCCGCAAAACAATATACATCAGATACATGGACTTTCGATACTGCCGATGATAGCACGAGAAGTCTTTCCACGGATACCAATGCTGAAACCGGTCCTGTTCAGGGTTGGCCTTGCGGTATAAAGTTGGGATCAGTAGGCAATTCAGTATCTTATTCTACAGTTGAACTTACTTCATGTACAGTAGGAAATAAGACTGTAACTATAAACGGTGGTAAATGGAGTAGTAAAAAAGGAGACCCAAAAGAGATCCTTTACAACAACACCGGTGAAGGCTGGGACGGATACCTTGATTGGCCTGTGCCCGCTATTACACAAGTAACAGCCCCCACTGCACAGACAATTAGTGTTCCCAAGGGTTCATCTGCTTCAAAAACATTCACAACCACATATTATGATCAGTACGGAAATAAGTGGCCTAATCAAACAGTGGATTCTGTAACACTCGGTTCAAATCTTGGTGGCGTAAGTGTTTCCAATTCAGTTAACACAGCAACTGTGACTGCTAATGAACAAGTTTTCGCTAACGGTGGTTATAATTCTTCCAATGGCCAGATTAAAACAACACTCAGTATGACAAAAAGCGGTGTTACAGGCTCATGTGATGTTACCTTCCAGTCACCTAAATACAACGTATATGTCAAGAACTTTGCAGGCAATACAGTCAAGACATACAGCAACATAGGTTATTATAAACAGAGTGTTACTCTTACAGACATTCCTGCTAATACAACAGCTACTCCTATTACCGGCGATGATAATTATCATCAGCCTTACGAGTGGCCGGCAAATATCGGTGCTGCTTTCAATATTACTGCCGACACAACTTATACAGAGGTTAAGGGTGCTCTTGCAAACCACTCCTACGGTGATTGGTCAGAATCCGGTGACGAACACATCAGAACCTGTTCTGTCTGCGGTTATGTTCAGCATCAGACTCATACAGTCGATTACGACAAGGGTTATGTAACCAAACCCGAAACCTGTACAGAAGACGGTGTTATGACTTATGACTGTATACTCTGCGGTAAGAAGGCTATTGAGACTTCCGTTATTAACAACATTTCCGGTCACGATTTCAGCGGTACTGCTGTAGAAAACGTAACAGGCGAAAACGGTAACCACTGGCGTAAGTGTTCACGCTGTGATGTTTACGGTTGGGGCGGCGTTGCAGATGCCTGCGAAAACCATAATTGGGATAATAATGGTGACGGTAAAGTAGACGCTAAAGATGCTACCTCTTTCAAGACTTCAACCTGTAAGGAAGCAGGCTTTGAAACATATACCTGTAAGGTTTGTTCCGCAACATGGACAAAGACACTTGATCTTGCAGCACATACAATAAAAGCAACTGCAGCCAAGGACGTAACAAGTGTTTGCGGCGGCGACGGTAATTCTGCTTTCTGGTCCTGTTCAGTTTGTAACAGAGTGTGGAAAAATGATGCTCTTACAGATGAGCTTACCGATACAACCGATGCTGATAATGACGGTATTCCCGATGCTCTTGAAACAAAGGGTCCCTCTCACGATTTCACAGGTACTTACGTAAATGTTAGTGACGGTGCAAACGGTGCTCACTACCGTCAGTGTGCTCGCCAGTGCGGTGCTTACGGTCTTATGGTTGACGGTGAAGCTGTTGTAGACGCAACAGAACCACATAAGTTCACATCAACCGAAACAGCTTCAAGCTGTACAGTTCAGGGTACAAAGACTTATACCTGCTCAGACTGTGGACACAATTACGACGAAAAGCTTCCTCTTGCAGCTCATAATATGACACTTATTCCTGCTGTAACTCCCGAATGCTTCAAGCCAGGTAATAACGCTTATTATTCATGTTCAGTATGTAACAAGTACTATAAGGACGAGGCAGGTATACAGGTTACAACAGCAGATGCTGAAAAGCTTCCTGCTCTTGAGCATAAATGGACTGCTCATCACGATTATGATGAACTTATAACAGAAGCTACCTGTCAGTCAGCTGCAGTATATCAGGATTACTGTGATAACTGTAAGAAGATTGTAACAGGCTTAACTCACTCCTACGGTGCTCCTGATACAGTAAACGGCCATAATTTCGCAGGTGAAATTCAGGAGAATCCTGACGGCACTCATTCATATAAGTGTCTCAACGGCTGCGGAGCCTACGGCAATGCAACACCCTGTACTTACGAAGTAACAGAAAATACAGATTCAACCTGTAGCACTGCAGGTCATACAACATATAAATGTACAACCTGCGGCAACGGTTACTCCACCGTTAAGGCTCTTGATCCCAACAATCATACAGGCGAAGGCACAAAGATAGTAGGTGCCCTTGAAGCCAAGTGTAATTCAAACGGTTATACAGGTAATACCCATTGCCTCGGTTGTGATGCTCTCCTTAAACAAGGTGAAAGCATTCCCGCTGACCCCGCAGTTCATCCTCACGAAAATATGAAGGATTACGAAGGTAAGGCTGCAACCTGTCAGGATCCCGGTTACAGCGCATACAGATACTGTGACCACTGCGGTACCTACGAAACTCAAAAGGTTCTCGGCACACTCAAGGCTCATAAGTTCACAAAGTACGTTTCAAACAACGACGGCACACATACCGCAGTTTGCGATACCTGCGATGCAGCAGTAGCTACTCCTGCAACCGAAACAAAGGATTGTACAGGCGGTACAGCAAACTGCGTTGACAAGACGGTATGCACTGTATGTAACACAGCTTACGGTGACGTTGACGGCACAAACCATAAGACAGTTGTTACTATCGATAAGGTAGAACCAACCTGTCAGACACCCGGTACTAAGGCTTATCAGTACTGCGAAGCTTGTGATAAGGCTCTCGAAGAGATTAGTCCCATTGATCAGCTCGATCACGTATGGAGCGCATGGGCAAAGGTTGAAGGCGAAGATAAGCATACAAGAAGCTGTACAACCTGCAAAGAAACCGTAGCAGCAGTTGCTACTGAAACAGAGGCTTGTAGCGGCGGCACAGCTTACTGTAACGCTCTTGCAAAGTGCGCAACCTGTAAGGCTGAATACGGTGTTCTCAATCCTGCAAACCACAGCACAGAAGCTAACACCCTTAAGGGTGCTTATGAAGCAACCTGCCAGAAGGAAGGTTACACCGGTGACTATCATTACGACTGCTGTGATGTTGTTAAAGAAAAGGGCCAGGCAATAGAGAAGAAGGCTCACAACTTCACTATTGAAGTTGAAGGCTCAAGAGTTGCTGCAACCTGTATCGCAACAGGTAAGGTGACCTATAAGTGCTCAAGCTGCGTTGAGACAGACGATGTTAAGGCTGCTACAAATGAAGTAGTTCTTCCCATCGATGCTTCAAATCACGCAACACCCGACAAAACAGTTGTCAAAAATAAGAAGGCAGCAACCTGTGAAGAAGACGGTCACACCGGCGATATTTACTACGAATGCTGCTATGTAGAAGGCAATACTGCAGAACAGAACAAGAAGGCTCTTAAGGAAAAGGGCACAACCATAAAGGCTAACGGTCAGCACGTTTACGCTGAAGCAATTCCCGAATATATGATTGAGCGAATCGATGAAGTTAAGGACGATGAAGGTAAGGTTGTTTCATGGACAATCGTTCTTAAGGACGAAGCTCCTGATTATGAAGGAAAGATTGCTGAAAGACATCTCGACGGTAAGTGGTATCATGTACAGCAGTGTACAATTTGTGATACAGTTGTATACAGCGCTTGCTACACATACGCTCATACCTACAACTGTGTAGAGACAGACATCTGTGAAGTCTGTGAAGGTCTTTGCTCACTTATCGACGAAAACAAGCACAAGAGTGACCTTATTGAGGTTACCGAAGGCGCTGTAGCTGCTACTTGTATCGCAGACGGTAAGAAGAGCTATTACAAGTGTGCTGACTGCGAAAAGACATACTTCGACGAAGCCGGTAAGAGTCCTCTTGACCTTACTGACGAAGACGATCTTAAGAAGCTTGTAATCAGCAAGGAAACCGTATCTCATACATGGGACGAAGGTACAGAAACAGAAGGTACCTGCGGTGAATCCGGTAAGATTACTTATAAGTGTACAGTTAAAGGCTGTACAGCTACAAAGGAAGTTAACACAGGCGTTTCAAGCCAGAACCACACATGGAAAACAGAATATGAAGTAACCAAGGAACCCACCTGTCATTCAGTAGGTTACAAGGTTATCAAGTGTTCAGTCTGTGGTTCAGTTAAGCCCAATTCAGCTATCACAATCGCTGCAACAGGCGACCATGATTACGATAAGAACAAAGATGGCACTGTTGACAGAAACGATGCAGTTATAACAGAAGGCGAAAACTGCCAGAAGCCCGGTACACTTACCTATACCTGTCAGAACGAAGGTTGTACATACACCAAGACAGAAACTGATACCGAGGGCGTAAGTGCTCACGATTACGGTGAATGGGTAACAATCGGTGGTGACTGCTCAACAGGTATCGTTCAGGAAAGAACCTGTAAGAACTGTGATGCAAAGGAACGTCAGACCCTTACAACAGATACACACGTACTTGTAGTTTATGTAAAGGTTGAGCCTACTCCCGAAAAGGACGGTTATGTAATCTACGAGTGTGAAAACTGTAAGATCAAGACAGAGCCTACAGTTCTTAAGTATGAAGGTGCAGAGGTTACTGACCAGCACGTTATCGACGAAACAAAGTACAGAACAGTTAAGGAAGCTACCTGTACAAAGGCAGAGCAGAGAGAGTACACATGTCTTCGTTGCGGTGAAAAGGTTGTAATGTATGCAGGCGAACTTCTTCCTCACTACTGGCTCGAACAGCCCGCAGAGGTTTCAACCTGTGAAAAGGCAGGTCACAGTGCATACTACAGATGCGTAGTTTGCCGTGAGGAAAGAGACAGAGTAAACTATGAGCCTTTAGGTCACGCTGATAATGACGGCGACGGCAAGTGCGATGAATGCAACAGCGCATTCTATGCAGACGGTGCAAAGACCTGCGGTTGTCTCTGCCATAAGGAAGGCTGGTTTATGCAGCTTATCTATAAGATTGTAAACTTCTTCTGGAAGCTCTTCAAAATCAACCATTCCTGCTCCTGCGGTGCAACACACTATTAATTAACAACTGAAAAAAGCTCTCCGAAAGGAGAGCTTTTTTGTTGCTTAAGCCTTGACGGTTGTATTAAAAAATGTTATTATTATTATGTGAATTTGTAATTTGTCAAGGAGGTATAAATATGAAAGCCAAAACAGCAACAAGAAAAGCACTTTCACTCATGCTCAGCCTGATAATGATTATATCAGTTATGAGTATATCGTTCACCGCGGGTGCTGCAACCTGTGACCACGGTAGCTTTGACAGCAACCCTGCAATCGTATGGCAGATTGTCAGAGAGGCCACCTGTCAGATGTCAGGTCTTAAGCAGACTTCCTGCCCGGTTTGTCATGAGACTGTAAAATACACAATTCCGATTGACCCCGATGCTCATGTTATCGGTCCTTGGGAAACCGTAAGACCTCATTCATGCACCCAGACAGGTCTTGAAGAAAGATACTGTGTTTACGGTTGCTATGAAAGAGATGAGAATGGTAACCAGACAGACAAGAAGGTTGTTCTCGGACACAGAGATATTCCTATGCACGACTTTAACAGACTTTACGGTGATGATCCTACCTGCGTGAAAAAGGGTTACGAGTTCGTAATGTGTACTTCCTGCTATGCTATGGAGACAAGAGAGCTTGAGATAGATGAAGATGCTCACAAAATGAGCGACTGGGTTATCACAAAGGAAGCAACCTGTGTTGAGGCAAGCGGTGAAAGAACAAGATTCTGTCTTAACCATGACGAAAACGGTGTTCAGTGTACAAAGACAGAAAAAGAGTTTTATTCCGATTATGAAAACCATACAAATATTCAGTGGAACGAAGATGAAAAGGTAGAAGCTACCTGCTATGCTGACGGTTATGTTCCCGGTATTTGTCTTGATTGTGATGAATATCTTACATACCCCATACCTCAGCACAGCCAGGCTGAATATATCGTACTTAGCAGAACAGATCCCACCTGCATTTCAGAGGGTCTCGAGAAGCGTCAGTGCCTCGGTGATAAAATCGACGGTGGCGTTACAGGCTGCGGATATGAATATGAGGTTGTTCTTGAAATTGATGAGAACAGTGCTCACGTAATCGGCGACTGGAAAGTCGTAAAGGAAGCAAGCTGTACTCCCGGTCTTAGATATAAAAGCTGCATCTACCATCCTTCAGAAGGACGTGTAGAAGAGGTTATTCCTGCAAACGGTCAGCATAACTATGGCGACTGGCAGGTTACTGTTGAGCCTGACTGCACAAGCATAGGTATCAGAGAAAAGGTATGCGCAGACTGCGGCGATAAGATTGTTGAGGAGCTTCCTACAAAGCACAACTATCTCGATTGGACATATGTTACAGAAATGGTTTGTGATGAATCGGCACTTCAGCAGGGTGTAAAGCTTGCAAAGTGTAATGACTGTAACTTTGAAAAATATTTCGTAGTGCCTACTTTGCACGACTTCACTGCCTGGGCTATAGTTTCAAAGGGAAGCTGTAAAACCGGTGTTGCCGGAACAATGGAAAGAAGCTGTAGAGCCTGCGGTAAGAAGGAAACAAAGAGCTATACTCAGGAACACGACTTCTGCGAGTGGTATGTATCAGCAAAGCCTGTTTGCATGACCGATGAATTCAGCGGCAGAGAAGGTACATATACAAGATACTGTAAGGTTTGTAAACTTCAGGAAAATAAGGCAATTCCCGTAACTCATGAGTATATTAATTGGGAAGTACTTACATATCCCGTACATGAAAAGACAGACACAGGTATAGCAGTTGAAAGCGGTGAGATGATAGGCTACTGCAAATTCTGCGGCGAATCAACTACAACTGTTATCGAGGTTGAACATATCTTCTCTGATTGGACTGTTGTAAGCGAAAGCACTTGCACAACACCCGGCTACAAGTCCCGCGCCTGTGTTGTATGCTCCTGGGAGGAAAAGGAAGAGCTTCCCTTACACTCCTACGGTGAGTGGTACGGATTTGATAAATGCGAAGAAGGCTACGGTAAGCTTTCCAGAAAGTGCGTTAACTGCGGTGTTGTTGAAGAAAAGACAAACGGTAATCTTAACCACCCCAATATGAGAGTTTCCGTTGTTAATCCTTCCTGTACTACATCGGGTTATACAGTTAAATACTGTCCTGATTGCGGTTATTCAGAAAATACTGACATCGTTCCGCCCACAAATCATAAGCTTGCTGAAAACTGGACAACGGTAGGTATAGCTACCTGCACATCAGAAGGCTCAAGATATAAGGCCTGCGCAAATTGTGACTATCTTGAGTTCGAATATTTCGACAAAGCAGAGCATATGCTTATTCAGATTGAGGCAGGCGTTGAACCTGACTGTACGACATCGGGTAAAACACCGAAATCCTACTGCGGTGTTTGCGGTGAGATTTTTGAAAGTCAGATTCTTGATCCTCTCGGTCATAAATTTGAGGATGGAAGTGAAACCTGTAAGGTATGTAAGGTTTACTTCGGTGCTGAATGTACCTGCTCCTGCCACAGCACAAGCGGTATGGAGGCACTTATCTTCAAAATCATAAATAAGCTTTATCAGGCATTCGGTATCAATCAGTACTGTAAGTGCGGTGATATGCACTACGAAGAAGTAGGCTTCCTCGCAAAGCTTTTTGGTAAAGGCTGATAATTAAAAACATCAGCGGTACAGTTCATCTGTACCGCTGAATTTGCGTTAAAGATAAAAGAGGGACTTCGCGCAGCAAAGTCCCTTTATATTTATCTGACAGAGCAGACAGCCTGATAAGCGGCTTTTGTTGCATCTGCAATTCTGCCGACTTTTTTGCTGTCACCGATAACAATCGGATATATACCTGCATTCTTAAATGCTGCTTCAAGGTTATTTACCGGGCGTGAGCCGAGAGCGAGAACAACCTTGTCAGCTTCAACGCTGGTGTTTGCCTTTGTTTTGACATTTTCGGTAACGACATAGCCCTTGTGGATTTCAGAAAGCTTTTCGCTTGTCATAAATACGGTGCCTGCCTTTTCAAGCTTGGGCATAATATCGTCTACGTGCTGCATCCAGGTTCCGGGAGCTATCTTCTTTGCCATTTCAATAACAGTGACCTTATTGCCCTTCTCTGTAAGATAATGAGCAGTTTCAAGTCCTGTCATACCAGAGCCGATGAGTGCAATCTTTTCATTTTCGATTATAACCTTTCCGGAAAGAATATCCTCGAAGGTGTAAACCTCATCGGGGTTATATTCTCCGCCAAAGCGTGGCTTGACCGGAGTGCTGCCTGTTGCAAGAATAACAACAGAGGGAGCAAGCTTCCTTATTTCGTCTACGGTTACTTCCTTATTTGAGAAGAGTTTTACACCGTGTTCAAGGCAGCAGGCGACAGCATCTTCGGTAAACCAACCGGTTTTAGCTTTATCGGGAGGCGCTGATGCAAGATTAATCTGTCCGCCGAGAATCTCCTTCTTTTCGTAAAGACTTACATCAAAGCCTCTCTGTGCAAGAAGGTCAGCAGCGGTAAGACCTGCAGGACCTGCACCGATAACAACTGCTTTTCTGCCGTTGCCGTTTTTGGGAAGCTCGGCTTGCTCGTGTCCGACAAGAGGATTGACCGAGCACTCGCCGTGAGAGCCTATGTAAGCGTTATTCTGCATTGATTCGATACAGTTGAGGCAGCAGATACATCTTCTGATGGTGCCGTTACCGCTGATAGCCTTTTCAGCCCAGTAGGGGTCTGCAATCTGCGGTCTGCCAAGGCAGACGAAATCCTGAACACCTTCCTGAATCTGTGCTTCCGCCTGCTCGGGAGAGCGTATAAGGTTGGCGGCAAGAACGGGAATGGAGACAGCCTCCTTTATAGCCTTCGCCATAAACTTTCTCCAACCGGGCTCGAAGGAGACGGGCTCAAGCCAGTAGTTGAAGGTGTCGTATCCGGCAGAGGATACGTCAATGGCATCTGCACCGTTAGCCTCGAGAATTTTTGCGATTTTCACACCTTCAGCAAGGGTATATCCCATACCCTCTTTACCTATAAATCTGTAGCATTCGTCGGCTGAAAGACGTACAACAACGGGGAAGTCTTTGCCACATTCCTCTTTTATTCCACGCAGAATGTTAACGATAAAGCGTGTTCTGTTTTCAAGTGAGCCACCGTATTCGTCGGAGCGCTGATTTGTAACGGGACTTAAGAACTGCTGAAGGAGATAGCCGTGAGCTGAGTGAAGCTCCACACCGTCACAGCCTGCCTTCTGCACTCTTTTTGCAGCATCAATGAACTGTCTTTCGAGCTTTTTTATTTCTTTATAGCGTAAGGCTCTTACTCTGCCTGCGGCAAAATAGGCGGGGTCACACTTTGACGGAGCAACGCTTGAGGGAACAATATCTCTCTCAAGAAGAAGAGGACCGACTGCAGGGGTAAGCTTATAGAGAAGCTTACCGTAACCGCCCTTTGTGAGTTTTTCAAGCTGAATGCTCAACGGTACTGTACCGACAAGAAGTCCTACATTCTGTCTGCCCGGGTGGTGAAGCTGTACGAAGAATTTCGCACCGTGGCGCTGTACACGCTGTGCAAGCTCACGAAGAGGTTCGATATGGTAATCGTGACTTGCTGCAAGCTGTGCAAATGCGGCAGAGCCGGTCTGATCGTTTACACGGGTAATCTCCGTCATAATAAGACCGCAACCGCCTTTAGCTCTTTCCTCGTAGTAATTCATAAGCTTTTCTGTGGGTT
Organism: Acutalibacteraceae bacterium; assembly: GCA_045532935.1. Classification (GTDB taxonomy): domain Bacteria; phylum Bacillota; class Clostridia; order Oscillospirales; family Acutalibacteraceae; genus UBA6857. Next base: position 22,827 of record JAZSGW010000024.1, read on the forward strand.
TACCGTCGAAGTGACCGAACCCCATAAGCATAGGAGGCAGAACAATTCTGTTTTTGATTTCGCAGGAGCCGATTTTCATCGGTGTTGCGAGGATTGTATCTCTCATTTAACTGCACCTTCCTTTAGTCCCTTGACCATATCCTTGAATTCCTTGAACTTTCTCTTTTCAAGATAGAGATAGGCGGTTTTTACCGGTGGGATAAATTTCATAAGCTGCTTTGAAAGACCGAAAAGCTTGCAGGGACTTACCATATCCTTACCACTTTCGATTCCCTGAAGCATCTTTCTTGCAACGTGGTTAGGCTTCTGTACAGGGAAGGGCTTTTTGAAGGGAAGCTCGTTTGCAGCCTTGAAAAAGCCTGTGTCCGTAGCTACGGGGTAAAGGCAGGTCAGCTGAACATTATCGGGCTTTTCAAAGCGGATGCCTTCCTGGAAACCGTGCATAGCGAATTTCGATGCGCTGTAGATTGTAAATCCGGGCATCGCCATAGTGCCGATTGCTGAAACAGTAATAGCAAATATCCCCTTTTTACCGTTGAGGTACTCAACGTACTTCTGGTAGGAGTAAATGGGGGAGAAAACATTGGTTTCAAACATTCTTGCTACTCTGTCCCAATCGCAGTAGTTCATTTCTTCGTAGTAAGGATAGCCTGCATTTGCGTAGAAAATGTCGATTGAACCAAGCTTTTCAAGAGCGATTTCGAAAATTTCGTCAACCGCTTCCTTTGAGGAAACGTCTTTCTGAAGGATAAAGGTGTTTTCGTCTTCGTAAGCTTCGAGTCTACCGATGTTTTTGTCAACACAGAGGATTCTGTTGTGACCTTTTATGAGCTTCAGAAACTCAAGCCCGATACCGTTGTCACAACCGGTAAGAACGATGTTTTTTCCTGTAATCATAATAAATTCTCTCCTTTTTTGTATTAAAATATATTATTTTAATTTTAACATAGAGCATAGAATAAATCAACTTAAATTATGACATTAAAATGGATTAAAGATGTATGAAGTTAAGGAATAATTCTGATAGAGATAATAGAACTGTTTCTTTGTGCATTGTGCTTATTTTTTAAAGAAAAATTTGTTGACTTTTTTCGAGAGAACTCTTATAATAAAACAGAACGCAAACAACACTTTTATATATGGAGGTCAAAATGGCAAAAATAGATTTCAATGCGAAAAAAGGTTTTATCTGCGATATGGACGGTGTTATCTATCATGGAAACATCATTCTTCCGGGGGCTGCCGAATTTATAAACTGGCTCAATACAGAGAAAAAGGATTACCTCTTTCTTACAAATAACAGCGGACTTACTCCCCGTGAGCTTCAGCAGAAGCTTCACAGAATGGGCCTTGAGGTAGGCGAGGAGCATTTTTATACAAGTGCTCTTGCAACAGCAGAATTTCTTAAGGAGCAGGCTCCCGGCTGCAGCGTTTATGTTCTCGGTGAAGCAGGACTTCTCAATGCACTTTATGAGGCAGGGTGCACGATGAATGACGTTAATCCCGACTATGTTGTTATCGGTGAGGGCAGAACCTACACTCTTGATACACTCACAAAGGCTACAAATCTCGTTCTTGGCGGCGCAAAGCTTATCGGTGCCAATTCAGATGTTTCAGGCCCTATTGAGCACGGAATTGCACCTGCCTGCCGTGCACTTGTTGCACCGATTGAGATGGCAACCGGTGTAGAGGCTTACTTCTGCGGAAAGCCTAATCCGCTTATGATGAGAACAGGCCTTAAGCTTCTTGGCTGTCATTCAGCTGAAGCCGTAATTATCGGCGACAGAATGGACACAGATATAGTTTCAGGTCTTGAGACAGGTGTGTCGACAGTGCTCGTTCTTTCGGGTGTTTCCACGAAGGATACTCCAAAAACCTATGCTTACCGTCCCTCTATGGTACTTGACGGAGTAGGCGATATTGTACGTCTTGCGAAAGGTGAAGCATAAACTGTTACAGACACATAAAAACAGCCGTATTTCTTACAAACGAAGAGCAGATATTTTCATTGATTTTTCACCTTGAAAATATCTGCTCTTTTAATATTTAATTAGCTCATATTAATTTTGAGTTTACATTTTTTTCATATTTATTTGCTAAACTGTACCATAATTGGATTATTATGCGAAAGTTTCGCTTATTTTTATAATGAGTAGGTGGGAGGTACATCTATGCTCAGACTTATGAAACATCTGAAAACGATAAAAAAATCTACAGTCGCGGCGATGATTTTTGCCGTACTTGCCCAGGTAGGCAGCCTTGTTCTGCCGCTTATGATGTCGTCAATTATCAATAACGGTATCGCTAACGGAGATATTCCTTATATAAAGGAAATGGGACTTTATATGATGCTCGTTTCCGGCCTGGCAGTAGTAATTGCCTGCTTTAACAGCTACTATTCGAGTAAAACTGCGACTTCCTACGGTAAAATTTTAAGAAGAGAGATTTTTCTCAAGGTTGAAAGTCTTTCCCAGAAAGATATTGATATTGTCGGTACACCGTCGCTTATCACACGCTGCACCAATGACGTAAAGGTGCTTCAGGACTTTGTACTTCAGGGCTTGCGTATGATTATTTCCGCACCGATTATGCTTGTCGGCGGTGTGGTTATGGCATTCATTATGAATCCGAAGCTTGCAAGTGTTATTTTCGGCGTACTTCCGATTATTGCAGTTATAGTTGTAATAGTGCTTAAGGTGGTAATGCCTCTTTTCAGAAGAAGACAGAAGCTCGTTGACTCCATCAACCGCTTTATAAGAGAGAAGCTTACGGGTATCCGTGTTATCCGTGCTTTTAACAGATGTGACTACGAGGACGAGCATTTTCAGAAGCAGAATCTTGAGCTCTCACGTCTCACTCTTAAATTTCAGCGCCTTATGTCGGTGCTTATTCCCATATGTATTGTAATCATTATTGCCGCACTTGATCTTCTTATTATCTTTGCAGCAAAGAACCTTGAAAAAATGGACGTTATCACACAGCATGATGACCTTGTAAATGCTATAGGCAACCTTCAGGCATTTGTTATCTATATGATTATGATTGTCTTTTCTGTTACTATGGCGGCGGCGATGTTCATTATTGTTCCAAGAGCAAGAATATCCGCAAAGAGAATTATTGAAGTGCTTGACATTGAGCCTTCCGTAAAAAATCCCGAGAACGCTGCTTTACACGACGACAGCATCAGAGGCAAAGTCGAATTCAGAAACGTCACCTTCCGTTATAATGAGGGCGAGGAGCCGATACTCAACAATATTTCCTTTACTGCAGAAAGCGGAAAGGTTACTGCAATCATAGGCTGTACAGGTAGCGGCAAGTCGAGCCTTATAAATCTTATTCCGCGTTTCTACGACGTCAATGAGGGTCAGGTACTTCTTGACGGTGTTGACGTAAGGGATTGGTACCAGGAGGATCTTCGTTCGAGAATCGGTTATGTACCGCAGAAAGCCTTCCTTTTCAGCGGCACAATAGAGGAAAATCTCCGCTACGGTGATTCATATGCTACAGAAGAAGAGCTTCACAGAGCACTCGAAATTGCACAGTGCAGTGAGTTTGTCGACTCACTTGAGGGCGGAATGTCTGCTTTCGTAAGTCAGAATGCTACCAATTTCTCAGGCGGACAGAAGCAGAGACTTTCTATCGCAAGAGCCCTTGCCAGAAAGGCAGAGGTATATATTTTCGACGACAGCTTTTCGGCTCTTGACTTCAAGACTGATGCAAATCTGCGTAAAGCCATTAAGGAAAATGTTGATGCAACGGTAATTATTGTTGCACAGCGTGTAGGAACGATTCTTGACGCTGACAGAATAATCGTGCTTGAAGGCGGCAGAATAGTCGGTGACGGCAAGCACAGCGAGCTTCTTGAAGGCTGCGAGGTTTATAAGGAAATTTATTCATCACAGATTACAGAGGGGGAAGCAATATGAAAAACACAAAATCCTCCCGTAAGGCATCTGTAAGGGACAGATATGCAGCATACCGTGACCTTCGAAGAAGTGAGAAGGAAAGACCTGAAAAAATGCTTCCCACGGCAAAAAAGCTTTTCAAACTGCTTAAGGGTAACGAGCTTGCAATTATTTTTACGGTTTTATGTGCGGCAGGCAGCTCCGTGCTCTCCATTTTAGGACCGAAGTATCTCGGAAATATCATTACTGTACTTGACCTGCAGGTAAAAAACAAAATAGCTTCAGGTGTAATGGACTTTACTCCGATTTACGATATTCTTAAAACCATACTTATTATTTATATCGGCTCGTCTGTGCTCAGCTTTTTACAGCACTATATAATCGCAGGTGTCGTGCAGAAGCTTATCACAGACATAAGATACAAGTTTAACAGAAAGCTGTCAAAACTTCCTCTTGCATATTTTGACAGCCACAACACGGGCGACATTCTTTCGAGAGTTACAAACGATATTGATAATATCAATAACACCCTTCAGAATAACCTTATTCAGATTATCACTTCCGTTGTAACCTTTGTCGGTGTGTTTGTAATTATGATGCAGACCAGTATTTCACTTTCTATGACCAGCCTTTCTCCCTTCCCCGTGTGCTTCGTTATAGCGATGGTTATACTTCGTTTTTCGAAGAAGTATTTCCGTAAGCAGTGGAAGGAAACAGGTGACATCAACGGCCACATAGAGGAAATGTTTACAGGTCACCGTATCGTTAAGGCGTTCGGCTGTGAGCAGAAGGCGATAGAGGAATTTGACGAGCTTAACGAAAAGCTCTATCATTCAGGCAGAAAGGCACAGTTCCTTTCAGGTCTGCTTTCTCCGCTTATAAATTTTGCCAATAATGCGGGATATGTAATAATCTGCGTAATAGGCGGTTATCTTATTATAAATAAGCAGGCCGATGTAGGCGATATTACAGCTTTTATGGCTTATTCAAAGCTCCTTATGCAGCCTATTACCGACCTTAGCAATATAGCAAATACCCTTCAGTCCTCTCTTGCAAGTGCAGAGCGTGTATTCGACCTTATGGACGCACCCGATGAGGTAGAGGACGGCGAAAAGGATATTTATCTTGAAAGCGGCGGCGATGTGGAATTCAGAAACGTTTCATTTTCCTATGTTCCCGAAAAGCCTCTTATCGAAGATTTCAACCTCAAGGTTAAAAAAGGCGATCTTGTCGCTATCGTAGGTCCGACAGGTGCAGGTAAGACGACGATTGTAAACCTGCTTATGCGCTTTTATGAAATCCAGGGCGGTGACATTCTTATTGACGGTGTAAGCATCAAGGATATAACCAGAGAAAACCTCAGAAGCGTTTTCGGTATGGTGCTTCAGGATACATGGCTGTTTGAGGGTACGCTTAAGGAAAATATCCTTTATGGCAGAGAGGACGCTACCGAAGAGGAATTCCTTGATGCGGTGAAGGCTGCAAGAATCGACAGCTTTGTAAAAACTTTGCCTGACGGATTTGATACTATCCTCGAAGAGGGCGGAGCAAACCTTTCCGCAGGACAGAGACAGCTTATCACTATTGCAAGAGCTATTCTCGCTTCACCCGACATTCTTATACTCGACGAGGCAACCTCCTCTGTCGATACGAGAACCGAGGTGCAGATACAGAAGGCAACCTATAACCTTATGCAGGGCAGAACAAACTTTGTTATAGCTCACCGACTTTCAACAATCCGTGATGCCGATGTCATTATCGTTATGAGAGAAGGTCATATTGTTGAAACAGGTAAGCACAGAGAGCTTCTTAAGAAGGACGGTTTCTATGCCGAGCTTTATAATTCCCAGTTTGCTAACTGATAACGGAGATAGACTATGATTAATTACACCCTTGAAAACGGAATAAGAGTTTTTTTCACTCCCGATGACCGACTCCGCTCTGCTACCGTAGGAGTCTGGGTTGCTGCGGGCTGCAAGAAAGAGACTGCTGATAATAACGGTATATCCCATTTTATTGAGCATATTGTTTTCAAGGGCTCACATAAGCGCACGGGCTTCGATATTGCCGAGGGAATGGACGAAATTGGCGCAAGTGTAAATGCCTACACGACAAAGGAATACACCTTCTTTTATGTAAGAGCGTTAGATTACCGTATACTAACGGCAGCGGATATTCTGTTTGACATGATTACCTCACCGCGCCTTGATGAAAAGGATATAGAAACGGAAAAGGGTGTAATTTTTGAGGAGATTTCTATGTGCGAAGACGATCCCTCTGATGTCTGCTACGAGCTTAATGAAAGTAAGCTTTTTTCTCCCGACTGTCTCAGCCGTGAGATTCTCGGCTCCTTTGAAAGTGTCAGGGGTATCACCCGAGAAAAGATACTTGATTATATGAAGGAAAACTATGTCGGTGAAAATATAGTCATAGGTGTAAGCGGAAGCTTTGATGAAAAAGAGATGAGGGAAAAAATATCAGCCTTTTTCTCTGCGCTTCCGTCAGAGGGTAAAAAGTGCGTAAATAAAGCACTTCCCTTTAATTCCGGCTTTGCTCTTAAAAATATGCCGACAGAGCAGACGCATATTATGCTCAGCTTTCCCGGCGTACCCATAAGCCACAGCGAGCTGTATTCTCTGCAGATTTGCGCCTTTATTCTTGGTACGGGCACATCGTCGATGCTTAATCAGAGAATAAGAGAGCAGCTTGGTCTTGTCTACAGTATAGATTGCTGGCTTGCACGTTATGCACAGGGCGGATACACTGCCGTATCAATGAGTCTTGTGCCTAAAAGTGAAGCGCAGGCGATAAAAGAAACGGTTAAAATCATAATAGATTTTCCTGCAAAGATCACGGAGCGTAAGGTGGAAATTGCAAAAGAAAAGCTGATTTCAAGCCTTATTATGTCCCGTGAACAGCCGCAAAGCAAGTTCTCTGCCGTGGGCTACAATACGCTTCTTATCGGAAGGGTAATAGAAGATGACGAAATAATTGAAGAAATCAAAAGAGTAACCGTCGACGATGTAAAAAGAGTTCACCGTAAATATTTCACTATGGATAATATGCTTTTTACTGCCGTCGGTAAGGTCAAAGGTGAAGAGGAATACCGTAAAATTCTGATTGCCTCACAGGAGGATACTTAAATGAAAGATATGAAAAATGCAAAACGCATTGTAATAAAGGTGGGTACTTCTACCCTCACTCACGAAACAGGTAAAATCAATATCAGAAGAATGATAAAGCTCTGCTCCGTTCTTGCTGATTTACATAACAGCGGAAGAGAGGTCGTGCTTGTTACCTCGGGTGCTATAGGCGTAGGTGTAGGTAAGCTTGGGCTCAAGGAAAGACCCGTAGATATTCCGGGCAGACAGGCGGCGGCTACCGTAGGTCAGTGTGAGCTTATGTTTATGTATGATAAGTTCTTCGGAGAAAACGGTGTAAAAACCGGTCAGCTCCTTATTACAAAAAGTGACATCGAAAACGAAAAGAGAAGAACAAACCTTGAAAATACATTCCTCAAGCTCTTTGAGTATGAGGCGGTGCCTATCGTAAACGAAAACGACAGCGTTGCTACAGAGGAAATAGTTTACGGAGATAATGACTCACTTTCAGCAATAGTGGCGCGTCTCATTCACGCAGATCTGCTTGTTATCCTTTCTGACATAGACGGTCTGTTTGATTCTAATCCGAATGAAAACCCCGATGCAAACTTTATTCCCGTTGTAAAGGAGATTAATGAGGACATCATAGCTCTTTGCGGCGGTGCGGGTACTGACAGGGGTACGGGCGGTATGGTTACAAAAATTCATGCGGCGGAAATTGCTACGTCAGCAGGTATTCCTACCGTAATTATGAACGGTACTGCGCCTCAGGATATATACAAAATTATTGACGGCCACAGCATCGGAACGCTGTTTACCGCCAACTGAAAGGGGATAGTTGACAAATGCTTACTCAGATAGGTGTTAATGCAAAAAAAGCAGAACGTGTTCTTATGACAGCACCTCTTGTGCTCCGTGATAAAGCACTTAAGGAAATAGCAGCTTCATTAAGAGAAAAGACTGATTTTATTATCGGTGAGAATAAGAAGGATATTGAAGCAGCAAAGGAAAACGGTATGAGCAGCTCTATGCTCGACAGACTTTCCCTTGACACAGAGAGAATCGAAAGCATTGCCAAGGCTGTTGAAAATATCATTTCCCTTCCCGATCCCCTCGGAAGAGTGCTTTCGGGTGAGGTCAGACCCAACGGTATGAAAATCGAAAAGGTAAGTGTACCCCTTGGTGTAATTGCCGTGATTTTCGAGGCAAGACCAAATGTAACTGTTGATGCGGCAGCTCTTTGTCTTAAATCAGGCAATACGGTAATTCTCCGCGGCGGTAAAGAGGCTATCAATTCAAACAAGGCTATGGCGCTTGTAATGAGAGAAGCTCTTGAAAAATCCGGACTTCCCTGCGACTGTATCCAGCTTGTCGGTGACACCTCGAGAGATTCAGCAACGGCTCTTATGAAAATGAATTCCTATGTGGACGTGCTGATTCCGAGAGGAGGAGCAGGTCTTATCAGAGCCTGCGTAGAAAATTCAACGGTTCCCGTAATCGAAACAGGTACGGGTAACTGTCACATTTACGTGGATAAGGACGCGGATATAAATAAGGCTGTAAGTATCATTTATAACGCAAAAACCTCAAGGCCTTCTGTGTGTAATGCCTGTGAAAGTCTTGTTATTCACGAAAAGATTGCGGAAAAGGCACTTCCTCTTATAAAGGCTGCTCTCGATGAAAAAAATGTGATTATACACGGTGACAAGCGCTGTGCTGAAATTATTTCCGATGTAATACCCGCCACCGATGAGGATTACGCAAGGGAGTATCTCGGTTATGAAATCAGTGTAAAGGTTGTCTCTGATATAAACGAGGCTGCATCTCATATTATGGAATATTCCTCGGGTCACAGTGAATGTATCGTTACTGAAAATTACACAGCCGCAAATTATTTTACGGCTAATATCGATGCAGCGGCGGTTTATGTGAATGCCTCCACCAGGTTTACTGACGGCGGTGAATTCGGCTTCGGTGCGGAAATCGGCATTTCAACCCAGAAGCTTCACGCAAGAGGTCCTCTCGGACTTCCGGAGCTTACTACAGTCAAATATATCATTACGGGTGACGGACAGATAAGATAAATCGGCTTACGGACACTCTTAAAGCTGAAAAATCACTTGACTTTTTTCCTGTTTTGGAGTATATTAAAAGTAACAATAGGGTTACTATAGGATAACTCTGTTTATGCTTATTTGAATGAGGCTTCAAGCCGATTTAAGGAGGTAAAATAATGAAAAAGACAATGAAAAGGTATTTGTCACTTTTACTTGCAGTTATTATGCTTGTAACATCTTTCAGCTTTGCAGTTTCTGCTGAAGTTGTGTGTAGTCATGAGATTGCATCAGGTGACCCGAATTACTGCAAGGTGGTTAACCCTACCTGTGATACACAGGGTTACACCATTTATTATTGTGTAAAGTGCAGTACAGAAACCAATAAGGTTGAGGCTATGAGAGGCGACATCAAGGATCCTCTCGGTCACAAATTAGACGCAGGCAGATTCGAAACCTTCGACGGTGGCGTAAGCTACAGAAAGGTTTATTCCTGCACCAATAAGTATGTATATGAGGGCGATTGCACTTATACATATATTGAGTCAGAAGACGGTAAGGAAATCGTTTATTACCGTGCAGACTTTATCAATAACAAGGTTACAGGTGAAAACGGCTACTATGAGGACGTTGACTATACCAAGGTTGCTGATCCTGATAAGCTTGTAAGCACACCTCTTTATTCTACATATGTTAAGGCCGGTGAAGAAGCCGTTTACGAGGGTGACAAACCCTACCGCGAAAAGACAAAGGCTTTCGCAAAGTATTTTTTCCGTGGCTGGTCAACTGAATCAGATCTTGAAGCAACAGCAGAGGATACACTCGCCGATTATGAGTGCTCCGATCTTGTAATCAACAAAAACACACAGTTCTTCCCTGTTTTCGAAGGTCTTACTCATGATACTGACGGTGTTCTCACTCATCAGGTGAGATTCTATAACTTCGATAAGAACAATGTTGTAGTACCTATTACAAATTATCAGTATGTAATTCACGGCGGAACACCCTTGTACAGCGATCCCGAAGGAAATCTTTATGATCCTCCTGCAAAGGACGCTGACCTCGCAAATACATATGAATTCAAGGGTTGGTCCACAAAGGCATACTACCCCTACAGCAAAAATCTTATCGCTTATGAAGATACCGAATCCACACCGATTTACGGAGATGTAGGCTTCTATCCTGTATTCAATGCTATACCCAAGAACTATACAGTTATGTTCTACGATTCAACCGGTAAGACTCTTCTTAAGTATACCGATGCAGACGGCAGCGTAAAGGAAGCAGTATTCGATGGAATCAACCTTAAGAAAAACCTTCTTGACCCTGCAGTAAGCTACGGAATCAATGCTCTTAACGGTAATGCTGAAGCTCTTGCAAAGCCTGCTGATGATAACTACATCTACACCTGGAACGGCAAGTGGGCTATTCTCAATGCAAACGGCACAGTCGGCAGAGCTTTGGAACTCACATATTTCGACATCTACGAAGGCGAGTACAATGTAGCTATTGATGCCGACGGTAACGAAATCATCGTAAACGGTGAACAGAAGAAGGTTATCAGACTTGTTCCTGTATACGAAAGAAAGAGACAGCTTTATGCTGTTGACATCGAAATGATGATTCCCCAGGGCGAGGATAACGATTACTACCGTGGCGGCGCAGACGTTCATGTTGTAGCTAACAACGGTCAGCTCGTAGCTTCAGGCACAACCGATGCAAACGGTATGTTCAGATGCTATCTTTACAATCAGACACCCTTTACCGTTACTATTGCCACAAGCGATGACAAGTATCTCGGTACAGGCACAATTTCAAGTCTCCAGAAGGCTTATAACGGTTCACAGTCAGATGAAGCAAATATGAACCTTTGCAGAGTTCAGATGACTCTTAACCCCGATTATGAAACACATTGTCTGTGTATTCACCACAACGCTTTTCTTCAGCCTATCTGGGTAAGAATTCTCAACATTCTTTATAATCTCTTCAACGTTAAGTATGTATGCTGTTATGATATGTACTCAACCATCGGTCCTTTACTCGAGTACACCGCATAATATACTGACAGGGAAAAAAAGATAACAAGCAAGCGACACGGTTTCGGCTGTGTCGCTTTTCTTTATGACGGTTTTTATAACGTCGGAATGATAGAGTTTATGACACATTTTTGCAACAGTTTGGCTCAATTTTAAATTTTTTTAATTTTCGCAAAAATTCGCACTTGCTTGTATTGACTGATTACTCAAAAAATAGTATCATTATAATGTATTAATTTACGAATATTAAAATTAATGGAGGTAAATTTCATGAAAACATTCAAAAAAATGCTTTGTGTTGTACTTAGTATTATGATGGCTTTCAGCTGCCTTACACTTGCTGCTTCTGCAGAAGGTGAAGAAACAGTAAAGTCTTCCTTTAAGTACTATTCGAGCAAATCGGATACCTACAACGCAGAAGTAACACTCGACAAACTTGATGAAATCCTTAAGGAGGCAGACATCTGTGAGGTTGTTGAGCTTGGTAACACGGAGCTTGAGTTTGACCTGCGCAGCATTAATGCAGTGTGTAATACACTTGACGAATATGTAGGCATTATCAAACTTGCAACATTTGTAGGCGGCGGTCTTCTCGGTGACCTCAAGGAACTTAACCTCAAGGGTTGGGAAGAGGGTATGCAGCGTCCGGCTGACGACCTTCTTATCCTCAATGAGTTTATCGACCTTATTGCTGTAAACAGAGGCCTTGTAGGTAAAATCTGTGACGGTACAATCGATCTTGGCGTTTTCGCTAACTTCATTGACCTTAAGGATATGCTTGGCGAAGACGGTGTAAGCGGCTTACTCAAGGAATTAATTTTCGGTGTTGTTTATAAGAAGGACACTGCAGATTTCACAAACGCTTATAACACCTATAAGAATGATGTAGACGCATTTATTTACGGACCTCTTCTTTCAAAGTTTGCTAATGAGTATCTCCCCGGATTTACTATGGACGCAAATTCAACAGTTGAGGATCTCATCTGCCTTGCGTTCGGAATCGCAGTTGACAAGTATCTTGTTGACATCGTAAAGAAGCTCAATGTTGACCTTGCTTCTTCTGATGTCCCTGCACTCAAGGCTCTTTCGGGTATTGTAAATCTCAAGGGTAGCACCTATGATCTCAGCGGACTTAAGCTTGATTCTTCAAAGGCTCTTCTTGATCAGATTAACGGCGTTTTCGGCGCAATCGTAAATCAGATGGTTCCCGGCTTTACAGGTTGGGTAGACGGTGGTTATGAAAACATCGGCACAAACCTCGAAAACGTGTTCAAATATGTAGGCGTTCAGTCAGGACTTATTCCTCAGGCTGCAGATATGGCTATCGAGGACATCATTGTTGAGGCTGTAGGAATTGTTCTTGCAAATGCGGACCTTGGCGACTTTGTTGAGGGAATTGCAGAATGTGACACTATCGAAGATATGATCACAGTTTTCCTCAGAAACGTATCCTATGATCAGGGTATGGGTATTATCTACGATGACGATGACAGCTATCTTGTAATTCTTGGTGATATGCTTGCTTACTGGGCATATAACAATTTTGCTATCAAGGACCTCAGCGGCAAGGAATACCTTCCCGGTGGCGGTAAAGATGTTTTTGAGGTAGCAAACTACTTTATGAACTACTTCCTTTTCGATAAGGGTGTAGCAAAAGTAATGAACCTGAGCACTTCAAAGAGTGAGTCCGTCTTTACAAAGGTTGATAAGATTCTCGACTACTTCGGTGAAACCAAGGCAAAGGGCGTTTCCTTCGACAGCGAAGAATTCCTTTTAGGTTCAGATACCGAAATGGGTCTTCTCGATGCACTCTTCAGCTATGACATCGACAGAATCCTTGAGCTTACCATCGTACCTGCACTCAACACAGCAGGTGATGTTTCAACAATCGAATTCCTCTATAAGACAGTTCAGTACTTCCTTAACAACTGGGCAGGCAAAACTCTCTTCCCTGCATACAGAGATAAGGCATTTACCAACGCATTAAGCAATTCAAGTGTTGCAAATATGGTATCTGTTGTTCTTGAAACAGTAAACAGCAGAAGAGACTCTGTTATTACTCTTGCAACCTTCGTGGCAGGTCTTCTCTTAAAGGACGCTCATAAGGTTTACAGCGTAAACGAAGCAACAGTAGACTCCTGTGAAGCAACAGGCTCAGTACTTTATCCCACAGCTACCGTAAAGGTTGACGGTAAAGAGCTTGTTCAGGGTAAGGATTATATTGTTGTTACAGACAGCAGACTTCCCGGTACAGCAAAGGCAACAGTTAAGTTTATCGGTATGTATAACGGTTCTGTTGACAGAAGCATCGACATCAGCCTTGCAGCAGTAGAAAAAGTAAGCTTCTTCAGTGACAAATCAACAGTAAAGCTTGTATGGAGCAAGGTTCCCTGTGCTGACGGCTATAATGTATACCTTCTTAAGAACGGTAACTATGAAAAGCTTAACGCAGAAACTGTTACAAGCGAAGAATTCTACATCAACAATCTTACAGCTGCAACAGAATACAGCGTTAAGGTTGAGGCTGTAAGAAACGGTTACGGTGCATCTGAAGCAAAGGAGCTCAAGGTTGCAACAATTCCCGCAGCAGTCAACGTTAAGACTGTAAAAACAGCTACTGATTCATCCAGAGCAAGAATTGTATGGACAGCAGTTGAGAACGCTACACACTACAAGCTTGAAAAGTACATTTCAGGTGCAAATAAGTGGGAACAGGTTCTTATTACTGATAAGACTGATGTAATTGTTTCCGGTCTCGAAGGATATACATCATACTCATTCAGAATCAGCGCACTTAAGATGACAAGCGACGGAAGCTATGCAGCAGCTGCTCCTGTTTCCGTAAATGTAAAGACAACCCTCGGTGCTGTTACAAAGACAAGCACAGCATACACATCTAACTCCATCACAATCAAGTGGGATGCAGTTAAGAATGCTCAGAAGTATCAGATTCTTCAGTATATAGGCGGCAAGTGGGTTTCAGTCGCAGTTCTCGATGCAACCGCAACCTCTTATAAGGCAACAGGTCTCAAGGTTGCTACAAAGTATCACTACGCTGTACGTGCTGCTGTAAAGGAAAACGGTGCATGGATCTTCGGCGCTCACAAGATTGTCTCCCAGTACACAGGTCTTGCAAAACCCAAGACTTTCAAGGTTGTTGCAACCAACGCTAATGCAGCGAAGATTGCATGGACAAGCGTTGCAAATGCCAAGGGCTATGAGGTATTCCAGTATGTAGGCGGCAAATGGGTAAGTAAGGGTATTACCAAGAGCACATCTGCAACAATCAGCGGACTTCCTTCAGGTACAAACACTTACTTCAGAGTCAGAGCTGTTACAACTGTAGACGGTAAGTATCATTACGGTGATGCAACCGGTCATATCGCAGCGCTTACTCTTCCCGGTAAAGTATCAGGTCTTAAGACTACACAGAGAAAGCAGACATCTATTACTCTTACCTGGAATAAGGTAGCGGGCGCAAACGGCTACCAGATTTTCCGTCTCCACAACGGCAAGTGGGTAAGCCTTGGTCTGACTACTGCTCTTAAATATACTGATACAAAGTCACTTACTAAAGGAACAAATTATCAGTACAGAGTAAGAGCTGTCCAGAAGGTTGGCACAGCATATAAATACGGTGCAGCTTCTGATACACTCAAAACAAGCACACCTTATATGAACATCACACTCACATAATTATGTGATATAAAACAAATAACAAAGCCTGTCCGGTTTTCTTACCGGACAGGCTTTGTTATGATGTGAAACCGGGAATGCGGTGAGATTACGGGGAGGCGCTTTGACCTTAAGGGTCAAAGGGCGCAGGGGAAGATACACTGATTTTTCCGAGTATGATATTTTGATTTTCGCGTATTTTAAGAGAGGGTGCTGTATAGCCCCTGCGTAGCAACGCGCAGCGTTGCCGCCTCCCCTTGTTCGGGGTAAAGGAAACAAAAAAGAAGCCGCCAGAGCGACTTCCTTTTAGCTTTTGTTAAGATGTTATACGGTTGTGGGTTCAGTAGTTGTTGTTAAAGCAGGATCTGTGCTGTTGATAGCATCAAAGAAACCGAAGAACTTCTCGATGAGTTTGAGAAGAGCCTGAACACCTGCGATTGCACTACGGATAAATCTGGGATAGTTGTCTGTTTTTTCTTCCCATACAGCAACAAGTGTTATTTTTCCGTCAACGTGAATTGTGTCACCGGGATAGTAAAGATCACCGGTTTCGGGGTTCTTCCAGCATACCCAGTTGTGATCAACAGCAATGGGTGTATCACTTGTAACCTTTACATCTGTGGGAACTTCAAATCTGATGTTGGGTGAGGGCTCGTAGAGAACTGTTACAGTTACGAGGTCGCCTGAACTGTAGTGGATACCGTAGGAGAGCTGATCGGCTTCTTCTTCTTCCTGTGTTACGTCGAATAAATCCTCGATGATGTCACCTGCAGCTTCTTCGTCGATAGCGCCTACTGCAAATGCGCAGGTTGAGAAAGCACAGATAATTGCAAGAATAATTGCTAAAAGTTTTTTCATAGTTTAAACCTCCTATAAGTTTGTATAAACATTATATAACATATTCTGATACGTTATATTTACAAAAAAGAAATATAAACAAAAATTGTGAATTTATTGTGTTAAAAGGAGCTTTTTAAGGAAAAATCGGTAAAAGTATTTACTTTTGAGTGAAAAAAATATACTATATAATAAGTCAGTTAAGGGAGGTAATGCTTTGGCGGAAGAAATAATCATAAGAAAAATGACAGAAGCAGACGTTACCTTTGTTGCACAGCTTGAAAAGGAATGTTTTTCTTCACCGTGGACAGTTGACGGACTTAAATCGGAGCTTTCAAATGATAAGGCTTATTTTTACGTGCTTGAAAGTGAAGGTAATGTTGCCGCCTATATGGGTATGCACATTGTCCTTGACGAGTGCTATATTGCAAATGTTGCTGTAAAACCTGACTTCAGGCGAAAAGGCTTTGGCAAGCTTCTGGTTGAAAATGCAGTTAAAGTTGCAGAAGAAAACGAGTGTACTTTCATTACCCTTGAGGTAAGAAAAAGCAACGAAAGTGCGATTTCTCTTTACTGTAAATGCGGCTTTGAGAGCCTCGGGGAAAGGAAGGATTTTTATTCCGCTCCGAGGGAGAACGCTCTGATTATGACGAGAAATTTAATGTAGATTATGAAACGAAGGTAAACGGAAATGAAAATTTTAGCAATCGAATCCTCTTGTGATGAAACAGCGGCAGCTGTAGTCGAAGACGGCAGAAAAGTACTTTCAAATGTTGTTTCTTCCCAGGTGCAGGAGCATAAAATATACGGTGGTGTAGTGCCTGAAATAGCATCACGCCGTCACGCTGAAGCGATCTCTTCGGTGGTCAGTAAGGCTCTTTCAGATGCGGATACTACCCTTGAAAAGATTGATGCTGTCGCAGTAACCTATGCCCCGGGACTTATCGGAGCTCTTCTTGTGGGTGTCAATTATGCTAAGGCTCTTTCTTATGCGGCGGGGAAACCTCTTATCCCTGTTCACCATCTGCGAAGCCATATTGCGGCGTCCTATATCACGCACAGCGACCTTAAGCCTCCGTTTTTTTGCCTCGTTGTAAGCGGTGGAAACACTATGATGGTTGAGGTGAAAGATTATACGGATTTCAGGATAATCGGAAGGACAAGGGACGATGCAGCGGGTGAAGCTCTCGATAAGGCGGCTCGTGCTATGGGGATTCCTTACCCCGGCGGACTTAATCTTGACCGTATCGCAAAGGACGGAGACAGTACAGCATATAAATTTCCCATACCGAGAGTTGACGGCTCCCCTTATGATTTCAGTTTTTCAGGACTTAAAACGAGCGTGATAAATACCATTCATAACGCAAAGCAGAAAAACGGCGAAATTAATATTCCCGATCTTGGCGCATCTTTTATGAAAGCTGTTGTAGGTTGCCTTTGCAGAAATACGGAGAAGGCGATGCTTGACAATAATCAGACTACGCTTGTACTTGCAGGCGGCGTTTCTGCAAACTCCGTACTTCGCAGAGATATGGAAGAGCTTTGCAAGAAACACGGCTGGAAGCTGTATCTTCCGGAGCTTTCTCTTTGCGGTGATAATGCGGCAATGGTAGGCTCTCAGGGATATTATGAACTGCTTTCAGGAAATACAGCCGGTCTCGAACTAAACGCTTATGCCGGTATGGAGATTACCTGCTGATTCCTCCTGCGAAAAATTCAGACATAATATGAAGCAAAAAGCTGTCCTTTGCCGACAGCTTTTTTATATTGGTATCTGTAAAGTCATAGAGTAGTTTTATTTTTCTGACGTGTTAGTCAGGCTTTCCTGTGAAAGCTTATACACTTCGCTTTCGATAAGTGCAGTTACCTCTTCAACATCAAAAACAATTCCTTTTGAAAGCAGAAATGAGACAACGTATTCTTTTTTCTGAAGTCCTGCTTTACTGCCGTAGAGCTGCTCGGCTGCCCTGACACCTACGGCAACCCATTTTTTCAGTTCTTCGAGCTTCTGCTCGGATATTTTTCTTTTGAGATAGGGGATAAGAAAGCCTGTGATTAATGCAGATAACAATGCGATAATTGCCTGTATAAGTTCGGTATAATCTGTTTTCATATTCTGATTCCTTTCACTTGATTTTATTTATGAGCCTGAATGTTGAGATGCTTTTCAAGCTTATCTATTGCCGCTGTTACGGGACCGTTGCAGCCCTGCTCACTCAGACCCTTCAATGCGGCAAGAACACCGTAGCAGATTACGGTCTGCTCATTTTTTAAAGATTTGATGTCTGCGTCCTGTCTGTTCTGTCTGAGTATCCAGCGGTAGAGGGTAAAAAGGGCACCGGATATTACAGCAAGTGCTCCTAAAAGTTCTGCAGCGATAAGCAGAGCATCTTTTAAAAATATTACTTCCTTCACAATTTCACTCCTGTCAGATTTTAGTGCAATAGTCGAGACAAACCCAGCCGGAGGGTGTTTTACCCCAGTTGTCATTTATCTGTGAAACGGTGAACTCTACTCCCATCGCATATCCGTCAGCCTTGTATCTTAATCTTTCGTAAGTCTGGCTACGGGCATTCTTTGTAAGCTCACTGTAAGCTTTTTTTCTGTAGCTTGTGCCGGGACCCGTCCTCACGTGAAGCAGAGACGCGTCGGTGACACGGTAGTCTCCTTTGGCATATACCTTTACTGTAGGGAGATACCTGAATTCAAGTCCTGCCATATTTCTTATGTTTACGGTGAATTCTTTATCGACAAAAAAGAGCTGTTCGGGTTTGTATGCGCCTGCAGATGTGTTTACGTCCCATTTACCGTTGGAGTTTTTTATCCATTCGGGGTCAAGAAATCTACCCTTACCTGCAGAAATGTGGAAATGATTTCCAGTTGCCGGTCCGTCAGTGCCCTCCATACATATTTTTTCATTTCTTGTAAAGGTCTGTCCTGTTTTAAGTCGGCACAAGTCGCTGTCGTCAGGGTGAATAATCAGGAGGCTACAGTAGTCTTCTGTCCCGTCGGCGAATACAACCTTTTCGGTGCTTTCGAGAAAAAGCGTATTTGCACCGGATGAGCCTACACCGTAAATGCGTACGATTTTCATTTTATTACAAGGACAGTGAAACCAGTCCTTTCCGCTGCCACTGCAGGCCTCGTCCCAGGGGTATGATGCGGGAACACCTGAAGAGTAGGGCTTATGGGAGTAAGGGTCGTTATAGTCCTGGGTTATGTTCATAGATTTTGTAGGATAGGTAAGATAGTTTTTTGTCATCAGCATATTGCCTGCCTTTCTTTATATTTATATTAAGCTTCCCCTTTGAATAATTCTTGCTGTGAAATAAGTACTTGCAGATAAAAAAAGGCTGCCTTCAGAAAAGCAGCATAATTAATATGAAACTGTAAGTCTGCGGTTTGCGGTCCACAATTAATATTTTAGAGGAAAAATAAGAAACTGTCAATTTATAGTTCTGTATCGGAAATTTGAAAGTCCGAAAAAAGGGAGCATTAACCTTGAGGAAAAATCATAATGTATGCAAATTTGCACAAGTTGTGGGACAAGACAGCTTCTTTTATAAAAATGAGGCAGGATTGTTCTGATTTATGTATAATGTATAAAAAACTTTAACATTTTTCATAAGGGGTAACAGTTGACAACTATAATTAAAATATAGTATAATTATAAGGAAATATCGGTGAGTGACAGCTCACCCAAAATAAATTTTTTCAGGAGATGTTAAATATGGACACAAGATTTGCAATTTCACAGTATCCCGATGCTGCGGCTATCACCAAAAAGCTTGACTATCTTATCAAGCAGCCCATGCACTCAATCAACCCTGATGTTCTTAAGAAGTATGAAGAAGAATACTTCGAAGCAAAGTGCCAGAAGTCAAAGGCTATGATCGACGAAGCAAAGCAGATCATTCCCGGCGGTGTTCAGCATAACCTTGCTTTCAACTATCCGTTCCCCCTTGTTTTCACAAAGGCTGACGGCGCAAAGCTTTACGATATCGACGGCAACGAGTACTATGACTTCCTTCAGGCAGGCGGTCCCACAGTTCTCGGCTCAAACCCCAAGGTTGTTCGTGATCAGGTTATTGATCTTCTTAACACCTGCGGTCCTTCAACAGGTCTTTTCCACGAATTCGAATACAAACTTGCAAAGAAGATTTCCGATTCAGTTCCCACCGTTGATATGTTCCGTATGCTCGGTTCAGGTACAGAGGCTTGTATGGTTGCTTGCCGTGTTGCAAGACTTGCTACAAAGAAAAAGCACATTCTCAAGATGGGTGGCGCATACCACGGCTGGTCAGATCAGCTCGGTTACGGTATCCGTGTTCCCGGCTCAAAGTTCACTCAGGCAAACGGTGTTCCCATTCGTCTTATGAGAGATACACAGGAATTCTTCCCCGGCGATCTCAACGATCTTGAGAAGAAGCTCAGAAGAAATCAGCTCAACGGCGGTACAGCTGCTGTATTCATTGAGCCCATCGGTCCCGAAAGCGGTACACGTCCTCTTGATATCGACTTCAATAAGGGCGTTGAAAGACTTTGCCGTAAGTATGGCGCACTCCTTATTTTCGATGAGGTTGTTACAGGCTTCCGTATCGGTATGGCAGGTGCTCAGGGTTACTTCGGCGTAGAGCCCGACCTCACCATCTTCGGTAAGGTAATCGCAGGCGGTTATCCCGGCGCAGGCGGTATCGGCGGTAAGAGAGAATATATGAAGTACATGGGCGCAGGTCTTGATGCAAGCGGCATGAAGATCAAGAAGGCATTCTGCGGCGGTACAATGGCTGCTACACCTATTTCATGCGTTGCAGGTTACTATACACTTGAAGAAATCGATAAGCAGAACGCTTGCCAGAAGGCAGGTCTTATGGGTGACAGAATCACCGCAGGTCTCAATCAGATTATCGACAAGTACAACCTTCCCTTCGTAGCATTCAACCAGGGTTCAGTTTGCCATATGGAAACAGTTGCTACAATGCACTTCTCCATCGATTGGAGCAAGCCCTGGACAATTCCCGGCGTAATCAAGGAAACTGATAAGCGTAAGAAGGAAATGACTCATATGGGTGCTGCATACATGGCAGAAGGTCTTGTAACTCTTGCAGGCTCAAGACTTTACACATCAGCAGCATATGACGAGGCTATGATTGACGATGCACTTGCACGCTTTGACAGAGTATTCTCAAACATTTCAATCGTGGAATAATTAACCTACATAAATTAAGGCAGGTTTTTGCGAGCCTGCCTTATATTGACTTAATGAAAGGCAGGTAAAATCAATGGATCTTTTACAGGCTAAAGAAATTGTTGTTGAAGCAGGCAAACAGCTTGTTGCAACAGGTCTTATTGCACGTACATGGGGTAACGTAAGCTGCCGTATCAGCGATACACAGTTTGTAATTACTCCTTCAGGCAGAGATTATCTCAGCCTTACTCCCGATGATATAGTTGTAGTTAATCTTGAAGACCTTACATACGAAGGTGACATCAAGCCCTCAAGTGAAAAAGGCCTTCACGCGCAGTGCTACATTCTTCGTAAGGATTGCAACTTCGTTATCCACACCCATCAGGCAAACGCTTCCATCGTTTCTGCTATCGGTTGTGATGTCAACGGTATCACAGGCTACAGCAAGGACATTATAGGTGATAATATTCCCGTTGCTGCTTACGGCCTTCCCGGTACAGGTAAGCTTCGTAAGGGTGTTGTAGGCGCTCTTAAGCGTTCAGACTCAAAGGCAGTAATTATGCGCCACCACGGTGCAGTTTGTCTCGGTGCTGACTATGATGACGCATTCAAGGTTGCAAACGAAGTTGAAAAGGTTTGTGCTGAATTTATTTACAACAAGTATCAGGAGATTACCGGCAAGGCTACAGACACCTTCAAAGATGTTTTCAGTTATGTTGCTGACCTTAAGAAGAGAGCTGATGCTCCTGCAGCCGCAGAGCTCACAGCTTATGACAGTATCAGAATCGACGATGCGGTTATCCTTTCCGATAAGGAAGGTGCTGTTGTTGCAACAGTAGGTCTCTTCGGTAAGAAGGACGAGCTCATTATAGGTGATAAATATCCTTCAGAGGCTGATCTTCACAGAGCCATCTATCTCAAGCGTGACGATCTCGGTGCAATCATTCACTCCAAGGAAGATGCAATCGTTGCTTCATCAAAGATAGGCAAGACTCTCAAGCCTCTTCTTGACGACTTTGCACAGATCGTAGGCGTTACTGTAAAGTGCGCAGAGTTTGATCCCAATGATACTCTTAAATCTTCAAAGAAGGTTGCAAAGAAAATCAAGAAAAAGGGCACAAACGCTGTTCTTCTCAAAGACAACGGTGCAGTTTGTTGCGGAAGCAATAAGGACGAAGCATCAGCTGCTGAAATGGTTATGGAAAAGAACTGCAAGGCTATTGTTTCAGGTGAGCTCTTTGGTTCACCCAAGGCAATCGGTAAGATTGACAGTGTACTTATGAATGTAATTTACAGAGTCAAGTATTCCAAGCAGAAATAAAATATATTATAAGGGTGTCGGTAACGGCACCCTTTTTATGGTTGTGCTGCAAACGGCACGGCGGGGAGGCACTTTGGCTTTCCTGCAGAAAGCCAAAGGCACAGAGAAAAATCCGGTTTCCCCTTATCCGAAACCGGATTTTCTCTGTGTAAACGCACACGGTGCGTTTTGCCTCCCCGCGTACCACGGTGTATGTCGCGGGACAATTTTATTTTCTGCAGAATCTCCTCACATCTTTCAACATAGATTTAAATATCTACATCATAAAAAGGGGAGAATATAATGATTCTGAAAATAGACAAAAGAAAAATTGCTGCATTTCTGTCGGTGATACTTGCACTTGCAACAGTGGCATTATCTCTTTATACAAACGTGAATGCCGAAGGCAAAGCAGAAGAAAAGCTTTACATAAAATGGGCGGAAATGAATGTCTGTCTGCAGGCGCTTAAGGATACATCACAGCTTGATATTGATACCTACGGAAAGCTTTATCACATAAGCTGGATCGATTCCCTTTCTTATCTTGCCTGCAAAAATGGCGACAACTGGAGCACTTATAAAAGTTCACAGCTTTACGATATGGTTGAAAAGCTCGGGGAGGTGTATACCGTTGATGAACTTATGAAGGATAACGAATATTACGGTCATTATAAGGAGATTTTCACAGCTATGCTTTCGGGAATACTCGGAGCTTATGAGAAGGAAGCTCCCGACGGTAACGGCGGCAAAAAGCTTGTAAACGGTTACGGCTTAATTGCTTACAGCCCCGTGGCAGAGGGGTTTTCCTATTCTCATTACGACGATTTCGGTGTTTCACGGAGCTACGGCTACAGACGCAGTCATCTCGGCAATGACCTTATGGGTAACATAGGTACACCTATTGTTGCTGTTGAGGGCGGAGTGGTAGAGAGTATAGGCTGGAATCAGTACGGCGGCTGGAGACTCGGTATAAGAAGCACTGACGGAGTGAGGTCCTATTATTATGCTCATCTCCGTAAGGACAGACCATATGCAGAGGGTATAGAAAAGGGTGCGACGGTCAAGCCGGGTCAGGTTATAGGTTATATGGGAATGACGGGCTACAGCACGAAGGAAAATGTCAATGGAATGAATGTACCTCATCTTCATCTGGGGCTTCAGCTTGTTTTTGATGAAAGCCAGAAGGAGGGTGAAAATCAGATATGGCTTGATGTGTATAATCTTGTGCGGTTGCTGTCAGCCAATAAGGCTACAGTTGTAAGAGATGAGGGCACGGGTGAATATAAAAGGAAATATGATATAACTGTAAAATAATGCGATGAATGCCTGCAAAAGGCATTTTAATATTGACTTTTACCCCCTTAAGGTATTATAATTACATTTGTATATTGGGTAATTATGTATAAAATCCGTTTTCTTTTGAGGGGGAAATTATGCAAGTTAGTAACAGCGAAATAAACGGCAATATGGCCGTAGACTCGGAAAAAGTACTCAGTCTTGCTCTTGACCTGGGTAAAAGCATGGTACAGTGCGGCGCTGAGATTAACCGTGTAGAGGAAACCGTAAGACACATATGCTCTGCATACGGCATACCTAAAACGCAGGTTTTTTCCGTCATCTCTATGGTCTATGCCACAGTAATTGAAAAAAACGGCAAAACAAACACGCAGATGCGCCGTATATATTCCTATGCTCCGAACTTCGACCGTCTCGAGCAGCTCAATGCACTTTCGAGAAAAATCTGTACAGAAGTACCTGATGTTGATAAGGCTTCCGAAGAGCTGAAAAGCATCTTTGTCAAGAAAAACAAATTCCGTCCTACGGTCTGTCTCGGATACATAATATCCGCTATGGCGTTTACTGTGTTTTTCGGAGGTACTTTTGCTGATTCGGTTGCATCAGCTCCGATTGCCCTGGTGATTTATCTTATCAATGCCTATGTAAAATCTTCAGGCGTTAACCGACTGTTTTTTACTGCTCTTGCATCGGCTGTTTCGGGTTTTCTTGCTATACTTTTCGTTCATTTCGGTTTTGCGGATAATGCCAATATGATAATGATAGGCGATATTATGCTGATTGTCCCGGGACTTATGCTTGTAAACTCCGTAAGGGAAATGCTTTGCGGAGATATTATGTCGGGTCTTTTGCGACTTCTCGAATCAGTAATGATTGCACTTGCTATAGCCTGTGGCTTTGCCGTTGCGATTATTACTATGGGAAAGATTTTATAAGGAGGGCGTAAGAAATGGATTTACAGGAATTTTTACGCCTGGTGATTTCAGGCTTTGCAGGGACCTTCGGATTTACCCTTCTTTTCCGCTCTAACAAAAACAGAGTGATAATTTCTTCTCTCGGCGGACTTCTTACCTGTGTGGTATATGCTTTGTCCTGCATATATTTCGAGCACGAGCTGATGCAGAATCTTTTTCCGGCACTGGCAGCTACGATTTATGCAGAGATAATGGCAAGAATGACAAAAGCACCTGCTACTCCGATTCTTGCCTGTTCGATAATTCCTCTTGTTCCCGGCGGAAAGCTTTATTACACTACATATTACTTTGTTGTCGGTGAGATGGAGAATTTTTACGATTCATTTATCGCACTTCTCAGAATTGCCAGCGGACTTGCAGTAGGTATCATTCTTGTGTCTGTGGTGGTGCACGAAATCAACAGACATAAGTTCAGACATATTTTTGACGTAGATTAAAAAGGGGAGATTTACAATGAACAAAGCTTTCGAAAAGGTTTATGCTGTAGGTGCAGGCATATACAGTAAGTTCAACAGCCTTTCCCAGGCGGAACAGGCGAGAAGCAAGGCACCGAAGGTGATTACAAAGGGTATGCCTGAAATTCTTCGTAATGCTGCCGCTCAGGGTGCGGTTCTTCTTGAAAATAACGGTGTACTTCCTCTTGCCGAGGGCAGCAGGGTTGCTCTTTTCGGCAGAGTGCAGAACGATTGGTTCTATACCGGCTACGGTTCGGGTGGTGACGTAAATAAGCCCTATGCAGTAAATCTCATAAAGGCAGTAAGAAACTGCGATGAGCTTAAGCTTAACGAGGCTGTAGCGAAGACATACACCGATTGGTGCGACAAGAATCCCGTAGACCACGGCGTATGGGGACAGTGGCCCCGTTTCTATCCGGAAATGCCTCTTACAGACAGAATCGTTGCCCTTGATAAAAAGGACGGAGATACAGCTGTTGTCACGATCGGACGCTCAAGCGGTGAGGATAGAGAAAACGCGCTTGAAAAGGGTAGCTATTATATCACCGATGAAGAAATAGATATGCTCTCGAAGGTTACGGGCAGATATGACAGAGTTGTTGTTCTTCTGAATATCGGCTGTATTATGGATCTTACCTGGCTTGAGCAGTTCGGGGATAAAATTTCCGCAGTCCTTCTTGTATGGCAGGGCGGTATGGAAAGCGGAAACGCTGTATGCGACCTTCTCACAGGCAAAGTGAATCCTTCAGGTAAGCTTACTGCAACTGTTGCAAGACGCTATGAGGACTTCCCTTCATCAAAGGACTTCGGTGCAAAGGATTATAACAACTATACCGAGGATATATATGTTGGATACCGTTACTTTGAAACCTTCAATAAAGAGGGCGTGAAGTATCCTTTCGGCTACGGTCTTTCCTACAGCAGCTTCATTATTGACGGTGAAACCTTCAAGGAAAAAGAAGACGGTGTAGAGGTTATCTGCATCGTGACAAATAAGGGACCCTATGCGGGCAGACACGTGGTAGAGGTTTTTGCTGAAAAAGCCTGCGGTAAGCTCGGCGCTCCCGCAAGAGAGCTTGTGTGTTATAAAAAGACAAAGCTTCTTAAGAAGGGCGAAAGTGAAAGAGTTACACTGTTTGTACCCTATGTAAGCTTTGCAAGCTATGATGACAGGGGAGTTACCGGTTATCAGTTTGCTTATGTAATTGAAAAGGGCGAGTACGGCATCGCTGTAGGTGATAATGTCCGTGATGCAAAGAGCCTTTATAAAAAGGTTTATGCCGAAACAGAGCTTGTACAGCAGCTTAAGCAGGTTTCTGCACCTCAAGCTGATTTTCAGATTATCACAGCTGTTAAAAACGGCGGAAAATACGAAATCAGAAAAGAAAGCGTTGTAAAAAGACAGTACGACCTTAAAAAGATTATTACCGATAATCTTCCCAAGGATATTCCTATGACAGGTGACAGGGGAATCAAGCTCAGTGATGTAAGAAACGGCACAAAAACTATGGAAGAGTTTGTCGCACAGCTTGATGAAAAAGAGCTTGAGGCAATTACCAGAGGCGCATATATTATGGGCAGCCCTTTGGGTGTGCCGGGAAATGCAGGCTGCTTTGCAGGTGTGCTTCCCTCACTTCGTAAGAAGGGAATCCCTGCCGTTACCACAACGGACGGCCCTTCGGGTATCAGACTTTCGGCTTGTTGCTCACTTATTCCCATCGGTACACTCCTTGCATCGAGCTTTGACGAGGAGCTTGTAGAAAAGCTTTATACTGCAGTTTCAGGTGAAATGGGCGATAAGGGTAGCGATGTGCTTCTTGCTCCGGGTATCAATATTCACCGTAATCCTCTTTGCGGCAGAAACTTCGAATACTATTCCGAAGACCCCTACCTTTGCGGTAAGATTGCTGCTGCAGCCGTAAGAGGTATTCAGCACGGCGGAAGGTCAGCCTGTCCGAAGCATTTCGCCTGCAACAATCAGGAGTTTAACCGTGCAGGCAATGACTCACGTCTTTCCGAAAGAGCTCTGCGTGAGATTTATCTCAAGGGCTTTGAAATATGCGTAAAGGAAGCAAGACCCAAAAATATTATGACCTCCTACAATCTTATCAATGGCGTATGGGGACATTATAACTACGAGCTTTGCACAAGAATCCTTCGTGAAGAGTGGGGTTATGAGGGTAATGTTATGACTGACTGGTGGATGAAAAAGTCAAAGAGTCAGGAATTCCCCGAAATGTGCGACCAGGCATACAGAGTCCGTGCACAGGTAGACCTGCTTATGCCCGGCGGCGGAAGAGTCTGCATTATCAAGAAGCCCGACGGTACACTTCTTAAGACTCTCGGAAAGCCCGAAGGAATAACACTTGGCGAAATTCAGAGAAGTGCCATGAACATTCTGAGATTCGCTATGAACAGCTCGGCAATGTAATTTTGGGTAAATACTTGAATTTTAGTTGAAAAATTGTTAAAATGTAAAAAACAAGTTGAAAGCGGAGACGAAAATGGAAGGTTATAAGCTATACTGTAAACCCACATTTGAAAATATCCCCGAAGAGAAGCGCCGTAAAATTCTTGAGATTGCTGTAAGGGAGTTTGCCTACTGCGGCTTTGAAAATGCAAACATCAACGTGATTGCTAAAAAGGCGGAGGTAAGCGTAGGCTCACTTTATAAGTATTTTGATACTAAAACCGATCTTTTTCTTACGAGTGTGAATTACGGTATCGACAGCCTGAAAATGATTATTGATGCTGTTACTAATTCGGGCGAAGATGTAATGCAGCGGCTTGAAAAGATTGTGAGAATCGCTATAGAGTTTTCACGTGTTAATTCGGTGCTCATAAAGCTGTATAACGAGGTTACAAGTGAAAGTAATGCCGAGCTTGCAGGAAGAATCGCTTCAGATATGGAGACGGTTACTGCAGCAGCCTACAGGAAGGTAATTCTCGAGGGTCAGCTTGCAGGGGAAATCCGTATGGATATAGATCCGGGTATGGCTGCATTTCTTGTGGACAATCTGCTTATGAATATCCAGTTTTCCTATGCTTGTGATTATTATAAAAAAAGATATGAAATATATGCCGGCAAGGACATTTTCCAGAACGATGAATTTGCCGTGCAGAATATATTAAGATTTATCAAAGCGGCACTAAAACTTAACTGAAAAGAATTTGAAAGGAAGAAAACATTATGAAATACGCACTTGCCTATGACATCGGTACGACAGGCGTTAAAACCTGTCTCTACGGAATCGACAAATCAATCAATCTTATTGCAGATGCTATCGAGGGTTATCAGCTTTATGTTTATCCTGACGGTGGCGCCGAGCAGGACCCCAACGAATGGTGGGCTGCTATGTGTAAAACAACAAAGGAGCTTTTTGAAAACTGTGATGTAAAGCCCGAGCAGGTTGACGGTATCTCCTTCTGTTCACAGGCACAGGGTCTTGTTCTTGTGGATAAGGAAGGTCTCCCTGTGCGCCGTGCCTTCAGCTATATGGACCAGCGTGCACGTAAAGAGCAGAAAGAGCTTATGGACCACGGATTCCTGCATCAGATTGCAGGCGCAAGCCTTCCCAAACTTCTTGTTTCTCTTGCAAAGACAGGTGCGGTTGCAGCTTCTGTAAAGGATCCCGTTTTCAAGTATAACTGGACAAAGAATAATGAGCCTGAAAACTTCGAAAAGGTTTACAAGTGGCTTGACGTTAAGGAATCACTTATTGCAAGAATGACAGGCGAATTCGTTATGACAGAGGACTCTGCTTTCGGTACACTTCTTTTTGATATTCATAAGAAGTGCTGGAGCCAGGAAATCTGCAAGATTCTTCATGTAGATATGCGTCATCTTGCAAAAATCATCAAGTCAACAGACGTTGCAGGTGAGCTTACAGCCAAGGCAGCAGCTGAACTCGGACTTAAAGAGGGCACTCCCGTTTTCGGCGGCGGTATGGACGCATCGCTTATCGGCGTAGGTGCAGGTGCAGTTAAAAAGAACGACACTCACGTATATATGGGTACTTCAGGCTGGGTTTCGACTGTTGTTGATAAGAGCATCGTTGATGCTTCAGCTATGATTGCCGCAGTTGTAGGCGCAAGACCCGGTTATTACAACTACTTTGCAGAGCTCGAAACTGCAGGTAAGTGCCTTGAATGGGTAAAGAATCATCTTGCCCTTGATGAAATCGGTATCTATCTTAAGAAGACAGACGTTGCCGAGGATATTGAATCAGAATACACTAACCTTTATCAGTATCTTTCGACTGTTATTGAAGGTGTTCCTGCAGGCTCAAACGGAGTTATCTTCACACCCTGGCTTCACGGTAACCGTTGTCCCTTCGAGGATCCCAATGCAAGAGGTATGTTCTACAATCTCAGCATCGAAAGCGGCAAGAGTGAAATGATCAGAGCTGTTGTCGAAGGTGTATGTATGCATATGCGTTGGATGCTCGAAACCCACGAAAAGAAGACAAAGACTTCAGATGTTATCCGTTTTGTAGGCGGCGGTGCACTTAACGATTCCACAAGCCAAATTCTTGCCGACTGCATCGGCAGAACAGTTGAGACAGTTGCCAGCCCCCAGAATGTAGGTGCTGTAGGTGCTGCAGTTGTTGTAGCAGTAGGTCTCGGTCTGATTGAGAGCATTGATGATGTAGATAAATTCATTAAAGCTGATAAAACATTTATTCCCAATAAGGAAAATAAACCTGTTTATGATAAGATGTTTGCTGCTTACAAAGAGCTTCATAATGCAAACAAGAAGGTTTTCAAAATGCTTAACGGCTGATATAGTTCAAAAGTATAATAGCAAAAAGAAGGGCGGTACGGTAATGAGTACCGCCTTTTTATGTTAAAAAAAGTTACAAATAGGTCGAAAATGTCAAAATACAGTTGTTTGTATTCTCAAAATATGATACATTATTAAGGTGATATATTTTACCGTTAAGAGGAGTTTTTTTAATGTACGAAGAATCGGACAAAACAACAGATAAGATGGTAAAAGCTTTTTATACACTTGTTGAGGAAAAGCACTTCAGTAAAATCACGGTTACCGAGCTTATTGATATAGCCAAGGTAAGCCGTACAACGTTTTACCGTCACTATAAGGACATTTACGATATGTACGATAAAATCTGCGGAGCTATGCTTCAGGAGATTTTTCGTAAGCTTGAGCTTGCCTTTATTAAAGACAGAGAAGTCAATCCTGAAGAAATTTTTAATGTTTTCAGCGAAGTGATTGAGTCAAATAATCATTATATAGCCCTTCTCAGCGGAAAAAACGGTGACAGAAGATTTTTCGAAATCTCTCTTTATCTTGCACAACCCTATTTTGATGTTGTTGAGTCTTTATTCAGCGAAAAGGACTTTTTCATTTTGAAATTTGTTTTTTATTCATGTATCGCTACTTATGTGAAAAGCATTATTGACGAAACGGAATTTAATGTGAAAGATCTTGAAATTTACTGTAACATTGCGGCGCAGACACAGAAGGTAGGTGACTGCGATGAATAAAGGCACTAACCGTAAATTGATTGTGGCTTACAGTAAGCTTATAAAAAAAGAAAGTGGAAGAATTAGTGTAACTGACCTTTGTGAAAAAGCAGGTGTTGCAAGAGCAACCTTTTATCTTTATTATTCAGATATGGAAAGCTTTCAGAAAAAACTCAGCGGATATATCATTGAAAAGTTTTTCAGTCAGGCTGTTCGTATACTTACCTGTAGCGATGATGAGATGCACTCGGTTGTTAAAAAGGAAAATCTGATTTTTGATGAGTATGAAACAGATATTCTCGGATATATGATACAAGGTACTAATTATATCGATTTTGCTTCTTTTGCCGATTCCTATTACGTTGATAAAAATAACGATCCGCTTTTCACGTTGGAAATGTGGGAGAAGCATAAGGAAAAAATAGATATTTTTTCGAGAGGTTATCTTCCGATACTTATTCTCGGTATTACAAATTATGAAGAGATGAGCTTCAGAAAAGATATGAAGTATTGCAGAATGTTTTTCAGGACTTTGTATGAGCATATAAAATCAGAATAATACTATTTCAGCTATTTAACTTATATAATACAAGAAAAATCCGTCGGGAGATAATGAATCCCGGCGGATTTAGCGTTATTCGGAACGTTTGTATTTCTCTTTTGTTGCTATTCCTCCGCGGATATGCCGTTCCTGTTTATTTTTATCGAGGACCGCTCTGACCTTATCGTAGAGCTCACCGTCTATTTTTTTTAGCCTTGTTGTAACATCGCTGTGAACTGTGCTTTTGCTGACTGAATTTGCCTTTGCCGTACTGCGTACAGTGGCGTTATGCTTTACTATGTATCTGCCGAGAATTACGGCTCTTTCATCAGCATGATTTTCCATATAATACCTCCTCGCTTAATTTTATGCCACTGCAGGTGCACTTATGCCGGTGAGTGTCTGTGTTGACTCGGGGTGGTATTTATGTTATAATTTATAAAAGAAATAATGCTTTACTAAAGGAGAAAAATAATATGAAGAAAATCAATAAGCTTATCTGCGTAATCCTTGCCGTGATTATGGCTTTTTCCTGTTTCGGAGCTTGCAGCGGCGCTCTCGCACTTGAGGTGAAAGAAGATGCTGCGGTTTTTGTTTCCGACGGTGGAGATGAGGAGACTGCCGGTAATCTTGCCGCATTTTTTGAAGGCCTTTTTGCTAAAATAAAAAGGGCTGTTCTTATCATAGTCGGCAATATCAGCATTATTATCGACGGAAACTATTCAAGACTTAAATACACGGATTATTCATTTGATGCTTTTGAAATTCCGGGACTTGATGAGGGCTTTGTGCCTCAGGGCATATGCTATATAGAGTCTATCGACGCCTTCGCTTTAAGCGGATATGTGAAGGGCGAAAACTCGAGGCTTTATCTTATAAACAAAGCAACAGGCGATGTCAGAAAGCTTATACTTAAGGATTTTTCAAAGCACGCCGGCGGTATAGCATCTGACGGAGATGATGTGTGGGTATGTGCAGGCGGTGATGAAACACAGGGAGGCTTTGTATACCATCTTTCAGTTTCGGTGCTCGATAGGACTTCCGACGGTGATGAAATTGAGTTTGACGGTTCATTTCAGACTCAGGTAAGAGCGTCAACCATCTGCTGCGACGGTGAAAGACTCTATGTTGCAGAGTTTTATGAGAAGGACGATTATCCCGTAAACCCTGACCACAGCTTCCCCGGAAACGACAACAAAGCTTGGGCGGTAGGCTATGAGCTTCCGATAGCTGCGAATGAATATGACGGGGACGAAAAGGCTCCCGATGTAATTCTTTCAATTCCCGAAAAGGTTCAGGGTATGGCGGTTACAAGCGACGGCAACATCGTTTTCAGCACTTCCTACGGAAGATACTATGACTCAACATTACATATATATAAGCCGCTTGACAGCTGGACTCAGGGCGGAACAGTACTTGACGGCACAGTCGTACATCTTTGTATTGCCGATGAAAGCGGTCTTATTTCAAAGGTCAGAATGCCTACTCTTATGGAGGGTATAGATATTCAGGGGGATACGCTTTATGCGGTGTTTGAGTCGGGTGCGGGAGCATATTCCGATGCAAAGGAAATACACACACAGGTCAAAGCTGTAGACATTGATACATTGATTGACGCTTTATAAAATCTTTTTAATAATTTATTAATAGAATTTTGCACAATTTTGTTGCGATGTGTGGTATTGTATGTGTAACTTGATAATAGGAGAAAGTGTATGGCAACAAAAGAGTATAGCTGTGTGAAAAAAACAAAAAAAGCCTTTGAAAGAAGTCTTGTTGAGCTTTCCTGGGAGCTTCCTTTTAATAAAATTACCGTTAAGCTTCTTTGCGAAAGAGCACAGTTAAGCAGAAACGCATTTTATTTCCACTATAAGGACATAAATGATCTTATTTCTGATATAGAGAACGGTCTTGTAAGGGAAGTTGAACAGTTGATTGAAAATCTTTCGGATATTGGTTTTCCGAAAAATGTTTATTCATCGGTTGAAGGACTTATTGATATTCTTGATAGCCGTAAGGATACCTGTCTTATGCTTTTTGATAAGACATCGACTTCTGTTATCGGACGAATGAGTACTCTCTTCTGTGATTTCAACTACAAGTATTTCAAGCAGTTTCACAATACTGACGACAGAACGAATTTCGATTTTTTCTATATGTTTTTGTCAAACGGCTTTTACGGTCTTATCAGACATTGGTTCTCTAACTATGATAAGATGACCAAAAATGAGGTTACAGCACTTGCTTATGTGCTTATCAAGCGACTTATGGTCCCCAATAATCCGGATATAACATTTGAAAAGAAATAATAAAATAAATGTAACAGCCGGCAGAGCATCAAAACGCTCTGCCGGCTGTTCTCATAGGGGATTAAAGGAGAGAAAATCTTATATTTTTATGGGGGCTGCTTCGTTGGGGAGAATATTGTAGATTGTTCCCTTTGCGTCAACCATGCTTATGGGTACATCGGGAAGAATCAGATGGATAAGCGAAACAAAGTTGTTGCTTCGTTCACCGGGAAAACCTACGACAAGGGTGAGAGGTTTTCTTTTGGCTATGTGCGCGCAAACCGTCATAATCGGGTCGTCGCTGAAATATACGGCTAATTCGCCGCCGTTGGTGCGTGATGAAGAATAGAGATTTTCAAGCACCTGAGGGTCAAAGTCTCTGTTGTCCTCTTCTATGGGAATGACAGAAACTATTTCAAGGTTTGCAGAGTTTTTTTCTGCAAGTGCCTTTCCGGAGTGAATGAGGTTTTCCGAGGACGACTGTGCCGTTACGCAGACAAGAACCGTTTTCTGGTTATTCATAGGCTTTGCCTCCTTTTCATCTGTAGTATAGAACATCTGACTTAAAACAGCTTTAAATGTTATTTACTGACAGGTTACAAAACTGTTACAGATTTATTAAACTAAAAATCAAAAATCTTTCAATATGCTTGACGATACTCTTCTGATGTGGTAAAATATGATGTAAACTCTCGGCAATAGCCGGACAATACATAAAATACATTACTGAAAGGAAAGATTTACAATGTGGCAGATAAAAAAAGCTTACTGCAGAATCTATCAGAAGGCATTTTTCATTGCACAGTGCACACCCTTTTTTGACTGGTCAGAACCCTACGTGATTGATGGCCCCGGAGCAATCCGCAAGCTCCCCGAATTCATCAAGTCAAAGGGACTTGACAATGTTCTTGTTGTAACAGATAAGGGCCTTATGGGTATTCACCTTCTTGATTCTCTTTTCGAAGAGCTTGAAAAGGCCGGTGTTAAGTACACCGTTTATGACGGTACACAGCCCAACCCCTCAATCCAGAATATCGAAGATGCACGCCAGCTCTATCTTGACAATGCTTGTCAGGGTGTTATTGCTTTCGGCGGCGGTTCACCTATGGACTGCGCAAAGGCTGCAGCAGCACGTGTTACAAACCCCAAGACTCCCGTAAAGAAGATGCGCGGTGTTCTTAAGGTATGGCACAAGCTTCCTCCTCTCTTCGCAGTTCCCACCACAGCAGGTACAGGTTCAGAGGTTACTCTTGCAGCAGTTGTAAGTGACCCCGAAACACACGAAAAGAACGCTATCAATGACCCGAAGCTCCGTCCCAAGTATGCAGTTCTTGACCCCGAGCTTACAGTAGGTCTTCCCTCTCACATTACCTCAACAACAGGTATGGATGCACTTACACACGCTGTTGAAGCATACATCGGTAACAGCAACGTAAAGAGCACCATCGCTTATGCAGAAAAGGCAACAAAGATGATTTTCGACAACATCGAAACAGCTTATGCCGACGGCAAGAACATCGAAGCAAGAGATAAGATGCTCTGGGCTTCCTATTATGCAGGTATGGCATTCACAAGAGCATATGTAGGATATGTTCACGCAATCGCTCATAATCTCGGCGGCTTCTACGGTATTCCTCACGGTCTTGCTAATGCAGTAATTCTTCCCTATGTGCTTGAGTATTACGGTGCATCAGCTCATAAGAAGCTTGCAAGACTTGCTGAAATCGCAGGCGTTAAGACTGACGGTACTGATAAGGAAAAGGCAGAGGCATTTATTGAGGCTATCAAGACTCTCAATAAGAATATGAATATTCCTGACGGCTTTGATATGATTAAGGAAGAGGATATTCCTACAATCGTTGCAAGAGCTCTTAAGGAAGGCAATCCTCTTTATCCCGTACCCAAGATTATGGATAAGGCTGATTGTGAAGCAGTTATCAGACGATTAATGAAATAAAATGTGAAAATCCGCCGGGACATCGAATCCCGACGGATTTTTTGTGCATAGCCGGTTCCGGTATACCGGAAGCGGCTATGCTACGCGGGGAGCGTCTTTGACCCGAAGGGTCAAAGCATATCGGGAGCTGC